>NZ_CP104550.1:400000-1053352 GCF_025397995.1 Methanothermobacter wolfeii
ATAACCCACCCTGAGGCCTGTCATGGCGTATGTCTTGGAAAAACCATTTATTACAAGGGCGTTATCCGTGAATCTGGCAGGACTGTAATGTTTCCCATCATATATTATCTTCTCATATATCTCATCGGATATTATTATGAGGTCACGGTCCTCTGCTATCTCAGCAATACCCCTGACATCATCCTTCTCCATGACGCTTCCGGTGGGATTTGAGGGGGAATTCATGATTATTGCAGCTGTATCCTCGGTTATAAGTGCCTCAACGGTTTCGGGCTTCATGGCAAAGCCGTCCTCCATGCTGAGGGGTACCGGTATCCCGCGTCCCCCTGCAAGCCTCACACAGGCTTCATAGGAAAGAAATCCGGGGTCGGGTATGAGGACACTGCCACCCGTCTCAACAAGTGCCTGCGTGCACATGAATATTGCTTCACTGGCACCCACGGTCACTATTATTGAATCAGGGTCGGCTTTAATCCTGTTTTCAGCTTTAAGTTTCTCTGCTATGGCCTCCCTCAGCTCCTCCAGCCCCATGTTGGAGGTGTAATGGGTGAATCCCTCGTCAAGGGCGTCCTTCACAGCCCTGCTGACGTGTTCAGGCACACTGAAGTCAGGCTCACCTATACCAAGGTTGATGGTGTCCTCGCCTGCAACTTTAAACATCTTCCTGATCTCTGAAAGTCTTATATCCCTTACTCTTGATGCAAACTCCATGATCTCAACCCTTAACTGCTCTTAAATCTCGCAGGATCCCCTGAATTATGATTATAATGCTTCCTTTAAATCAGAACAGAACTGGGAATTTATACTACCCCCGGCACCCTTTCCTCATGCATCCATGGCATCCTGATTCATCACACCAATCTGTTAGTATGCCCCTTTTCATTTTTATGTATTCCTCCATAAGGAAATCTTCCCTGAAACCAAGGTCTATATTATTCCAGGGTAGCCTGTCCCCGGGCCGCCATCCGGGTGTGTGACGCTCCCATTCCCTGAATGGCACCCGTGAGGAGGCAGCCATCTCCAGCAGCTTCCCCACATCAGGGCCACCACAGGAGAGCACGTACTGTATGAGGCCATTCCTGGGGCCTGCGAATTTAACCGGAAGCCCCTTAAGTAGATTTCTCATGAATCTTATCTTCTTTTTCAGGGTCTTCGAATCATAGCCTTCCCACTGCATGGGTGTGTGTGGCTTTGGTATGAGTGGATTCACGCTGAAGCTCACAGCACCCCTTCTCATGTCTGAGAGCTTCTTCATGAAGGATGCCAGTTCCCTGAGGTCCTCTGATGTTTCACCCGGGACCCCTATCAGGAAGTACATTTTAACCCTCAAGCCCATCTCAAGGGCCATGCCTGTTTTTTCAAGGACCATTGAATCCTCAATGGGCTTGTTGAGACTTCTTCTTATCTTCATGGTGGACTCGGGGGCCACAGTCACCGTCCTCAGACCACCACCTGCAAGTGTATCCAGGAGGGTTTCTGTAAGGGATTCTATCCTCAGGGATGGCATCGAGACCATGAACCCCATATCTGTGAGTTCACTGCAGAGTTCCTCTATGCGGGAGTAGTCGGATGCAGCCGCACCTATAAGGGATATTCTATCATATCCTGTGGCCCTCCTGCCTTCTGCAGCGATTTCAAGGAGCCTTTCAAGGGATGTTTCACGTTTTGGCCTGTAAAGGTAACCTGACATGCAGAACCTGCACCCCCTTGAGCATCCCCTTGACACTCCAAGAAGGAATGATCTTCCAAGGGAGGGTGTAAGGGATTTTTCGGTTGTTTCAGGGACAATCTGCCTTACAGGGTGACAGGCCCTGTCCATGTCCTCAACGATAACCCTCTCTGCAGGGTTATCAGGCACATAAACCCCCCTTATATCCATGAATTCCTCTATATCACTTCGGGGGTCATCCAGCTCAATGCAGAGGTCAGCAACCTGGTCAAGGACAGGTTCAGCCTCGCCTATTATGAAGAGGTCTATGAAATCCGATACCGGCAGGGGATTGGATGTTATGCAGGGACCGCCTGCAATCACCAGGGGCCCTGAACGTTCATCCTTCCGCACGCCGAGACCCCCATCCTTCAGCATCTGGAGGACCCGCAGGTAGTCCTCCTCATAGTGTATGGTGAAGCTCAGCAGGTCAAAGTCCCTGAGAGGACTGCCGGATTCAAAACTCCTCGGGTAGGGGTGTATGACCCTCTCACACCACACGTCCTCCCTTGAGTTGAGAAGGTGGTAGATTATATGGTAACCCAGCGAGGACATGGCAGTCCTGTAGGGCCCAGGGTAACATGATGCAACCCTCAGGTCAATGTTCCGCGGGTTTTTTATGACTGTGTTGTACTCCCTAAGCTGCATAACTAATATATTGTAGCTCCTGCTCTTTATCTATATCCCTACGGTAAGGGTTGAGGGGTTTAAGCAGGCCTCTCTTCATGCTGGTTGCAAATTCTATATGATGGGAGGTTTTTAATCTCATGGAGGTACTCAGGGGGGGGGGTAGTGCGCAATCTATATAATTAATCGCGCATAATTTAAAGTATCGACCTGAAGATGATAGGATGAAGAGGAAAAGATACTCGCTGGTAGCTGTTGGCGGCACATTCGACAGGTTTCACAGGGGCCACAGGAGACTCCTTGATGAGGCATTCCGGGTGGGAGAAACCGTTATGATTGGGGTGACCTCTGATGAGTTCGCTTCACGTAAGGGTGAGGATATTGAGCCATGCAGGAGCCGGATGAAGAACCTTGAGGAGTACCTCTCAAAGAAGGATTCTCATTACAGGATAATGAGACTGGACGACCCCTACGGGACAACGGTAACCGATGAAAGGTTCGATGCCATAGTTGTCAGCAGGGAAACAGAGCCGGTGGCCCATGAGATAAACAGGATAAGGAGGGAGAGGGGCTTCAGGGAGATGGATGTCGTAGTCATTGACATGGTCCCTGCAGATGATGGGATCCCCATATCATCCACAAGGATACGTAGGGGTGAGATAGACAGGATGGGCCATCTCATCAGGAGGATAAGGGGTGCACTTAAAAGAAAAAGGTGATTTGAAGATGTCCACGAGGGTTAATGTCGGATCAAAAAATCCTGTGAAGATCAGAGCCACAGAGAATGTCCTTGGAAGAATACTCGGGAGTGTCCATGTAAGGGGTGTTGAGGTTGACTCAGGGGTCCCTGACCAGCCCGTGGGGATGGAGCTCACAATCAGGGGAGCCGTCAACAGGGCAAAGAATGCATTCATGGACTGTGACCTCAGTGTAGGGATTGAATCAGGACTTCACAGGGCCCCTGAAACAATAACAGGATTCATTGACCTCCAGTGGTGTGCCATCTATGACGGATCCAGGATAACCATTGGTGTCAGTGCGGGCTTTGAGTACCCCCTCCGTTATAAGGGATGTGCTGGCTGGCAGGGAGGTTGGTGAGGTCATGGATGAACTCACGGGTGTTGATGAGTTGGGTAAAAAGAGGGGTGCTGTCAGTTTTCTGTCACATGGGCTCTTGGACAGGACTGGTAATACGGAGCAGTGCGTCCTGATGGCTATGATACCTAGGATGAACCCATCACTTTACGGTATTGACTGAATCAGGAGACGGTAGTTTGGATGAGCGTCTTAGGATTTTTAGCATCGTTCTTATCATATTTTTAACGGGTTTCCTTTTCAGGGTCGAGACATCAAAGCTCCACGACCTCAGTGTCGATGAGAAGGCCTATCTTACAGATGAGCATGGACTCCCCTACATGTATGAACTTGACTCCTACTACAATTACCGTGTAAGCAGGAACTATTTGATGAACGGTCACCTTGGGGATTCATTGAGGGATGGTGTCCCATGGGACTCCTACTCATACTACCCCCCGGGAAGACCCGCCAGTTATCCTCCAGTCATTGCGTGGGTTTCCACAAGGGTTTACCGGGTGCTCAGCATATTCATGGATATAAGTTTCTATGAGACCTGTTTCTGGTTACCGGCCGTCATCGCACCCTTTGCAGGAATAGCAATGTTCTTTTTACTCAGGAAGTATTCAGGGGATCTTGCAGGATTCATCGGAGGTGTTATGACAGTAACAGCTCCGCTTTACTTTTCAAGGACCCTCCCCGGGTTCTTTGACACGGATATGTTTAACATCCTGATACCTGTAATGATTGTATTTTTCCTTACAGAGGCCGTTGAGGCCGAGGATAGGAAGAGGAGTTTGTTCTGCATTGTTCTGAGTTCCCTTTTAATTCTTTTGTTCTCACTGTCATGGAGGGGCTGGCCATACATCCTCTACATCATTGCAGTTTCTTGCATACTTTATCTTTCATGGAGGGCCATTGGAGGTAAAGACTGGTCATTTCCTGCTATTATGTTTTCAGTGCTTTTCCTGCTATCCATAACATTTTGCGGGCTTCTGAACGCGTGGAGTGATGTCATTCACATCATTAACCCCCTGAACATAATGAATTCAACTTCAGCCACTGGAGGATGGCCTGATGTATACCTATCTGTCTCTGAACTTAGCAGACCATCCTTTGAGATATTTGTATCCGCTGCAGGACCCCTTAATCTCGGATTCGGGGTTCTGGGGTTGATAATGATAACATCGGTTATGCTCAGACCCCCAATGAGGGATAAACACCTTGGAGGGTTTAATGTCTTCATTTTTATCTTTTCAATTTTGTGGATGGCCGTGAGTTTACTGGCTTATTATTCAAGCGTCAGATTCAGCATTCTTGCAATCCCTCCCTTAACATTTATTTCAAGAGTATTCCTTGGACTGGTCTTCTCCTATATGGGTGAGGTTGAGTCCTGGATGTCTCTCATGGGACATGGGGCAGGAACCATTATGGTGGCCATCATATCATTACTTGTTCTTTCAGTCTCCGTGGTGCAGGCATCTGAGATCACGATGAAACCCTTCATAAATGATGACTATGAATCTGCTGCAGCATGGATACATGATGAAACACCCCCTGAAACCGTAATTGTGACTGACTGGAGTTATGGACACTATTTTACTGCAGCCTCAGGGAGGCCTGTATTATTTGACGGGGGCTCTCAGAACACTAAAAGGGCCTACTGGATCTTCAAGGCATTCGCCACCGATAATGAAACACTGTCCCTGGGCATACTTACAATGCTGACGGCATCAGGGGACAGGGCCATCGATCTCCTTGAAAATTACACTGGAAACACTGCAGATACGGCAGAGATACTTAACGGTATACTCTGTGTGGACCGGGAGACTGCAGCAGGGTTACTCACTGATGAATATGGTATGGGCCATGAATTCACGGATGAGCTGCTCTCAGCCACCTACGCTGAGAGAAGACCCTTCATAATCCTCACAACTGAAGGTATGAAGTATGCAGGTTACTGGTACTTCTATTTTGGGGACTGGAACTTCACCTCAAAGAACACCATACCCGTTTATCATGTGGAAACCGTTGACGTGTCACAGATCGATCGTTCACTGAAAAGGGGATTATGGGATGGTAAGAGGCCCCACAGTTTTATTATAAGCGATGATAGGGGGATTGAGACCATCAGCGTGGATAACAGTAGCAAGTTCTCCGTAATATTTCTTCCTGCTGAAGGGAAAGCGTTCATCATTGACAGCTCATTCAATGATTCCCTGTTTGTAAAACTTGTTTTACTTGGAGAGGAGACAGAACACTTCAGGAAGATCTACCAGAAGGGTGATGTAACCGTGTGGGGTGTCAGGTGATGTTGAGGGGATCCAGGGGGACCTTCATCCTCATCATGATCATATTCTTCACTGGAGTTTTCCTAAGGATGGCCAACGCTGATCTTACAGACCCTGCATACTTGGATAGTGAGGGCCTCCAGTACTTCCAGGAGAGTGACTCCTACTACAACTATCGCCTGACATGTAATGTGCTCATGAGGGGTCATCCGGGTGATGCCATCATCAATGGACTTGAATGGGATCTCCATTCATATTACCCTCCAGGTGTCCCCCTTGATTACCCCCCGGCACTACCCTTCGTAACGGTCTTCATTTATCACATGGTTGACCTATTCGCATCAATTAGTCTGAGGAGTATCTGCATGGTTCTCCCCGCACTGATAGCTCCAGCTGCAGGGATCCTTGTCTTTCTGCTCGTCAGAAGGTCTCAGGACTGGCTACCAGCATTTCTTGCAGGGATACTGATGGTATCAGCACCCCTGTACCTTTTAAGAACCAATTATGGTTTCTATGATACTGACATGTTCAATCTCATCTTTCCACTCGCATTTCTGCTTGTACTTGCTGAAGCTGACTCTGTGAAGGTGGAAAGACACAGGATTATCCTTTCATCAATCGCAGGTTTTATAATGTTCACCTACTCCATTTCATGGAGCGGATGGCAGATAATATTTTACATGACATTCATAACCTTCTTTATCATGTTAATACACATGAAATCTACTGACATGGGAAAAGTCCTTCGAACCTTTCTACCAGCATTCGCGGTTCTATTCATGTTTCTCATAATATTCAATCGTCTGGAATTCCTCAAGTTCATCACAGCACCCTTTCATCTCTCTGATCTTGCAGGAAACACCGATGTCTGGTATCCTTTCCCTGATTCATACCTGAATGTGGCTGAACTTCAGAGGACATCCCCTGAGGACACGCTAATAATCTTATCCCCTGTTTTGATCTTGATGGGGTTTTCAGGGTTCATTTTAATGAATTTAAGGTCACGTTCTGCAGGGTGGTCACGTCTTATGCAGATATTCATCTCGGTATGGACAGTTTCATTTATTTTACTTTCACTTACGGGTGGAAGGTTCCTGATGTTTTCGGTGCCTCCAATGTCTGTCCTTGCTGGTTTATTCATGGGCATATTCCTGGATTATACTGGGAGTTACAGTAGGGGTTGGATCAGACCGTTATTCTCAATCATACTCATTTTAACAGTATTCACTCAAGTAGCAGCATCATACATGATCATTGATAATCTGAAACCGGGATATGATGATTGCTTTGAGGATTCAGCCCGCTGGATCGCTGAGAACACATCCCCTGATGCTGTCATAATAACAGACTGGAGTTACGGTCATTTCTATGCATCCGAGGCCGGAAGACCAGTCCTATATGATGGGAGGCTGGCCTACATTGAAACCCTGCCTGCAAGGGAATTATGGTATGATGACTCCCTAAATCCGGAGATTCCGTCAACAGCCAGGGACTACTGGGTGAACCTTGCCCTGGGAACCAGCAACCCGAAGCTCTCGACAAACATATTCAGGATGCTTGGAAATTCAGGTGATGACGCATACCTCACCCTTGAAAACTATACCGGGGACAGGGATCTTTCGTTCAGGATACTGAAGAGGATCCTTGCACTTGACAGGGAAGAGGCTCGTGGAGTGTTAATTAAGGATTATGGGTTCTCAGAGACTGAAGCATCCAGCATCCTCAATAAAAGCCATCCGGTCAGTTCACGGGAGATAATCGTGGTTGTGCCCTGGAAGATGATTGGAATCGCATCAGGCATGTTCAAGGCAATTTATTATCCATCAGAATCCAGTCCAGTGTTCTGCAGATTTAATGGAACGTTAAATAATGAGATTTATTCTGTCATTGAGTTTGATCCTGATGACGGAGTCACTGAGCGGATACTGAATGCATCCGGAAATCTATCAGTGGTGAGCATTCACGGTAGAGAATATCTTATGGACAGGAATTATACTGATTCAGTGATCTTGAAGCTCTTGATGGGTGAAAAAGAGGATGGCTTCATCCCGTGTTATAGAAACAGATTTATAAATGTTTATAGGGTTTAAAGTTTGTTAGTCGTGGAGTCACGGGCGGTGTTGATTACTTCGCTGATGTTTCCTGCTATTATGGATGCGGTATGTCTTCTTCTGAAGGATTATAGGAGTGATAGGTGAAATTATTTGCCATAAGCCATGATAAGAGGTTAATTAAATAATAACCTAATAGGGCCATCTAATTATATGGCCATCATGAACTTTGATGGGGTGAAAATGAGAGAATATTTTATATAATATGGCTGTTACGATCACACCAGAGAAGAACAGTTTCATAAAAAAAGAAGGTTTTTGTATTACTGGAACATTTTATGTTTATAGAGTTTAGAGTTTGTTAATCGTGGAGTCACGGGCGGTGTTGATTACTTCGCTGATGTTTCCTGCTATTGATCCGGAAATGCTGAAAATGTAGGAGCCCACGGCTATGACTATTACTAGGATGGCTCCTACTATGAGTATCATTTCAGCGCTTATCTGTGCCTCTTCCTCGATTAACAATTCAACCTACTCTTAAGTTCAGTCAGATTTCCTGGACGCCTGTGTTGACGTTGGTTCTTACTTCGTCTATGTCCTTTGCTGCGTCCAGGTTTGATCTGCTGAAGTATGCTCTGTAGATCAGTAGTGCTACTATGGCTATTACGATCACACCACCGAAAAGCAGTATGTATTCAGCTGCTCCCTGTCCAGCTTCATCTTTTAAGAACTTCATACATTTACACCTCCCATTATAACATGCTGTGTTTATTCTTTATGAGGGCACCCACATATAAAGTTAATGGACACCTTCCCTGGACATGATATCCTCTTCACAACCATATGAACATATTTAAGTACTGTTGTTCATAATGTCACAAAGGGATGAGTATGCCGCGGAAGTACAACATTGATAGGGTGATACTTGAGATCCTTCAGGATGGGGATCTCAGCAGATCTGAAATAGGGAATAAAATAAGGTCAGAGCACGGGTTTAATGTAACCGATAAAACAGTGAATGAGGCGATATTCAAGCTCCTTAAGAACAACAGAATAACCGTTACCGGGTATGACCTCAGCATATATGATGGTGTTGAAAGGGTCCAGTCACTTAAACCTGACGGCATAGTTTTCGGTATCGTGCAGAGGGACCCAATTGAGATGAACATCCTAATAAGGAAACTTGAGTCTGAAAATCTCCATGAATCTGAATCAGCCCTTAAAAGACTTAAAAAGATATTCATGGCAAAGACTGCTGAGATGGGTGTTGATGCTGAGGGGATATTCAGGATGATAATAAATGAAATACTCTCCCTTGAACCTGACCAGAGAAGAGTGATCACACAGAAACTTGCGGTGGCCCTGAGTGATGATGAAGAAGCAGCAGAACAGCTGAAGCACCTCATCACCTACTTTGAGATCAGGGCGGGGACACTGTAACTCAAATTTTTTCTTTTGTTCTAGGACCTACAACGTAGAGTTTACATTACTTCTTACGGTTTCCATGTCTGCTGCCACGTTCAGGGGATTTGTACTTTTTATGTAATTCGTATAGATCATGAGGGTTGCTATCGCTATTACAATTACACCACCAAATAGAAGTATATACTCCGCGGCTCCCTGGCCTCTTTCATCAGATATTATCATTGAAATCGCTCCACAAAATTATGATCATTAATTATGATAAATTCAAAGATTATATATTTTCTGGTTTCATGGAAGGGGACTCTTCTTCTGCAGCTGTGAGTAACTCCTCCGCAATAAATCAAAACATTTTATAAAGGGAAGCAGAAATAAATAATTAAAACCAGTTAGTAGTACCCTGGGAGCGGGAGGCATTCAATGATATACTTGTTAATCACATTCGCAGGAATTGTTATGATATTTGCAGGTCTTTACTTCATGTCCCTTGGTTTTGCCACACCACCTGATATCTTCATGTTCATGCTTGGTCTCCTTCTCTTTGTCCCGGGACTTATAATAACACTCCTCTTCGCAGGAAAAATCGATCTTGAATCCATAACTAAGGCATCAAAAGCCAGGACTTCCAGGGATAAAAAATCAAAGGCTACTGTAAGACCAGCAAGAAGGATGAAAAGGCTTCCAGAAGAAGTTAAACCTAAACAGACTTTCAAAACAGAGAAAAGCTTCAGGCAGATAAAAAAACCTCTTCCTGAGACAAAGGATGAATCTGCTGGTGTTTCTTCTGGTGGGGTTAGGTCTGTTTCCGGGGTTGAAGGAGAGTCTGCAGATGCATCGGCTGAGAAGGAACCTGGAAGAGGGGTTACCTCAAGGGTTAAGGTGCCTGAACCTGCAACTCCAGAACCTTCATCCAGAAAAATGGAAATAACACCTTCCCGGGTATCACCCCGGAAGAAGGAACCTGAAGTCCCACTAAAAGAAGCAGTGAAAGAAACTGCACCCAGAAGACCATCTCAAACCAGGAAAAAACTCTTCAAACTACCAAAACTGGGAAGAAAGAAGACTCCTGAGTCAAAGGAAAAACCCAAACCCGCTAAGAGTAAGGTTGCTCCTCAGAGAACTGCAAAGACCCTTAAAACTCCACCCGCAGATAACAGCTATGTCACTGAAAGATTGAAGAAACTTAAACAGGAATACATTGAGAACGTGGATGATGTTGAGGACCTCCTCGAGGACCGCCTTGATTCATTCAAGGGCGCAATAAACAGGATAAGGGCTGAGACAAGTGAACCCAGCATAATATGGTCATTTGATGCATCGGATGTTCAGGATGCAATGAAGGAGACAATAAACAGTGCAGAGGAGAAGGTAATGCTCATGTATCCATGGATAAAGAATATAGATGTTTCTGTTCTAAAAAAATTCATGGATACAGACAGTCGCCTCATAATCCAGGAGGCCAGCCTTGATGATGAGGCATCGGTTGAACTTATAAAGGTTCTCCTTGACAACAATGTCAGGATAAGGACAATGCCTCATATACACACCGTTGCAGCTGTTTCAGATGATAAGAACGGCCTCATAATCTCCACGGACCCAATATATGAGAGCTTTGAAGTGGGAGTTATCTACAAGGACAAGAAATCAATTTCAGAGATAAAGAAACTCTTTGAAGAGGCATGGAACCTTTCAGATGAAATCAACCTGGAGGGGACTTAATGAGGATAAAATGGTTTGGACACTCAGCCTTTGAGATAGAATCCGGTGACACGAGGATACTTATAGACCCGTTCATAAGCAACAACCCTGTCTGTAGCACGGCAGTTGAGGAGTTTGAACCTGACGTGATCTGTGTAACCCACGGACATGCAGATCACCTTGGAGATGCAATGGAGATCGCTGATAGGAGCGGCGCACTTTTAATAGCAAACCATGAACTCTCAGTATTCTTCTCAAGGCAGGGCCTTGAAAGCAACGGAATGAACATCGGCGGCACAGTAAACCTTGACGACATCAGGATAAGGATGGTTGATGCTAAGCACTCCTCGGATATAGATTTTACAGAGGAGGTGACCTCAGGGGGTAGTGCCTGTGGATTCATCATTGAGACAGGAAAGGGGAGAAGCATATACCATGCAGGAGACACAGGGCTCTTCATTGATATGAGGGATGTTATCGGTGAGATATACCGGCCTGACATTGCACTTCTCCCCATCGGTGACAGGTACACCATGGGGCCGGAGGATGCGGCCATTGCAGCTTCCTGGTTAAGGCCCGAGAAGGTGCTCCCCATGCACTACAACACATTCCCTGTTATTGAACAGGACCCGCAGATATTCGCTGAACTGGTGAAGAGGTCCTCCCCGGGCACGGAGGTTGTTATGCTTGAGGTCGGAGGCATCTATGAGGAATAACATTGAAAGCAGGTAAGAAGTGGTAGGATGGCGAACTTTTTCACAAATTTTCTGGACAAACTCCTTGGAAGGAACAGAAAGGTTAAGATAGGGCTCTATGGACACCCAAACTCAGGTAAAACAACCCTTGCAAACAGGATGTGCGAGGACTGGCTTGGAAAGCCCCTTGGCCTTACATCAGAGATACCCCATGAGACAAGAACAGTCTACAGGAAGGAGAAGGTCACCATAAAGAAGGATGGGGCGGAGCTGGACTTTGACATCATCGACACACCAGGTATAGCGACCAAGGTGGACTACAAGAACTTCCTGGAATTTGGATTATCCGAGCAGGAGGCCAAGGAAAGGGCTAAGGAGGCTACAAAGGGTATAATAGAGGCAATAAAATGGCTTGACGATGTCACCGGTGTTCTCCTTGTCATGGACTCAACAGAGGACCCCCTTACCCAGGCAAACATAACCATAATAGGTAACCTTGAGGCAAGGAAGATACCATTCATCATAGTCGCCAACAAGATAGACCTTCCAGATTCATCGGCTGAACGGATAATATCGGTGTTCCCGCAGCACACGGTTGTCCCTATCTCAGCCCTTCATGGGGAAAAAACAGACGAGCTTTACAGGGAAATGGTTAAAAAATTCAGGTAGGGGGTTAAAATGGATGGCTTAAAAATGGATTTCCTTTCATCAAAGGCTCTTGAAGATAAAAGCAGCATGGAAAAGATTTCACTCATCATAGATCGTGTGAAGGACGGGGACATACTTGTACTCGAGGGCAGCCTTTCACCATCGGAGGAGGCGGAGCTGATAGAGACAACAATGAGGGAAATTGATGTCGATAACTTTGTAGGTATAGACATATACACCCTTGAGAAGGATGAAAAGGCCTTCCTCGGCCTCTCAAAAAGGAGGACTGTTGGCCTCACCATAATCGGACCTGCAAACGTTATGAGGACTGTTAAGAAGAAGTCAAACTTCCTTTCAATGATTGCAGAGATTGGTGATTCCGGTGCATCAGTGCATTAACTGCGGTGCAACGTTCAGGTCTTCAGATGAACTGGCAGATGGCTGCCCTAACTGTGGGAGCAGATACTTCAGGTACATTGCAGAGAAGAAGGATGAGGTCCGAACTTCCGGTGAGGCTATTGAAACCATAATGGTTAAAAAGAACGGTATCTATGAGGTTAACCTCACATCCCTCCTTGAGGATGACTCCATCATAGTCTCAGATGAGGAGGGCAAGTACTTCATAGACCTCAACTTTTTACTTAAAAAAAAACCTTAAAAGGAAGGTTAAGTGATACCTTATCCTCGAATGCCTGGATTAAACCTTGGAGATTTTCAACCTTAAGGAGGTTAACTGATACCCTAACCAGGGGGAGAGTTTAAGGGACTTCAGTAATCCTGAGGGACATCACTGAACTATATCCCCTTTACCCGGCGGAAGGACCCTTATAAAGTCCTCTAGGGTTAAAATGTTTTCTTTATCAATTCTTGACTTTATCTCCCTTGCAAGGGCTTCTTTCTTTGTATAACCTGGCTTTATAACCACGTAGTTATCTGTTCTCTTCTCAACCGCTGACTGGGGACCGCTCATGAGTCTTTCTCCATCATAGTCCACGATGCCGACGGCTATCTTGAGGGGGACGCCCCTTATATAATTCCTTGAACCGCGTATTATGAAGGCTCCCCTGGCAACGAATTCCCCGGATTTTGGTGTCTTTGACACCTGCTCAGGATGGACCCAGTAGACGTCAAGGGAACTGAATCCGCGGGTCCATGCACTTGAGAATGATGCAGCGAATACCGCAGCCTCCTGTATGGTTGTCTCGGGGATCTCCTTTCCCTGGCTCTTGATGATGACAGATGGCGCTCCATGTATGTCAGAGTGGAGGTATATGTCCCTGGGTTCCATGTGTCTCTTAACAACAATCTCGTTGGTCCCGGCGTCCCGGCCTCCTAGGACAAGGAAACCGTCTGAGGAGAGGAACCATCTGAACTTTTCAAACCACTTCATTTCCCTTTTAACCCTCTTCCTTGGGACCGTAATGTTCCTCAGCGCCTCGTCCTTCCGTCTGGTGATCTTCTCTATTTCCTTTTCTGTCCTTTCTATGGCCATCAGGACCCCTTCTATCTTTTTCCGGGCCTTCTTTGCCTTTTCATAGTAGACCTCTGCATTTTCGGGGATGCTAAGTTTTGAGTCAATCTGTATCCTTTCACCCTCAATCTCAAGGGTTATCCTCCCCATGGGGTCAATTTCAATTATATCTTGGGCCTCAGGGAGCCCCCTTTTCCGGGCGTCGGCTATTATCTTCCTTATTTCCTTCCATGAGTACCTTTCACGGGCATCCCTTATGCTGTCCAGTATCTCCTGGATCCTCTGATAATTGGCGTAGATGAGTTCCCCCTTCCTTGTTGATGTTTCAATTGTTTTCCTGAACTTTTCAAGGGTTTCTTTCTGTATTCTGAGCCTCTTTTCAAATCTGCCAACCTCCTTTGCCCACCGCTCTTCATGGATCCTTTTTATCTCCTCCCTGAATACTGAGCTGAAGAATTCATCTGCAGCATCATTAAAACTTTCAAAGTATTCCCTTGGCCTTTTTTTGTATATTCTGAGTTCAATGGGGAGCACGTCTTCTTCCCCGTCTTTGATGATGTGGGGTTTGAGGTCCAGGCTTTCAAGTGGACTGAATGTTTCCCTTATTGCTTCATGGATCCTTTGAATATCCTCGGAGGACAGGTCACTGGCTGGAGTCTCCTTATCGAGGCCTGTTCTCAGCACTATCTCCTCGGCATAGAGACCCCCGAAGCCGCTCCTTGCAAGGGTTCTTATAAGGTCAGTATCTGAATTTTTCAGGATCTCTGTGAGCTCATGGAGTTCATATTTCAGGGGGTTCAAGCCCCTTGATGGGGGGTAGGCGTATTTTTCATGGGAGGCTATCCTCCTGTCACTCCAGGTTTTCCTTTTAAGGGGGAGGATTATTTCACCCTCTTGGTTGAGGAGTATGATGTTTCCCTTTGAGAATAGTTCAACAACCAGGGTGTACTCCTGGTCCCTTTCAACCTTTATCTCAACTATCCTGTCAAATCCATGCTGCCTGACGGACCTTACTATACCTCCCTTGAGGTATTTCCGGAGGAGCATTGGAAATGATGGCGGGGTCCGGGGGTTCTCCGGGGGGTAGCGCGTCCTGTGAATCCTTACACCTGCCTGCATAACAATATCAACCCTTCCCTCCCCTGGTACATGGAACCTGACTATCACCGTATCCTTAAGGGGCTGGTAGGCCTTATCGACCCTGGCGCCGGTGAGGAGCTCATTGAGTTCATTGGTGACCGCGAATACATCAACGTTTGACATTGTCTTCATTTCCAACACCTCTCCTAGAATCAGCAATTTATAAGCTTAAATATAATATGGTACAAATGGCTAATTAATATCTTGTGCTGTCCTCAGTTTATGATGAATTATCGGGGCAGATTAAACCATGGAGGTTTCAATATGGATGCTGATGCTAAGATGACTGCAATTCACGTTCCTGCAGGTATAATCGCGGCTGTGGCTTCATTTTATGTTTCAAACGGTTCAATACCTACCTTAGGCGAAAATCAGGCGATGGGAACATTTTTAGGTCTTGTGATCCTTCTGATCACAGGAAACATTGCTGAGAGAATAATTGGAAAGGAGGAAGCCGGAGGATT
Organism: Methanothermobacter wolfeii; assembly: GCF_025397995.1. Classification (NCBI taxonomy): domain Archaea; kingdom Methanobacteriati; phylum Methanobacteriota; class Methanobacteria; order Methanobacteriales; family Methanobacteriaceae; genus Methanothermobacter; species Methanothermobacter wolfeii. The sequence continues at coordinate 415,290 of NZ_CP104550.1, forward strand.
CAAGGGGTGGCTCTGGAGTGGCATAGTCCCATTTCTCTTTATATGGTTTGTCGTATGGGCCATGCTGATAACCTCGGTGACCATAACTTAGTCTTTTTTATTTTTTTCCTGCAGTAAGTCTGTGCTGATAACCTCGGTGACCATAACTTAGTTTTTTATTCCACCCAATCCTGTATGCTTATTTCAGGACAGGAAAAAATCTTTTTTCAGGTTTTCAGAAGGCTTGCTGCTGATCAGATTCATGCCCAGTAGAAGATCCATACGAGGACAAATATGATGGCAAGTACGAATATCAGTGGAGCTATCACCCGGCTCACCGCGACTATTGAGCTTATGGTCGAGACAAGCTCTGTTGAATTTGTAGGGCCAAGAGTGTTCAGGCCGTTTATCCTGACAACCCTGCAACCTGCCATGGCATCCTCAAGGTCATCCAGGGCCTCCTCAACAGCAAGGGATATCTCCCCTATAATCTCCTCCCTTTTTCTCCTACCAACAGGGTTGTGGCCACCTGCCAGCGTGTTCACAAAGTGGGTGTCAGTTGTCATAACCTCCACATCACTGACTCCAAGCCCCTTCACCGCGGATATGATCTCATCACGAAACCCCATCACCATATTGTTGGAGTCAAGGAGCACGTAGGCGGTTCTCTGCGGACCCGCTTCAACCACCAGGACCTTGACACCGCTCCTGCCAACACCATCCTCCTTTGAAAGCCCATCCATTGGCCTGTGGGCGCACCCCACCCTCAGAGAGTACCTTTCGGGTGGGCATTCAATTGACTCAACAGCGTCAAGGAAGTCAAAGACCTCTGGGTTCCCAGGGAGTATGCGGCCTGATTCGCCCCTGAAGGAGTTATGGCAGTCAATCATAACCACGTTCCGTGACCCGCACCGGCTCCTTGCAAGGTTCATCATTGAAAGCCCCACCCCGAATTCTATATCATCAAAACCCTCTGGGGCCATGGTTGCAAGGAGCAGAAGGTCCTCTCCAAAGAACTGGAAACCCACGGTGGCATGGTTCTTCACCGAACGCCTGAACTCACTCACCTCATCAGTATACTCCATGTCTTTAAGGGCGCCTTTAACGGCATTTTCAACCTTCACCAGTTCCCTTGAAGATACAGGGTTGAAGTCATGGGTTGAGGGTCCATGGGCAACCATGGTGAATACACCGAACCTCTCTCCAAGGATGGTTGGCATGTTAGCCCCGCCGATGGTCCCGATGGGTCCAGGGTGCACCGAGGGGCTTATGAGGAGGGCCTTTAATCCCGAAGCTGTTTTAAAGGACACAACACCTGCAAGGGTGTCCACGGGTTCACCTATCTCAGTGAAGATTCCCTCAAGTTCCGGTGAGTCCTCGGTTATATGTGAGAGGAAGAGGCTCAGGAATTCCAGCGAACCAACCCCCAGGTTCCTCCTCATGGGGGACTCTACAACCATTACAAAGGAGTAGATTGCAAGGATGAGTATCGCCGAGGCTATGATTATCTTCAGCAGGAATCCGATGACACTGAAGTAGCCAATATTCGTGGTTAAACTGAGAAAGGCCACAACTATGTTCATGCTTACGATGAGTAACGGCTGAACCGAGGACACCAGGGTTGAATTCATGAAGCTTATGTTTGATGTGCCCCAGATGACCAGGAGGCGGAATGCGAATATAACCGCGGAGCCAAGTATTATTGAGTCAAGTATGAGGTCACTCTTCACCAGGGATGAAATGATGCACCCTGCAAGATAGATTAGGGAGAATATCATCATTGAGAAGAATGCAAGGAACATGGACTGCTTCATCTTCATCCTTCTGCCGCCAAGGGAGTTCACCCAGGGCTGTGTGATGGCACCGGCCATTATTGAACTGAAGCCCAGCACAAGGACACCGTTGGCACCACCATAGAGTATGTCATGGAGGGCGCTGGTCCCGGGCACAAGGTCAATGAGAAAACCAAGGGAACCAACAATGAAACTTATAAAAATCATTGAGAGGAGCGACACCCTGGTTTCAGGGAGTGTCATGATGTACTTTGAGAGATCCGTAACATTCTTCATACTTGACATGTTCTACCTCTATCATGATTCTGGGTATCCTGGAAAATTTAATTAGAGATGCTCACTATTAATTTATTCAGGATCATTTATACGTTATGGAGATGTTTCTCATGGAGCTTAAACTTGAAACACCACTTGCAGATGAGACAGCCCAACTCAAAGCAGGGGATGTTGTTTACATCACAGGAAAGATATTCACAGCACGTGACAGAGCCCATAAAAGGATAATCGAGAGGGGTGCGCCCTTCGATATTGAGGGATCCGTGATATTCCATGCGGGCCCCATCATAAGGTTTGAGGGTGAAATAGAAAACCCTGAAGGGACCATAGAGAAGCCCCCTGCCAGGATGGTTGTTGTGGGTCCAACCACAAGCAGCAGGATGAACCCATTCCAGGCGGAGGTTATAGGGATGGGTGTGAAGGCGGTTATAGGTAAGGGGGGGATGGATGAAGATACAAGAAGGGCCCTCATGAAGCACGGGGCCGTCTACCTTGCAGCGGTTGGTGGATGCGCAGCCCTTTACGGTGCCGCGGTTAAGGGGATAGAGGCTGTTCACTGGCTTGACCTGGGAGTCCCCGAGGCCATATGGGAACTTGAGGTGGAGGACTTTGGACCCCTGGTGGTTGCAATGGACTCAAGGGGGAGGAGCCTTTACAGTGATACAGTCAGCGAACCTGATCTTGAAGTCCAGAAGATACTTTAGGAAGCCAAGAACCATCAAAAATCCTTCACTGAAGTCTTAACCATCATGTGCACTGTTCGGGACGTGGATCCATGTTTGATTTCGAATCTTCTTTCCATATTAAACTGGATGGCCTTGTGGACACCCACATCCACACAGCCCCCGATGTAAGGGAGAGGCTTCTGAATGACCTTGAGCTTGCATCGGCAGCCCTCAGGGAGGGCATGGAGGCTGTTGTGATCAAGAGCCATGTTGAGTCAACTGCAGGAAGGGCCAGGCTGGCATCGGAGGCAACCGGTATGAGGGTTCTTGGCGGTGTCACCCTCAATGATTCTGTGGGGGGACTGAACCCTGATGCGGTAAGGGCAGCGGCCCGGATGGGGGGCAGGTTTGTCTGGCTCCCAACGGTTTCAGCCGGAAACGTGACAGGGGACCTCCATGAGATAATGGGAATAATAGGGGAACATGACATGGTCCTGGGGACAGGACACCTCAAACCGGATGAGATATTCCATGTACTTGACATTGCAGCAGAGTACCGTATCAGGAAGGTTATAGTCAATCATCCCCTCACCGGAGTGGTTGGAGCCAGCCTTGAGGAGCAGAAGGAGATGTCAGGAAGGGCCTACCTTGAGCACTGCCTTGTCGCCTGCATGCCACGGCATGATGGACTCGACTTCCGGAGGATTACTGAAGCCGTGAGGTATGTTGGACCGGAGAGGTGCATCCTAGCCACTGACTTTGGACAGAGACACAACCCATCACCCATGGATGGTCTGAAGCAATTCATACACCTCATGAGGATGGAGGGGTTCAGGGATGAGGATATTATCAGGATGTGCAGGGACAACCCCCTGGAACTGATATCCTGAGGCACTGTCCTGATGGGAGCATCCGATACATATTAAATGGCGGATGAGGCAGTGGATGGTCGCCCCATTTCTTTTCAGGTCTTTGAAATCCTCCCAGCGGTCTTCATCAGGGCATGGAACGATACATCCCTGATGGTTTATCTGATGCCTCCAAGGCATGCAAAAATTATATATGAGAAATCAAATTAAGGGTAAAAACAACTCATTCTTGGGATTAACTCTGCGAGTGATATAATGTCTGATAAAAAGATTGAAAGGGAACTTAAAAAGAGGATAAATCATTTTAAAAAACTTTTGAAGAATGATGAAGAAAGAGAAAACTTCTATAACAGCATATGCGGTTCAGAGATCCTTGTGAGGATTGAAATATTTCTTCCATCAGCCAATCCTGATAAATACTATGATGGTCTTTTCCTCTACCTCAATGATGAGGGTAAAATAGTTAATGCCGAGTACTACTACAATGAGGGCGGTGATGCTGCGGTTAAACAGCTGGATGAAGATTCCCTCATGCTTGTGAAGGATCTCTTTGAGGATGAGCTGTCCCTTGAAATAGAGTAACTGGCGCCTTCCTTCCCCTATTACTTAACTTTATTTATAATGAGTTCGATAATTATCATGACTGAATTTTTTTAGTGGAGGATTCAATACCATGCGAAGTTTTGAGAAACTGACTTTCCTTAAGGAATACATCCCTATAAAGAAGAAGGAGGGCGGGGAGAAAAACATAGGCCTCCTTGTTGATGGACCTAACATGCTGAGGAAGGAGTTCAGCCTCAACCTTGACCTTGTAAGGAAAATATTATCTGAATACGGAAACATGCGGGTTGGAAAGGTTCTTTTAAACCAGTACGCCTCTGATAAACTTATAGAGGCAATCGTTAACCAGGGCTTTACACCTATTGTTGTTGCAGGAGATACCGATGTTTACATGGCTGTTGAAGCCATGGAATTGATTTACAACCCTAATATTGATATAATAGCCCTCATGACCCGTGATGCTGATTTCCTCCCCATAATCAACAAGGCAAAGGAAAATGGCAAGAACACCCTTGTTATAGGGGCTGAACCAGGATTCAGCGCTGCACTTCAGAATTCTGCAGACCATGCAATAATCCTGAAATCAGAGAACAGCAGGGCAAAAAGACCCCGGCCATCTGAGGAACATTAGGAACAGATGGACATATACTGGAACTGCTGTGTGTGAACTTTAAAAGGTGAAGGGATGCTTACTGAAGACATCATGGATGAGGTTAAACGCAGGGAACACGCCCTTGAAATAATAAGGAAACGTATAGGTGATCATGGCCGCAGCGGCATCTATGACCTTACAGGGCTCTCAGGCGGATTCTCCCTTGATGAGGATGACATGGCCCTCCTTGAAACCTATGTGGGGCCGGCAGTCTTCGAGGAAAGACTCCAGGAGGCGGGTGTAAGGCACCTTGGAGGGGAGAAGGTTGCTGCATTCAACAGGACAAGCAGCGCAATACTTGCAGCCGTACTTGCAATCACAGAGCCAGGTTCAGCGCTGATACACTATCTCCCTGAGATGCCATCCCATCCATCGGTCCCTCTGAGCGCCGAGCTTGCATCTGTAAGGTACCATGAAACCGATGATTTCAGAGAACCCTTCCCTGAAGACACCAGCCTTGTTGTTGTAACAGGCTCCACAATGGACCACCGGGTCATCTCAGAATCACTTCTCAAGGACATCATAGGGAGGGCCGGTGATGCAGGCATTCCTGTCCTCGTGGACGATGCATCGGGAGCCAGGCTGAGGACGGTTATATTTAATCAGAGGAGGGCCTGCGACCTGGGCGCTGACCTTGCAGTTACAAGCACGGATAAACTCATGCATGGTCCGCGGGGAGGATTGATGGCAGGCAGGGCTGACCTCATTGACAGGGTGAAGTCAAAGGCGTATCAGTTTGGACTTGAGGCGCAGCCCCCCCTTATAGCTGCAATGGTAAGGGCCCTTGAGGATTTTGATCCTTCAGATATCCTTGAAGCCCTTGAAAGGAAAGGGGAGCTCCTTGAGATGATGGATGACCCTGACATTGAGGAGACACCGACAGGTATCATGATCAGAACAGAGTCCCTAAGGAGGAGATACGGCTCAACATGGAGCGGTGAGGATCTCTCCGCGGCCCTTGCAATGATACTCCTTGAGGACCATGGGATAATCACAATACCTGCGGCTGGAATGCCGGGGGCATCAATGACCATCAGGCTGGACCTTGCAGCCGCGGATGCAGGAAGACTTGGAGCAGAGGCCATAAAGTCTGCGCTCACTGATTCAATGAGGAAGCTTGCAGGGATCATCGATGATGCTTCGGCAATGAGGAGAACCATATTCGGCTGATTTTCCATCTCCTGGTAGCTTAATTGGGAGGTATCTTATCTGATAGTTATTGATGGATCCTACGGTGAGGGAGGGGGTGCCGTTGTAAGGGTATCGGTGGCACTTGCAGCGGTAACCTCCAGGAGGATACGGATACACAGTATAAGGGCCAGAAGGCCCCGTAAAGGCCTTTCACATCAGCACCTTACAGCTGTAAGGGCCATTGCAGAAATCAGTGATGGAACCCTTAGGGGGGATGAACTCGGATCCCAGGAACTTGAATTTTCACCGGGAACCATAGGCGGCGGGAACTTCACCTTCGACGTTAAAACAGCAGGAAGCACGGGCCTGGTACTCCAGGCCATCCTGATTGCAGGGGCGGCAGCTGATGGCAGACTTGATGTCACGGTATCAGGGGGTACCGATGTTCTCTGGGCCCCCACAATCGATTACCTTTCAGAGGTAACCCTGCCACTACTGGAGAAGATGGGTTACTGTGCCAGGCTGGAACTCATTCAGAGGGGCTACTATCCCCGCGGCGGCGGAAGGGTGAGGGCAACTATAGAACCGTCAGAACTAAAACCCATCATCCTTGAGGATGCAGAAATTGACTTCATAGCCGGTATCTCCCACGCAGGAAACCTGCCGCTCCATGTGGCTGAAAGACAGGCAGATGAAGCCCTCAGGGTTTTAAGGAAGACGGGTCTTGATGTTGATATAGCTGTAGAGGAAGCCGACTGTCCCCTGGGCAGGGGCTCGGGGATAACCCTCTGGGCGGGGGGTAACACGAGACTTGGCGCAACATCACTTGGGAGGCCGGGTAAAAGGGCTGAGCTGGTAGGATCAGAAGCCGCAAAGGAGCTCCTGGGGTTTATTGAAGCTGGAAGCCCCCTTGACAGGTACATGGGTGATCAGATAGTACCCTACATTGCAATGGCCGGATCTTCAAGGGTGGGGACATATGAATTAACCCTTCACGCAGAGACCAACATATTCCTGGCCGAGAGGATAACTGGAAGGCCCTTCAAAGTACAGGGGGCGTCTGGAAAGCCCGCCATCATAGAAACAGCATAAGGTCCTCAAAATTTCGTTTTAACTGATTAAATGCCTAATTTAGAATTAGATTTTATTAAGGCGTGCTGCAAGATTCCGGAGGTATTTATTAGGCTGTAATTTACTTAATTAGATTTAATGGGCAGCTCTGCCTCTTAAAAAATAGAAGTAATTGTTTATCAGTGGTGTATGCACTCCCCTGATATTATCTTCCTCAGGGTACCATCATCGAGTTCAAGGATAAGGGCCCCCTCACTGTTTATACCAACAGCCTCACCATATACAATCTCACCGAGCTGTTTTCTTATTTCAACTCTACTGCCGATGGTTTTGGACAGTTTCCTCCATTCGGATAGAATCTCATCAATTTCACCATCTTTAAATGAGTTATAGACATCCTCAAAGTTTTCAAGGAACTTTTCTATCAATGCACCGGATTCTATGTCCCTTTTGAGCTCATTTTTAAGTGAAGTCGCCCCTTCCCTGAGGTCATCAGGGAATGCCTTCACATCCACATTGGTATCTATACCGATGCCCACAACAACATATTCCAGGGTGTTGAAACGGACATGGGCCTCTGTAAGTATTCCGCAGACCTTTTTGTCCCCTATAAGGATGTCATTGGGCCATTTTATACCAACTTCAAGGCCACATTCATCCTGCAGGGTCCTTGCAACTGCAACTCCGGTTACAAGGGTGAGGAGGAGGGCCCTTGATGGATGTACCTCAGGCCTCAGGATGATTGACATCCAGATACCGCCCTCTGGTGATATCCAGGGTTTCCCCCTCCTGCCACGACCACGGGACTGGGTCTTTGCAATTACAACCGTGCCCTCAGAGGCACCCTCCTCAGCCAGGCGCTTCGCCACGTTGTTTGTGGAGTCAACCTCATCAAAGCATTCAATTCTATGACCTATGTAACTCGTTTTTGCCTTAACGCTGCATGGATCATAATCTCCCATAACATCACCCCCTCCGGGCATGCATGTATGTTCCTATGGCTGCGGATATGGCAGCCACCTTCTTTGATGGCAGGAATGTTGACTGGAGGCGTTCAACCATCTCCTGATCCTCCTTAACGATTTTTTCCATCTCAGCGTCTATTCCTCTCCGGTGCTCATCGACGAAGTGGGTGTGGAGTTCCCCCCTTCTGAAGGCTTCATTCCTCATTATCGCCTTATGGAATGGTATGGTTGTCTTAACCCCCAGGATTATGTACTCGCTGAGGGCCCTTTTCATCCTGTTTATTGCCTCATCACGGGTCATGCCCCAGACTATGAGTTTTGATATCATGGAGTCATAGAATGGGGGTATCTCATAGTTCATGTAAACCCCACTGTCAACCCTGACACCTATACCCCCGGGGGACCTGTAACCCGTGATCTTACCAGGATTCGGGGCGAAGTCTGCAAGGGGGTTCTCTGCGTTTATCCTGCATTCAATGGCATGGCCCCTTATACTCACATCCTCCTGTGAGAACTCCAGCTCCTCACCGGCAGCAACCTTTATCTGTTCCTTAACAAGATCAACACCGGTTATCACCTCGGTTATGGGGTGCTCCACCTGTATCCTTGTGTTCATCTCCAGGAAATAGAAGTCCCCCTTTGAGTAGAGGAACTCAACGGTTCCAGCATTCTCATACCCGATGTATTCAGCTGCCCTGACAGCTGCTGAACCCATCCTCTCCCTCAGTTCAGGGGTCATGATGGGTGATGGTGCCTCCTCTATGAGTTTCTGGTGCCTCCTCTGTATTGAGCACTCCCTGTCCGCCAGGTGTATAACTTTACCTGATTCATCTGCCATTACCTGGAATTCGATGTGCCTTGGTTTTTCAAGGTACTTTTCTATGTAGATGGTGGGGTCTCCGAAGGCGGATTCAGCAACTGATCTTGTGGACTTAAAGGCCCTTACAAGTTCGTCCTCCTCATAGACGGCCCTCATACCTATACCCCCTCCACCGGCAGAGGCCTTTATGATGACCGGGTAGCCGATGGAATCAGCTATCCTGGCAGCATCGTCGGGGCTGTCAACACCCTTCTCTGTCCCGGGGATCACCGGAACCCCGGCCTTTTCCATGAGCTTCTTTGAGGTTATCTTATCACCCATAGCCTCTATAACTGAACTCCTTGGCCCTATGAGTTTGATGCCATGTTTTTCACATTCCTCACCCAGGGAGGGGTTCTCTGCAAGGAAACCGTAACCGGGGTGTATTGCCTCTGCACCGCTTTTTTCAGCAACCTCAATGATCCTGTCCACACGGAGGTAACTCTGGGAGGGGGCGGGTTTTCCTATTTCATAGGCCTCATCAGCATATCTGGTGAAGAGGGCGTTCTTATCTGCCTCTGAGTAGACCGCCACACTCTTGACTCCCAGCTCTCTGCATGCACGCATAACTCTTATCGCTATCTCACCACGGTTTGCAACAAGGATTTTACTGAACATGTGACCGCATCCTGTAGTTGGATATCATACAAGTATATATGGAGCTACCTCTTTTTAACTGTAAAGCCAGTTATTATATTATATATACGGGGGTTCTATGCCTGGAGGGGGTTGATCTGCTTTGTTGTATGATATGGTCTTATTGGAGATGGTGACTGTATGATAAAGAGGAAAAGACACCTTGAGATGCTTCTTGAAAAAATCCCCCCACATCCTGGACCCGATCCTGAACTTGAACAGTACCTGACTCCAGCCCCCATCGCCGCTGAGGTTCTGTGGTCGGCAAGGAGCATGGGGGATATTGAGAAGAGGCGCCTGATTGACCTTGGCTGCGGTACAGGGATGCTGGGGATCGGAGCGGCCCTTCTGGGTGCAGAACATGTTTACTGTGTTGATATTGATGAGGAGGCCCTGAAAGTGGCCCGGGCAATGGCAGATGATCTTGGACTTGAGAACATGACCTTCATCGCTGCGGACATCCGGTCTATGGGCCAGGACATTCCGGGCATTGAACCGGCAGATACCGTAATTCAGAACCCTCCCTTCGGTTCCCAGGAGAGGGCTGAGAGGGGTGCTGACAGGGTCTTCATGGAGACTGCGCTGTCCCTTGGCAGGGTGATATACTCATTTCACATGGCAGGGGCAGAGGACTTTGTATGCCGATACTATGAGAAGCTTGGAGGCAGGGTCACCCACAGGATGCCCCTCAGGTTCCCGATACCGAGGACCTACAGCTTCCACAGGGAGGAAGTTTCCACTGTTAATGTGGTTGTTCTCAGGATTGAGAGTATATGATTTCATAAGATATTAGATCATCATGGGGGCTTCCCTCTTATTTGGACCATATCATCGTATATGATTCCATAACTCCTAGAAAATGTGGATAAACCATATCATCCTATATGATTCCATAACTCCCTCTTTACACACCATGAACCCTCTACGGTCACGGATGGTTCCCTGCCGTGGAGATGTCTGCTCCCTTCCATCCGCATGTGACATGATAACGGAAACTTTAAATACCCCCACCGTACAATTTTTAGTACCTATTGCAAATTTGCGGTGAATCCGCTCGCATTGTATACAGGAGTATATGATGTGGTCTGTGGCTTTACTTGCCCAGTCTGCATTATGAAAATATTTATAAAAGATCGGGACAAAGATTAATAAATGAATGAATTAGATTTGTCCATATTCATCCCGGATTCACTGACAGCGGAAACAAAGGATCTTAAACTTAAGACCTACAAGGTGGGTCTTATTGCAAGGGCCGCTTCAATATTCGGGGTTAAGCGCATTGTGATCTATCGCGATGGTGCAGATGGAGAGGCAAGGTTTATTAGGGATATCCTATCTTATATGGATACACCTCAATACCTTCGAAGGAAGGTTTTCCCGATAATGAAGGAGTTGAAACATGTGGGGATACTCCCACCTCTGAGAACTCCTCATCACCCAACTGGAAAGCCGGTTACGGGAGAGTACAGACAGGGTCTCACAGTTAAAAGGGTAAAAAAAGGAACTCTTGTGGATATCGGCGCAGATAAACTTGCACTGTGCAGAGAAAAACTCAGCGTAAACAGGGTAATGAGTTTCCGGATCACCAGGATGGGTAAGGAAATACAGATAGAGCCAGATGAACCAGAGGACACCTACTGGGGATATGAGGTACTGGATACCCGCAGGGATATCGCAAAAAGCCTTAAAACAGTAGACGCGGATGTTGTGATCGCAACATCCAGGTATGCTTCGCCCATTACTTCTATTCTTAATGAAGTAAAGTCAAAGATGGATGGGGCGCGGAAAGTGACCATCCTGTTTGGCGGTCCTTACAGGGGATTACCAGAGGTCAGGGCAGACATAAATGTCAACACCATTCCAGGACAGTGCACGGAGACTGTAAGGACTGAAGAGGCCGTTATGGCTACTCTTTCAATATTTAACATGCTAACTCAGATTGATGAACCCATAGGAAATGATGTAAGGAGGTAAAGTTATGGCTAGACATCATCAACCAAGAAAAGGATCAGTTGCATTCAGTCCAAGAAAAAGGGCGGCAAGGGAAACCCCTAGGGTCAAGTCATGGCCCAGTGTGGATGAGCCGGGATTGCTTGCCCTGGCAGGCTACAAGGCAGGGATGACCCATGTCATGATGATTGACAACAGAAAGAATTCCCCCACAGAGGGAATGGAAGTCTCCACACCTGTAACCATCCTTGAGGTACCGCCACTTACCGTCATGGCTGTAAGGGCCTATGAAAAGACAAGCAGAGGACTTAAAACCCTCGGGGAAGTCCTTGCAAAGAGTACCAAGGATGATCTCAGGAGGAAACTCACCCCGCCTGCAGAGGACTATGACCAGGAAGCTGCAATTGAGAAGATAAGGTCAAACATGGAACACGTGGCAGACGTAAGGGTTATAGTTCACACAAACCCCAGGCTTGCAAGCGTGCCTAAAAAGAAACCCGAAGTATTCGAATGCGGTCTCGGAGGAAAGACACCTGAAGAGAAATTTGAATACGCCCTCGAAGTCCTTGGAAAGGACATCAGGGCATCAGAGATATTCACAGAGGGAGCCTTTGTTGATGCAATAGCAGTCACAAAGGGTAAAGGATTCCAGGGCCCTGTTAAGAGATGGGGTATAAGGATACAGTACGGTAAGGCTGCAAGGAGCAGTAAGGGAAGACACATAGGTTCATTGAGTCCATGGACACCATCAAGGACAATGTGGACCGTCCCCCAGGCCGGTCAGATGGGTTACCACAGAAGGACAGAGTACAACAAACAGATACTCAAGATAGGAGATGCTGAAGAAGCAGACCATGTAAACCCGAAGGGAGGCTTTGTAAGGTACGGTCTTGTGAAGAACGATTATATTATGGTTAAGGGGTCAGTACCGGGCCCGACCAAGAGGCTTGTGGTACTCAGGAAGGCAATAAGGGCTGCCGGTAAACAGGAGGAGGCACCCCAGATCAACTACATCAGCACAGCATCAAAACAAGGAGTATAAGAGTGGTTTAAAATGAAGATCAAGGTTTATTCCCTGGAAGGTGAAGCCATAGACGAAATGGAACTTCCTGAAATATTCAATGAAGAGTTCAGACCAGACGTGATAAAGAGGGCTGTTATCTCGGCACAGACAGCAAGGGTACAGCCCTGGGGACCTGACCCGATGGCAGGTAAAAGGACTTCAGCAAAGTCCTACGGTGCCGGACGCGGTGTTGCCATGGTTCCACGTATAAAGAACGGTTCAAGGGCAGCGTTCGTCCCGCAGGCCGTTGGAGGTAGAAGGGCCCATCCACCAAGACCACAGAAGAACTACCATGAAAGGATAAACAGGAAGGAAAGGAGACTGGCCATAAGATCAGCAATAGCCGCAACAGCACGAAGGGACCTTGTTGAGGCAAGGGGTCACAGGATAGAGAACCTGCCCCAGGTCCCCCTGGTGGTTAACGATGAACTCTCAAAGATTAAAAGGACAGCTGATACAAGGGAAGTCTTCAGGAAGCTGGGCATCATGGATGACATAGTAAAGGCAAAGGAAGGTAAAAAGATCCGCGCAGGTAAGGGAAAGATGAGGGGAAGGAAATACAGGTCACCAAAAGGACCCCTCATAGTGGTCGGTGAGGATAGGGGTATAGCACTCGGTGCAAGAAACCACCCCGGCGTCGATGTTGTAACGGTTGAAAACCTCAATGCAGAACTCCTTGCCCCCGGAACCCACCCTGGAAGGCTCACCATCTTTACAAGATCAGCGATAGAAAAACTTGAGGGACTGTTCCAGTAAAAAATTAGATTACGGGTGTAAATATGGATCCATATGCTGTTATTGTAAAACCACATGTCACAGAAAAGAGCATGAACCTTATAGATCAGAACAATGAACTGGCATTCGTGGTTATGAGGAAAAGCACAAAGAAGGACATAAGAAGGGCCTTTGAGGAACTCTTCGCGGTTAAGGTTGAGAGGGTTAACACACAGGTAACCCCCAAGGGCCATAAACTCGCCTACATAAAACTGGCAAAGGAACACAGTGCAGAGGACATAGCCGTTAAACTGGGAGTATTCTAAAAACTATCTGGAGGATATTTGAATGGGAAAAAGATTAATATCACAGAGGAGAGGAAGGGGGACTCCTACTTACAGAAGCGCATCCCACCGTTTCAAGGGGAAAATAAAATACAGGGCCTACGACTCCCTTGAGAGTGAGGGAAGCCTTAAGGGGAGTGTTGTTGACATAATGCACGACCCGGGCCGAACAGCCCCTGTAGCCCTTGTTAAATTTGAGAATGGTGAGAAGAACCTTATACTTGCCCCTGAAGGACTTGTACTCAAGGATGAAGTTGAATGCGGTGCCGGGGCAAAGGTAAAACCCGGGAACTCACTTCCACTCAGCCAGATCCCTGAGGGGACACCCATATACAATATTGAGAACAGGCCAGGGGACGGAGGAAAACTTGTGAGGTCCTCAGGTACATATGCTTCTCTAATCACCCATGATGCTGACAAGGCAGTGATTGAACTCCCATCAGGTGAACTCAAGGCACTGAACCCCCAGTGCAGGGCCACCGTTGGTGTTGTTGCTGGAGGAGGACGAAGGGAGAAACCATTCCTGAAGGCCGGTAAGAAGTACCATGCCCTCAGGGCAAAGGGTAAGAAGTCTGTCAGGGTCAGGGGTGTTGCAATGAACGCAGTCGACCATCCTCATGGTGGTGGAAACAGACAGCACCCAGGAAGGCCAACAACTGTTTCAAGGCATGCTCCTCCAGGAAGAAAGGTTGGTTCAATAGCTGCCAGAAGAACAGGGAAAAGGAGATAAATAGGAGGTGACCTATTGGCACGTAAAGAATTCAGGTATCGTGGCTACACCCTGGAAGAACTGCAGGAGATGCCACTTGACGATGTTATAAAATTGTTCCCATCAAGGCAGAGAAGGTCCCTTAAAAGGGGATTCCTGCCAAGGCAGAAGAAGGTACTCGAGAAGATAAGGAAAATAAAGAAGGAAGGAAAAACCGAGGGAAGACCCCCTGTAATCAGGACACACTGCAGGGACATGATAGTGTTGCCTGAAATGGTTGGCATGACCTTTGGAATCCACAACGGCAATGAATTCGTTGAGGTCACAATCCAGCCTGAAATGATCGGCTGTTACTTCGGTGAATTCGCACCCACAAGGAAGAAGGTTGAGCACGGAGATCCCGGTATGGGAGCTACCAGATCATCAATGTTCGTGCCTCTTAAATAAGGAGACTAGACAATGGCTAAGGTTAAATACGCTTATAAAGATGAAGATAAGTCCAGAACAGCCAGGGCGTCAGCAACTCAGCTTAAAATTTCACCAAAGCACGCAGTGGAGATCTGCAGGGAGATCAGAGGAATGGAAGTGGAGAAGGCAAGGAAGTACCTTGAAGAGGTCATCAACATGGAGCGACCGGTGGCATTCAAGAGATACAACCGGAAGGTGGGCCACAGGAGGGGCCTTACAGGATGGGCCAGCGGCCGCTACCCTGTAAAGGCAGCGACCCATATACTGAAGGTCCTGGAAAATGCCGAGGCAAATGCAGAGTACAAGGGACTTGACACAGAGAAGCTAAGGATAATCCACATATCCAGCCACAGAGGACCTGTGATAAGGGGCTGGATACCGAGGGCCTTTGGAAGAGCAACACCATTCAACACACCAACAACACACGTTCAGATAGTTCTGGGGGAGGCGTAGATTTTGATAGAAAAGGATTTTGTCGTCGAGGGTCTCAGAAGAACAAGGATAGATGAATTCCTGGAAAAGGAGCTTGAAAGGGCCGGCTACGGTGGCATGGACGTCCAGGTCACACCCATGGGTACCATGGTCGTGGTCTACGCTGAAAGGCCTGGTATGGTCATAGGTCGTGGAGGTAAGACAGTGAGGACCATAACCCAGAAACTCAAAAACAAGTTCGACCTCGAAAACCCCCAGGTTGAGGTCAAGGAGGTTGATGTCCCTGAACTCAACCCCAAGATAATGGCCCACAAGATAGCAGCCATGCTCCAGAGGGGAATGCACTTCAGGAGGGTTGCCTACACCACAATGAGGAGGATAATGGCCGCAGGCGCCCAGGGAGTTGAAGTGACCATTTCAGGTAAGATAAGGGGCGCCCGTTCAGCAACAGCAAAGTTCACTGATGGATACATAAAGAAATGCGGTGAACCATCAACAAAGCATGTAAGGGAAGGATTCGCCACTGTGCAGCTTAAACCAGGAGTTCTTGGAGTATACGTACGCATAATGCCTCCAGATGTTGTTCTTCCAGACAAGGTGGACATAGAAGCCCCAAAGGTTCAGGAAGCTCCTTCAGAGGAACCTGTGGATGAGATCCAGGACCTTGAAGAGGTCTATGAGCTTGAGGATATCGAGGAACTTGAAGAGCTTGAGGACATTGAGGAACTTGAAGAGCTTGAGGACATTGAGGAACTTGAAGAGGAACTTGAGGCCGAAGAGGAAGCAGAGACACAGGACGAAGATGGTGAAGAATCTGAAAAATAATATATATCTGCAGATTCATATCAATGATAATAGAAAGGGATTGAAATGGCAATACTTAGGAGCGAAGAGATAAGGGAAATGGAAAGGGAGGAAATCCAGAAGAAACTGGATGAACTCAAAGCAGAATACGCCCGATACATTTCCAAGAGCGCCGCCGCCGGTGTTCATGAGAACCCCGGCAAGATGAGGGAAATCCGAAGAACAATAGCCCGTGTTCTCACCATCATGAATGAAAAATAGAAGGAGAAATAAATGAAAATCTGCGATGTATGCGGTCTTCCGGAAGAACTTTGCGTATGCGAGGAAATAGCACGCGAAGTTCAGACACTGAAGGTTTACACAGTAAGACGAAGATTCGGTAAATTGATGACCATCATCGAGGGCATCGACGAACACGATATAGACATAAGGGAACTTACAAAGATACTCAAGGCAAAATGTGCCTGTGGCGGCACCGCCAAGAAGGGCCAGATAGAACTTCAGGGGGACCATAAGAAGAAGGTCAAGGAAGTTCTTGCTGAAATGGGCTTTTCATCAGATACAATCGAGATAAGGTAGGGGGTCCCCTTTGATAACCCCCCGGAATATTTTCAGACATGAACTTATTGGCCTTTCTGTTACGGTAGCTAGAAGTGTTCACAGGGACATTCAGGGGATATCTGGAAGAGTCGTGGATGAAACCAGGAATACCCTTAGAATTGAGATGGGGGATGGCAGGGAAATAACGGTTCCAAAGAAAATAGCCATCTTCCATTTCATAACACCGCAGGGTGAAGTGGTTGAAATTGATGGTAGAGCTCTGGTGGCTCGTCCTGAGGAGAGAATAAAGAAGAAATTTAGAAAACCATAGTGGTGATATGATGGTTGGCATTGATGTTCCAGAACCTAAATCTAAATGTAGTGATCCTAACTGTCCTTTCCATGGGGACCTCCCTCTGAGGGGTCAGATACTGGAAGGAACTGTAGTCAGTGACAAGGCAGAAAGGACAGTTACGGTTGAAAGGAGTTTCTACAAATTTATACGCAAATATGAGAGATACGAAAAGAGAAAATCCAAGATTAAAGCCCACAAACCTGACTGTATAGAGGTTAACCTGGGGGACACAGTAAAGATTGCTGAGTGCAGACCCCTGAGCAAGACAAAGAACTTTGTGGTTGTTGAGGTTAAGGGGGAAGACTGAAATGAAGGCAATTACATCCAA
This sequence comes from Methanothermobacter wolfeii, assembly GCF_025397995.1. Lineage (NCBI taxonomy): Archaea > Methanobacteriati > Methanobacteriota > Methanobacteria > Methanobacteriales > Methanobacteriaceae > Methanothermobacter > Methanothermobacter wolfeii. Next base: position 432,454 of record NZ_CP104550.1, read on the forward strand.
GGTTACCCGTGCATTACCTGTAGGCGCCAGACTTCAGTGCGTTGACAACACCGGTGCAAGGGAAGTTGAGATAATATCTGTCAGGGGATACAAGGGTGTCCGCAGAAGACTGGCAGCAGCCGGTGTAGGTGACATGGTTGTGGTCTCTGTAAAGAAGGGAACGGTTGACATGAGGAGAGAAGTCCTCAACGCTGTTGTCGTAAGACAGAAAAAGGAATACAGGAGACCTGATGGTTTAAGGGTGAAATTCGAGGACAACGCTGCAGTTATAGTGAGCCCTGAGGGTGTCCTTAAGGGTTCAGAGATAAGGGGTCCTGTTGCAAAGGAGGCAGCAGACAGGTGGCCCAGTGTGGGAAGCGCAGCCAGCATAATAGTGTAAGGGTGATATAATGTCAAAACAGCCCAGAAAACAGAGGAAATATATTTATGAAGCACCGTTACATGCTCGCCGCAAGATGATGAGCGCTAACCTCAGCAGGGAACTGAGGGAAGAATACGGTAGAAGGTCCCTGCCACTGAGGAAGGGGGACAAGGTTGAAGTCCTCCGCGGCGACTTCAAGGGACACGAAGGCAAAGTGGAAAAGGTGGATCTCAAGAGATACAGGGTTTATGTTGAGGGAGCAACAATCCAGAAGGTTGACGGGACATCAGTTTACTTTCCGATACACCCCTCAAACCTGAGGATAGTGGATCTTAACCTTGATGATGAAAAGAGGATTCAAATCTTAGAACGGAAGGGATAAAAAATGGCAATAATGGCATCACGAAAACATCTTAAACGTTTCAAAGCACCAAGTCACTGGCCCATTCATCCCAAGGAGTACAAATGGACGGTTAAACCATCACCCGGGCCCCACGCCATTGAAAGCTCACTGCCCCTCCTTGTGATTGTAAGGGATATTCTTGGAATTGCAGACAATGCCAGGGAAGCAAGGAAGATCATAAACAGCGGTGAGATCCTGGTGGATGGAAGGCCAAGGAAGAACTACAAGTTCCCGGTCGGGTTCATGGACGTTGTGACCATACCTAAAACAGGTGGAATGTACAGGGTCCTGCCTGATGAGAGGGGAAGGCTGGTTCTCCATGAGATCGACGAGGAGAAGGCTTCCTTTAAACTGTGCAAGATAATCAACAAGACAACCCTCAAGGGTGGTAGGACACAGCTGAACATGCACGACGGTCGAAACTGCCTTTCAGAGAATGAATTCAGGGTTGGAGATGTTGTTAAACTATCCATACCTGACCAGGAGATCCTTGAAAGGATACCCTTCGAGAAGGGCAGCCTAGGACTTGTTACAGGCGGTAGGCACACAGGTGAGATCGGCAGGATCAAGAAGATAAACATAACAAGGTCATCCATGCCAAATACCACCGTTATTGAGACAGCTGATAAGAAGACATTCCTAACACTCAAGGATTACGTCTTTGTCATCGGAAGGGATGAATCAGTGATTTCACTTCCAGGAGGGAAATAGATGAACCCGATGGAGGAAGTAAGGATATTCAAGGTCACCCTCAACATAGGTGTAGGTGAAGGGGGTGAAAGGCTTGCAAGGGCTGAGAGACTCCTCGAGGAGATGACAGGCCAGAAACCCGTGAGGACACACTCAAAGGTCACAAACCCCGAGTTCGGTATAAGGAAGAAACAGCCCATTGCATGTAAGGTCACTCTCCGTGGTGAAAAGGCCGAAAGGATACTTAAAATGTTCCTTGAAGGAATAGGGAACAAGTTAAAGGCCAGACAGTTTGATGAGTACGGTAATGTTTCAATGGGAATTGATGAACACATTGACATACCTGGGATGAAGTACGACCCGGAAATAGGGATATTCGGTATGAACCTCTCTGTGACATTTGAAAAACCAGGTCACAGGATAAAGAGGAGACGAATACAGCGCAGGAAGGTTCCTGAAAAGCACAGGGTCAGCCGTGAAGAGGCAATGGAATTCATGAAGAACAGATTCCAGGTTAAAATAGTTTGAAGGTGATTGTATTGCCAAGGAAATATGGAAAGGCATCAAGGAAATGCTCAAGATGCGGGGACCACTCTGCCCTGGTCAGAAGATACGGGTTAATGCTGTGCAGGCAGTGCTTCAGGGAACTTGCCCCGAAGATCGGATTTAAAAAGTATAACTAATCAGAGGTGTTTACCGTGACTCTTATGGATCCTCTTGCAAACGCCCTGACAAACATAAGGAACAATGAGATAAGGGGTAACGTCAGGTGCAGGATAACCCCTGCCTCAAAGCTGATAGGGCGTGTGTTAAGGACAATGCAGAAGGAAGGCTACATCGGGGAATTCGAATACGTTGATGATGGCAGAGCAGGGAAATTCATCGTTGAACTGGAAGGAAACATAAACCAGTGCGGAGTTATAAAGCCCAGGCACGCTGTTAAAAAGGACGAATTTGAGAAATTTGAAAAAAGGTACTTGCCAGCCAAGAACTTCGGTATAATAATAGTATCAACCCCTGAGGGTATAATGACCCACAAGGAAGCAAAGGACAGGGGCATCGGCGGCAGACTGCTGGCATACGTCTACTAGGTGATAAACATGGTTCTAGCAGCTCTAATTCGGGAGGAAATCCCTATCCCTGAGGATGTAGACGTCACCATTGATGGTGAAGTCCGTGTTAAGGGACCCATGGGTGAACTTTCCCGAAAATTCAACCATTCAGAGATTTCAATGTCAATGGAAGACGATAAGATTGTCCTTGAAGTTAACTTCCCAAAGAAGAAGGACAAGGCAATGGTGGGAACGGTGAAGGCCCACATAAACAACATGATAAAGGGTGTTACCGAGGGCTTCACCTACCGTATGAAGATAGTCTACGCCCACTTCCCGATGAGCGTGAAGGTGGCAGGGGATAGTGTTGTAATAGAAAACTTCCTTGGTGAGCGCCACCCAAGAAGGGCCAGGATAGTTGGAGATACAAAGGTCCAGGTCAAGGGAGATGAGGTTGAAGTAAGCGGCATCAACAAGGAAGACGTTGGTCAGACAATGGCAAACATCGAACAGGCCACAAGGATTAAGGGAAGGGACCCAAGGGTATTCCAGGACGGCATATACCTTGTGAGCAAGGAATAGGGATGGTGATTCAATGAAGAAAAAATTTAAAAGACAGGAATACGCCCGATACAAAAAACTAGGGGAAAAATGGAGGAGGCCCAGGGGAAGAACAAGCAAAATGAGGAGATACGAAAAGGGAAAACCAGCAATGCCTGCAATAGGCTACAGAAAACCCCGGGCAGGCAGGGGTCTCCATCCATCAGGGTATGAGGATGTCCTGATATCCAGCCTCAGCGAACTTGAGGCACTGGAACCTGAGAAACAGGCAGCGAGGATAGCCTCAACAGTAGGGGCCAGAAAAAAGACCCTGATGCTTGAAAAGGCAAGGGAACTCGGCATCAATGTACTCAACCCATAATCTGGTCAAAGGGTTCACAGACCAGGCTAAAAAAATTTAAGGGGAAACCTGAATTTTTTCAGGTTTATCAGCAAAATGCTGAATACAAGGAGGTTTCTTGAATGAATCTTACTACTCAGAAAAGATTAGCTGCAGACATACTCAAAGTAGGGGTTAACAGGATATGGATAGACCCTGAAAGGATCGATGAGGTTTCAGGGGCCATAACAAGGGATGGTGTCAAGCAGCTAATAAAAGACGGAGCTATAAGGGCTAAACTAAAAAAGGGTATAAGCAGTTACAGATCCAAGAAGATAGCCCAGCAGAAAAAGAAAGGTAGAAGAAAAGGACCGGGCAGCATAAAGGGTGCCAAGGGCGCAAGAAGGCCTAAAAAAGAGGAATGGATGACAACCATAAGGGCCCTGAGGAAGGACCTCAAGGAGATGAGGGACAACCGTGAAATAAACAGGAGCACCTACCGTAAACTCTACAAGATGGCGAAGGGTGGAGCATTTAAGAGCAAATCTTACATGAAAACCTACGCCCGGGACCATGACATGCTGAGGTAGGAGGGATTTGATTGGCACATGGACCAAGATATAAGATGGCATTCAGAAGACGAAGGGAAGGTAAAACTGATTACCGGGCCCGTTACAAGATGATAGAAACAGGCAAGCCCAGGCTTGTTGTCAGGATAACCACATATCATGTCATTGCACAGATCATCAATGTTGGTATGGAGGGCGATGAAACACTTGTTTCAGCCCACTCAAAGCAGCTCCAGAAGATGGGATGGAAGGGAGCAACAGCCAACACAGCAGCAGCATACCTCACAGGATACCTGTGCGGTAAAAGAGCCCTGAAGGCAGGCATAACAGAGGCTGTGCTTGACATAGGCATGAGACCTGCCATAAGGGGTTCAAAGGTATTCGCTGCACTCAAGGGAGCTGTTGACGCAGGACTCAACGTGCCGCATGGAGAGGCAATACTTCCTGACGAATCCAGGATCAGGGGCGAACACATAAAGGAATACGCGGAATCCCTTGATGATGAAGAGATGCAGAAGAGGTTTTCAAGGTACCTTGAGAGGGGTCTTTCCCCTGTGGACCTTCCAGAACACTTTGATGAAATCAAAAAAAGGATAGATGAAGAGGTATGATTATGAACTTCAACATGGAGGAATGGGAGCCAAGGACCAACCTGGGACGCCTTGTCAAGGAGGGTGTCATAACGAGCATCGATGAGATCTTTGAAGAGGGACACCCTATAATGGAACTCGAAATAATTGACGCCCTGCTTCCTGACCTTGAAGAGGAAGTGATTGATGTTAACCTTGTCCAGAGGATGCACAAATCAGGAAGGAAGGTTAACTTCAGGGTCATAGTTGCAGTGGGTAACAAGGACGGATACGTTGGACTTGGCCAGGGTAAGGCAAGAGAGGTCGGACCTGCAATCAGAAAGGCAGTTGACGATGCAAAATTCAATATAATAAAGGTAAGGAGGGGCTGCGGTGACTGGGGCTGTGTCTGCGGAAGGGAACACACGGTACCCTTCAAGGTCTCAGGTAAGAGCGGAAGCGTCCGCGTAACCCTCATACCGGCACCCGGTGGTGTTGGACTGGCCATCGGTGACGTGGGCAAAACCATAATGAGGCTTGCAGGCATAGACGATGTATGGTCACACACCCGTGGACAGACACAGACAACGGTTAACTTTGCCAGGGCAACCTTCGACGCCCTTAAACAGCTGAGTAAAGTAAAGGCAAGCGAAAAGGACCTTAAAAACCTTGGTGTTTGCAGTACCTGAAGGTGATGGCAGATGTTCGCAGTAGTAAGGGTAAGGGGATCAGCAGGCGTCCGAAGGGACATAGCTGATACCATGGAAATGTTAAGGCTCAACAGGATCAACCACGCCGTCTTGGTTGAGGAAACACCCAGCTACCTTGGCATGCTCCAGAAGGCCAAGGACTACATAACATGGGGTGAAATCGACCAGGAAACCCTCAAGGCAATGATAATGAAAAGGGGAAGAATCATCGGCGGAGATAAAATAACCGACGACTACATAAAGGAAAAGACAGACTACGATTCCGTGGAGGAATTCGCGGAAGCAGTCTTCCAGGGCGATGTTAAACTGGAAGACGCAGGTATAAAGCCTGTATTCAGACTGCACCCCCCAAGGAAGGGTTATGAAGCAATAAAGAAGGCCTTCAATGAGGGTGGAAGTCTGGGTTACCGTGGTGAAGAGATAAACAACCTTTTAAAAAGGATGATCTAATCCGGAGGAATTACCGATGATCAGAAAAAGACGAAAGATCACAAGGATGAGGGGTTCACGAACCGTTGGCGGAGGATGCTCCAAGAAGAGAAGGGGAGCAGGTCACCGCGGTGGTAGAGGACAGGCGGGCGGACACAAGCACCACTGGTCCTGGATAGTCAAGTACGACCCCAAACACTTTGGAAAATACGGGTTCAAGAAGCCTCAGAAACTCATAAAGAGACCTGAAACAGTGAACCTTGCTTACCTTGATGAGAAGATACCTGAACTCCTTGAAAGTGGCGTTGCAGTTGAAGAAAACGGCATGATCGTCATAGACGTTACAGAGCTCGGCTTTGAAAAGATCCTTGGAAGCGGCAGGCTCACAAGACCTGTGCATGTGAAGGCATACGAGTTCTCAGAGAGTGCTGCTGAGAAGATAGAGGAAGCCGGAGGAATGGCTGAAATCATAGAATAACTCTGATTCAGGCAGGGAGTGAAGCAGTTGAAGGAAAAATTTGACCCCATATTCTCATTAATACCACAGGTCAAGTCACCGGGCTACAGGGTTCCCTTCAGGGAGAAACTCAAATGGACAGGAGTAATACTCATCCTCTACTTCTTCCTGGCCCAGATACCACTCTACGGGCTGAGCCCAGGGGCTGTTGACCAGTTCGCCCAGCTGAGGGCGGTGCTTGCAGGGAACTTCGGTTCAATACTGACCCTTGGTATAGGACCCATCGTTTCAGCATCCATTATCCTCCAGCTCCTGGTTGGTGGTAATATCCTTAAACTGGATCTTTCGAAACATGAGGATAAGGCCTTTTTCCAGGGACTGCAGAAACTCCTTGCCATTGTCTTCACCTTCTTCGAGGCACTGATCTTTGTGGTGACGGGTTCACTTGCACCGGCAGCCCCTGCATTCACCTGGATCCTGATACTACAGCTCACCATTGGAGGAATACTCATAATATTCCTTGATGAGGTGGTGTCCAAGTGGGGCTTCGGTAGTGGTGTGGGACTCTTCATCGCAGCGGGGGTGTCTCAGGAGATCATAGTCGGTGCCTTCAACCCGCTTTCTTCACCGGTTCAGCCAGGAGTGCCTGCAGGTAGGATACCTGGTTTGATATATCTTCTGACAACAGGACAGGCCCCTGACCTCCAGTACTATGTGCTCCCTGTGGTTGCACTTATTGCAGTCTTCCTTGTGGTTGTCTATGCAGAGAGTATGCGCGTCGAGATACCCATCACTATGGGAGGGGGTAAGAGGCTCACAAGGGGTGCTGTTGGTAAGTACCCCCTGAGGTTCGTGTATGCAAGTAACATGCCGGTTATCCTCACAAGCGCCCTGCTACTCAACGTCCAGTTAATGGCGAACGTATTCCAGAAACTGGGGTACCCCATACTGGGAACCGTGGTTAATGGGCAGCCAGTAAATGGCCTCGCATACCTGCTTACGGCACCAAGGTCCTTCGATGCAATAATCCTCGACCCCTTCAGGGTTATATTCTATGCTGTCGTGTTCATAGGGCTCTGCGTATTGTTCGCATGGCTCTGGGTTGAGATAAGTAATATAGGATCCAAGGATGTTGCAAAACAGCTCTACCAGATGGGTATGCAGATACCTGGCTTCAGGAGCAGCAGGGGACACTTTGAAAGGATACTCAAACGTTACATACCTGCAATAACCATCCTTGGAGGGGCCTTCGTGGGGCTTCTTGCATTTGTGGCTGATCTCACAGGTGCCCTGGGTGGAGGAACAGGGGTACTTCTAACCGTGGGTATAGTTTACAGGCTCTATGAGGAGATAGCCCAGGAACAGCTCATGGACATGCATCCAGTACTTAGAAGCTTCCTGGGCGACTGATAAGTGAATAATGATTAATGGGAGTGGTACCATGAAGGTTGTTGTAGTTGCAGGCATACCGGGTTCAGGAAGCACAACGGTCCTCGAAAACACACTTGAAGAACTGGATTACATCAGCGTGAATTACGGGGACGTGATGCTGGAGATAGTCATTGAGAAGGGGCTTGTTGAACACAGGGATGAGATCAGGACACTCTCCCCCGACATCCAGAAGGATATACAGAGGGCTGCTGCGAAAAGTATAAGAGAAAGGTCACGGGAAAATAATATAATCGTTGACACACACTGCACAATAAAGACACCTGCTGGTTTTCTACCAGGGCTTCCGGTATGGGTTCTTGAGGAACTGGAACCGGACATGTTCATACTTATAGAGGCGGATGCAGAGGAAATCTTCACAAGGAGAATAAGTGATAAAACAAGGAACAGGGACATGGAGTCCCTTCAGGAGATAGACCTCCATCAGCAGATGAACAGGGCCGCTGCAATGGCCTATGCAACCCTCACCGGGGCGACCGTAAAGATAGTTAAGAATCATAACAACCAGCTTGAGTCTGCAGTTGGTGAGATGAAAAGTGTTCTGATGTAACAGATCTACGAGGAAGCTAAGATGGTACTCGAGGTTGTATATGGGGCGCTGAACGCTGTATTCGGACCCTTCATCGCAATGGACCCGAACCCCCAGAACCCCATATTCACGGTTTTCCTGATATCCACCATTGTGGCCTTTGTCATAACACTGGCCAACAAACTCCTGGTGGATCAGGAGAGACTGGAATCCCTGAAGGCTGAGATGCAGGAATTCCAGCAGGAAATGATGGAGGCAAGGAAGAAGAATGACGTCCAGGCGCTGGAGGAGATCCAGAAGAAACAGATGGAGTTTATGGATAAGCAGCGCGAAATGATGACAATGTCATTCAAACCCATGATCGTCACCTTCCTTCCCATAATCCTTGTCTTCTACTGGATGGGGCAGGAGCCCCATATAGTGAATACCCTGGTGATACTGCCCCAGGTGGCATACTATGTGCTCCTTGTCCCACTGTGGCACATGTTCTATGGCATGCCACCAAACGCACCGGCTTATGCCATCGGCTGGCTGGGATGGTACATATTATGCTCCTTTGCAATGTCCCAGATCTTCAGAAAATTCATGGGACTTAAAGGAATGTAAATCCTAAGGAGAGATTAAAAATGCCAGAATTAAGATACAGATCCAGATCATATAAGAGAATCTTCAAGAAAACCCCTGGAGGAAGAACGGTTATCCATTACCGAAGGAAAAAACCATCAAAGCATGTCTGTGCCGGATGTGGAAAACCACTACATGGTGTTCCCAGGGGAAGACCCTACGAGATAAGGAAACTCGCCAAATCCAAGAAGAGACCCAACAGGCCATACGGCGGGTACTACTGTTCAAGCTGCGCCCGCAAAGTCTTCAAGAGAGAGGCAAGGTCCTGATGATCATAACCATCGGTGGTCTGGCAGGCACCGGTACAACAACCGTTGCCAGGATACTTTCTGAGAGGCTTGGAATTCCATGCGTTTCTGCGGGGGACGTGTTCAGGCAGATGGCTGCTGAGAAGAACATGGACCTCCTGGAATTCAGTAAACTAGCCGAGGAAAACCCTGAAATCGATATTGAAATAGATCGCAGGCAGGCCAGACTTGCAGATGAAAATGAGGACCTCATCCTTGAGGGAAGGCTCTCGGCACACTTCACCAGGGCGGACCTCAAGGTTCTTCTGATAGCCCCCTTTGATGTCAGGGCGCAGCGTATAAGTGTAAGGGAATCCAAGGACATTGAAACAGTGAAGGAAGAGATCCGCATACGTGAGGAGAGTGAAGCCCAGAGGTACCTGGAGATTCATGGAATCGATGTGGATGACCTTGACGTGTATGACATTGTAATAAACACCAGCCATTTTGACGCTGATAGGGTGGCTGAGATCATAATAAAAGTTACTGAGGTGATTTAATGGCAGCAATAGAAGTAGGAAGAGTATGTATAAAAACCGCAGGAAGAGAAGCCGGTGAAAAATGTGTGATACTCGACATCATCGACAAAAACTTTGTTGAAGTGGTGGGAGTCAACGTTAAAAACAGAAGGTGCAACATAAACCACCTTGAACCCACCGAAAAGAAGATTGAAATCAAATCAGAGGATGTTGAGGAGATAAAGAAGGAACTGGAATCCCTTGAATAAACCCACCTCTTATTTTTGCAGGTATCTTTCATGGCAAACTTCATCGAGTTAAGGGAGTCTCGGACAGACCCCGACTATGGATGTCCTCCCTATGAAAGGGATATCCAGACACACATATCACATGGTGTCATTAACCTTGACAAACCCGCAGGCCCCACATCCCACCAGGTGGATTCATGGGTGCGGGACATTCTCAATGCAGAGAAGGTTGGCCACGGAGGCACCCTTGACCCCGGGGTTACGGGTGTCCTACCCCTGGGTATAGGCAGGGCAACAAGGGTCATGCAGCTCCTCCTCGAGGCCCCCAAGGAATATGTTTGCCTTATGAGACTGCACAGGAAGGTGGATGAGGACAGAGTACGTGAAGTGTTCGGGGAGTTCCAGGGAAAAATATTCCAGATACCACCCCTCAAATCCGCTGTTAAAAGGGAGCTCCGTGTCAGGACGGTCTACAGTGCAGACATCCTGGAGATGGATGGTCAGGATGTGCTCTTCAGGATTGCATGCGAGGCAGGGACCTATGTACGTAAGTACTGCCATGATATAGGCGAGGCCTGGGTGTGGGCGCCCATATGGCGGAACTTCGACGTACACGGGTCGGACCCTTCACCGAGGAGGGGATTGTAACACTCCATGACCTCAAGGACGCCTACCAGTTCTGGGTGGAGGATGGAGACGAGAGCTTCCTGAGGGAATGTATACTGCCCATGGAGGTGGCTGCAGGTCACCTGCCAAGGGTGGTTATCCTTGACTCTGCGGTCGACGCCATCTGCCACGGCGCAGACCTTGCCCGAGGAGGCGTAGCAGGCCTTGATGACAGCATAGTTAAGGGGGGTACAGTTGCGGTACTGACCCTCAAGGGGGAGCTGGTGGCTGTTGGAGAGTCAACAATGTCCTCCCTGGACATCATCGCGGCGGAGAAGGGCATCGTCGTTGAAACCCGGAGAGTCTTCATGAAACCAGGCACCTATCCCCGTATGTGGAGATAGCCCTGGTATCGATGCAGACATCCCCTTGAAACATGCCATCAGCAATACTTAAATAGCTGTCAGATTACACACTTAACTGAATACATCATATGCCGGGATAGCCTAGCCAGGTAAGGCGCAAGACTGGAAATCTTGTGGAGCTCTGCTCCTCCTGGGTTCAAATCCCAGTCCCGGCGTCGGTTGAAGCAACTGAGGTTGCACCTACGACTCTTATGAAATGTTATGAATTCGCAGAACCCCCGTCCCGCGAATTCACTCTTACTGGAGGTTAATGAATGGAAGAAGAATTCAAGCATATGGTTCGTATTGCCAGGAAGGACATAGATGGTAATAAGACCATGGAAAATGCCCTTACAAGTGTAAAGGGTGTTGGTAAGGCTCTTTCAAGGGCAATAATCATGTCAGCAGGATACGATCTTAACCAGAGAATAGGTTACCTTTCCGATGAGGAAATAGAAAGACTTGAAGAGGCTATAAAGAACCCTGCAAAGTACAACATCCCCTCATGGATTGTTAACAGGCGTAACGATTATGAGACCGGTGAGGACAAGCACCTCATAGAGTCAGACCTTGACATGTGCCTCAGAGAGGACCTTAACAGGATGAGGAAAACAAGGAGCTACAAGGGAAGAAGGCACGAACTGGGCCTGCCTGTCAGGGGACAGAGGACAAAATCCACATTCAGGAAGGGTTCATCTGTCGGTGTAAGAAGGAAGAAGAGATAGATAAGGAGAGATTAAGATGGGACATCCACGTAAAGCAAGAAAAAAATATGATACTCCACCTCACCCATGGAACGCTGAAAGGATAAAGGAAGAAAACAGGCTTGTATCAAAGTACGGCCTTAAAAACAAGAAGGAAGTCTGGAAGGCAGAGACGATGGTGAGGAGATACAGGAGGGACGCAAGGTACCTCCTTGGTCTATCAGGCGAACACACAAAGACAGAAAGGGAGCAGCTCCTCGGCCACCTTGTAAGGGCAGGGATACTCAATGAGGGAGCCAAACTCGAAGACGTCCTGGACCTCACCGTTGAGGATGTGCTCAGAAGGAGACTCCAGACCATCGTCCACAAGAGGGGCCTTGCAAGGACCGTGAATGAGGCAAGGCAGCTGGTTGTCCATGGCCACATAACCCTGAACGGAAAAAAACTTGACGCCCCAGGCTACCTTGTTAAAAGGGGAGAAGAGGATAAGATAGGATTCTACCCCTCATCCCCAATGAAAAAACAGATGGAAGCAGCCCAGGACGCTGAATAAATTCAGGGAGAGATAAAATGGCTGAAAAGGAAAAATGGGGAATAGCAAACATTTACTCATCATTCAACAACACCATAATCACCATAACAGATATAACCGGTGCAGAGACCATCACACAGTGGTCAGGTGGTAAGGTTGTCAGGGCCGACCGTCAGGAATCATCACCCTTCGCTGCAATGGAAGCCGCCACAAGGGCAGCTGATGATGCAAAGGAGGAGGGCATAGTTGGCCTACACATCAAGGTCAGGGCACCAGGCGGAAACGGTCCAAGGACACCCGGACCCGGTGCACAAGCAGCTATAAGGGCCCTTGCAAGGGCTGGAATGAGGATAGGTAAAATTGAGGATGTAACTCCCATACCTCACGATGGAACAGGAAGACCTGGAGGTAAGAGGGGAAGAAGGGTCTAAAATGGATATCGCTGTTAAGGAAAAAACTGACACCGAAATGGTCTTTGTGGTAACCGGCGTCACAGTTCCATTCATAAATGCCATAAGAAGGACCTGCATGATGGAGGTCCCAAAGCTGGCAATTGAATACGTGAACATGTACAAAAACGACGCCAAAATGTTCGACGAGGTACTTGCCCACAGGCTTGGACTCGTACCCCTCGCTGCCGAACAGGAACTCATGGACACTCTTAACATGCCTGAGGAATGTGAGTGTGAGGAGTACTGCCCGGAGTGCAGCGTCTCCCTGACCCTCAAAAAGGAGGGGCCCGGTGTGGTCTACTCAGGGGACCTCTCACCGGAGACACCATCGGTCAAACCCGCCTTCAAGGACATACCCCTCGTGAAACTTGGAGATGAAGATGAGGTTGAACTTGAGGCAATCGCACAGCTTGGAACAGGAAGGGAACATGCAAAATGGGAACCAACAACTGCATGCGCATACAAGTACTACCCCAGGATAGTTTTCAGGGAGAACTGTGACGAATGCCTTGAATGTGTCGATGCATGTCCAAGGGGAGTTCTTGGAGAGGAAGATGGTAAACCAGCGGTCCTTGACACTGAGAACTGTTCAATGTGTAAGAGCTGTCTGAGGGCGTGCGATAAAGGGGCAGTAGATGTGGGATACGAGGAAGGTAAGTTCATATTCAGGATAGAGACCGACGGATCAGTTGACCCCAGGGATGTTCTCTTAAAGGCATGCGATATCCTAAGGGAAAAGGCAGAGAATATTATAGCATTTTGTGAAGGAGGCTAACTTATGGTAAGGCAGATTACCAAAACAAATCCCAATCTTCTAAAACTCATACGTAATCTCAGGAAAAAGTCGTCCCAGGAAGGCGCAGCCATATGGAAGGACGTTGCCAGAAGGCTTGAGAGGCCTACACGCAGAAGGGCTGCAGTCAACCTGTCAAAGATAAACAGGCACTCAGATGAAAATGAAACAGTACTTGTACCTGGAAAGGTTCTTGGCAGCGGAAGCCTTGACCACAGTGTCCAGGTCGTTGCCCTGTCATTTTCAAAGGCAGCCAGGGATAAAATAGAAAGGGCCGGTGGAGAGTGCCTGACCCTCGGAAGCGTAGTTGAGGAAAACCAGGCCATAAAGAACATAAAGATAATAGAATAAGGGTGTTGCTCATGATTATCAATGGAGAAGGACATATCCTTGGAAGACTGGCAAGCGTGGTCAGCCAGAAACTCCTCGAGGGAGAGGAAGTGGTTGTCTTAAACGCAGAGAAGATCATAATAACCGGTTCAAAGGAATGGGCATACAGGAAGTACAAACAGAGGATCGACAGGGCAAGCATATCCAACCCCCGAAGGATGGGGCCCAAGTACCCCCGACGACCGGATGACATATTCAGGAGAACGGTAAGGGGAATGCTACCCTACAGGAAAACAAAGGGGAGAGAAGCCTTCAAGGGTCTGAAGGCATACGTCGGTGTACCCAGGGAATTCCAGGATGAAGAACTTGCAGAGATACCTGATGCAAAGGCAGGTAACGTTAAGAAGGGAATGGAACTCGGAGAGATCTCAAAGCTCCTGGGCGCAAAATTCTAGACATTAGGAAGTGTAATCATGAAAAAGGTTATTCATACAAGTGGTAAGAGGAAAACCGCCATTGCAAGGGGGACCATCAGGGAAGGTAAAGGTAGGGTAAGGATCAACAAGGTCCCTGTGGAACTCTACACACCTGAACTTGCAAGGCTCAAGATCATGGAGCCACTCAAACTTGCAGGCGAAGCTGCCGGTGACGTCGACATAAACGTCAGGGTCGTTGGCGGTGGAGTTGTTGGTCAGGCAGAGGCTGCAAGGATGGTCATCGCCAAGGGCCTTGTCGAGTGGACAGGTGACATGGACCTCAAGGAAAGGTTCGTACAGTATGACAGGACAATGCTTGTAGGGGATCCAAGGCGTTCAGAACCCAAAAAGTACGGTGGCCGGGGAGCCCGTGCAAGGAGACAGAAGAGTTACAGGTAAACCCATCGATAACTTTATATATTTTTTATTTACAAACTAAAGAGTAGAATGATTCAGTATGATTCCAGTAAGATGTTTAAGCTGCGGAAAACCTGTATCAGCCTATTTCAATGAGTATCAGGAGAGAGTGGCTGATGGCGAAGACCCTGGAAAGGTCCTTGATGACCTGGGTCTTAAGAGGTACTGTTGCAGGAGAATGTTAATTTCACACGTTGAGACATGGTAGGGGACCGTAGGGTAGCTTGGTCCATCCTCCCAGCCATTGAAGAAGTTTCCATGGCTCTTCAACTGGAACGGGGATGGTCAGCACCGGAACGCTGGAGACCCGAGTTCAAATCTCGGCGGTCCCATCAAACTTTTAATCCAGGAACAATTTATTGTTTTTCCTTGGAGGCAGAATATGGCGTCAAAAAAACTTACACGTTTTGAAAGGGCAAGGCTGATAGGTGCCAGGGCACTTCAGATATCAATGGGTGCAAGGCCCCTCGTTGATATTGAGGAGTCACTGGACCCTGTTGACATAGCCCGGAAGGAACTTGAAAAGAAGGTTATACCACTGGACGTTAGAAGAGATAAATAAACTCTAATAAACCACTATTTTTCAGGATAGAGTTTATTGTGAGGTGTTTTTGTGGAAAGTATCATTGAAGATGTTAGAGTAAGGAAGATCCTTGATAGCAGAGGAAACTCCACGGTTGAGGTTGATGTTGTAACCTGGAATGGCTTTGGAAGGGCGGCAGCCCCGAGCGGTGCCAGTACAGGTTCAAGGGAGGTTGTTGCCTTCCCATCAGGTGGGGTGGATGAGATAATAACAGAGGTTGAGGATATAATCTCCTCAGAACTCATAGGGATGGACGCGGAGGACCTCCAGGACATAGACCTTGTTCTTAAGGAGATCGACGGCACAGAAAACCTGTCATCCCTGGGCGGCAACACCGTGGTTGCTGTTTCCATGGCAGTTGCCAAGGCAGCGGCATCATCATACAACATGCCCCTCTACAGGTTCCTGGGCGGAAACCTTGCAACATGCATACCCTACCCCCTGGGTAACATGATAAACGGAGGCGCCCATGCAGGAAAAAACGCCCCCGATATACAGGAGTTCCTTGTTGTCCCAACAGGGGCGGAGGACATATCAGAGGCGGTATTCGCGAATGCAGCTGTACATAAGAAGATAAAGGAACTGATACAGAAGAAGGACCCATCATTCACCGGAGGTAAGGGTGATGAGGGTGGCTGGGTGCCAAACATTTCAAACCATGACGCCCTTGAAATACAGGTAACCGCCTGTGAGGAGGTCACCGATGAACTGGGAGTCAGGGTGAGACCATCACTGGACCTTGCAGCAAGCGAATTCTGGGACTCTGAACAGGAAAAATACGTTTACAAGCAGGAGAATGTCAGTAAGGATACTGGTGAACAGGTGGACTTTGTCAGGGAGATAATTGAAACCTATGACATGTACTACGTTGAGGACCCCTTCCATGAAGGGGACTTTGAGGGCTTCGCCGAGCTCACAGCACAAGTCGGTGACAGCTGCATAATCTGCGGTGACGACATATTCGTGACCAACAGAGAGATACTCGCCGAGGGCATAGCCATGGGCGCGGCCAACGCAATAATCATCAAGCCCAACCAGATAGGTACACTCACCGACACCTACCTGACGGTTAAACTCGCCAGGGAGAACCAGTACACACCCGTCGTATCCCACAGGTCAGGTGAAACAACCGATGAGACAATAGCCCACCTTGCAGTGGCATTCGGAGCACCCCTCATCAAGACAGGCGCCATTGGCGGTGAAAGGATAGCCAAACTCAACGAACTTATACGTATACAGGAAGAAATTCCATACTCAAGGATGGCTGAACTGCCATTCACTGAATAACACTCAAACTTATTAGAGGTGATAGATTGTCAGAACTACTCATACCGCTTGACAAATACCTTGCAGCAGGACTGCACATAGGAACACAGCAGAAGACAGCTGACATGGAAAAGTACATCTACCGTGTAAGGTCAGACGGACTCTACGTCCTTGACATAAGGAAGACGAATGAAAGGATAATAGCAGCTTCAAAGTTCCTTGCAAAGTACGAACCAGACGATATACTTGCAGTTTCAACCAGACAGTACGGGCAGGAGCCTGTAAGGAAATTCGGTGAGGTTACAGGTGCAAGGACCATACCAGGGAGGTTCATTCCAGGTACGCTGACAAACCCCAACTATGCAAAGTTCCTTGAACCTGAGGTCCTGGTTGCAACCGATCCGAGGTCAGATTCACAGGCAATCATCGAGGCCAAACAGATAGGGTTACCGGTCGTCGCCCTCTGCGATACCGAGAACCTCCTGGGTAACGTTGACATTTCAATCCCTGTGAACAACAAGGGACGTAAGGCCATAGCACTGGTCTACTGGTTACTGGCAAGGCAGTTCCTGAGGGAGAAGGGTGTTCTCAAGGAGGATGAGGACCTGGATATACCTCCAACCGAATTTGAACTGAAAATCTAGAGTGGTTCTATGATAAGAAGACCTGCAGTGGCGGGGGCCTTCTATGAGGCAGACCCTGAGGCCCTGAAGAGGAGGATAGAGTGGTGCTTCAGCCATGAACTCGGCCCTGGAAGCATACCCTCCATGGGCTCCGGCAGAACCATAAAGGGGGTGATCGCCCCCCACGCAGGTTTCATGTACTCTGGACCCGTGGCAGCCCACGCATACCACGAACTTGTCACAGATGGCATACCCGAAACGGTTATAATAATCTGCCCAAACCATACAGGGATGGGTTCAGGTGTTTCAATCATGCACAGGGGTGCATGGGAGACACCCCTGGGCACCGTGGAGATAGACACCGAACTTGCAGATGCGGTGATCAGGGAATCGGGCATCATTGACCCAGACCCCTTGGCCCACAGCAGGGAGCACAGCTGTGAGGTCCACCTCCCCTTCATACAGTACTTCACAGATGACTTCTCCATAGTACCCGTAACCATGTGGATGCAGGACCAGGAAACAGCAGCCGATGTGGGGCATGCAGTCGCATCAGCCATAGAGAGAACGGGCATAGACGCCGTGGTGGTTGCAAGCACGGACTTCACCCATTACAGTCCCCAGGACCTTGCAGTGCGAAACGATAACCTTATAATTGAGAGGATAAGGGCCATGGATGATACAGGGATGTATGCTGTTATCAGTGAACTCAACGCCACCATGTGCGGTTATGGACCGGTGGCTGCAAACATAATATCATCAAGGCTGAGGGGTGCAGCTGGGTGCAGACTCCTCAAGCATGCCACAAGCGGGGATATAACCGGGGACTACAGTTCAGTTGTGGGCTACGCATCACTGGTCCTGAGATGATCTGAGGGTGAAACTTTGAGGTCAGCGGCATCTGCACCCGGCAAGGTCATTCTTTTTGGTGAACACGCAGTCGTATACGGCAAACCAGCAGTTGCAGTCGCCATCAACAGGAGGACCACCGTCACCCTTGAGGACTCCGGTGAGATGAGGATAGATATACCATCACTCGGCATCAGCTTCACAGGAGAGTCAGGGACCCCTGCGGGGGGTATACTTGATTACATCATGCGGGCCCTTGAACTCTACCATGACGGCTCACCTCTCAGGGTCAGGGTGGACATGGAGGTACCTGCAGGGTCAGGTCTCGGATCATCAGCGGCACTCACGGTGGCCCTCATAGGAGCCCTTGACGCTTACCATGGAAGAGAAGCGGGCCCAGATGATACGGCTTCAAGGGCCCATCGGGTGGAGCTGGATGTGCAGGGAGCCGCCAGCCCCCTGGACACGGCCGTGAGCACCTACGGCGGCCTCATATACCTTGCACCTGACAGGACCGTGAGGAGGCTCTCAGCCGACCTCAGAGATTCCCTTGTAATCTCATCCACCCATAGGTCAGGTAACACGGCAGAGATGGTTGCCTCGGTGAGGGAACGGTATGAGAGGCTGCCTGAGGTCATGTCAATGATAATGGATGCAACAGAAATGATAACAAGGACAGCCTGCAGGTTTATCCTTGAAAACAACCTGGAACCCCTGGGTGAACTCATGAACATCAACCATGGCTTGCTGGATGCCATGGGAGTCTCAACACCCGAGCTCTCCATGATGGTCCATGAGGCCAGGGCTGCAGGAGCAGCAGGAGCAAAGATTACAGGGGCCGGTGGAGGCGGCAGCATAGTGGCCTTCTGTCCCGGCACTGCAGGGAGTGTTGCAGAGGCGCTTGGCAGGAAATGGAACACCCTCAGGGCGGAATTCTCCAGTGAAGGAGTTTTACATCTTTAAGTTTTTCTGGCCACAGTGATTAAGGGGCTCTTATAATGATAATTCTTAAACTCGGTGGAAGCGTAATTACCAGAAAGGACTCTGATGAACCCAGAATTGACATGAATAACCTTCAGAGGATAGCATCCGAAGTAGCAAATGCTTCACCGTCATCACTCTTAATAATTCATGGGGCCGGTTCATTCGGACACCCCTTCGCAATGAAATACTCGATAGGATCAGAAATAGTGGATGAAGATGAATTCAGGTACAGGAGGATGGGATTCGGCATAACACAGAACTGGGTTAAAAGACTGAACACCCATGTATGCCAGGCCCTCCTTGATGAGGGAATACCCGCTGTATCGGTGCAGCCATCAGCCTTTATGGTGGCTGAGGACGGCCGCATAAAGGACCCTGACCTTTCACTTATAAGATCATACCTTGACGAGGGATTCGTACCGGTAAGCTACGGCGACGTTGTACTTGACCTCAACAGGAAAAGAAGGTTCTCTGTGGTGTCAGGGGACCAGCTTATAAACCACTTCTCGGCGGAACTCATGCCCGAGAGGGTGATACTCGGCACCGATGTTGACGGGGTCTACACAAGGGATCCAAGGAGATACCCTGACGCGGAACTCCTAGAGGTCATAGGTTCCATCCATGACCTTGAAGCCCTTGAGGGGACCGTAAACACCGATGTAACAGGTGGAATGGCTGGAAAGATAAGGGAGCTCCTGGCCCTCGCAGAGAAGGGTGTGGAGTCAGAGATAATCAATGCAAGTGTTAAGGGGAACATTGAAGGAGCCCTCATGGGCCGTGAGGTAAGGGGGACAAGGATAACCCTTAAGGGTTAGCGTTACCTGCAGCAGGCGGACCTGGCAGATCATGGGTATCACTGAGGGAGGCACAGTCCCCAGGGTTAATTCATTTACGATTATCAATCAAAAAGGGAAATAAAGGGCGTTAAAATGATTTCAGATAGAAAACTGGAGCATCTTATACTGTGCGCCAACTGTGATGTTGAGTACAGGAAGAAAACAGGATTTGAAGAAATTGAAATAGTGCACCGGGCAGTGCCCGAGATCAACAAGGAGAAGATAGACCTGAGTCTTGATTTCCTTGGCAAGAGACTTTCATCACCGGTAATGATAGGCGCCATTACAGGGGGGCACCCTGCATCCCTCAAAATAAACAGGGAACTTGCAAGGGCAGCCAGGGAACTTGGAGTTGCACTTGCACTGGGAAGCCAGAGGGCTGGAGTTGAACACCCTGAACTAGCCGGGACCTACTCCATTGCAAGGAGCGAGGCACCTGAGGCCATGATCATAGGTAACATTGGAAGCTCCCATACGGAATACGCTGAAAGGGCTGTTGAAATGATAGACGCGGATGCCCTTGCAGTACACCTAAACCCCCTCCAGGAGTCAATCCAGCCAGGAGGAGACATAAATTCAGAGGGAGCCCTTGAATCAATAGGGGGAATAGTTGAATCGGTTGACGTGCCGGTCATAGTGAAGGAGACAGGTGCAGGTATATGCTCTGAGGACGCGATAGAACTTGAAAAACGTGGAGTGTCAGCCATTGACGTTGCAGGTGCCGGAGGAACAAGCTGGGCTGCAGTTGAAACCTACAGGGCAGATGACAGGTACCAGGGAGAAATATTCTGGGACTGGGGGATACCAACCGCTGCAAGCACCGTGGAGGTCACCCAGTCAGTCAGCATCCCTGTGATCTCATCAGGAGGCATAAGAAGCGGCCTTGACGCTGCAAAGGCAATAGCCCTCGGCGCCGAGATGGTTGGAATAGCCCTGCCCCTCCTCGAGGCCGCCAGCCACGGTTACCGGTCAGTTATCAGACTCATAGAGAGATTCAATGAATCACTCAGAATAGCCATGTACCTTGCAGGTGCAGAGACACTTGAAGATCTTAAAAAATCACCAATCATAATCAGAGGTCATACAAGAGAATGGCTACATGAAAGGGGCTTTGAAACAGCAAAATACGCCAGGAGGTCATAATTTTGAGCGTTGAAGTAATTGCAATCGGTGGATACGAGGAAGTTGGAAAGAACATGTCCGCCGTTAAAGTTGGAGATGATGTTGTAATATTTGATATGGGGATCCACCTTGACAGGGTCCATATACATGAGGACATGGACATAGCAAGGATGCACAGTCTTGACCTCATTGAAAGGGGGGTTATACCCGATGACACGCTGATGAAGGACGTTGATGGTAAGGTAAGGGCCATAGTATTCACCCACGGACACCTTGACCATATAGGGGCCGTTGCAAAACTTGCCCACAGATACCAGGCACCGATAATCGCAACGCCCTACACCATAGCCCTCATAGAGAGGACCATAAAGGCCGAGAGGAAGTTCAACGTCCTCAACACCCTCCAGGTCCTTAACGCAGGGGAGAAGTGCCAGATATCCCCGGGCATAACCCTGGAGTTCATCCAGTCAACACACAGCATACCCCAGTCAGTCATAGCAGCCCTCCACACACCGGAGGGTATAATAGTCTACGCCCTTGACTTCAAATTCGATGATCACCAGAAGATATCCCCTCCACCTGACTACCACCGCCTCAGGGAACTCGGGAGGAAGGGCGTCCTTGCAATGATCGTTGAGACCACAAGGGCGACAGAGAAGCAGGAGGTCAAAACACACTCAGAGAAGGTTGCAAGGATAGTCCTCGAGGATATAATGAAGAACCCCCTCGAGGAGAAGACAGGGATGATCGTAACAACCTTCTCCTCCCACATGGAACGTATCCAGGCCATAAGTGACATAGCCGCCAAGAGCGACAGGCAGATGCTGCTCCTTGGAAGGTCAATGGAGCGCTACTGTGGACTTGCAGAGGCCATGGGCATACTCAAGTTACCTGAAAATGCAAGCATATACGGAAGCCCCAAGGCAGTTAACAGGGCCCTTGCCCGTGCAGAGGCGAAACGCGAGGACTACCTCCTCATAACAACGGGCCATCAGGGGGAACCCGACGCCCTCCTCCCGAGGATAGCCAATGCAAAGACCCAGTTCAGGATACAGAGGGGGGATAACGTGGTAATATCAGCCCCCGTCATCCCGAACCCCATGAACGTGGCAAACAGGAACCTCATGGAGCGCAGACTGGCCTCCAGCGGTGCAAGGATCTATACAAACGCCCATGTATCAGGCCACGCAGGCAGGGAGGACCACAGGGACTTCATAAGGATGCTTAACCCCATGCACATAATACCGGCCCACGGTGACCTGAACATGCTCTCTGCCTATGCAGAGGTGGCTGAGGAGGAAGGATACAAGCTGGGTAACGACATCCACATACTGAGGAACGGACAGGCACAGGTTTTTAATGGAGGTATCCGATGATGATGGAAGTGACCGATATTCTCAGAAGGTACTCTGCCCTAGCTGATGAAAAAATAGGGGAAGTCATCAGGGACATAACACCCGAAACACTCCTGAAGGCTTCGGAGCACCTGATAACAGCAGGCGGTAAGAAGATAAGACCGTCACTGGCCCTTTTGAGCTGTGAAGCCGTTGGAGGCAACCTGGATGATGCTGCAGGCGTCGCGGCAGCCATAGAACTCATCCACACATTCTCACTCATCCACGACGATATAATGGATGATGATGAGATGAGGCGCGGTGAGCCATCGGTCCATGTGATCTGGGGAGAACCGATGGCGATACTGGCAGGGGACGTGCTCTTCTCCAAGGCCTTCGAGGCCGTTATAAAAAACGGGGACCCCTCCATGGTCAGGGAGGCCCTTGCAGTGGTTGTTGACTCATGCGTCAAGATATGTGAGGGCCAGGCCCTTGACATGGGATTCGAGGAGAAGTTCGATGTGACAGAGGAAGAGTACATGGAGATGATCTACAAGAAAACCGCAGCCCTCATAGCCGCAGCAACAAAGGCCGGTGCAATAATGGGTTCAGGAACCCCTGAGGAGGTTTCGGCCCTGGAGGACTACGGTAAATTCATAGGACTGGCATTCCAGATCCATGACGACTACCTTGACGTTGTAAGTGACGAGGAATCCCTGGGGAAACCCGTAGGCAGCGACATAGCAGAGGGTAAGATGACCCTCATGGTTGTCAAGGCCCTTGAAAGGGCATCCGCCGAGGACAGGGAGAGACTGATATCCATCCTCCAGGCAAAGGACCAGAAACTTGTATCAGAGGCCATAGAGATCTTTGAACGCTACGATTCAATCAACTACGCCCATGAAGTTGCACTGGACCATGTGAGGATGGCCAAGGAACGCCTGATGGTTCTTGAAGACTCCGATGCAAGGGCAGCCCTCATGAGGATAGCTGACTTCGTCCTTGAAAGGGAACACTAGGTGGTGATAGGGTGGAGGACCTTGCCTACAGGTATGCCCTCATGAATGCGGTTAAACATAAGGGGAAGGCCAGTCCCGGCGCTGTCATGGGAGCCATAATGAGTAATGAACCCGAACTCAGGAAAAGGGCCGGGGAGGTGAAAGCCGCGGTCGAAGCCGCTGTGGAGAGGGTTAACTCCATGAAGCCGGCTGAACAGAAGGATGAAATGGATAGACTCGGCCTTCAGATAAGGGAGAGGAAACAGAAGAAGCGGAAGGGCCTCAGGGACCTCCCTGATGCAGGTGAAGAGGTGGTCCTGAGGTTCGCCCCGAACCCCAGCGGCCCCCTCCACATAGGCCATGCAAGGGCGGCCATCCTCAACCATGAATACGCCAGGAAATACGGGGGCAGGCTTATACTGAGGATAGAGGACACTGATCCAAGGAGGGTTGACCCTGAGGCCTACAGGATGATCCCTGAGGACCTTGAATGGCTCGGCGTGGATTGGGATGAGACCGTGATACAGAGCGACCGAATGGAAACCTACTATGAATACACAGGGAAGCTCATTGAGAAGGGAGGAGCCTACGTGTGCACATGCACCCCTGAGGAGTTCAGGGAACTTAAAAACAGGGGAGAGGCATGCAGATGCAGGGACCTGGGGGTTAAGGAGAACCTTAACCGCTGGCATGAGATGTTCGAGATGCCGGAGGGATCAGCTGTTGTAAGGGTGAAAACAGACCTTGAACACCCCAACCCTGCCATAAGGGACTGGGTTGCCATGAGGATAGTTGAGGCGGAGCATCCGCGCACCGGATCAGAGTACAGGGTCTACCCCATGATGAACTTCTCGGTTGCAGTGGACGACCACCTACTGGGCGTCACCCACGTGCTCAGGGGCAAGGACCACCTGGCGAACAGTGAAAAACAGGAGTACCTCTACAAGCACCTTGGATGGGAGCCCCCTGTATTCATACACTACGGACGCCTTAAAATGGAGGACATAGCCCTCAGCACTTCAGGGGCCCGTAAGGGTATAGAGGAGGGCCTCTACAGCGGCTGGGACGACCCCCGCCTCGGAACCCTGCGTGCAGTTGCAAGGAGGGGTATAAGGCCGGAGGCACTGAGGAAGCTCATGATAGAAATCGGGGTGAAGATAGCAGACTCAACCATGAGCTGGAAGAAGATCCACGGCCTCAACAGGACCATCCTCGAGGGGACCGCAAGGAGGTACTTCTTCGCCGCGGAGCCTGTTAAACTTGAAATAAAGGGTTTGCCGGGGCCTGTGATGGTTGAGAGGCCCCTGCACCCTGACCACCCTGAGATGGGGAACCGTGTACTTGAACTCACCTGGGAGGTCTACCTGCCAGGGGAGGACCTTAAGGAGGGACCCCTCAGGCTCATAGATGCTGTTAACGTGATCTATGAGGATGGTGAGCTCAGGTACCACAGTGAGGGCATCCATGAGGCGCGTGAACTCGGTGCTTCAATGATACATTGGGTCCCGGCAGACTCCGCCATCGAGGCAGGGGTGGTGATGCCCGACGCATCACTTCTTTCAGGGGTCATTGAAGCCGACGCCTCGGTGCTTGAGGTGGATGATGTTGTACAGCTTGAAAGGTTCGGCTTCGCCCGCCTGGATTCCCTTGATGATGGAATGATATTCTACTACGCCCACAGGTGATCCGGTTTATCAGGGCATCTTTTTTAACATTTTTCGGTAATAGAGACCATTCCGTGGACTGACTGGATGTGGTGGGGTAATTTATTGTTTCCGGTGAGTACTGCAGTTATTTGAATAGATTTGTATGGAAATTGCATTCATGTATGTTGATCCGGTGAGTGCTGCACGCTGAATCAGTTTTATCGGTTGGGGGTTCATCCGGGGGATGGTACAGCAATTTTTATTAGCTCCCCAGGACTACATGATAATATTCTTATGGATTATCCTTCGGGAGGTATTAGATCATGGTGACTGTAAACGAGAACTACCTGCTTCTTAAAAGCAGTTACATCTTTTCTGAGATAAACAGGAGAGTTGAGGAATTCCAGACCAGAAACCCTGATGCAGATATAATCAGGATGGGTATAGGTGATGTGACAAGGCCCCTTCCAGGGGCAGTTGTGGAGGCCTTCCACAGGGCCGTGGATGAGATGGCCGGTGAGGAAACCTTCAGGGGATACGGACCGGAACAGGGGTACCCCTTCCTCAGGGAAGCCATTGCAGAGAACGATTACGCCTCAAGGGGGGTTGATGTCACCCCGGATGAGATATTCATAAGCGACGGTGCCAAGTGCGACACCGGAAACATCCAGGAGATCTTCGGACTAGACAACGTGGTTGCAGTCACAGACCCCGTCTACCCGGTATACGTTGAGAGCAATGTAATGGCAGGGAGAACAGGACCCATGGATGAGTCTGGAAGATATGAGGGCCTCGTTTACCTTCCATGCACAGAGGAGAACGACTTCATACCCCCTCTGCCGGAGGAGAAGGTTGACCTCATCTACCTCTGCTATCCCAACAACCCCACAGGAACAGCCCTGACACATAAACAGCTTGCGGAATGGGTTGACTATGCAAGGGATGCTGGAAGCATAATACTCTTTGATGCAGCCTACGAGGCCTATATACAGGAGGATAACATACCCCACAGTATCTATGAGATAGAGGGTGCGAGGGAGGTTGCGGTTGAATTCAGGAGCTTCTCAAAGAACGCGGGCTTTACGGGTACAAGGTGTGCCTTCACGGTGGTGCCCGAGGAGCTTGAGGTCCCTGACAGTGAGGGAAAGATGCACGCCCTGAAGGATCTCTGGAACAGGCGCCAGACAACCAAGTTCAACGGAGTATCCTATCCGGTCCAGAGGGCTGCGGAGGCTGTCTACACGCCTGAGGGCCAGAGGGAGATAAGGGAATCAATCGATTACTACATGGAGAACGCTAAGATAATAAGGGAGAGCCTTGAGAAGGCAGGTTTAAGGTACTATGGTGGTGTTAACGCCCCCTACATATGGATCAGGACACCCGAGGGTATGGACTCATGGCAGTTCTTTGACAGACTCCTCAATGATGCGGAGGTCGTTGGAACACCGGGCGTCGGGTTCGGTCCAAGCGGTGAGGGTTACTTCCGTCTCACGGCCTTCAACTCCCTCAAGAACACTGTGAGGGCTATGGAGAGGTTATCTGAGCTGAGCTTCTGAGTTAAAGAACCGTGTGTGGTGGTGGAGGGGTTATCTGAAGAGGTAACTTCTCCAGACCTTTAAAATAAAAAAATAATTATTTTTTTAATTCATTGCCCTGTTTATTGCAATGTAGGCGACACTTGTACCTGTGTTGAGGTCCCTCTGGACTATTGACGGGCTCCTTGTCCGGGTCCAGGCTGACCAGTTGTTTCTTCCGTTGAGGTATCCGCGCTGCATAAGTGTATAGAGATCTCCTGACATGTAACTTATCCTGGGTTTAAGGTATGCTGCCTGCCTCTCGTAGCTTGAATGAAGTGATGAGGACTCCCTGCTCACACAGTGAGGTGCATAGAAGGTGTCTGTTATGTAGTGGCTTGCAACACCAAAACAGTAGCTTGCATACCTGTAGTTCCTGTTTTTGTAGGCGCTCCTGCCACGGTCAAGCCACTTCTTAGCTTCGGTGAAGCTCCTGGGAAGCTGTGCCTTACCGTGGCATGGAACTTTTCATCGGGGTCGTTGGATCCGTCAACCATGACGTTAACATTCAGCTTTAATTTCTTGGAGGATGGCAGCTTCTCGTAGATGACCTGTGCGGTGTCGTAGTGGGTCACCGTCTTCCATGCATAGGCGGAGGGTGTAAGTAGCATGACAAGCACAAGTATTAAGGACACACCCTTCAAATTCATGTTAAAAACTCCACATGTAAGTCTATATATTCACATGTATAAGCCTTTCGGAGGTTTGAAGTTGATAAAAGGAAGTTTTCTGGTGCTGTAGCTAAAATAAAAAATTAGATAAAAAATGGTTCTATTTTCCTGCTCCGCCTTTCAGGAACCCGAATGCCACGAGACCTGCTGCAGCAAGGACACCAACGATACCGTAGACGTACCATGCTGATGAACCGCTGTCGCTACCGGGGGAGGTTGCATTCTTAACCTCATAGACCCTTTTACCTTCAACTGAAGATTCCTCTGAGACCTCGGATGCTGCACTAACACTTGCAGGGGTGGCGCTGATATCCTCACCTGGAGAATAACCGGCATGTCCTCCTGTAGCACCATGAGATGATCCTGAGGGAACACCACCTGTTGAACCGCCGGGCACACCACCAGGAACACCGCCCTGGTTTCCATCATGTGATCCTCCATTGTCCACCTGTACAAGGTCAGCCAGGGTCCTGTTGGCGGGGATGCTGAAGATGTATTGAAGTGCATTCATGGATCCTGTTCCGCCTGCAAGGAGTATGCCGAGTTCCTCACGGTTTATCAGTCGCTCTGCCGCTGTACTGACGGTAGGTAATGAGACGAGGTTCGGTGATGAGCAGTCATGCTTGTAGAGTCGGATGTACTCCTCATAGCTGTTGGATCCCGGGACGAATCGTGGACTCTGCCATGTGATGATGGCAACCCTTCCTGTGTTGGTCTTCTCATCCCATACTATGATGTAGCCCACCATTCCGTTCATTCCCCCGCCTGTTGTTTCAAGTGTTGTCTCCTCACTTGTAAGCCTCTGGTTTGCATAGGTTCCCTGTCCAGCTGAAACACCAAGGAGCATGAAGAGTATATCGTCCTTACAGTTGTCGAGTGTCGTGACGTAGATGTACTTCTCATTCTCACCCTTGGGGTAATTGTTGAAGATATAGTCTGCTATCAGGTAACCGGGTGAGCTTCCACCACAGACATGGTTATGGAAGAGCCATCCCATCAGCACATCGAAGGGAGGATCATATGGAAGTACCTCCTCTATTATGTAGCTAGCTGAATTCTGAACAGTGAATGTTCCACTTGTTACGTTGTAGTAGATTGATTTGATTATCTTCTGTGTACCGTTAACTAGGCAGAAGTCGAATTTAAGGTTTCCCCAGAGTGGTGCGTGCACAGGAAGGAGGGTCTTTCTGCTGAGTCTTGATCCAAGGACGTCGTAGATCCCATCCCATACAGGACTGGTGTCCTGACCGTTGAGCCTGACGTAACCCGCTGATGTGAGGACGAATAACTGATAGTCATCCCTCTCAAGTGTTATGCCGATGGCTCGGAAGAGTTCGATAGCCTTCTCTGCTGCAAGTCGACCGATGTTCCTCAAGTCGTCATATGTTAGAGTACCTGTACTGTAGGTTCTGCTTGAGGGGGTTGCATTTATCAGGTTTGTCTGGTTGAGGATGTAGTTGAGGTCAAGGCCGGCTGCTGCGACGGTTGTGTTTCCCTTGTTTGGTTCATATCCCATGAGATAGTGCACCTGTTCCTCTGTGAGATTGTCGAATGCGTAGAGGATATCCACAAGGGATTCGGGGTTTGTTTTAAGTTTTTTAACAGCCCATGTATTGAATTTAAGTTCGGATACTGCTGTTTCACAGGTTTCCTGTTTGTATTTCTTTATAAGTTCCTGGAGGTTGTAGGCCATTATGATAAGCGTACCCGTCTTTGTCTTTGAATTCCATCTGATGAAACCCACGATGTTTGTGTCTTCGGTTGTGTTGAATCCAACGTAGGCCCTTTTACCGGGTGTTGCGTCCATGGCGTATATGAATACGTCGTCATCTGAGCCGCCGGGCACACCGATAACCTGGTAACTTACACCCTCAAGGGGGAGGCCGAATTCATTTGTCGCCGGATAATATTTGAGGAGTGTTTCTATCATGGCGTATCCGCATATTGTTCCCATGCAGACGTGTCCATGGAATGCTGCTTCCCGTAGGATGTCCGGTGATAGTCCGATGGCCCATGCATTGGCAAGGCTTGCTATGGGGAATGTGTCATCTCCCAGCTTTTTCTGTAGCGTCTGGTACTGTGTGAGGGTCATATTCTGGCTGACAGTCCCTACATACAGGGGTGTCATACTTGCATTCTTGAAGTAGGCCAGTATAAGGTCGTTGCCCTTCCTCACTATGAATGCAAAGTCCAGCGGGTCAAGCCTGGTTTTCCTGAGCATCAGCAGATTTCCTTTACCATAGCTTATTATTCCACGTCCCTGGTTCAGTATACCCTCAAGGACGTCTTCCGTTGTCTGGTTCTTGTAGTAGGCGCTTCCGGCTGTTGTTATCACAAGGACTTCACCTGTTTTTGTGAAGTTCAGCAATTGATCGGCCTTCTTTGTTATTTCCCTTCCGCGTTTGTAGGCGTCGGTGGCGTTCATCTGCAGTGATAGATGGGCTGCATATCCTGTGCCGTAGCTGGCTAACTTGAACGTGTGTGAGAGTTCCCTGTAACCAGGGGCCCTGATTTTTACCGTGAACACTGTGTTTTCGGTTATGTTTTCATAGTTGAATTTGATTTTTGTCATATTGGCTGCAGGGTCAAATGTCGTGGTGAAGTTCACCTTTATACCGTTACCATCTGTTAATTCCTGGGTATCAGGATTTATATTGCCATTATCATCGGCGTATTCATAATTTACCCTGATTCCCACCTCACAGTTTGTATCCACTGCGCTCACCGAACCTGTCAGTTCAACAGCAAAGAGAAGAACCATGAAAACCATGAAATACTGTCTTCCCATAACATTTCACCTCCTTAAATCTTTTATCATTAAAAATAATGATGTTACTAACATATAAATATTTATTATTACTATTTCCATGTTAATCAGGGGTGTTGTAATACTAAGCAGTTTAAAGTGGGGGTGATGTGAGGAAATAGAGGATCACTCCAGGCTGCGCTCTGGGGGTTTCAGTGAAATCAGATTCATGGGACCCTTTTCAGCCTTAAGGTGATTATCTCACTTGATACCTTTTTCATGCATTGTGGAGGAACATATCAGGTAGCCATGGCATGGACTGGTCATGAATGAACAAACTAAAAGCGTCACTTTAGAAAGAAGCACTAAAATCTGGGGAATCAATGCAGCAGGATCAGGTTTTTTAGAATTACATGCCGGGAGAAGAAGCTCCGAGGACCATTAGGGGTAAGGATTCATCCATATGCAGCTTATTGTATCCTGGGGGTACTATCTGGTAACAAATAAAAAAAGGAAGTTATTTTTTCCTCTCAACCTTTATTGAGATTGGAGGTTCGATTCCCTTCCTGCGGATCACCCAGACCGTGGCTCCAAGGACAAGGAGAACTATCAGCCATGCGGGTATCACGAGGATTGTGTCGGTGGTCCTTATTGTCCTGGTCTGATGGTAACGTCCATAGTTGATCTCTGTGGTGGCGGTGTATAATCCAAACTCAAGCCATCCAGGCTTCCAGGTCTCCATGAGGGTGTAATTGTCTTCAGGGTAGACTACACCTGAGATGGGAACCCTCTGTTTCCCGGTTATACCGCTGATCTCTATGTTTCCTGTCATGTTGGCCTGCACCGTACCGTTATTCTGGAGCAGGTAGGTGAACTTCCCTGGCATGAAACTAACAAGTACTGAGGGTGCCCGGTGTTCAAGGAGCCTCAGTGACTCTATTATAGGTCCTGGCAGACCAACGTAGATGGGGATTACCAGTTCAACTCCCTGAGTTATCTGTATCTGTCCCCTGGTGGTGTTCTGGAGGGGGACACCCCTTATCACCACCGCACCGGCGGCATCAAGGTAGTTGATCTTTGATGGCGCGTTTACCGTGAACCTGACCTTCCTGGATTCACCGGGCTTCATTATGAATGTGGTGTTGCCCTCAATGGTTATCCACTCTGCTATCCCCCTATCAGAGTAGACGAGGTTTACGCTGTCCATCAGAAGCCTCTTCTTCTCAAGGGTGACGTTGACCGGTTCCTTCCCAGTGTTCCTCACCGTTATCTCACCGCTTACAGATCCATTCGGCTGGAGATTGTAGCGGAACTCTGCAGGTGAGGCCCAGAGTCCGGTTGCAATTGATGGTGCAATGGAGCCGAAAATAAGTATGACCGTTAAGAGGGCTGTTATGTTCCTTAGCTTCATGGTATCAACCTTCCATAGAAAGAGTCTAATTTAAGGGTATTTAAAAATTTATTTTATAAATAGAAAAAGGGGGTAGTTTAAAAAATTGAATGTTTATGGTGAAGGTGCTGCTCCGTTGTGTTTAACTGCGGTGTATGTGTTTGTTATGGTGTAGACACCGTCCTCTGTGAATGATGGTACTGTGAGTCTTAGAGTTGTACTCCATGTTGCTGGGTTACCAGTTCCCTGCTGTGCCTTGTTCATGTTGTCATATATCTTCTGTGAGCTCGTTAGGAAGGTTAGATAGCTTCCGGTTACATTACTGAATATGCTGAAGTTCTCAATTCCTATGGTGTCTGTTGCGGTTGGACTTGTGAATGCTGAAGCATCGGCCCTGACGTAGAGGTCTATCTTAACGTTACCCGTGTTACTTATAGTGAAGGATGGGCTTGTCCCTGTACTTCCTGCAGCTACACTTCCAAAGTTTACATCTGGAACCTGTATTGAGATAGCTTCAGGAACTGTCACTGTCACAGTCTGGGTTGCGGTTGCAGCATAGGATGGTCCACTGAATGTCCCGATTCCCACCACAAACATAAGTGCAACAATCAGTGGGATTATCCCCATTAATTTTTCTTTCATATCAAGTCACCGATTTTATTGATAGAATTAGTTCTCCCATAGATCATATAAAAGTTTTCGAGTTTTGTGACCATGGAAACTCATAGACTATGAATCAGTGACAGGAGTCACAAAAACAGTTTTTTGATGTTTATGTTGCGGTGTAATATCATTGTGAGGGATAGGGGTGTTTAAGAAGGAGGTAGCAAGGTTCAATGGTATGCGGTGTATCAGTGTACAGGCCTCCAGGGAAGACAGAGGACAGCAAAGTCCATGTCATGTTGCAGTGTATATCAGTGTAACAGAGTAAGTTCCGGGGTCAGTGTAGGGGGGTACCGTTATGTATAGACTCATGGGAACCTCTACAGGACTCCAAAAATTAAAAAGACCGCTGTATGTTGCTATAACATAATTGCTGGTCGTGAATGATCTCTTGGCCACAGAAGGCGTGCTGAATTTAAGATTTGAAAGGGGGATCGTCTGGGAGCTGTTTGCAGTGTTTATCATGTCACCGGAGGCCCTTACAGAAAGTGTATCTCCCGATGACAGGAAATAACGGACCCTTACGTTCACGATGTTCGTATAGCTCCTCTCAACACCATCCGGGTAAACGGTCCCCAGGGTTACCGTGGATGGTTCAGCCGTTACCGATACAGCAACTGAAAGGGGCTGAACAGTGGGGCCCTTTGATGCATTTTTAAGGCCCGTTGTGTTGTTCACGGTGTCATTTTCTGCCGCAGCCCCGAAGATTCCAGCGACAAGAAGGAAAAGTGAAATTACAGATAAAGTCTCTGTCTTCATCGTCCCCAACCTCGATATTATAAATAATCAGGTTCATCTTAAAAAAACTTTGCGATTTTTCCAGGCCATACCCTCGTACTATCATGGTGGGGGACCGTTGGGCTACCTGAGGTCAGTTATTATCTTCTTTCTTGGTTTGTGCCTCCGGAAATCAAGGGATGTTGTAACATGGTCCAGGTACTTCCTGCTCACCTCAGCAGCCTCCATGATCAGTTCAGGGCCTGGTCGGGGTGCCCCGAGTTCGTTACCGTACTCCATGTAACCGGTTATCCTGTAACTGACGTTCAGTGGGGAGAGGAATGATGCTATATCCTCAATCTCATCAACATCCACGATACCGGGGATGAAGACGGTTGCAACTTCAAGGAGGAAGTCATCTGAGGATGCAAGGGCCTCTATGCACCTAAGGACTTCCCGGTTTGATGATCCTGTGAGTCTTCTGTGCTTTTCATCGTCAAGGGCCTTGAGGTCCACGTGCACCTCATCAAGGGCGCACCTCTCTATGACATCCCTCCTGGTGCCGTTGGTTGAAAGGATCACCCTGAGGTCATTTCGGTGTAGGATCTCTGTGAGCTCCGGGAGATCGGACTGTAGTGTGGGTTCACCCCCTGCAATGAGCACAGTGTCGGTGTCTGATTCAGCCATAACATCAATGATAACGTCCGCCACCTTGGATGGAGTGTACGATCTGCACCCCATGGGCCTGAAGAAACAGTAACTGCACCTGAAGTTACATGTTGGTGTGAGTAGGGTTATCACGTCGCTTATGGATATGTGGGATATGAGAATAACTTTCACCTCTAACATCTTCTATTTTGATTGACCGGTATATATGTGGCCGTCACTTTCCGGTCATTCAGGGCATCTTCTCCCCTGAGGATGGTCCTGCGCCAGGGTCCTAACTTCGCTATAGCCCTATATAACGAATAAAACATGTGAAGGCAAGCAAGAAGAAAATTTTGATATTCAGTTCCTTCTTGGCAACCTAATATCCTTCTATGTTCCCCTTTCGAGTATGCCTAGTGTAGGGGTTGATCCATTTCTTTCAGGTCATCCCGCAAAGAAGTAGAAGCTGAATAAAAACTTAAAAGGGGCTGCTATCTGAGGCTAAATGCCCTGAACCTCTTTATTTTGGTGTTGATTTGTTGGTTTGTTGTTGGGTTTAACGCTCCTCAATGATATAGCCGAGAAAGGAGAAGTACACCTATTAGGGACATTATAACAAAAAGTGTTTCGAGCACACCTTTTTCCTCGCCTCTGAACACCTTCTTCGACAGAAAATAGATTAGCAAAAACATATTTCCCAGTAAAAGACACGTTAACAATATAATAGGTAGTTCAGGCCTAGTAGGCAGTAAAGCCAACCTACTACCCGTAAACAGTAAAACCAACAAAATTGTAAAACACGATAACGACCCCAAAAAATAAAAAAGCTTAGATGTATGCTGCATCCTCCCACCTCAAACTACCATCAGGATTCTTCGGTATTTCAATATAGTGTATACAATGATCCTCACCAACATAACTTCTCAACTCATAACCATAAATCCAGGTACGATGAATCGAAATATACTTCCAATATTCTTGGGGAAGATAATGAGTCCGTATCCTTAAAATCAAATCACCTTCAGCCACTATCACACTTATAAAACCCAAAGGACCCATAACAGCAGTGACACCGGCAACAGTTGCAATATCTAATATACCATGGAAAACATCCTCTAGAATGCATGTTTGGTGTTCTATGATGAATTTTTTGATATCGTCTGTGATGTTTAGGAGGCCTGTGTAGGCTATTATTGTTGCATATGCTGCCATGTTGAGTCCTATAAATCCCTCCACAAGAGCATAATTGAGGATATCCTGGAATGTAAATCCACATAGACTTCAACATTATCATGAGTTGTGATATTTTTTATAGGTTTTTTCTAAGATTTTCCAGTTTTTTTGGGCGTGGGGGGCTGCTTTTCTTTTATGCAAGGCCAAAGAAGCCTATAATTACAAGCAAGCCTCCAAGTGCTCTGACAGTTTCATTTTCAGTTTTTCCCAACTCATCCTTGCCTAATAGGTAAATTAAGAGAAACATGTTCACTATGTAAATGGAATAGACAATTAATTTGCTGATAATATAGGGGAAACGGAGACTAACCACAACCAATGCAGCAGTAAAATAAGAAAGGAAATAACTAAAATAAAAAATGTACTTTACCATCATATCATCCTCCTAATCAGATATACACTGCTTCATCCCATCTTAAAGTACCATCTGGGTTCTTTGGGATTTCAATGTAGTGTATGCAATGGTCTTCGCCAACATAAATTTTAAGTTCATAACCATGCCGCCAAGTTCTATGGTAAGAAACATATTTCCAATATTCAGTTGGAAGATAATTCGTTCTTACATTCACAATTAAATCACCTTCTGCTAATAGTAGAGAAGCAATCGAAAAAATACCACTTGCCAAGGTGACACCTTCACTACTAAGCTCTTTTAAACTCCATATAAAAAGAATCCCATCTATAATGTCCCCTCCAATGCATGTTTGGTGTTCTATGATGAATTTTTTGATATCGTCTGTGATGTTTAGGAGGCCTGTGTAGGCTATTATTGTTGCATATGCTGCCATGTTGAGTCCTATGAGGCTGGCCCTACATAATCGAAAAAGAGGGTTTAGGATGGAAAGGTACATGGAGGTTACAAAGCCCAATATAAGCCTTCTTAGTACTATCATCTAAACCTTCAAGGTTTACAGTGCTGTTGCCATCCAGGAAAAGGACGAGCCTACTACAAAGGTTATGGCCATTAACCATCGTATTTCATCCTCTCTTTCCTTCAATTTGAATTGGAGCCAGAATAGAAGAGAAAAAATGAACAAGCCTAAAAGGTCTGCTATTGGAATCAAACCATTAAAATGTTTAATTCCAATGGAAAATAAAATAATATCGAGACAAAGAAGGGAATAAAGTATATCGAGCAAAGATTCATAATCCAAGAAAAGACACCTCCTATATCATCCACTTAGACTACCCCATTAGGGTTCGTTTGAGAATTTTAGCCCCATATAGTTGCCGCGGATCGTAAAATACGCCAAAAACTGAAAAAGCTTAGATGTATACTGCATCCTCCCACCTCAAACTACCATCAGGATTCTTCGGTATTTCAATATAGTGTATACAATGATCCTCACCAACATAACTTCTCAACTCATAACCATAAATCCAGGTACGATGAATCGAAATATACTTCCAATATTCTTGGGGAAGATAATGATCTCTAAATGTAAGTATGCCATCACCTATCCGCATACACCATCCAATTGGTTGAAATATTTCACCACCATACCTTACTAACACATATGCCAAAACCTGGATCAAACAGTGAGCAGTATCTTCTGAGATGTATGTTTGGTGTTCTATGATGAATTTTTTGATATCGTCTGTGATGTTTAGGAGGCTTGTGTAGGCTATTATTGTTGCATATGCTGCCATGTTGAGTCCTATAAATCCCTCCACAAGAGCATAATTGAGGATATCAACGAAAGCCATTGGACCTTCCAGGGCAATGTACATGGAGATTACAAGGCCAATATAAGCCTTCTTGATACTATCATCTAAACCTTCAAGGTTTACTGTGCCATTACCATCCAAGAGCGAATCTAACTTTTCAGATATTATGGCTTGGCCAAGTTCCCGAGCCCATTCTGTCTGTTGGTGGTAGTAGCAGTATGCTCCCATGAAAGCATAGATCATGTCCCTTACTATCCCTGTTGCATGGTCTATGATGAGGTATCTTCCCTGCCCGTCACTGATAAGCGTGTAATTCTCGCTTTCGAGGATGTTTAGTGACCCGCCATTGAGGAGTGTTAGGCCTATTCCTGTTGTGCGGAGGTTTTGATCCTGGGATTTGGGTTTATGGTTGATTTTTTTGGATGGTGAGTTCTTTCAGGGCTTTTTTGGCTTTTTTGTATTCTGGATCTATTTCCAGGGCTTTTTCATAGCATTTTAGTGCTTCTTTGTGTTTGCCGAGTTTTTGTAGTGTTTTTCCTTGCATGTACCATAGTGTTTTGTTTTTGGGGTTTAGTTTGAGGGCTTTCTTGTAGCATTTCAGGGCTTCCTCTGGTTTTTTGAGGTCTTCTAGGATTATGCCTTTCCATTTCCATGCATCGGCGAATTCGGGGTTTATTTCAAGGGCTTTTTGAAAGCATTCCAGCGCATCCTTATATTTTCCAAGTTCTTCGAGGACTAGTCCTTTGTTGTTCCATGTTTTGTCGTCTTCTGGATCTATTTCCAGGGCTTTTTCATAGCATTCCAGTGCCTCCTCATATCTCCCAAGTTCACTGAGGACTACTCCTTTATTGTTCCATGCTTCTGCAAGTTTGGGGTTTATCTGTAATGCTTTTTCATAGCATTCTAGTGACTCATCATATCTCCCAAGTTCATTGAAAACTAGTCCTTTGTTGTTCCAAGCTTTATCATCTTGTGGATTTAATTGGAGAACTTTGTCATAACATTTTAATGCTTCTTCATATATCTTAAGGTTATGTAATGTTATTCCTTTAGTTCCCCAAGCTCTATAATTTTTTGGATTTAGCTCTATGGCTTTTTCGAAACATTTTAGTGCCTTTTTGTATTTTTTAAGGTAAATTAGAACGGAGCCTTTATTGTACCATGCATCTGCAAGTTTGGGGTTTATCTGTAATGCTTTTTCATAGCATTCTAGTGCCTCATCATATCTCCCAAGTTCTTTGAGGACTAGTGCTTTATTGTTCCATGCTCCTGCATACTTTGGATTTATTTTTAGTGCTTTTTCATAGCATTCTAGTGCCTCATCATATCTCCCAAGTTCTTTGAGGACTAGTCCTTTGTTGTTCCATGCTTCTGCAAGTTTTGGATTGTTTTTGAGGATTTTTTCATAGCATTCTAAGGCTTTCTCTGGTCTTTTGAGTTTTAGTAGTGTTATTGCATTGTAGTGGAGGATTTCTGGGTTGTTTGGTCTTGCTTTGAGGGCTTTCCTGAATTCTTTGAGGGCTTCTTTGTATTTTCCCTGTTTTAGGCTTGATCGGCCCCCAGCAAGGTGCCATCCAGCCTTTCCCTCGGCTATCCAATCCTTTATTTTCTTAAGGGGGTTCATCCTCCAGCCTCTCTCAACTTCTTTTCTAGGTAGTTTTTGAATCCTAGTATGCAGGCTTCTATTGCTTCACGATTCTCATAGGCCAATAGGCTTCCAATAGCCATCCCAGTGCCTATTATAGTGCCTCCATGTTTTATGGCGCCCACAACATCCCCATCCTTTAAAGCCTCCTTGAACAGATCCCATTCATCCATCATGAGTTTACCTAAATTATTTATAGCCCTTCCTATATCATCAGGGTCTGGGGATGATGGGACATTCACTTGAGGAAGCTCCCCCCAATTTGTAATTCTTTTCTTCCATTCCTTGTCAGGTATTATTTTTGCTAATTCTTGTATTGGTTGTGTGTCTCCTGTTAGTAGTGTGTAGGTGATGAATGTTGACAAACCACCAGGTGAAAGTAGCATGCTCATCATCATAGCATCTTCGATGTATGGTAGCCATTCAGGATGCTCCATGATAATAATTAGAGCCAGGGTAATAACCAAGCCTAAACCTAGTGTTTCTGGGGCTGAAAGCACACCCAATTCAAGTGCAGCTGCTTCGGCTGTTGAAACACCAGCAACACCAATAAATTTCCACCAACCACTCCAATTCAAAATTTCATTCCCAAGTTTTTTGGCTAGTTCTGTTTGTTGGTGTAGTATGCTCCCATAATATTCCTGTTTTATGTCTATTAAATGAAAAAAACCTTAACATCCCCCTTCATCTTGGCAACATGATAACTCCTCTTTATGTTCCGAATATAATTAATGCAAGGATTATGGCAATCATCCATCTTATTTCTTCTTTTTTTCCCTTCAACTCATCCACGAAGAAGTGCAACCAGAATAAAAGGAAATAAATAAACACGGTTAAAAGGGCCGCTATTGGAACCAAACCATTAAAATGCCTAATCCCAACAAAATATAAAATAATATCAACACAAATAAGAAAATAAACCTTCCCAAACAAAGATTCATAATCCAAAAAAGACCCTTCTCACTAACAATATACTGCTTCATCCCACCGTAGAGTACCATCAGGGTTCTTCGGCATTCCATGTTGTATGCAATGGGATCCTTCATACTGAAGTATTGGATTCTTTGATTAAAAGGGTTGCGACTATCAGAGCAAAAATACCTATTAATATTCTGTCTAAGATTATCATTGTTAAAGCAAAGATGTATGCTAGTATTATGGAGGATTTGGCTAACCATTCCATCTTAAGTTTCCCTATCTTATTTAAGAAGATGAAAGAGATTATGAGGAATGTGAAAGCCCCCACATCCCCCCCAAGGAAAAAAGATCCAATGGCAAGCAACACACCACCTATAACCCCATATAAGAGAAAATCCAACCTCTTTTCCCGTTCTCCTAAACCTCCTAATATCAGTAATATACAACCTATAAATACTAACATAAAAAGTATACAGCCTATGATTATTCTTAAACCTAACATAGAACCACCCATCCTTTTTCTCCAATCACCCCACCACAAATCACCTCAAAGCCAAAACCAAACACAACTTAGTAGATCTGCCACTGAAACCAACACCTAGATAATCAGCACATAAAGCTTATCAATCCAAACAAACCACCACCTTAAATATATACTGCTTCATCCCACCGTAGAGTACCATCAGGGTCCTTCGGTATTTCAATATAGTGTATACAATGATCCTCACCAACATAAGCCCTAAGCTCATAACCATGAGCCCATGTACGATGATATGCAATATATTTCCAATATTCCTCTGGGAGATAATGATCCCTAAAATCGAGT
Organism: Methanothermobacter wolfeii; assembly: GCF_025397995.1. Taxonomy (NCBI): domain Archaea; kingdom Methanobacteriati; phylum Methanobacteriota; class Methanobacteria; order Methanobacteriales; family Methanobacteriaceae; genus Methanothermobacter; species Methanothermobacter wolfeii. Next base: position 471,823 of record NZ_CP104550.1, read on the forward strand.
ATCCCATTGCCTATAGCCATACACAAACCAACTGGCTGAAGTATTACCCCACCACCAGATTTCGATAATACATATATTACTGCTGGAAGCATATATTCAACAAAATCATTTGAAATGTATGTTTGATGTTCCACTATAAATTCTTTGATGCTACCTGTAATGTTGTTGAGTTTGGAGTCTATGTAGGCTATTGTTGTTGCGTATGCTGCCATGTTAACTCTTATGAGGCCCTGACCCACCAGGCCATAACTGATGATTTCCAAAGGTCATGGGATTGTGTGGGGCGGGTTGTATTGGGCTAATAAGGCCTCTTGAAGGCTTTTCTCGCGTTGTCCTTTAAGCCTTCAAAGGTTTGCTGTGCTGTTATCCTAAGAGTGACTTTAGCCTTTCATTTGGAGTTCTTTCAGGGCTTTTTTGGCTTTTTTGTATTCTGGGTCTATTTTCAGGGCTTTTTTGTAGGATTTTTTGGCTTTTTGGTGTTTTCCAAGTTTTTGTAGTGTTTTTCCTTGCATGTACCATAGTGTTTTGTCTTGGGGGTTTAGTTTGAGGGCTTTCTCGTAGCATTTCAGGGCTTCCTCTGGTTTTTTGAGGTCTTCCAGGATTATACCTTTCCATTCCCATGCATCGGCGAATTCTGGGTTTATTTCAAGGGCTTTTTCAAAACATTCCAGCGCCTCCTCATATTTTCCAAGTTTCCTGAGGAGTACTCCCTTGTTAGCCCATGTTTCGTCGTTTTCTAGGTTTATTTCTAAGGCTTTTTCATAGCATTCCAATGCCTCATCATATCTCTTAAGTTCTTCAAGGACTACTCCTTTGTTGTTCCATGCTTTTGCATTTTTTTGGTTTATTTCTAAGGCTTTTTCATAGCATTCTATTGCTTTTTCAGGTTTACCGATTGTGTCAAGGAGCGCTCCTTTGTTGTTCCATGTTCCATCGTCTTGTGGATCTATTTGTAGTGCCCTTCCATAGCATTCCAATGCCTCATCATATCTCTTAAGTTCTTCAAAAATTAGTGCTTTGTTGTACCATGCCTCTACGAATTCTGCGTTTATCTGTAATGCTTTTTCATAGCATTCCAATGCCTCCTCATATTTTCCGAGACTGCGTAATCCGTTACCTTTATTATACCATGCTTTTGCATTTTTTTGGTTTATTTCTAAGGCTTTTTCATAGCATTCTATTGCTTTTTCAGGTTTACCGATTGTGTCAAGGAGCGCTCCTTTGTTGTTCCATGTTCCATCGTCTTGTGGATCTATTTGTAGTGCCCTTTCATAGCATTCCAATGCCTCATCATATCTCTTAAGTTCTTTAAGGACTACTCCTTTGTTGTTCCATGCTTCTGCTAGTTTTGGATTGTTTTTGAGGATTTTTTCATAACATTTTAAGGCTTTCTCTGGTCTTTTGAGTTTTAGTAGTGTCATTGCATTATAGTGCAAGATTTCCGGGTCGTTTGGACTCGCCTTGAGGGCTTTCCTGAATTCTTTAAGAGCTTCTTTGTATTTTCCCTGTTTTAGGCTTGATCGGCCCCCGCTGAGGTGCCATCCAGCCTTTCCCCTGGCTATCCAATCCTTTATCTTCTTAAGGGGATTCATGCTCCAGCCTCTCTCAACTTCTTTTCCAGGTAGTTTTTGAATCCTAGTATGCATGCCTCTATCGCCTCGCGATTCTCATATGTTAACAGGGCCACAACGCCCATTCCGGTGCCTATTATAGTGCCTCCATGTTTTATGGCGCCCACAACATCCCCATCCTTTAAAGCCTCCTTGAACAGCTCCCATTCATCCCTCATGAATTTACCTAAATTATTTATAGCCCTTTCTATATCGTCGGGATCGCCACCAACACTACCACTGCTAACCGCCCTTAGAGTATCTACGGCTTCTCTATACTCATTTACCATTCTACGGGTCCATCCGTCTGACTGTCTTGATAGTATTTCAAGATAGTTTTGTATTGGTTCTGTGTCTCCTGTTAGTAATGTGTAGGTGATGAATGTTGGCAGACCACCTGGTGTTAGTAGTAGTGTCATTATTGCGGCGTCTTTGATGTATGGTAGCCATTCAGGATGCTCCATGATAATATATGTGGCCAGGGTAACAGCCAAACTCAAACCAAGGGTTTCTGGGGCTGAAAGCACACCCAGTTCAAGCACAGCAGCCTCGGCTGTTGAAACACCAGCAACACCAATAAATTTCCACCAACCACTCCCATTCAAAATTTCATTCCCAAGTTTTTTGGCTAGTTCTGTTTGCTGGTGGTAGTAGCAGTATGCTCCCATGAAAGCATAGATCATGTCCCTTACTATCCCTGTTGCATGGTCTATGATGAGGTATCTTCCCTGCCCGTCACTGATAAGCGTGTAATTCTCGCTTTCGAGGATGTTTAGTGACCCGCCATTGAGGAGTGTTAGGCCTATTCCTGTTGTGGGCGCGCTTGTGGGGTCTGATCCTGGGAAGAGGGCCTCATCACATAGTATTCTATTGGATTTATAGCTGATGTTCTCGCATAATTGAATGCTTTAATGTTTTCAGGTGTGCCTTCTGCTTTCACGGCCATGTTGTGGTTGCATTCGAGGCTTATCCATGTCGCTGGGCTGTGGTCTCCTGCTGAGACCATCACTGGCATGGTCCTGGTCCATGTTACATTATAGCGCGTGGCTGCTTCTTCTGCGATGAGATCGTGGAGGTATATTACTTCAAGGCCTGTTAGGAATGTTCCGTAGGCTGCCTTTAATGGTCCGGGCTCGTATGTCCTGTTTAGCCACTTTTGTAATGTCTGGTTTGTTATCTTCCCTGTGGCGAGGGTGTAGGTTATGATGGCGTCGTAGTTGCTAGCCTCCCAGATGAGAGTGTCGTTTATTATGATATTGGGTCCTGTTTCTCCTGGTGGGTGTATGTATTGGCCGTTTGTGTAGAGTAGGAGGAGTGTTCTTGTTGATTTGTTCCCTGGGAATGTTATATTGGCTATTGTCACCTTTTCCTCGCCGGGATACTCCACACTGACCTGTAAAGGGTCTATGCACTTGTTATAGTTTGTGAGTATGAATGTCTTTTCTGCCTGGGTTAAATTGAAGTTGTTGAGATATTCATTCACTTGAGGTTCTGCTCCGAGCTTTGTGTAAATTTCTATGAGTCTGTTCAGGCCAGCTATGACTTGCCAGACTATTTCTCTTTGACTCTGGCTGTTAGCCTGGTAGAATGGGTTAGTGACCTCGGCTAGTTTGTATGCTATGCCATCCTCCACAAGGAATATTGTTTCATTGAATAGGCCCGAAGATATAGCCCCTATACTAATCCATTTAACCGTGTCATTGAGCGGAATTTTAAATGTTAAATTTAGGGGCTTCCCAGAGGATGTTGCCGTGGAATTAACATGGACCGTTGCAAGCATAACCTCCAATGTCATAGTCTTCGTGTCTGTTATGCCATAGCCTTGGACTGTTAGGGTTGCTTTGTAGGTTCCTGGTTTGTAGGCGTGTACTGGATTCTTCTGGGTGCTTGTGCTTTGGTCTCCGAAGTCCCATTTGTAGTATTGTATTGTCCCTGTACTTTTATCCTGGAACTGGACATTATAGCCTTGTATTGTGTAGGTGTAGTCTGCCCTTGGCCTTGTCAGGGTTCCGGCCTTACCTGTAACATATTCTACTGTTACATAGTTTGGTAGTCTTCCTGTGCTGTTGTAGAAGTTTATTATCCTTGCATTGGCATATATTAGGCTTTCTGGGCGGACTTGTCCAATGGCTGTGCTGGCATAATTCGGCGACCTCCCATAGGATTCCATGAAAGCCTTAACATTCTTTGCCACCTGCAAGTATCCTGCTTTTTGGAGTGTTCCTGTTCCTGTTCCACTTGGACTGGGCGGGGAGGCCATACTATTGAATGACAAGCCAACTCTCCTACCCTGATCAAGGTTTATGATGGTCGAGGATGAGGCGTAGAGGTAGTCGTCTGCCGACACATTCTTACCGTTAATCACAACCTGTGATGGTATTTTCCCATTTTGTGCAGTGTAGTTTCCGATCAGCTTTGAAACGTCACAAATCTCATCATAGGATAAACTCACAGCTGAAGAACTGCCCAAAAGACAGAAACAAGAGAGGATTGCCAGAAGAAACAATAACCTCCTCATAACAAACCACCACAAAAATATGATATACATTATAGTATAAAAAGATTACTATCTCTTTTAGGGACGAAAAATATAAATATGAGGATTTTGGGGGTTGTTTTATTTGTAATGTTGCATGATCATGTTCTCCCTTCATTTTTTTCTGGTGTTCCTTAACATAATTGCCTCTGCTAATCTGTACGTTGTTGTTCCATTTTTTTACCTGCAGCCCCTGTAACTGTAATACCGACTCCAGAAACAGCTCACCCCAAGGATTCCAACCTAAATAGCTTCCAGATCATTAAATACTCCTAAAGCTATAACACCAAAGCCCAGCAGGTTGAAAAAGTGAAATAATTTTTCATATCTAAAAAAATCAAAGTTTTGATGTTATGAGGTATCATTCCTATAAATAGGCACAACCACTCCAAATTGCTAATATGCCTCTTCAAGTGTGTAGCCCAACCACCAGGCAACCATGCAAGCATCAGAAACAAACCTATTATACAACCCCAACTAAAGTGCCGCCAATTACATATTTTCCAACTTTATGCCAAATTAAGTTTATATATGTCAAAAGTTTATTTCCTTCTTTGTTGATCAAATGTAAGTAAAATTAACGCCGCTATAGCCACTACAGTCATAATAGTTCTTAGTGATAATGGCTGTTGGGTTAATACTACTATATAAAAAAATAAAGCCAAAAATATTGTGTAAAACAAGAGTTTTAATCTTCTTCCAGGACTATTATAAATACTTTGAAGTCTGATGTATCCATAGAAAGTTAGTATCATTAACATGAACATTAACAATCTTAACTCTAAATATTGGAAAAAATTAAATTCTATGTATAAAAAAATGCCAAAAAATACCACGCACAAAAGTAATGTTATTCTTTTTTCATTTTTTTCACTTATCTCAAACATACTTCTTCCACTCCCTAAAATTAAAATAATAATTAGGTATATGTCCACCATCCCTCATTAACATGCGCTGTTCCTATAGTACCTAAGTAAGCTGTCCCTAATAAACCAAAAAACTTACCCACTGGATGATCTGTGTAACCTAGCGTCACACAAACCCAGGCACACCCATAGTAGACTCTCCACCAGTTAAACTCCTTACCATGCCATTTACCCTTCTTCTTCAACCGGTACTTCCAGTTTTTACCAATGATCTTTTGCATTTCCTCTCTGCTTAGGACTTTTTATCTGCTATGTTCGCGATTTGATCTCTATCCGTGCTTATATGGTCTTTTGCCTTTGACGTTCTTGCATCTCCCCTAATTTTACTGGTCGTTGATTCTATTAGCTTTTGGATCCCCCTCTTTTGTGCTTGTCAATGTAAAGGTCCGATAGGAAATGCTGGTTGGAGGGTCAAGATGCTTTTGGTTTAATCTTCGCGAATAATCCCAGTGTCATCAATATTAGTGTTATGAAGAAGGATCCGAGGCAAAGGCATATTAGCCAGAAGGGGCTGAGGCCACCTAATAATGTCCCCGCGGGGCCTTTGACCACAAACTCCACCAGATTCATAATACATAATGTTAGGGCCACCACTATCATATTAACATTTTCTTCCCCTTTCATGCTGAAATGCGCTATAAAATATCCGGTCAGGACAAAATGTCATCCTAATTCACCTTTGAATAGCAAAGTATTCTCCTCTCATAATGTGGACTATAAAATATGCCAACCATATCTCCACTCAAACTGTGGGAATAATGTACAGTTATCCCAGTAGATTCCCAATCCTCAATGGGGGGTCCTAAGTCTCTTTGTTTTTAGTGGCGGTTCTTAGGAAAGTTTTCAGTTGAGGCGCGTTGATTAGGAAGAGTGTTGTCAGTAATCCGATGGCTACATACCAGTTTAAGGTGTTTAATGCTGGTTGAAGTACCAGTATGATGTAGAGGAAGAGTGCTGTGAGGACCGTCTCAACAAAAACTTTAAGCTGCCATTTATTGTGTCGATTTGAAGTTCTATAACCATAGAGGGAGAGCATGGCAAGCATCATCAGAAAAACCATTAACTCCGAGGCTCCATGGACATCAAACACATAAAGGAATGAAATTACCATAAAAACCGTGAATATGCCTAAAAAATATCTCAAATCTCTATTCCTCCTTTCATCAGACATTATAAAAACCTCCTGAATAAGAAAAATGGTGGTACTTTAATACCACCACCCACAATGTGTACGATAATAACGCCCTTCTGAGGGTTCAAACATGAGATAAAGGGCGCCAGCTTTGCCCCATGGGCCACCGTACACTGTCCCCGCAACAGCAGCCCAGTAATAAACTTTCCACCAGTTAAACTCCTTACCATGCCATTTACCCTTCTTCTTCAACCGGTACTTCCAGTTTTTACCAATGATCTTTTGCATTTCCTCTGTGCTGAGGGGTTCTATTCGCTGTGTTCTCCGCGGTTTTGTTGTAACATCCATGTTTATTCATCTTAGATGTTTAAGATCTGGGCTTCCATTTTGTTTTTTGTTCGCTGTATTTTAATAATGCTTTTGATGGCTTTTCTCAGTCTTTGGATCAGTTACTGGTCTTTTGATGATTAGCACTGTAAAGACGATATATGCGGCGGCGGTTACTGTAAGCGCGACGCATGTGGCCCCCACAACATTTTTGTTGATGGGTGTTTTTGTGAGGATGGCATTTGTTAAACCTATGAGGTTGAATCCCAGTGTGAACAGCGCGCTGATCAGTAGTGTCCTGGTAAGGCAATGATCATAGCATCCACCAAGACCTTTGATAACCCTATTCAAACCGGTCATGTACAGTATAACCATGACATCTAAAATGAGGATATAAGCTGCTGAATTAATAGCGTTTCCTGAGACAATATAGAAGAATGGGGCCAGCTCATCCCCCTGCATCCACCCTGATAAAACTACAGCCGCGCTTATGGCAAAAACCGCCAGCAACGTTAATATAAACATTTTATCTTTCATAATTTTTCTCCTCTTTTAAAATAATTGGTTGGATGGTTAGTATTCTACATAATGTATACAGTGATCACGCCCCAAGTATGCTTTCACTCTTTTATTTGGCGGGTGATATGCACAGTATTTCCAGTACTTTCGCGGCACATACTTATCCCTGACAGTGACTATTATATTACCCAAACCATATAATGTAATAGGAAGCCACCACAACTTGCCTCTAATGTTCTGCATTTCCTCTGTGCTGAGGATTTTAGCTGAGTCTGTGCCTTGTATTGGCTGATCTGTTGAGATATTCATTGGATTCATTTCATGTTCTGTCTGGTTGTCTGATGCCGTTCTGTTTTCCATTGCTTCTGTGTTATCACTGCTCTTGATTATGAGGGCGTATCCTGTGTAGATTTCTTGGAATTCTTCCAGTGACATTTCTATGTTTCCCATGGTGGGGTCTGCTAGTTTAACGGTTTCATTGTTGACTTCCCTGATGAGGGTGTAGTGTCCCACACCATCACTCATTGTATATGCGATCATGTTCTCGTGGAGTTCTGTGATGTTCAGTTTCATGCCTGTCATGTTAACGCCCTTGGCCTTTGCCGCCTCCAGGAGGCCCTGCATTGTTGTTCCGTCTTCTGTGGTGCCGGCGAGGTCTGCGAGTTCATCCTCGGTTGTGTTTATTCCAAGTTTCTGGAGTAGTGTGGCGAGTGCTGCCGGTCCGCAGGTGTAGTTCCTGGTCTGCAGGACCACGCCGGTGGTATCTGCTGTGATGTTATCGTCTATAGTGAACTCTGCTGGATCCGTGAAGTTCTCTTCCAAGTTATCTGCTGTGGATAAGTCCATGGGATTCGTGGAGTTACTGCTGTTATCCCGTGGGGTTTGTGCGGCCGCAGCAGCGTTAAAAGATACTGCGAGTGTTAAGAGGATCAGCAAACCCAAAAGACACGACTTTCTCATCCACTATTCACCACATATCAGGTTGATAATAAATCTATAAGAAAAACTCATATATATATTACGGTGCTATGTTAATGTATTAATCACATAAAAGGAGGCCTTTAAACATCACTCAGCTCGCCTCCGAGGTAATAGTAGCAAATAAGGAAAGATGGAGGGGGAAACAGGAGATTTCAATGAATTATTGGATGCTTAACACTATTAAAGAATCCATTTGCATGATGCTGTATTTAAGTTGGTATGACCTCCAAAATCAGATATGCCCATTACAAGTGTGGTGACGATTGGCTGCTTTAGCGTTCTTCACGATATTGATGGAGGTTGCCATGAAAAATGGATATGATAGTCAGTACACACACCGAAATGTCGAGTAACCAGGATCTCACCTCCAGGACACCATCCAGTATTGTTCTCATCATTATGAAGATGACGGCTATAATGCCTGGGGATATTTCAAGTTTATGGGATGATTCATAGAATTACATATACTGCAGCAATTATGCAAGAGTAGCCATAAATATGGTGAATGATTGGGGCTTCTTATTTTTCATTGTCATCATCTTTAGTAGAGTTGAGGATTATTTTCCCCAGTATCCATCATATATCTCTGATACCTTTTTTATGAGGTAAGAACCTGTGAGCAGGCCTCCTGCAGTGTTTAAATGTCATTCCTGCCTTTAAGAGTGTTATACAAGGTTCCGATGCCACTGATAATCTCCATGCAACCCTCTCTGATTTTGCCACAGTCTGGTTTGGGATTTCTGTCTACTTTATATGTGCTTCCATCCATGCACGTATATGGGGTATCCTTTCCCGTCCAATTTATATGTGACTTCATACTTGTAGAATGTTATTACTCTATTTCCATGTCGTTCGCTCTATTTTCTGATAAGGCGTTTTTTGATTATCTTGTAGCCTTTACCTCGATATCTTTTTGATACAGAAATAGTCAGACACATCACTTTCAGATAATATGTGCTCCTTCCATACCTCACACCCACTGCAGAGGCACTCTTCATGTGGATCTATATCCCTGCAAATGGCCCTTCCTGTGGAACAGTAGACCCCTGGAACCCTGTCTGTGTCCATGCGCATGGCGCTGTCAAGGTCCTGCTGGGTTATGAGTAGCATTATCTTCTTCTTATCCCTCACGCACCGACTTTCCCTCTGGACGGGACACTCAAGACAGAGGCACCTTCTGATGTTCTCCATGCTGAAGTCAACCTGCATGTCATCACCACAGTGGATATATGTACCTGCAGGTACTTCACATTTGCCACATGAACAGAAAAATTTTAATTAATAATCATTATAAATTGAAGTTTTTTTAGAAAATAGCTGCTATTTAAAGCTTTTGTCTTGTAACATTTAGAAACTGATATTAATGTAGATGACCTATTTAATATTGGTGGAATCTGTGTACCCTTCTAAGGGCAGGGCAGTTCTACCGAAGGTGATCTAATGGCTGAGTTGTACGAAAAAATGGTAAAAGAGGCCATGATGGCCCAGAAAGCCGATGTGGAGACCATAAAAAAGAACAGGGGAAAAGAGTTTAAAATAAGGGATACGAAGGCCTACCTGGACGTTGTGCAGGAAATGAAGGCTGCAGGAGACCAGAGCGAGGCGGTGATAAACCTGCACAAAAACTCAGTGAAGGCCCACTATGAGATACTGGACAGCCTTACAGACACCATAAGACCAGAGGACGACCCCTTCGTCGAACACTACCAGACACCTGTGGTCCTCGAGATACTGAGGGACGAGGACAGCGACTTTGAGAAGAGCCTTGAGGCATTCATAGATGCAATAGGAAGGGCAGAGGCCCTCATAGGAAGGGAGGCAATAAGAAGGTACGGAGGATTCTATGGCCCAACATGTGTGGTTGACTTCGCCCTCATGCCCGGTAGCACAAGCAACGTGGTGAACAGGATCCTCAGGGAGACAGACATACCCGAAATGCACAAGCAGGCGATCCTCTCAGCAAAATCATGGGGTATGAACACCTCCTATGGTATCGGAGAGGTATTCGCAAATGAAATTGAAAACGGGGCAACCGCTGCAGAGGCAGCAGAGAAGGAAATAGAGATGGTGAAATACATCTACCAGGAACCTGTTGAAGCCCAGGCAAAGCTCATGGACGATCATGGTCATGAATCCTTTGATGTAAGGGAGTACATGTCCCGCTACAGGAAGGAGATGGAAGGAACTGTTAAGGTCGCAATTGATGACGGCGTACACTACGGCAACATACTCACGGTACCTGCATACTGCGTTGGTGACATATCACACCACATAGCCCAGTCCACCTACAACATGTGCAAGGATGATGTGGTCATGGCCATAATCGAGGCAACCACCGATGTCATGGAGAGCACCCTCAACAGCGCAGTATCATCATTTAAGAGTGAATATGACGTGCTGAGCCTTGCAACGGGATCATCAGCATGCGCCGTTGAGTACATACTTGAACTTGACGGTTTCAATGCCATAGGAGTCGTTGACCTTCTCACAAAGAGGTTCCACAACTATGTCCAGCTCTACCCAACAAGGGGTGCTGCAGCTGAACTCCACAACAGTGACTTCATGGACATGATATACCGTGGATGGACACACCTGGATAGGGCAAGGAGAATGCTTAACGGAGCAGAGGGTCCGCTTGAACCCATGGTCGGTGACTACAAGGTTGACCTCTCACCGATACACGAAAACGAGGTTATAATGAACCCTCAGCGCTACACATACCCTGCCTGCGCAATAACAGTGAGGTTCTCAGCCCTGATGAGACTTGCTGACTATCCATGTCTCCTCACAAGTGAACCGGTCACAGCAACCCTGATGACCAACATAATTGCACTCCACAAGGAGAGTGCAGCATCACCGGCAAGGACATGCAAGAACTGCGCAGGAGCAGCTCTCGTGGACTTCAGACACAACCACTGCCAGTGGAGAGAAGCTGTATAGCTTCCACAATCAATTTTTTCTGGTGATTATATGAAATGCTATGTCTGCGCGGAGCAGGGAAAGGATACCGATGCTGTTGCAATATGCATAGTCTGCGGTATGGGTCTCTGCACCGAGCACGCAATAAGGGAGGAGATTGAGATCTGGAGTGGAGGTTATCCCTTCCCCTCAGAGAAGGTCAAGGGCACACTTCCAAGGATACTCTGTCCCTACTGTTATAACGTGATGAAGGAGGACTAGGATGGTATCCCTTACAAAGAGGTGCATCGCCGAGTTTATAGGCACCTTCTTCCTTGTATTCTTCGGTGCCGGCTCAGCAGCAATAACCCTGATGATAGCATCCGGCGGCACGGCCCCGAACCCCTTCAACATCGGCATCGGCCTGCTGGGCGGACTCGGTGACTGGGTTGCAGTGGGCCTTGCATTCGGTTTTGCAATAGCTGCAAGCATATATGCCATGGGTAACATCTCGGGGTGCCATATAAACCCTGCGGTGACCATCGGCCTCTGGTCGGTCAGGAAGTTTCCGGGAAGGGATGTTGTGCCCTATATAATCGCACAGCTCATGGGAGCAGCCTTCGGTAGCTTCATATTCCTCCAATGTGCGGGTCCGGCAGCAGCCACAGTCGGAGGGCTAGGTGCAACAGCACCGTTCCCGGGAATCAGCTACTGGCAGGCACTCCTTGCAGAGATAGTGGGAACATTCCTTCTCATGATCACAATAATGGGCATCGCCGTGGATGAGAGGACCCCAAAGGGCTTTGCAGGGATCATAATAGGCCTCACGGTTGCAGGTATAATCACGACCCTGGGTAACATCAGCGGAAGTTCACTGAACCCGGCCCGTACCTTCGGACCATACCTCAATGACATGATATTTGCAGGTACAAACCTCTGGAAGTACTTCCCCATCTACGTCATAGGACCCATAGCTGGAGCGGTCCTGGCAGCCATGACCTACGTGTACCTGACATCAGAACCCTAAATATTTTATTTTTTCACGGCCTCCGTTCCCATTCCCTCCAGGAAAAGGGAGAGGATGAACGTCATGGCAATACCATTGCTGTAGTTACATTGATGAGAAAGCGCCAGCGCCGCCGAGTTACTGTTCAGGCATGATGATGGCCTGAATTGATGGGAAAGCAAATACTGAACCGATATGCCCTGCCCTTTCTCTGCTCCCTGGAGGAAAGGTGTCCCTATGGATGCGGTTTCAAAATGGTTTATCATAAAACTCCACTAATATCACGGATAACCATCACAAGCCCATCAGACTTGTTTCAAAATGCTTTATCATAAAACTCCACTCTAGAAAATACGCTGCTGAACCAATGCCATGAGACATGGATAAGCCCTTAAAATAAAATTTGATTTGTGGTTTCTATTTGCAGAAGATTTCAGAGGCGGAAAAATGGTGTTGAATCACTGGTTTATGAGTTTTAAACCAGTGATGGCTGCCGTGTTGGTGTCAAGTGCACGGAGGTCCTCTGGACTGAACTTCCGTATGTCGTCGTGTCCTGCAAGCTGGGCAAGCATCTTGGCCTCCTCAGTCATGGACTTTATGTAATTTGCAACCCTCCTTGCTGCAAGGTCAACGTCCATGCGTTTCCTGAGGACAGGGTCCTGGGTTGCAACACCAACGGGGCACTTGCCTGTGTAGCACATGCGGCATGCCCTGCAGCCCATGGCAATCATCGCACCGGTACCTATGTATACGGCATCGGCACCCATGGCCATTGCCTTGGCAACATCTGCACCGCTCCTTATACCTCCGGTTATTATGAGGTCCACCTCTTCCTTGAGTCCGATGTCATTGAGGCCGTTAACTGCCTGTACAAGGGCTGCGAGTGTTGGTACACCGGTATGTTCAATCACGACCTCTGGAGCAGCACCGGTACCTCCCTCCATACCGTCAACGGATATTATATCTGCACCGGCTTCTGCAGCGATCTGAACGTCCTCATATACACGGCCGGGTCCCAGCTTCACAACAATCGGAACCCTCCAGTCTGTGACCTCCCTGATGAGTTCTATATGCTTTGCAAGGTCACCCTCCCTTGTGGCGTCAAGGAAACGTGCCGGGCTGAGGGCGTCTGTACCCTCGGGGATCCTACGGATCCTGGCAACTTCAGGGCTCACCTTTTCTGCAAGGAGGTGACCCCCCATCCCTGGCTTCGCCCCCTGTCCGATTTTAACCTCAATGGCATCCCCGACGTTCAGGTAGTCAGAGGACACACCGAACCTTCCACTGGAGTACTGCACCATGAGCTTGTCTGCAAGCTCCCTTTCCTCTGGAAGCATTCCACCTTCACCCGTGTTTGCACAGGAACCAACCATGGCCGAACCCTTGGCCATCGCCAGTTTACTCTCCTTGCTGAGGGCACCGAAGGACATACCCGCAATCAGTACCGGGGTCTGGAGTACCAGCGGTTCCTCGGCATACCTGTCACCCAGGACGACGCTGGTGTTACATGGTTCCCTGTACTTGTCCACCGGTGGGATTGATGCCTGTGCTGGGAGGATAATGATGTTATCAAAGTTAGGGAGCCTCCTCTCGGTACCGAAACCCCTCAGGACGTACTTTCCTGCCTTGGATGTGTACCTGATATCCGCGATTGTCCTGGGGTCCCAGATGCTTCCGGCCCCTGTGGGCAGGAGTACCGGACAGGCAGCAAGGCATGATCCGCACATTATACACCTTGTCTTATCTATCTTAGGACTGTTATCAACGATTTCTATGGCGTCTGTTGGGCATACGATTTCACAGGTCCCGCAGAACACACAGAGGCCCTGTGTTGCAGCTGCAAGGTCTGATGATGGTGATGATGGTGTGATTGAACTGGAACCCGGTGTTTTAACTTCAAAGCCCCTCTGGATGTCGCTCACATAGTCCATGACGTCCATGGCTTCAAGGCAGCCCTTTTCACATGCAGCCACACATGCAGGGGTGTCGCCGGGGTTCTGGATGCACTGCTGGTCACACTTAACCATACCATCCTCTGTGTAGGTTATCGCTCCAATTGGACACATGAGCATGCATAGCTTGCAGCCAACACAGGATTCCTGGTCAATACTCACGGTGCCGTTTTCCCTCTTTATGGCGTCCCTGAAGCAGCCCCTTGCACAGGATGGGTCAATGCACTGCTGGCAGACAATTGCATGGTATCCGCTGTCCATCTTGTTCAGGAACAGGGCGCTCTTTCCAAGGACCTTTTCACAGGATTCTATGCACTCGTTACATCCATCACATTTTTCAGGTTCTGTTAAGAGTATCTGCACCATTTAAACCACCTATCCATAGAAGGGACGTATCTCCTTTCTCTGTATCTTTTTGAATTCTTCTGGTGAGGCATCCACGGAATACTGATTGAAGAGTGCTGAAAGTTTATCAACGTCCTCCTTTTCAGGTTCAACAACCTTTGCATTTGTCCCTGTTTCAAAGTCTCCGGCCACGTATATGTTCCCGCCGATTATCCAGTCACCAAGGTCTTTACCGGCGTCACCTGTTATTATAAGGTCCCCGCTCAGCATGTAGAGGCCTGCAAGGTCTCCTATGTCACCTTCGATGATTATCACACCACCCTTGTTTAGCTGACCGATGCCGTCTCCGGCGTCTCCATGGACCACTATTGTTCCATTGTAGGTACCGAAGCCAACACCGTCATCGGCGTTTCCATGGACCACTATTTCACCGGAGGTCATGTTGTTACCAACGTATCTACCGGTTTTCCCGTGGATCTCTATCCTTGGACCGTGGTTGAGGGCTCCCACGAAGTCACCGAACCTTCCATTGAGGATGAATTCTGCTTCCTCCCTTATGCCCACAACGATGAATCAAGCTCAGCGTTGCTCTCTATGCTGAACCGTCTTATGTTCTCGTTGAGGGCTTCCTTTATCTTTCTGTTGATGTCCCTTGTTGATAGGTCATCACCGGCAATTTTCAATTCCTGAACAGTCATCTAACATCCCCTGTTATTTTTGCTCTTTAATGAAACATCTTCAAATCATCATAATTTAAGGATTCCCATTTCTGAAAACATGGGGTATAAGGATAAATATGATAAAGAGAATATTATACATTATAATGAGAATAGTCTATGGTGGTTATAATGAAGACCCTTGTAAGTAACCTGCGGGGAAGGTGCCTCTTTGATGCTGCAATGAAGACCCAGATCGATGGCCTGATATCTGTCCAGTCTGAAAATTTCAATGATTCATGCCTTGAGAAGTTCATAAAGGGAGGTGTGATTGTAATTGGCACACAGAACCCTGTTAAAGCGGCTAAAAAGATTTCTGAAGTTATCAGGGGCGCTAAAAAACATGGGGAGGTTTATGTGGCGGCTGATGGAAGCGGTCTCGGTAGCATCCTTTCGTTTATAGGCTACAGGGAATGTGTCGACGCTGTTTACACATGCTTTGCTGACTCTGCAGTGAGAATGCCGCCCCTGAAGCTCGATATATCTGATACTAAACTTAGGATACTTGAGGCCCTTGAAAATGAAAGCCTGAATGCGGTCCTGATATCAAGGGAAGTTGGAATTTCAAGGGCAATGGTCTACAAACACCTTGCGGGGCTAATTGAGATGGGACTTGTAAAGCAGTCAGAGATGTTTGACAGGTATTTCATTACGGATGCAGGTAAACTTGTAATAATATGAACACTTCCAGGGGAGTGAAAGAATGCCTGCCAGCATATGATTAGAGGTTTTCTGTCCGGTTACTGCAGTTATTAAAGGATTCCAGAGCTTTCATAACCTCTGGAGTGCGATTTTTCCAGGTAAAAAAGAATTTAATGCTGGGGAATTAAGTTAAAAATGAAGGGTTCATTCCATAGGGTACCCGACCCTCAGCCTGTAGGATGCCTTTTCACTTATAAGGACGGTGCCGGGTACAAAGAAGTCATCGAATTCAGCCACCTTTCGCTTCATGCACGGCTTCAAATCCTCCTTGTTTGCATAGGAGGCGCATTCATCCCCTTCGATTATCCCCTTCCTGACAAGTTCAATGTACCTCATCTTAATGGTTTCATCATCAAGCACACCCATCAAAATCACCAATATTTACTATAATCTGGATACATATATAGTTTTTGTATCATAAACCCAGAACCCTATAAGTATTTATACAACCTTCGACAATACTATATACAATGTTCAGAAAGAATTCTTCAGGATTCTGTCTGAAAAAACTTAAGGGGCCTGAAATGTTTAAAAAACCTTTAAAGTATAATAAAACTGAAACCGGAAAAAGACTTAAGGGGCCTGAAATGTTTAAAAAACCTTTAAACTACAATAAGATGGATTCAGAATACCTTAATATTTTAGGAACAGTTACAGAACACCTCAGGAGCAGGGGATACGATGTGAAGATAAATAACGGCAAGAAGAAAATAAGGCCAAGAACCCTTAAGGGGTTCATGCCTGATGTCCACGCATTAAATGGTGCTGATGAGATAATAGTTGAGATCCTGACTGATGATCCTGATATGAGAAAATGGAAAAGATTCGCAAGCACCGATGGAAAAAGATTCTGGATCATAGCCCCCAGAGGTCAGTTGATTCAGTAAGGACACGTATAGAGGCCTTTGGAGTTGCCGCAGAGGTCTACAGATGCAACGGTAACATGAAACTTGAACGTATTTTATGATGTATGTGCACATGGATTCATATAACTCCAGTAACATGAACGTATTTTTTCAACTTTCGCCGTGGAAAGAAGACATTCAGTATAACTGTTAAGACCTGGAACGTATTATCACACATAGATTTATATAACCGAAGAGCCAACTCTTTTTAAAATAATTTTTATTAAATTCACTGAGGTTAAGATGAGATTCATCATTCTAGCCGCAGTCCTTATTCTTGCAGCGTCCCAGATTCAGGGTGCACATGCATGGTCCATAAAAAATCACCATGAAATCGCAGAGAGCGTCTACCATGCAATGCCTGAAGATGTAAGGTCAAAGCTCAGCCTTGATGAGATGAAGAACGGTGCAGATGACCCCGACACAGTATTCTTTGATTTTAAATACCACACCTATCCCTACACTACCCAGAAGGCCAGTTTCTGGTTAAACCAGGGAAAAATCAGTTACGAGTCAGGCAACTACAGGTATGCCAGCTACTGTTTTGGTGTTGCAAGCCACTACATATCCGATGGCGTATGCGGTCCCCACACATCAGGCGGGTCCAGTCGCTACTTCCACACCCTCTATGAACTGAGGGCGATGATGATCAAACCAGGAATGGCTTACACCGAGGGCGAAACTCATGAAGAGGCAGCCATTCTCTGGAGGAAATGGGTCCTTGAGGGTGATGACAGATACATCAGCGATGCCCTGGACATGGCATGCGGCCTGTCATACAGGGAGATAATGAACTCTATCGGATACTTCTAGCTTTTGAGTTATTCTTGGTTCATATAGTCCCTTTTTAATTTATAATCAACCGAAGGTTGAGGAGATCCAGTCTCCTGTGTAATGTGTTATTATTATCAGGATGATGGCCATTACCAGGTGCTCACCAAGGACCCGGATCACAGGGGCGTTCTGCGAACGGGCAATATGAACACTTAGAACACCCAGAAGGACCAATCCCCAGATTACAGATACAATAATGGCAGCATGAAGGGCCAGGAGAAGGACAGGGATAATGAAGGTTGATTGCAAAGAAGAACTTTGTTACAAAGGTTGCGATGGTGGACTCCCAGACCTCCAGGTGTGTATGTTTATCCTCGGCCTCCTCAGCAATGTGTATTCCAAGGGCATCTGAGAAGGCATCCGCTACTGCTACCGTCAGAACCCCTCCGATAACCGCAAGTCTTGAATGGGTTCCTGAGTGCAGTCCAACCATAAGGCCAAGGGTTGTTATTATGGCCGAGGTGAGACCAAAAACTGAAACCTGTTTTAAGGGAATGCCTCATATCAAGGGCTTCCTTTTTTTTGATTTTAAGACCCTTATTTCATCATTATATCGAGGACCCCATGTCCTCTCTTCTTTTTCTCTCCTCCAAGGATCCCTGACTCAAGAAATTCCCGGTTAGCCCTCCTGTTGATTTCGGTGAAGATCATCCTCTAGGCCTCGCACTGGTGGTCAACACCATCAATCCTCATCCTCCCGTCCTCTATGGTCACGGCATTGTAGGGGCAGCCGCCAAGACAGAACCTGTAGAACTCGCAGTCCCCGCATTCCTCATCAACAAGCCCCCTCCATTGATAAAGGGATTTAAGGGCTTCACTTTCCTCCAGTTCCTCCATGGAGGGCCTGTCAGACACGTTACCCATTATGTACTCCTTCATCCCAACAAAGCGGTAGCAGGGGTATATGTCGCCGTATGGGTCCACCGCGAAGGTGTTGCCGATGCAGTCTGCATGGGTGCATACGACTCCGCGCCTTAAGAAGGAACTCTTGGCAAAATGGTCAATGTTCTGTATCTCAATCTCATGGAAGTGTTCAAGGTACTCATCAAGGAGGTAGAGGAGAAGTTCACCGTACTCCTCTGCACCTATAGCCCACTCCTCAGGATCCTCACTTTTAAGGGAGGGGAGGGCCGGGTGGAGCTTCATGTTCATCCGGTTCTCAAGGAAGAAGTTGAAGACCTCCTCCTTCCTCTTTATTGAATAGGATGTGAATGTGCTTATGAAGCTGACCTTCAGGCCGTGCCTCTTTGCTATTTCATAGCCCCTCATGGTCTTCTTAAAGTATCCTTCACCCCTCTGGAAGTCGTTGAGCTCTTCAGGTCCGTCAAGACTTGAACCTATGGGTATGCTGTACTCTGCAAAGAGTTCTGCCAGTTCATCTGTCATGAGCCAGAGGTTCGTCTGTATGGCGAAGGCAGGTCTTAGAAATGAGAGCTCCTCTGATATGAGCCTGAGGGCCTCACGGTAGAAATCGTAACCTACAAGGAGGGGTTCCCCTCCATGGAAGGTGAAGGTTGCAGGTTCATCCCTGAATCCACGGAGCCATTCAACGGTATCCCTTATGGTTTCAATGTCCATGACCTTTGAGTCACGGTCCACGCCCCAGCAGTAACTGCAGTCGGAGGGGCAGTTCATGGATGGGATGATCATAACATGAAACGCCATGGGATCACCTAATCTGCAGTCTCAAAGACATGGCCGCACTTTTCACAGACGATCTCCTTCATGGATGTCCTGGATTTATGTTCATCCATGAATCTCCTCTTAACAACCTTGTCCCGGCACCCGCAGACAGGACATTCTGCCAGAATTTCCTCTAAATTCATTTTCAGACCTCTATTATCTCCTCAACAACGTAACCGCCTCCACATGGACACTCCTCTATCCTGTCACCCATATGGTAGGGTGTTTTGCCATGCAGAGATCACAGTATGCATGCACTATCCACATCATGTAACTAGATATATGGGGAGGGATATATAAAATATCATAATGGGGGGCTGTATCTTGACCGAGAGTCCGGATTATCATGTTGAAGTGAAGGATGGAGAATTTGAAGTAAGACTCTACCCTGGATACATACTGGCCCAGGTTGATGTTGAGGGGGATTTCAGGGATGCCCTGCTGAAGGGTTTTTCAATACTTGCAGATTACATATTCGGGAACAACAGGAGGAAGGAGGAACTCCCTATGACATCACCGGTGACCATTGTTGAGAGGGGCTCCTCTGAGAGGATACCCATGGCAGTCCCTGTTACAGAGGAGGTCCCTGATGATGTGGAGGAGGGCACCTACAGGATATCATTTACCATGCCATCAAAATATACCCTTGAAACACTCCCGGAACCGGTGGATGATCGTATAAGCTTCAGGGAGGAGAGGAATCAGCGCATGGCAGCCTACAGGTTTTCAGGCAGGGTTAACAGCAGGATGGCACGGGAGAAGATAGCTGAACTCAGGGAGTGGCTCAGGAAAAATTCCATTGAGCCAGGGTCAAGATTCATAGTGGCGCAGTACAACCACCCTGCTGTACCAGGGTTTATGAGGAAAAATGAGATCCTTGTAAAGGTTTAGTCAGACATGGATCAATTTGAGAGTCCCTGCATGTTGACTGGAGGTGACTTGACTTGAATGAAATTGAAAGGAACCGCTACTTCCTCAAGGACAGTATAAGGAAAAGAATAGATTTCTCAAGGACGCCACAGAGCATGGGTGTTGAGGCACCACCATTTGAAAAACCGGTGCCATCCGATGCAGAGCTTATCGATCTCCCGGTCCGTGACTGGGCCGAGGTCATTGACGTTAACATCGTAAGCTGCATAAGGAACAGGATGAGCAGAAGAAGCTACAGGGACGCCCCAGTATCCCTTGAGGAACTCTCATTCCTTCTATGGGCAACACAGGGGATAAGGATGGTATCCGGTAACACGGCCTTCAGGAACGTGCCTTCTGCGGGATGCAGACACACCTTCGAAACCTACCTTGCAGTCTTCAATGTTGATGGACTGGATCAGGGACTTTACAGGTACATCCCATCAACACACAGGTTGATGGTTGAATACCGTGATGAAGGGCTCTCAGAGAGGATAATTGAGGCTTCCTTCCATCAGAGGTTCACGGGTGAATCTGCTGTCACATTCATATGGACCACCGTACCCTACCGGATGGAGTGGAGGTATGGCCTTGCAGCCCACAGGGTGATACTCATGGACGCGGGTCACGTCTGCCAGAACCTCTACCTTGCATGTGAGGCCATAGGGGTGGGTACATGTGCTGTTGGAGCCTATGACCAGGAGTACCTTGATGAGGTCCTTGGCGTTGACGGTGATGACGAGTTTGCCATCTACATGGCCCCTGTTGGCAGGGTATAACATGAAATGGATTTTTTCCTTGGGGAGATAGTGTCTCATGGGATTCAGCAGTCTAAAAAAATGAAAATAAAGAATTTGGATTTTTACTGAAGATGGGAGCTGCATCCTCTTATGGGACGTGTGGGTTTTTACAATCCCAGAGTACATCTTGAGGAGCGTCCTGTAGCCCATTACCTTTTCACCGAGCTTTATGTAGCGGGGGGGCCCTGAGATACCTCCTCATGTAACTGTTAATGTTTCTTGCAATGCTTCGGTATTCCTTTCTTGAGATGTAACCCCCTGAAGGTGGTTTTTACACGGGGGTTAAGGGGTCCTTTAACATTCAGGGGCCTTATGGGTCCGTTCATATATTCTGTGACCATGAGGAGGAATTTATGGGGGCTGTAGCCATAGTAACTACTCTTCAGTTTCTTCCGGAACGGATTGTCCTGTATATCCATCAGCCACCACAGCCATCCTTGCAGGGTCAACGCTGTGGTATGCTATCAGCTGGGTGTTATAGAACCTTCCATTGCATGATGTAATTGCAGGCTTCTCGTAGAGTATCCTGATTATCTCAGATGCTATGAACCGGCACTTATCCTCCCAGGACCCATGAGGACAGTCAACATTGGGCTGTATTATCATCACACCTGCAGATGTAAGGAACCTGTAGGGGTCCTTTATACCTGCAAAGTACTTGTTTGAGAAGTTATCATCCCATGCCCTTCTAATGAAAGGGGTTTTTTTAAGGTCGAGGCTGCTGTATTGATGAATATGACGCCCTTTGAGGATACGCTGGCAAGCTTAGCAACCTCCATCATTGCCCCTGGACAGGAGGCTGCAAGATAAATCGCCACGCCATTATCAGGTGCACTGGACACGGCTCTTCCCCATTCACCAGGCTTCGGGGCGAGGGGGTCCACTTTGACAGTGTGCTCGCTCTGTTTTTCTATGGATTCAGCTATGATGTTGAGGCTTTCAACGTCACATGTTTTATTACAGGATATGCAGTCTGAGGTGAGGAATATCTCCGTTGCGCTGACATCACCTATCGCCACTGAAAAAATTAATATACCAGCTGCAAGAAGAAAAATTTTGTTCAGCTGCAAGCTATCAGCTGAACTGATATTATCTTTCATAATTCTAAAATAGTTTTTCAGAAAATGTTATATAAGATGAGGGTCTACATTTAAGTCCAGATTTTTTTCTGATCTACTGGAATGGTGATAATTTGGTTCCTGAGATAGAACAGAAGTGCATGATATGTGGTGAACCATGGATTGATGGAAACGAGATATGTCCCCACTGTGGGAGCAAGAACAAGACAGCAAGTTTAGACTCTGAGGAGGACCTTGAACTGCTGAGGTCACTCAACAGCATCCTCAAAAAAGAGAGGGCTTCAGAGTAAATTTTTTATTTTATACACCTTTTAATGAAAAATTTTCAATTGAGGGTGGGGATCTGTAAGTTCAGCACATCCACACCCCATATTTAACTATTCTATGTACTGTTTCACGTTTTCCCTGACTATGGCCGATGCACCGAATCCCTTTATCTCTTCGAGCATCTCAGGAAATCTGTTCTTTTCTATGAGGACGTTTATCTGTGAGAATTCACTGCCACTTACAACTGTTGGTTCGTCTGAACAGTAACCCTTAGATACAAGGAATTCAGCCACATCACCGGCCCTGTGGTTTGCTATGTTGAACTTAACATCAAAGTACTTCCGGGCTTTGGTCGCCCCGTAGAGCTGCTTGAATATCATCTTGGCTTTCTCCAGTTTTTCACCGGTGCATGATGGACCAGCATACAGGCCTGCGCTTGACTCCATTATGGTGTCTATTATCTTGAGACCCGCCTTTCGTAGGCTGCTGCCTGTCTGGGTGTTGTCCACTATGAGGTCGGCGCCCTTGGCGATGTAGACCTCGGTTGCACCGTCTGAGTTTATTATCTGGACCATCTCATTGTCACCGTCCCGGAGTCCCCTTATCTGAACCACGGGGATGCTGTCACCGAAGACCTCCCTGTAGCCGGGGTTCTTCATGAAGAAGTCCCTTGTCAGGTTGGGGTACTCTGTGAAGCAGAGTATCGGGGTTTCACGTTCCCTGTTTTCCAGGAAGAAATCCTCGAGGGAACTGTAGGGGTCGTCCATGGGCACGGCAACTATGAGCCTTGTCTGGCCATAGTCAAGGTCACCTATCTTTTTTATGCTTTCATCACCACTGTTTATGGACTCTTCCCGGACCCAGTCCTCTCCTATTATTGCAATATCAAGCATCCCGCGGTTCAGTTCAACGGGGGCGCTCTGGGGCCTTGTAAGATAGGCCTTTATCTCGGGGTCATTTGTTATCTCAATCTCGTTCTCCTCACGGCCGGGCTCATATCCCTTAACTTCATAGCCGGCGTCTGTGAAGAGCCTGTAGGTGTTACCCCTGTTAACATTATTCAAACTACCCTTTGGCAATCCTAGAATTATCTTCTTCATAATTTCACCTGATGTGCTGAATTATCCTACTTCTTTTTCAAATCTCTTGCGGTCCCTTTTTAACCTGCCGACCACTGAATCTGTGCAGATATCAGATACCATTATGGGTCATTTGAGGTTTCTTTATCTATCATATTCCATGATCATCTAAAGCTTGGAGTTTAACTACCATTTTTCATGGTGTATTCTGTCGGGGTCGAAGAGGTCCCTTTTACCCGGGTCTTCTGCAGGGTATCCGATGGGTATTACTGAGAAGGGGATGATATGGTCCGGTATCCCGAAGAGCTTCCTTATACCCTCAACACGGTCCTCAAGGGGGTATACTCCTGTCCATACTGCTCCAAGTCCCAGGGAGTGGGCTGCAAGGAGGATGTTCTGTGATGCGATTGAGCAGTCCTGTACCCAGAAACCAGGGAACCTTTCAAGCCTTGTATCGCAGCATACTATTATTGCAACCGGTGCGTCCTTCACCATTGCACCGTAGGGGTGCACCTCCGGGATCTTCCTGAGCATCTCCTTATCCCTTACCACCAGGAAGTGCCAGGGCCGCTGGTCCACTGCTGATGGTCCACACATCCCAGCCTCAAGGACCCTTTGCAGGAGTTCATCGGGCACATCCCTTTCCTGGTACTTCCTTATGCTGCGTCTTGTCTTTATGGCTTCAAGGACTTCCATATCTATCACCGTAGTGTTATCTGTATGTGAACCTTTATATGATGGAAGGTACATATTGTTTTATAGAATACGAACAGGTGATGTTATGAGGGTCGAGGATCTGAAGAAACCATGCCCTGAGTGCGGAGCTGTGGATAAGGATGTTTCAACAGTTAAATACCCGCAGAAAAAGGAGAAGCTTAAAGAAGCAGGGATACCTGAGGACCAGGAAATCGTAGGCGCCATAAAGTGCAGTAACTGTGGATACGTCTTTGAGTACTGTGCCGGAGGCACCTGCAAAATAGAGGTCAGGAAGGTTTCCCTTGACTGAGTCACCTCCTGAACCCCTTCATCAAACCAATAATTCTTTTAAGCCCTGAATCCTCTTCAACAGTTCCTTGATTCAGGTTCTTCTCCATAAAATCTTTGAGCCAGTCTGCCAGCTGATAACTGCCAATGTCCCCCGGCTCAACCCATGCAAAGCCCTCATGTTCATGGCTCAGTTCCACCTCTCCACCGGCACCGCACCTCATTATGATGTGTATAGCATTTATAACCGGGAACTTCTGCTCAGCAACACCCACAACCTGGTGGGGAGTAATTTCAAGGCCTGTCTCCTCCTTCACCTCCCTTTTAAGGGCCTCCTCAATGGATTCACCCGCACCCACCTTACCTCCAGGCAGTTCCCATGTTGAGGGGTTTGTCTTGGAGTTTGATGATCTTTTTATAAGGAGAATCCTCCCTTCACTGTCCTCAATCAATGCACGGACCGCGATTATATAAACGCTTCCAACCATGTTAACTGTTCCTTCAGGGTTATCTTCTAAAGATTATGATTTCATATTAATTTATTTTTCATGCGGCTCCTGAACGTGGAAGATACTCAACATTTCCAGTCCCTGAATTCAATGGAGAAGCAGGTCCCGTTATCAGATTTAACGTTTAAATTAGCGTTTAACTGTTCTGCGAGGCTCTTTATGATCCGCATCCCCATTGTCGATGAGGTCTCCCAGTCAAAACCTTCCGGCAGCCCAACACCATCATCCTTAAATTCAAGCCTGTAGGTTCCATTCATCCTCTTAAATGATACGCTCACCGTTCCCTCAGATTCACCTGGAAAAGCATGTTTCACAGCATTTGTGAATAGTTCATTCAATATAAGGACCAGCGGAACAACGGTGTTTATATCAAGTTCAGCATCATCTATATGAGTTTCAAGCTTAAGCTTCTTTTCATGAGTGAAGCTGTAATAGAGGTCCTTTAAAAGTCCCCGGAGGTACTCTCCGAATTCAACTCTCTTATGTTTTCCTGAACGGTAGAGTCTCTCATGGAGGAGGGCCATGGATCTGGCCTTTGCCTGGGCCTCCTTGAAGAGCATGAGATCATCAAGATCCTTCACATACCTTGACTGCAGGTTCAGGAGGCTTGATATGATC
The DNA here is from genome assembly GCF_025397995.1 of Methanothermobacter wolfeii. Taxonomy (NCBI): domain Archaea; kingdom Methanobacteriati; phylum Methanobacteriota; class Methanobacteria; order Methanobacteriales; family Methanobacteriaceae; genus Methanothermobacter; species Methanothermobacter wolfeii. The sequence goes on from NZ_CP104550.1 coordinate 497,140, forward strand.
ATGAGGTTGTTCTTGACCCTGTGATTTATTTCCCTCAGAAGCATTTCCTTTTCTTTAAGGGTCCTTTCAAGTTCAGTATTCTTCTTTAAGAGTTCTCTTCGTGCTGCTGAAAGCTCATTGTTCAGTCTTGTGAGTTCATTGAAAAGTTCAATATTGACATCTGCCTTTTTTGAGGGCGTTAAACCACCCCTCCACGGCGCATCAATCTCAACTGCACGGTATATCTTTATCATACCCTCCCTTTCAGGCGAACCAGCAACATAAATCCTTTCTCCGTCACTGAAACCGGAAAAATGATACATTTCAAGGTTTTTCAAGTTCATTTCCCAGTCATAGGCCGCTTTTTTATTTCTGATCTCATTTATAAATCTTGAGGCCTTTTCATGACATGCAGTGTCAAGTATATTAAGAAAAGAGCCCCTTTGCAGCGGAATATTTACCCCATAGTTTACAATTTTCTCAATGATGCCGCCATGGTCCATGATCAGGAAAAGTCCTTTAACATCTACCATAGATCTCACCTTTTTTTTAACCGGCGCATAGCATAACCAAGGGTTTAAGGGGTCTCGTGATTAGAGCACCCGTTTTAACCATTTTTTCTGAACCTGGAATCTCATCCGACTTCTAGGAACTCCTCAGCCACCTTCACTGCTCCTGATGCGTTAACTGCATGCATATCGGCACCAACCTTTTTCCAGAGGGAAGTGTCGATGTTGAAGGGATAGCCTCCTACCATTACAGCCGGTTCCGGATCAAGTTCCCTTACCTTATCTATTATTTCCTTCACATGGCCTATGTTGAATGTCATTGTTGCGGAAATTGCCAGGACTTCAGGTTCTGTTTCACTTACCATCCCCGTTATGTCAGGGGGGCGTGTTTGATCCAAGATAAACAGAGTCCCAGCCATTCATCTCAAAGAAGTCACTAACCATCCTTATTCCAATTTCATGAAGCTCATTGTTTACACAGGTGGCAAGAAGCTTCAGGTCTTTCCTCTCGGAAGCCCTGTAGATATATGGGTAGAGTTCTGACATGATCATCTGTGTCACAGATGTACAGTAGTGTTCATGGGCAACCGAGATATGATTTATCTGCCAGAGCCTTCCGATCTCATGCTGTACCGGTTCAAAAACATAGCGGTAGATGTCATGGACCTTCACACCGGAATCAAGGGATGAAAGTATGAGCTCTCTGGCTTTCCCCGCCTCTGTGCTGAGGACAAGTTCAAGGTACTTCTCTGCAAGTTCCTTCAGGGGCTGCTCGGTAATGCAACTCTCTGACAAGCGCTCCATTTCAAGGATTTTAAGGGATTCTTCAATATATTCCGATGCGGGTTCTGCGGATTCAGGATCAAGGGCCAGTATTGCATTCCTGATGCTCTGCAGGGAGCCTTTCAGGCATTCTTCTGGGAGTCCAAGGTTTGATAGAAGTATATCAGCCCAGAGCACATAGTCATTGAAGAGTGCGGGACTTGAATTTTTAACGGCCTCGTCAAGATACTGGAGATGGTACCTTATGTCCTGCATGCAGATTTCTTTATCCTCCTCCCTGGCCAGACCTTTTTCCTTAAGGTCACTGTAGACCATTGATGCTATACTTTCCTGTTTTTTCCTGATAGACACCTGCATTCCCCCAATTTATCGTGCCCCGGATTTTTAGATTATCAGCCAACAGTACACCCCCAATATATATTAGGATGGAATGTAAATAAAATGGTTATCTTTCTTAAGAGGATCATTATGAAGTCAATGGAAGGATACAGAATAATATCAACGACCAGTGAATGTCCGGAATGTGTTTATCGATGTGAGGCTGTTCTTGAGGATACCATGGAGGTTAAGATGTACTGCAGGCATCCAAGGGGTCCGGGAAACCCTTCTCACTGCATATACTTCAGGAGGGACAAAAAACTTGATGAAGATTAACAGATTATCAGAATCAGGTGTCTATGATAAAAAAACATATTAATAATAAATTATAATTATTATTCATAATAGATTCAGGTGTTAGAATGCTTACCTCTGTTCAGAAGGAGATACTCCAGACACTCATCAACCTCTACAGGAACTCAGGCGGAAAGTCCATAAAGGGGGAGGAGATAGCCGCGATAATGAACCGCAACCCAGGGACAATAAGAAATCAGATGCAGTCCCTGCGCAGCCTTGGACTGGTAAAGGGGGTTCCAGGGCCCAGGGGCGGATACAAACCCACCATAAAGGCCTACCATCACCTCAACATCTCATCTACAGGCAGGGAAACAGCCGTACCGATATACAGGGGTGGTGAGAGGATAGATGATCTTTCTGTGGCAAAGATAGAGTTCACCAGCATACCTGATCCCGGTGAATGCGAGGCCGCCATAAAACTGGTGGGGAGCATAAGAAAACTTGATCTCGGTGACAGGGTAAGGATAGGCCCCACACCAGTCAACAAACTCGTTGTTGACGGCGTCGTGGTTGGAAGGGATGACATGGACAACATAATACTCCTTGACACCACCGCAATAAGGAGCATACCCAAAAGGACAGTCAAGGAAGTTGCAACAGAGGACCTTATAACCCTTGACCCTGACATGACGGTAAAGGAGGCCGCAGCAAAACTCTCATCCCTTGGAATAGAGGGGGCGCCGATAGTTGAGGAAGGCCGGGTTATGGGTATAGTCACCCTCAGTGATATAACATCATCCATAGCAGAGGATAAAGAGGAACTGAAGGTATCCGAGATAATGTCAAAGAACATTATAACCGTGGAACCCGAGATGATGATATCCGATGCAATAGAGGTCATGAACAAGCATAAAATCGGCCGCCTTATTGTCACTGATAAGGAGGGGAGACCTGCAGGAATCATAACACGCACAGACATCCTGGATAGTATTGCAGGACTTGACTGATTTTTCAGGGATCTGATACAAGGTTTATAAACCCTAAAACCATATCCTATGACGGGGCTGATGATAGTTCAAGCCCCATGAATTCTGCTTATTCCATCATATAATTGAGGAGTGTTTATTTTGAAGGTTAATCACATGAAGATTACACCAGAAATGAAGATAACTGACCTTATAGCGGAGATGGGCCGTTCAGGTGTCCTGGGCGCTGGCAGGGTCTACAGGGCAACCCGGCTGCTTGAGAGGATGATCCTTGACGATGAAATGGCCATATTCATGAGCGTCGCAGGACCCCTTGTCCCTGGAGGTATGAGGAGCATCATAAGGGACATGATAGATCAGGGCATAATCAGCGCCCTCATCACAAGCGGGGCCAACATAACTCATGACCTCCTGGAGGCCTTCGGGGGTGCACACTACAGGGGCCGCGGTTTTGATGATGAAAGGCTCCATGAAGAGGGAATAGGACGTATAGGTGATGTATATACAAGGTCAGAGGACTTTGAAGTCTTTGAATCAAATATACAGGAAATATTCTCATGTATATTCAGCTCAAAGCCCCACCTCTCCATCCAGGAACTGCTACATGAAATCGGGGGTTACATATCCGATGATGAATCGATAATAGCAACAGCCCATCAGAGGGGGGTCCCTGTCTATGCCCCGGGACTCATTGACAGCATGCTGGGACTTCAGCTCTGGATGTACACCCAGGATAACAGGGTGTGCCTTGACGCTGTCAGGGACATGCACAGCCTCTCAGACCTTGTCTTCAGCTCAGAGAGGATAGGTGCGGTTATACTTGGCGGGGGCCTCCCAAAGCACTACACCCTGGCATCCACCATCCTGAGGGGCGGTGTTGATGCCGCGGTCCAGATAACCATGGACCGGAGTGAAACAGGAAGCCTCAGCGGGGCCCCCCTTGAGGAGGCAAAGTCATGGGCAAAGGCCAGGGCAGGATCAAACCTTGTAACCGTGATAGGTGATGCAACGGCACTCTTCCCTCTGATACTTACAGGGGCCCTCTCCCGTGCAGAATTATGATGTGATTGTATGTACTGGATCCTCTATCCTGTTTCAGGATTTCTGATGAAAACCGCTGATGACTCAGAGGATGTTTCAGGGAAGCGACTCCAGGGCCTAATGGCAGGGGGCCTCTGCGGTCTTTCAGTGGGGGTCCTGGCACTCAATGACCCTGACGCAGCCTCCCTGTTCCTCGGGATATTCATGGGAACTCTTCTCTCACTCAAGATAGACTGTCCGAGCCACATCCTCGCGGCGATGGTCTTCATCTCGGTTATTGTAGCTGGCGGTCTTCCAGGTCTCTGGCTTCCAGGGTTTGCCGTGTGCACGGCAGCAGCATACATCGATGAATATGGAAACGACAACCCTAGAATCTACAGCAGGGGATCCTTTTTCAGAATATTCTTTGGATACAGATTTTCACTTAAAATTGCGGTAGCCATCCTTGCTCTTCTATCCCTGGGCGGGATGGCTGCGGGCACGGGCTTCAGACCCGAAACATTTATATTCTTCCTGCTCTTTGAGGCAGCCTATGAACTTGCAGGCAGGATCAGCATCCATAAAGGGTCTTAGGTTCCTTTAACAGGTACTTTTGAAGCTGCAGATAAAGGCATTCTGTCATTATGGGCGGTCCCTTCATGAAGGAAAAGGTCAGGTTGGGAAATGGGGGATGTTCAACCCTTTATTGATTTTATTATCCCTTTAACAGCGGCTTCAGGGTTATCTGCAAGGTAAATTGATCTTCCAACGATTATGGCATCTGCGAATTCAAGTGTTTCTGCCGGGTCACCGCCCTGGGCACCCACACCAGGAGATATCAGGAAGGAGTCATCACCTATTATCTCCCTCAGCCTTGAAAGACGTTTTATCCTTGTTGAGGGTCCCACGAAGTTTCTGACGCCCAGATCAACCCCCATCCTTGCAATATCATCCGCGGCACCCTGTATGAACATCTCGGCGCCTGGATGGGACATCTCGGTAAGGAGGAAGATATCCCCTCCCATTTCATCCGCAACCTGCATGCAGGATGTCACGCTGTCAGGTCCCGTGAATCCATGGACTATGATTGCATCGGCCCCTGCCCTGAATGTTGCAGCGCATATCTTCTCATTGGTCTCTGGAATATCCGCAACCTTAAAATCAGCTATTATCCTGCAGTCAAAGTTCTCCCTGAAGGCACCCATTACATCCGGACCCTCTGACAGGACAAGGGGGTAGCCGATCTTGATGGTGTTGATGTAACCTGAAACATCCTCGGCGACCCTCAGTGCTTCATCAAGGTCCATAAGGTCCATTGCCAGTATAATCCTGTTTTTAACATCCATGATGTGAATTATTGGATGTCCCCTCTATTAAGTGTTTTAACTACTCTGGGAGTTCCTTCTTTCAGGGACACCGGCTCTCAAGAAACCTTTAATTAACATCAGAATTAATAGAAAATATTATATACTGAGATATTAAATTTTACTTTAACAGGATTCAAGAAGGTGATAAATTGCATATCATGGAAGGATTTCTACCATGGCAGTGGTGCCTCTTCTGGTATCTTATCTCAGCACCGGTTATAATCTACGGTATCATGAGGATAATCAGGATTTCGGATGAGAATCCAGAGACAAAACCACTCCTTGCAGTGAGCGGTGCATTCATGTTTGTACTATCATCCCTTAAACTACCATCGGTAACAGGGAGCTGCTCACACCCCACGGGTAACGGTCTCGGGGCGGTGCTCTTTGGACCCGCAGTCACATCTGTAATGGCACTCATCGTACTTATATTCCAGGCTGTTCTCCTTGCCCACGGCGGACTCACAACCCTGGGGGCAAACGTCTTCTCAATGGGTATCGTCGGCCCAGTGTTTGCATGGGGCATCTACAGGCTGGCAGGTAAGGGCCTTTCATCCTCGGTTGCTGTTTTCCTCGCAGCGTTCCTCGGGGACATCATGACCTACGTCACAACCTCGGTTCAGCTGGCCATGGCATTCCCGATCCCTGGCTTCTCAGAGGCCCTGATGAAGTTCATGGTGATATTCGCCTACACACAGCTCCCCCTGGCAGTTGCAGAGGGACTCCTGACGGTTGTCATATTCGAGAACATACTTAAGCTCAAACCCGACATCATGGAGAAACTCCAGTTAATAGGGAAACCATCACCAGGACAGGAGGCCTGAAAAATGGAGAAGAGACACTTAGTGATGATCCTTGCTGTTGTTATAATAAGCGTACTCCCCCTCATAATCTACAGCGGCCTTGGCGAGGAGGAGGGCTACTTTGGAGGTGCGGATGACAGTGCAGGTGACGCCATAGCCGAAACAGGCTATGAACCATGGTTTGAACCTATATGGGAACCTCCAAGCGGTGAGATAGAGAGTCTCCTCTTCGCTGTCCAGGCAGCCATCGGAGCACTCATAATAGGGTACGTTTTCGGATACTACAGGGGGCGCGGAGCCTCCGAATAAAACATTTTATGGGGACATGCACATGAACGTCTCTGTGGATTACTATGCACATACCAACGGACTCAGAAACACCAGCCCAGCCTTTAAAATGGCCCTGGCCCTCATCACCATGATAATATCCCTGGCATCACCCACTCCGCTGATCCCATTTACTGTCGCAGTCCTCATGACCCTCATCATCCTCCTACTTGCAGACATCCCTCCAGCTTACTACCTGAAATTCGCAGCAGTCCCGGCAGGCTTCGGACTGCTCACACTGATACTCATGGCTTTATTCTTCGGTGTTAACCCCGTCTGGAGCCTGATGGGTATTAAAGTCTACAGTGATGGTCTGAACACAGGTTTACTGGTATTCTCACGGATAATGGGGGGTTTCACCTGCCTCGCATTCCTTGCCCTCACAACACCCCTCAATGAGATCTTCCAGGAACTTGAAAGACTAAGGGTCCCCAGGGCATTCACCGAGATAGCCCTCCTCATGTACAGGTCAGTATTCATATTCCTTGAGGAGGCGTCTGTAATGTACCATGCCCAGGACACCAGACTCGGATACAGCGGCATCAGGAACTCCTACAGGTCCCTTGGGCTGCTTGCAGGGAACCTCTTTATAAGGTCATGGCTCCGTGGCGAGGCACTCTACAGGTCCATGGAGTCAAGGTGCTACCAGGGAAACCTCCCTTCCATGGGGAAACAGACATCCACAAGTCCAGGGGAACTGGCCCTTCTTCTACTCTTCGACGGACTCCTGGTTCTTGGCGTAATCTTAACCTCAAGGTTAACCATCTTCTGAACTTTTTCTTCTGATGCACCATGGTGCTGCACACTTAAATTAGAGTAACTCAATAGTTAATCCAACAATGATGACGGTGTGAACATGAGGATTATCGAGGCAGTGGACATCACATACACCTATCCGGATGGCACAGAGGCCCTCAGGGGAATAAACTTCCATGCAGAGAAGGGGGAAATGATAGCCCTCCTTGGCCCCAACGGCGCCGGTAAATCAACACTTTTCCTTCACTTCAACGGGATACTGAGACCAACCTCCGGTAAGGTGGTGGTGGATGGTGAGGAGATCGACTACAGCAAATCAGGACTTTCAAGGGTCCGTCAGAAGGTGGGGATAGTATTCCAGAACCCTGATGACCAGTTATTCGCACCAAGGGTTGCTGAAGACGTTGCCTTCGGACCCCTGAACATGGGGCTCCCTGAGGATGAGGTGGAAAGAAGGGTCAGGGAATCCCTTGAGAGGGTTGGTATGGCCGGATATGAGGACCGGCCCCCACACCACCTCAGCGGCGGTGAGAAGAAGAGGGTTGCAATAGCCTGCATACTTGCAATGGAACCTGAGATAATGGTCCTTGATGAGCCAACCTCCGGCCTTGACCCCCGGGGGGCATCACAGATACTGAGACTTCTCCATGAACTCAACGATGCAGGGATGACCATAATAATATCAACCCATGACGTTGACATGACACCATTGTATGCTGACAGGGTGTATGTAATAAGTAATGGTGAGATAATCAGTGAGGGCACACCCCACAGTGTCTTCTCGGACATAGAGACGGTAAGGGGCGCGGACCTCCGCCTCCCACGGATAGCACACCTCATTGAGATACTCCAGAAGGAGGACGACATCCAGTTCGGTGACTATCCCCTCACGATCGGTGAGGCCCGGAGGAAGCTCCGTGAAAGGTTGAGGTAGAGAGGTGATACCATGATAAGGGTGGGTATATGTGACACCACATTCGCAAGGTACGATATGGGTGGCGCTGCAATCGATGAACTTAAGAAGCACACGACAGGTATAAAGATAATAAGGAGGACCGTCCCCGGGATAAAGGACCTTCCTGTTGCATGCAAGAAACTGATAGAGGAGGAGGGGTGTGAGATTGTAATGGCCCTGGGGATGCCGGGACCGGAAGAGAAGGACAAGATATGCGCCCATGAAGCATCAACAGGCCTTATACAGGCACAGCTCATGACAAACAGACATATACTTGAGGTCTTTGTACATGAAGATGAGGAGGAGGACCCCGAGGAGCTCAAGGCCCTTGCAGATAACAGGGCAAGGGAGCATGCCCGGAACCTCATCATGATGCTGTTCAAACCTGAGAAGATGACCAGACAGGCGGGTATGGGTATGCGTGAGGGCAAACCGGACGTGGGTCCACTCTGATATCAGCTTATGGAGGTAATGAATATGGTTAAGGTTGTAGGGATCTGTGGAAGCCCGAGGAAAAACGGTAACACCGAGATACTTCTAAGGGAGGCACTAAGGGCTGCAGAAGACTGTGGTGCTGAAACTGAACTTATAAGGCTTGCGGGACTTGATATAAACCCGTGCAGGGCATGTGATTCATGCAAGAAGGCCGGTGAATGCGCCATTGACGATGACCTCAATGATGTGATTGAAAGGGCTGCATCTGCAGACGGTATAATCATAGGAAGCCCTGTATACTTCGGTTCGGTTACTGCCCAGACAAAGATGTTCATGGACCGCACAAGACCCCTCAGGAGTGGCTTCAGGCTCTCAGACAAGGTTGGAGGGGCGGTCACCGTCGGGGGTTCAAGGAACGGTGGACAGGAGACAGCATGCAACGACATCCACAACTTCTTCCTGATCCACGAGGCGGTTGTGGTGGGTGATACCGCCCCAACCGCACACTACGGCGGAACAGGTGTCGGCGGAGCCAGGGGAGACACGGAGAAGGACGCCCAGGGCCTTGAAACAGCAGGTAATCTTGGAAGAAAGGTGGCATCAGTTGCAATGAAGATGAAATGAACTTACTTCAAGGGAATTCCATGGATGATGATGTGGCCAGGAAGGTAATGGTTGTTGTACCCGCATACAATGAGGAGGAGACGGTTGAAGGTGTTGTCGGATCCCTCCTTGAAAGGGGCTACAGGGTCCTTGTGGTTGATGATGGCTCAAGGGACTCAACACCTGAGATACTGGGGCGGATATCCTCCAGAAGCAGGGAGGTGTCGGTCTACACTCACATTATAAATGTGGGGCTTGGAGCAGCCCTCAGGACCGGTATAAAGGCGGCTCTCCTTGAGGGGGCCGACTACATCGTAACATTTGATGCCGATGGACAGCACGACCCCGACGACATCAGTGGTGTTCTGGAGCCGCTTCTTGATGGCAGAGCAGACGTTGTTATAGGCAGCAGGGACTTCAGTGAGATGCCGGTATCAAGGAGGATGGGTAACGCCATCATGAACATCCTCACCCTCATCTTCTATGGCTGCAGGGTCTCGGATTCACAGTCAGGGCTGAGGGCATTCACCAGGAAGGCAGCATCCCTCCTTGATATAAGAAATGTGGGTTACGGTGTCTCCTCTGAGATAATCGGTGAAATAGGCAGGAAGAACCTTAAAATGTTAGAGGTGAACATAAAAACGATATACACGCCTGAAACCATAGCCAAGGGTACTAACACATCTGTGGGGATCCGGATACTCCTTAAGCTCGTCCTGGATCTCTTCAGGAGGATTTAAATGATATATCAGGTTATTGGAATAGTTGTAGGGATAGCTGGCATAATAATATCACTTATAAGGTTCAGGGAGGCCAGGACATCACCTGGGGGCCTTCTGCTCTGGCTGATCCTCTGGTTCTCAATGATATTCTTCTCCCTGAACCCTGCATCATCGACGAAGATAGCCAATCTCCTTGGAATTGGAAGGGGACTCGACTTCCTCCTCATAGCAGGTATACTTGGAGCATACTACCTTCTATTCAGAATTTACCTTATGATAGAGGCCCTGAGGCAGGAGATAACTGAACTGGTCCATGAGATAGCTCTGAGGGATAAGAGAGATGATTGAATGTTTACAGATTGGAGGCACACTGGAATCCTGTCCTTCAGACGGAGCCGGCTCCCCCTTGAAGTGGATGGATAAGGGTTCTGTGGATACGGATACATACTTGATTAGTTCAGATGATGATGGATTCCATCAAGACAGGGAGCATACTTGATCCTCTCCAGAGTGTAAATGGGAATATTCCATCAAGATACAAGAACTCCATCTATTCAGGTGGTTTGGATGAGGATATGCATTGTAACAGAGTACTTTCCAGGTGGCGAGGACCTTGATATCAGGGGAGGGGCCGAGGCATGCGCCTACAATGAGGCCAGGATGCTATCCGAGAAACATGAGGTCACGGTCCTGACATCAAGAACACCTGAAAACCCCGGGGACTACACAGCAGGGAACATGCAGGTAATGGTGTGCGGACCCGAAAGGAGATACGTCCAGGCGGGCTCCATCACAGGGAGGCTCAGATTCATGGCTTCAGCCCTGAGGAGGGGTCTTAAACTGGACCCTGACGTGGTTATAGGCTACAACTTCATAACCCACCCCGTCGCATGGTGGATAGCAGAGAGGAGGAATGCCGCCGCGGTTGCACGCTACCATGACGTCTGGCTCGGTGAATGGATAAAGAACATTGGATTATCCGGGATCCTGGGTGAGGTACTTGAAAGGTACACCCTCACAAGAAGATTTGACAGGATAATCACGGTGTCAGGGTACACGGCAGGGAAGGTCCTTGAAAGGTACCCCTGGCAGAGGGTGTCAACTGTCCACAACATGGTGGACTTCAGGGCCCCGAAGGTTGAAAGGACACCCGGCCCCTCGGTCTCCTGCGTCTCCAGGCTTGTGGAGTATAAGAGGATACAGGACCTTATAAGGGCGGTTGCAGATCTCAGGGATGAATTCCCAGATATAAGGTGCAGGATAATCGGTACAGGACCCCTTGAGGAGAGCCTCAGGAAACTTGCACTCCAGGAGGGTGCGGATGAGAACGTGGAGTTCCTGGGATTTGTTGAGAGACACGAGGATGTCCTGAGGGTTGTTGCAGAGTCATGGGTCTTCTGCCTTCCGAGCGTTGTTGAGGGATTCGGGATAGTGGTTGTTGAGGCCATGGGCTGCGGCACACCCTTCCTTGCTGCAGAGATACCCCCCGTGGTGGAGGCAAGTCAGGGAAGGGGAGGCCTCTTTTTCAAGCCCTCTGACTGGAGGGACCTCAGGGATAAACTCAAACTCCTGCTCTCAGACAGTAAGCTCCGCTCAAGACTCAGCTCAGAGGGGGCTGAGGTTTTCAGTGGATACAGTGCAGACGCCATAGGAGAAAAACTTGAGGAAATCCTCATGGAGGTCACCCACCATAAAGGGAATGAATAGGTGCAGTGCCCCGTTCATGATGAATGTTTGCTTGAGTGGATGAGGTGCCATGTGGTTCTAGATTAAATCAATGTTTAACAGGTAGAATGGAAGGAGAATGGGAATGCTAATCTATTTCAGGGGATGTCTTGCAAGGGAGAAACTTAAAAGCATCTCGGATGCCACAGAATCACTCCTCAGGGAGGCCGGGGTTGATTACAGGGTACTTGATGATGAAACATGCTGCGGTTCTGTTCTACTTAGAACAGGATTCCTTGAAGAGGCCCGGAGACAGATGGATGATACCGCAGCAAAGCTCGGCGACAGTGAAGTTGTTGTCTCATGCGCCGGATGTTACAGGACCATTAAGACAGACTACGCCAGGGAGGGGTACACTGTAAGGGTGAAGCATATCTCACAGCTCCTCCTGGAACTCATTGAATCGGGGAGACTGGATCTGAATAAAATCAACATCAGGGTAACCTACCATGACCCCTACCACCTCTCAAGGCACACAGGAGAGACATCGGCCCCAAGGGAACTTATAGGTAAATTCGCTGAACTTGTTGAGATGGAGAACCATGGGGCGGATTCAAGGTGCTGCGGTGCCGGTGGAGGTGTGAGGTCAGCCCACCCGGAAATATCAGATAAGGTGGCTTCTGAGCGCCTTAAGGAGGCCAAGGAGACAGGTGCGGATGTACTGTGCACGGCATGCCCCTTCTGCAGACTCAACCTTGAATCAGACACAGTCGAGGTCCTTGACATAACAGAACTCATGGAAAGGGCCCTTAGGGGGAGGCATGGAAATGAATGAGGACAGCATAATCCAGATGAAGAAGTCCTTCAGGAAACTTGATGAAAGACGCCTCAAACTCCTTGATGAACCTGAAATCCAGGAACTCAGGGACAGGGTCACCAGAATCAGGGAGGAATCTGTCAGGAATATGGATAAACTCTTGAGGACTGCCAGGAAGACCTTCACTGAAAATGGTGTTGAGTTTCACCTTGCAGCGGATGCTGATGAGGCATGTAGCTTGATATCAGGGATCGTGGCGGGTGAGGATGCTGTTGCAAAGTCAAAATCAAACGCACTCTCAGAGATATGACTCTCAGGGCACCTGAGGGATAGGGGGATGGAGGTTGTTGAAACAGACCTGGGGGACCGTATACTGCAGCTGGCAGGGGAAAGCAGACCCGCGCACCCTGTGGGACCAGCCCTCCACCTCAGCACCGGTGAAATAGCAGGGATTGTAAGGGAGAAGATGGGGGTCCATGTGGCTGATGATCCCCTTGAGATAATGGCAGCGGTTAAATCAGATGTCCTCAGACGGCTTGAATCCTGCAGTACCGGTATCACGGGAGCCAACTCGGTTGCGGCATATGACGGGTCAGCGGTCATCGTGCATAACGAGGGGAACATTGGAAGACTCTCACTGATGGACACCCACATCATGGTCTTCGGGATTGACAGGCTGGTACCCACCCTTGAGGATGCCGTATCGGTTGTGAAACTTGAAACGGTCTATGCAACAGGTACCAGGGTCCCATCCTACATAAATGTAATCTCAGGGCCATCCAAAACTGCGGATATAGAAAAAATGCTCATAAGGGGAATGTATGGCCCGGACAGGGTTGTTGCAATAGCCCTCGATAACGGGAGGTCATCTGCACCGGCCGAGTCACTCCTCTGCATTGGCTGCGGCAGCTGCATAGTCAGCTGTCCCGTCTACGGGTCAGTCGGGAACCGCTTCGGGTACAGGGGATACCTTGGAGGTAGGGGTGCCGTGCTCAGGCGTTACCTTGATGATGGGGAGGGTGCTGTGGAGTCAGGGCTCTACATGTGCACCCTCTGCAGGCTCTGCAGCGAGAAATGTCCGGTGTCACTGCCAACGGCCGATCTGGTTGAGATGGTGAGGGCCGAGTGTCAGAGGAAGGGATTAAGCAGGAGGGCCCACAGGGAGATAGCTGAGAGGATCAGGAAAAGGGGTTCACCCCTCTGAAAAGAAAGATATAAAAGGGTGCTCCATTAAATAAAATAAAAATTATCATGTCATGGTTTCTCGGGAATATCATTCCATAATTTTTACCAGGAGGTTATTGAATTGCTTCTATTGATAAGTCCAATTAACACTGAAGAGGCATTTGAAGCCATAGAAGGCGGTGCAGACATAGTTGATGTTAAGAACCCATCCGAGGGCTCCCTGGGGGCTAACTTCCCATGGGTGATAAGGGAGGTCCGTGAAATGACCCCTGATAACATGCTGGTAAGCGCAACCCTGGGTGATGTACCCTACAAGCCAGGGACGGTTTCACTTGCAGCCATGGGTGCCCTTGTATCAGGGGCAGACTACATAAAGGTGGGCCTTTACGGTACAAGGAACTATGATGAGGCGGTGCATGTCATGAAGAACGTTGTGAGGACCGTGAAGGATGAATCAGACGCGATAGTCGTTGCGGCAGGATATGCAGACGCCCACCGTGTCGGTGCAGTTGATCCCATGGAGATACCAGGGGTGGCGGCTGACTCCGGAGCCGACCTTGCAATGCTTGACACTGCAGTTAAGGATGGTAAAACACTCTTTGATTTCATGGACATGGATAAACTTGAATCATTCGTTTCAATGGCATCTGAACATGGCCTGAAATCAGCCCTTGCAGGTTCGGTTGGAAGGGAGCACCTGAAGCCCCTGAAGGAGATTGGATGCGATGTTGTTGGTATCAGGGGGGCTGCATGCGTCGGCGGAGACCGTAACACAGGCAGGATTCACAGGGACGCTGTAAGGGAACTTAAGGAGCTTATAAACAGCCTCTGAATTATGTGGGAGGGTAGCATGTATCTGAAAAAATTAAAGGAAGCAGAAACCGGTTACACATTTGATGATTTCCTCCTTCTTCCCCAGGCATCATATGTGGAACCAAAGGACGTTGAAACCGGCGGCAGGGTCTCAAGGAACATTGAACTCAAGATACCCATCATAAGCTCCGCCATGGACACGGTCACTGAGTACGAGATGGCCACAGCCATGGCACAGGAGGGGGGTATCGGGGTCATCCACAGGAATATGAGCATAAGGGACCAGGTTGAACAGGTTAAGAAGGTTAAAAGATCAGGGGAACTTACCATAAGGGACGTTATAACCATCTCCCCTGATTCAACCCTGAGGGAAGCCCATGAGATAATGGATCAGGAGGAGATAAGCGGACTTCCGGTGGTTGAGGATGGAATGGTCATAGGAATCATAAGCCGGAGGGACATTGAGCCGATATTCAACTCAGATGCAGACAGGAAGGTCGACCAGGTCATGACAAGGGACGTTGTGACTGTGGATGAATCAATAACCCCTTCAGAGGCCCTTGACATTGCATATGAGAACAAGGTTGAAAGACTGCCTGTTGTCAAGGACGGCCGGATAGTGGGTATCCTGACGATGAAGGACATCCTTGAAAGGAAAAGGTACCCCAACGCCTCAAGGGACCCTGAGGGCTACCTCCGGGTTGCGGCTGCAACAGGACCCTTTGACCTTGAAAGGGCCCGGGCCCTTGATGAGGCAGGCGCCGACATACTGGCCATTGACAGCGCCCATGGACACAACATGAACCTTGTTAAGAATGCCGGGAAAATGAAGAGGGAGATAGACGCAGACCTCATAGTGGGTAACATTGCAACTGCAGAGGCCGCCGAGGACCTCATCGCACAGGACGTTGACGGCCTCAAGGTGGGCATAGGTCCCGGTTCAATGTGCACCACAAGGATAATCGCAGGGGTGGGAGTGCCCCAGCTCACAGCCATCGCCGAGGTTGCTGATGTTGCAGCAGAGTACGATGTCCCTGTAATAGCGGACGGAGGGATAAGGTACTCCGGTGACATAGCAAAGGCCATAGCAGTTGGCGCAGACTGTGTGATGCTCGGCAACCTCCTTGCAGGTACCTATGAGGCCCCGGGGGATGTGGTTGTCATGAACGGCCGTAAATATAAACAGTACCGTGGAATGGGGTCCCTGGGTGCAATGACCGGGGGCATAGGTGCCGGTACAGACAGGTACTTCCAGGAACCCAGGGGGCACATGAAGCACACCAAGGTCGTCCCTGAGGGTGTTGAGGGTGTTGTACCCTACAGGGGCACGGTGAATGAGGTGCTGTTCCAGCTTATAGGAGGTCTCAGGGCATCCATGGGATACTGCGGCGCAGCGAACCTTTATGAGATGAAGGAGAAGGCAAGGCTTGTCAGGATAACCTCAAGCGGTATCAAGGAGAGCCACCCCCACGACCTTCTCATAACCAATGAGAGCCCGAACTATCCAACACTAAAATAATTCTCTTTTTCATGACGGGACCTGAACTTGAATCTGCAGTAATCCTCTGTGGGGGTATGGGAAGGAGGATGGGTGCCGAGAAGGGCCTCCTTGAAATTGAGGGAGAACCATTCATAGTAAGGATCTCATGGGGGCTCATGGAACACTTCCAGGAGGTCCTTGCAGTATTCCGTGATGAAGACCAGATGGGAATGTATGCCGATATCCTTGATCCATCCATCCGCCTGCTTACTGATGAGGTCCCTGGCCTCGGACCCCTCGGGGGTATACTTACGGGACTTGAGAACATCTCAACCATGGCAGCCCTCTTTGTACCCTGTGACTCTCCCCTTATTACAGGGGAATTCCTGGTTAACATGAAGGTTGTTTTCTCTGAGATGGGGTCTTCGTGTGATGTGATAGTACCTGAAAATGGGGGGAGGCTGGAACCACTCCACGCGGTTTACTCAAGGAGTCTCAGGGGAGACATAAGGCTACTCTTATCCAGAAATAAAAGGAGGGTAGGGGAGCTCATTGAATCCGTGAACTCCTGCCCTGTACCGGCCATCAGACTGGATCCGTCCCTTGAAAGTTTCAGGAACTTCAACCGTCCGGAGGATCTCAGGATCTGATGTCTACTGTGCGTGGATTTCTTCCCATTTCAAGAACAAATTTGTTAACGCGCTCAATCATGTCGATGTAGTTTTCTTTATGAATTTTATTTCCATCAACAAGCGCATAGTCGGGAAGAGACCCGTATATGTTCTTAAATTCAATTATCTCATTAACCATTTCCCTATACTGCTCAAGGGTCAAACGATCCATGGATACCAACCATTGGAGTTTTTCTATAATCTCTTTCTCCTAATATATAAGTTATACGATTTTGTTTTCAGTTAATGTCAATATTAAAATTTTTAATTTATTTATGAAGAATCCTGGGGTTCCATGGACCATCAGCTGACCTCAAGCCCCTTTCCTTGGTGGGGTAAGGGTTTATGTGGGTTTCACTCTGTTATTTCAACCTTCACCCGGGGGTTGAAGGGGTTTTTCCTGACTGCAAGGGAAAAGAGGTATGGATAGTTTTCACTGAGGTGTTCCATGTACCTCACCCATTCACTGACAACCCCAGAGTACGCCCTGGTAAGGTCACCTGCAAGGTGCTGGTAATCTGTATCCGGAAGACCTAAAAGATCATCCCTTGCTTCCAGTTCCTCCATAAGATGGAAGACAGCCCAGAGCATATCCGTGAAACTCTCATGTTCAAGGAGGTTGGGGTTCTCAAGGAGGCCGAGAAGGAATCCTCTCCGGGATATAAGGAATTCTTTAAGGTACTCCATGAGTTTGATGGTTTCAGGTGAGCCAAGCTTGAATCTGAACTCCATGTCAGCTATCCTGGAACCCAGTTCCCTGAAGTCCCTGCTCTCCCATGAAGTGTCTATCCTGAGCATGGATGCGATTCTTCCGCTCATGGATTCATATCCGGACACCTCCCTGAGGAATTCTGTTCCAAGTTCACTGAAGAATGCGCCTATAACCATGTTCAGTTTCTCAAGTCTTTCTGCAAGCTCCCTTGAGGATATTGCGGCTTCAACCACGATGACAACAATCAGTATCTCAAGGGGTACGAATGCAAGGTCTATGCCGATGTAGAAAAGTTCTGTTTCGGGTTTATGAAAGATCAGGTATATTATGAGGTAGATTGAGGCCGAAACAAGTATTAGGAGTGCAGAGAGTTTAACCTTCCAGTTCAGCTTTCCCATAGGATCACCATTGAGTATTTATCACTTTAATAGGGACATGATTCCGGTTTTCACAGGGTGTATATTATTGAGATGGGGTTCTGGGCCACCATCATGGTTCCCCTATCAAGCATCCGGCCCCTGGAGACACTGACCTCCGTGATCCCCACCTCGAATCCAAGGTCCCTGAGGCACCTTAACGCTTCGTACTTTGTCTCAAGTAGTATGGCGGTTACAATGATCCGTCCACCGTCCCTGAGCCTCTCGGATGCAAGTTCAAGTATCCTCCTGAGTTCCCCTCCATTCCCGCCTATGACTGCAAGGTCAATTTCCCCAAGGCCCTCAAGGGCCTCGACAGCATCAAGGTTCATTAAACTGACATTGTCGCCGAGTCCGTGTTTCTCAAGGTTCCTTCCTGTGATGCTGATGGCCCTGGGGTCCCTGTCAATTGCATAGACCCTTGAGGCGCGCTCTGCAAGTTCAAGGGTTATCCCGCCTGTTCCGCATCCAACATCAACCGCAACCTCATGGCCCCTGAGACCGGCAAGGCACATTACAAGGCATCTGACCTCAAGTTTTGTGGGTCCAGGGACATGGGGGTCCCTGATGAACTCATCATCGGGTATCAACTCATATCACCTTCAGGCTTCCTCTGATCAATGTCACCGGTCCATCTCCTGAATAGCTGGTTCTCTATTCCAAGGACATCAAGGACCTTCCCTGCTATGAAGTCAGCCACCTCTTCAATGGATGCTGGTCTGTGATAGAATCCAGGCATTGCAGGGAGGATTATACCGCCCTCCATTGAAATCTTCAGCATATTTTCAAGGTGAACGCTCCTGAGGGGTGTTTCCCTTGGCACAACCACCAGTTTCCTCCTCTCCTTGAGGCATACATCGGCGGCCCTGGTGAGGGCGTTCCCTGCATAGCCGTTTGCAATGGATGAGAGGGTCTTCATTGTGCAGGGAGCTATCACCATGGCCCTGAAGGGTGATGAGCCGCTGTTAACCGGGGATGTGAAGTCATCAGCATCGAAGCATTCATCAGCCAACTCTTCAAGGCTCTCAGGTTCCTTACCAAGTTCATAGCGGATTATTTCCCTGGCGGTGTCTGTTATCATAAGGCCAACCTTCTGGTCGAGGTCCCTGAGGGCCCTAAGGATCCTTTCACCGTAAATAACGCCGCTTGCTCCTGTCATGGCAACTATTATCATCCATATCACTACCTTAATGTTTAACCTTCACCTTCCCCGCCCGCCGTGACCTTCACCACATGTTTACAGGGACATTTTCCCGACTTTTTTTGATTTGAAGGGGAACCCTCCATAATGCATCATCACCTGAATTTAAGGTAATCCGGGACCGTCAGGCGAAGCTGTCTTGGATGGGAGGGTCTTCTTTCAGGAAGGTCCATGTAGTCATGGAGGCTGAAGTCCCTGAATGAATCCACATTTTCCCCTGGCACGTAGACGCAGATATCTGCATGGTTGAACCGGGCCTCCTTCAGGGCCCCTACAAGGCTTGATATGTGGCTCAGGTTGACTATGGAGTCCCCCACAGATACCTGGGTCCTCATCTCATCAAAGGCAGGGTACTTGGGAAGGTTCACGATAACATAGTCAGGGTCCAGGTCCATGTCCTCTGCGATTTCCTCTTCAGCCCTCTTTATCTCGGTTTCCGTGATTTTGAAGACACGGTGGGGGTCCTCGAGTTCATTCAGTTTAACGGATTCAACCATCTTGAGGAGGTCCCTGTTGTCCAGCCTCCTCATCATGTCCCCTATGAATCCTTCATGGTTCCTGCACATCACTATGAGGTCCATGTCATCATAGATGTAGATCCTTGATGCGTCCAGCTCCTTCTGGTCTATGAGCTTCCTGAGGCACCTTCTGAACATTGAGTTAACGATCCTTGTGGTGTGGTGCTGGTAGACGCTGGGATACATGAAGTACCTTGCAAGCAGAGCTGACTCCGCAGCCTGAACACCCTTCCTGTCAAGGACAAGGTCGTTCTCCATCTTCATATTGTATATCAGTCGTTCAACGTCTATTATACCGTAGGCCACACCCGTGTAATGGGAGTCCCGGAGGAGATAGTCCATCCGGTCCACATCAAGCTCTCCATTGATGGCCTGACCAAGGACACCCTCACCCCTGAGTATGCTCATCACCTGGGCAGGGTCGTATTCCTCAGATATTATATCTGAGAGCTCTGATTCCCCTACAAGTTCAAGGGTCAGGCTCTCATGGGACCTCTCAAGTACACCCTCGGATACATGTGAGAATGGACCGTGGCCGGCGTCATGGAGAAGGGCGCACAGCCTCAGAATACCAGTCTTCTCCTCACTGAGGCCAAGGTGCTCTCCAAGCCTTGATGCAAGGTACATGGCACCTATGGAGTGTTCGAACCTTGAATGGTTGGCTCCAGGGTAGATGAGGCTGGTGAATCCCAGCTGCTTTATCCTTCTGAGCCGCTGAATCTGGGGTGTATCCACAACCCTGACCTCGAATTCACTGAGCTTCAGGTTGCCGTGGACACTGTCCCTTATGAACTTCATCAGATCACAGCCCCTTAACCCCCGGACATGATGATGTTCTTCCCGCTGTCGGTGTATTCCTCCTTCTGGAAGTCAAGCTCATGCTTTGTCCTCTCGATTATCTCCGCCATGGCATCAAGGGTCTCCCTCCGGTGGGGACCTGCAACCGCGACCATGAAGAGGGTGTCTGAGGTGTAGAATTCGCCGATGTAATGGACAACGGCCACGTCCCTGACAGGGTACTTCTTCTTAACGTCCTCCACAATTTCCTCAAGGCCCTTCTGGGTTCTTTTTGGGTCAGGGGTCCTCAGCACGAGCTTCTCTGTTTTCTTATCATCCACTCCCCTGACGATTCCCTCGAAGGTGAACACTGCTCCGCACTCATCAAGGTAGGGGCTCTTCTTTAAATGTTCGATGAGATCCTCCATCCTGAAGGATCCTGCTTCATCTGTCACCTTAACGATCATTCATGGCACCTCATATCGGTTCATTCGGTTAGGGATGTTCTATCCAGCATCATACAAGTTCACTCAGTTCCTTCTGTGCAAGGTGTTTTATGCGCTCAACACCCCTTATCTCATTTATAACTTCCACAACAGACTCAGGGAGGAGTGACTGCCAGTCACCATCATCAAGCATCCTCCTCCGGACCTCCGTGCCGGAGTATTTTTCCCTGTGGAAAAGTGGGGGTGCTGTAACCTCATAGCCGTCCTCACTGAAAAGCCTCTGGACAAGGGGGTTTCCACTGTAAACACGGTCAAAGGGTGGTGTAAGCATCTTTATATGGGCCACCCAGAGGGCGTTGCATTCAATGTCCTGCACAGGGATTATATAGTACCTTGATGCGGGGATTCCGTTCTCACTGAGGGCCTTCGTCAGCATCATAACCCTCTCACCTGCGGTGAAGGGGTCCCTGGTGCTGTGGCTCAGCTGGGCGCTCCCGACGCATATTATGAGTTCATCAACCTCCCTGAGTATCCTTTTAATGACCTGCAGGTGCCCCCTGTGAAATGGCTGCATCCTTCCAACCAGCAATCCCCTCATTGATATCACCGCATAAAGGTTATTATGTCAGTAAAACTATTAGAAATATAATGATTCTAGATTATATACTCATGGGATAAAAATCTTCAGGATCAGGGATTGCAGGTGATTCAATGATACGGGTGGAAAACCTTACAAAGACCTATAAACTTGAAAATGGAGAGGAATTCAGGGCACTCTCGGACGTTAACCTTGAAGTTGAGGAGGGTGAAATCCTCGGGATAATCGGCATGAGCGGGTCAGGGAAAACAACCCTACTCAGGATCCTCAGGGGTGTTGAACCCTTTGATTCAGGCAGAATAACCCTTGATGATGTGACCGTCGAGGCATCATCCAGTCAGTACTATTTTTCAAAGCTCAAGAAGAAGACAGCCATCCATCTCCAGAGGTCCTTCGGGCTCTGGTCTGAAACAGCCATACAGAACGTTATAAGGAAACTCTACGCTGCAAGGTATGGTGATGAGTCCATGACAGACTTCGAGTACGCCTTTGACGAGTTCGGTGATGAGGCCATGGAACTCCTCAGGATAGTTGGACTGGATCATAAGGCGGATCACTTCGCACCGGTCCTCAGCGGCGGTGAGAAGCAGAGGCTCATCATGGCCAGGCAGCTTGCAAAGAAGCCCAGGGTCCTCCTCCTGGACGAACCCGCCACCATGTCCTGTCCAAGGACGAAGCAGGAGATACTTGATGCCATAAAGAACATCAACAGGGAACTGGGAGTGACGGTTGTCCTGGTATCCCATCTGCCCGAGGTCCACGAGTACCTTGCAGACAGGGTCGTTCTCATGGAGGATGGGCGCATCATCGATGAGGGGGAACCCTCCAGGATCATAGAGGAGTTCATGGGGGACATGGAGGCCCCGGTTGATTATAAACCGTCTGCCTCTGACAGGAAGATTCTCAGGGTCCGCGATATTTCAAGGAGGTTCGTCCTCCTGAGGGGTGGTGAGGTCCTTGAGATGAAGGATGTTAACCTTGACATAAATGAGGGTGAGATAGTCTCGATAATAGGGCCGAGCGGGGCCGGTAAGACGGTTCTCCTGAGGATGATCGGAGGCCTCGACTACCCTGACAGCGGCACCGTGGAGTTCAGGCTCAACAGTGAATGGGTTAACATGCACGAGCCCGGTGTCATGCGGATGGGTATAAGGAGGAAGATGGGCTTCATGCACCAGGAGTTCGCCCTCACACACCATGCCACCATAAGGAGCCAGATAGCTGCAAGGCTCGGTGTTAAGGGGGAGCATGTTGTTGATGAGGCAAGGAAGAGGGCTGAGGAGCTGGGTATAAGCGACCAGGTGCTGGACGTCCTCTACCAGCTCACTGATCTGCCTGAAACAGAGGCCCGGCAGCGCCTTGAGAAGCTCGGCCTTTCACCTGAGATACTTGAGGATCTCTTCCCCAGCTTCCCTGACAGGGAGGTTAAAAGGTATGCTGAACCCGTGTTCAGGGCACTGGACCTTCCAATGGAGATACTTGACCGCAGGTCCTATGAACTATCCGGCGGTGAGAAGGTGAGGGCGACCCTTGCCCTTGTCCTTGCATCAGGACCCGATGTACTCATACTTGATGAGCCCTTCGGGGACCTTGACCCCCTGACACTCAGGGTGGTCTCCAACTCCCTTAAGAGGATAAACATGGAGTTCGGGACAACCATCATAATGGTGAGCCACCATGTTGACTTTATAAGGGAGCTCAGCACCAGGGCCGTGATGATTGAGGATGGCAGGCTGGTCATGGATGGTGAACCAGGGGCACTGTGTGATGAATTTGTTAACAGGAGTCATGCAAGATACCTTCAGAAGGTTAAGGGGTGATTGAATGGATTTTGAAGATTTTCCGGTTGAAAATGCCCACAGAATACTGACACCAAGACCCACGGTGATTGTAACAACCGTGGATGAGGAGGGGAACATCAACGCGGCCCCCTTCTCCTTCACCATGCCAGTTTCCATTAACCCGCCGATTGTTGCCTTTGCATCTGCACCGGGCCACCATACGGCAGGGAACATCGAGAAGACCCATGAGTTTGTCATGAACATAACACCCGCCGCGATACTTGATAAGATGTGGATAACCGCAGAGAGCATGCCCGCAGGGCAGAACGAACTTGAGGCAGCAGGACTTACATGGATTCCATCAGAGAAGGTGAAGCCCCCAAGGATAGTGGAGGCTGCCGGGCACCTTGAATGCGAACTCCTGAGGATAAGTGAGATCGGTGACCATAACCTGATAACGGGTTGTGTTGTCAGTGCATCAGTACCCTCAGGGTGCATGAAGGATGGTCTACTTGATGTTGAGGCTGTGAAGCCTGTGCTCCATGTTGGGGGTAAGGAGTTTGTTATAGGGGATCATGTGAGGCGTGTTGATTGATCTAAACGTGGTGGAATGGATGTTTGAGAAGATAATGGTTCCAACGGATGGCTCTGAATACGCTGCAAGGGCTGAGGATATTGCCATTGAACTTGCCGGGCGCCTCGGTGCGGTTGTTGTGGCCGTCCATGTTATTGATGAGAAGCTGATCTACCCCTTTGAGGTCCTTGAGGAGGAGGGTAAGGAGATTCTCGGGGCAGTACAGAGGAAGGGGCGTGAGGCAGGTGTCAGGGTCGATGAGGTCCTTGTATTCGGGAGTCCGGCCCATGACATGAAGAAGATTGCTGATAAGACAGGGGCGGACCTTGTTGTTATAGCATCCCATGGAAGGTCAGGTCTTGAGAAGATCCTCATGGGCAGCGTGGCTGAGACGACCCTCAAGACGGTCACGGTACCTGTTTTACTGGTGAAGTGAACCCTAATTTTTCATCTTTTCAGGGGTAATGGCAAACTATATATACTGGTATTTTATAATCTGATATATCAAAATTTGATATATGAGGTGTTATGTTGGGAAAGATTCTGGGTGGAATAAAGGCATACCTTACAGACTGGAAGAACCTTCTAACCCACACCCTCGTAGGGGTCATGATACTTGCCATTGCAGTCTATGCACCCGTAAGCCCCTACCTCAGGATGGGTTTTGTTGGATGCGTTGTGGGTTTCAACGTTGTAAGGATGAAATACCTTGACTGAAAAACCCATTTTTTATTTCTGAGTTAAGTTCCCGAACCTTCATAGGCTCTTTTTAATGAATAACCACTTTTCAGTGCCCATAAATTTTTTGTGCAGGCCCTGGATTGTCACATGGATCCCTGGTTCACGGTGAGTGTGTAGAACTTTATACATTTTTTTGCAATCCTGGCTTGTCACCACTACTTAAATGAAGGCAGTATCTGAAAAAACCACATTTTTTTCCTGGCTAATTAACCTTCTGTTCTGAATGGATTGGATAATTATAAATTTTAGAAGGATAATAAAATAGACCAAGGAAATTCACAAGGTGTTGAATGTGAAGCGGTACAAATGCAGGATATGTGGCTACATCTACGACCCTGAAAAGGGAGAGCCAAGGACAGACACTCCACCGGGAACACCCTTCGAGGAACTCCCCGATACCTGGAGATGCCCGTCATGCGGTGCAAAGAAGAAAATGTTCAAACCACTGGATTAGACTGGAGGTGACTGAATGGATAAATACGTGTGTCAGATGTGCGGTTACATCTATGACCCTGAAGAGGGAGACCCGAATTCAGGTATAGAACCAGGAACACCCTTTGAGGAACTCCCCGACGACTGGGTATGCCCTGTGTGCGGCGTTGGAAAGGACCAGTTCAAGAAGATGGATTAAATGACCGTCAAAAGGATAGCTGACGGGGTCTACTATACTGGCACGGTTGACTGGGATCGCAGGACCTTCGATGAACTCGTGGAGATCCCCAGGGGTACAAGCTACAACTCCTACCTCATAAGGGGAAGCGGTGCATCAGCACTCATAGACACCACCGAGCCCTCAAGGGCAGGGGAACTTCTTAAAAACCTTGATTCGGTGGGAGTGGAACCAGACTACATAATATCACAGCACGCAGAACAGGACCACTCAGGAGCCCTCCCTGAACTCATAGAAAGGTACCCTGATGCTGAGGTTCTCGGAACCGCACCATGCCTTGAACTCCTTGAGAATCTCCTGGACTTCAGAGGGGATATGAGGGCCATAAAGGACGGTGAGAAGCTCTCCCTCGGGGATAAGACCCTGGAATTCAGGGTAACGCCATGGGTCCACTGGCCGGACACCATGGTAACCTACCTTGAGGAGGAGGGAATACTCTTCAGCTGCGACTTCTTCGGATCCCACCTTGCAACATCAGAGCTCATGGAGGAAAGACCCGGAGAAATCCTGAGGGAGGCCAGAAGGTACTATGCCCATATAATGATGCCCTTCCCTCAGATGGTCCGGTCCAACCTCAGGAAGATATCAGACCTTGACATATCCATCATCGCACCATCCCACGGACCCCTCATCATGGAGCCCGGGATGATAATGGATGCCTACAGCCACTGGTCCTCAGGGGGCTCAGGAAAGACGGTCATACTCCATGTCACCATGCATGGGAGCACCGAGATAATGGTATCAAGACTCACAGAGGCCCTCATGGAGCATGATGTCAGTGTGAGACCCCTAAACGTTGCATCAGCAGACTCCGGTGAACTTTTAACGGAACTGGTGGATGCATCATTCCTTGTTATAGCATCACCAACGGTACTCACCGGGCCCCACCCTAAGATTGCAGCAGCACTCTACCTTACAGGCGCCATGAGGCCGCCCATAAAGTACGCCGCAGTCGTAGGATCCTATGGATGGGGCACCCGGATTGAATCTGAGGTTAAGGGCATACTCTCCCGCCTTAACCTTGAATACCTTGACCCGGTCCTTGTGAAGGGCCTTCCAGGGGATGAAGACCTTGAGGGACTGGATGAACTTGCACTTAAGATAAGTGAATTAGGGGGTGAATATTTTGGTAAGTGAAAGTATGCAGGAGGCCCTTAACAGGCAGCTAAACGCTGAGCTTTACTCAGCATACCTCTACCTTGCAATGGCAGCCTACTATGAGGCCTCAGACCTGCCAGGATTTGCAAACTGGATGCGCGTACAGGCACAGGAGGAACTCTCCCATGCCATGAAGTTCTACGACTACCTGGTCCAGAGGGGGGCCAGGGTTGTCCTTGATGAGATAGAGAAACCACCCTTCGAATGGGAGTCCCCCCTTGAGGTGTCAAAGCACGTCCTTGAACATGAAAGGAAGGTCACCGGACTCATAAACGACCTGGTGGACCTGGCGGTCTCTGAGAGGGACCATGCAACAAACAACTTCCTCCAGTGGTTTGTGGCTGAACAGGTTGAGGAGGAGGAATCTGCAGGGGCGGTCCTCCAGAAGGTACGCCTTGCAGCGGACTCACCAAGCGCACTCCTCATGCTGGACTCTGAACTGGGCCAGCGAGTCTATAACCAACCGGCAGATGAATGATGGGGGTTAATCTATGGGAACAAAAACAAACAGAAAAGGATATATAGGATAATCAGCAGATGAATGATGGGGGTTAATCTATGGGTGAGAAGATATACGAACTCAGAAAGATAAAGAAAGAGGGGAGGGGGATGCCCCTCATAGGTGACAGGTTCCCTGAAATGGAGGTTCAGACAACCCACGGGATGATGAAGCTCCCCAAGGAATTCAGTGGACGCTGGTTCATCCTCTTCAGCCATCCTGCAGACTTCACACCGGTATGCACAACGGAGTTTTTGGCATTCCAGGAGGCATACCCTGAACTCAGGGAGATGGAATGTGAACTTGTGGGCCTGAGCGTTGATCAGGTCTTCTCCCACATAAAATGGATCGAATGGATAAGGGAAAACCTTGAAGTTGAGATCGAGTTCCCTGTTATTGCAGACACAGGGAGGGTTGCAGACACCCTGGGACTCATACACCCTGCAAGGCCCACAAACACGGTGAGGGCCGTCTTCGTGGTGGACCCTGAGGGGATCATAAGGGCCATACTCTACTATCCACAGGAACTTGGAAGGAACATCCCTGAAATCCTGAGGATGATCCGGGCCTTCAGGGTCATAGACGAGGAGGGTGTTGCAACACCCGCCAACTGGCCTGATAACGGGCTGATAGGTGAACGCGTAATAGTACCTCCTGCCTCTGATGTTGAAACCGCAAGGAAGAGGAAGGAGGAATACGAATGCTATGACTGGTGGCTCTGCCACCGGGAAATATGATGGGGGTGATATGATGGAGAAAAAAATTCTATGAACTACCTGAACTGCCATATGGGTATGATGCCCTTGAACCCTACATATCAGAGGAGCAGCTGAAGGTGCACCACCAGAAGCACCACCAGGCCTACGTTGATGGTGCCAACGCACTCCTCAGGAAACTTGACGGGGCAAGGGAGAACGACTCAGAGGTGGACATCAAGGCAGCCCTCAAGGAACTCTCATTCCACGTAGGGGGCTACGTACTGCACCTTTTCTTCTGGGGCAACATGGGACCCGCCTCTGAATGCGGAGGGGAACCCGGAGGAAGACTTGCGGAATACATCAAAAAGGACTTCGGAAGCTTTGAAAGGTTCAGGAAGGAGTTTTCACAGGCAGCTATAAGTGCAGAGGGTTCAGGATGGGCCGTTCTGACCTACTGCCAGAGGACCGACAGGCTGTTCATAATGCAGGTAGAGAAACACAATGTCAACGTGATACCCCACTTCAGGATCATAATGGTCCTTGATGTGTGGGAGCACGCCTACTACCTTGACTATAAGAATGTAAGGCCCGACTACGTTGAAGCCTTCTGGAACATAGTCAACTGGAAGGAAGTTGAAAAGCGCTTCGAGGACCTCTTTTAATAAAAAACTTTCTTTTTTTTGATGGGCACTTTCAGGGCGCTTAACTGTACCCTACCTGTCTTTTATGGTTCATTTTTAGGGGATCCATACTCCTGGGGATCTTATGGCCCGGGGTAAGATTTATTTTCAGGGGCACCATAAACCATTACAGTTGCACTGATTCAGGATTGATTCGAATGATCTGGAATAGGGAAATGGAATGCATATCAAGGGATGAACTCGAGGAACTGCAGCTTAAAAGACTTCAGGATACCGTGAAGAGGGCCTACGAGAACGTTCCCTACTACCATGAGAAGTTTGATGAGAACAACGTCCACCCCGAGGACATAGAAACCCTTGAAGATATAGTTAAACTCCCGTACACAACAAAGGATGATCTGCGGGAGGTCTACCCCTTTGGAATGTTCGCCGTTCCAAGGAGTGAAATAGTTGAGGTCCACACATCATCAGGGACCACCGGAAAACCAGTGGTTTCAGGTTACACAAGGGAGGACATTGAAATATGGAGTGAGGTGGTTGCCAGGGGGCTTACAATGATGGGCCTCACCGAGGACGATGTTATACAGAACACCCACGGCTACGGCCTTTTCACAGGAGGATTCGGCGTACACTACGGTGCACAGAAGATAGGTGCAACGGTGATCCCCATCTCAACGGGCCAGACAAGGAGACAGATAGAGATAATGAAGGACTTCGGCACCACGGTACTGATATTCACACCCTCCTACGGCCTCTACCTCTCTGAAATTGCAGAGGAGGAGGGATTTGACCCTGAAAAATCAAAGATAAAGGCCATAGGCTTCGGGGCCGAGATGTGGACAGAGGAGATGAGGGCCGAGATAGAGAGAAGGTTCAGGGCACCTGCATTCAACATCTATGGCCTTACAGAGATCATGGGACCCGGCGTTGCAATGGAGTGCAGCATGAAGAACGGCCTTCACATTGCAGAGGACCACTTCTTACCTGAAATAATAGATGGGAATGGTGAGAGGCTGGGACCCGGTGAACGCGGAGAACTGGTACTCACAACCCTCACAAGGGTTGGGATGCCGGTCATCAGGTTCAGGACAAAGGACATAACCTCCATTGACTATGAACCATGCGGCTGCGGAAGGACCCTTGCAAGAATATCAAGGATCACCGGAAGAGTGGATGACATGATAAAGGTCCGTGGAGTGGCAGTGTTCCCATCACAGATCGAGAAGGCCCTCCTTAAGATAGATGGACTCGAACCCCACTATCAGATCATAGTTACAAGGCCACACCTCATGGATGAAATGGAGGTCCGGGTTGAGACTTCACCGGAGCTCTTCTCAGATGATATAAAGAAAATGGTGGAGACACGAAACAGGATTGAGGAGTTCATAGAGAACGAGATAGGTCTCAGGGTTAAACTTACCCTGGTTGAACCAGGAACCATACCCCGAAGCCAGGGAAAGGCTGTGAGGGTTATAGATAAGAGGAAGCTTTAGTTAAGGTGATCCTGTGGTTGTTGAACAGTTTATAGATAAGGGGAATCTTTAAGGTGGATTCTATGAAGGTTAAACAGATATCAATATTCCTTGAGAACAAGAAGGGAAGACTGTGGAAGGCCCTCAGCACACTTGCAGATGCTGGTATAAACCTCAGGGCTCTTTCACTTGCAGACACGTCTGAATTCGGGATACTCAGACTCATAGTACCCGAACCAGAAACCGCTGCAGAGGTTCTTCGGGAGAGGGGCTTTGTTGTCAAAATGAAGGAGGTTGTTGCGGTTGAGATGGATGACAGGCCAGGGGGCCTTGCATCCATCCTGGAGGTCCTGAAGGATTCTGACATAAACTTGGACTACATATATGCATTTGTACATGAGAAGAAGGATAAGGCCATACTCTTCATGAGTGCGGAGGACCTTGAAACCCTTGAAGGGACTTTAAGGGATGCAGGAATCCGCCTGGTGCCTCCTGATGAGGTTTACAGGCTCTGATTTTTCCTGATAACATCATTCCTTTTTCCTGACATCCTCAATGGAGTACTCTATACCCTCATCCTCAAGTTTTTTTGTTATGCTGCGGCTCATCTTACCAACAGCAAGCACAAGGACGTTAAGCCCCCTCTTAGCGGCTGCAAGGGCTGCATGGGGAGTTGCAAATTCAAAGTCAACATCAAGTTTGAGTTTATCTGCAACTGCCCTTGAAACCGTCCCCATTATACCGGTACGGTCGTACTTGTCCTTTAATATTTCATTAAGCCTTTCAAGGTCCACCATCCTTGAGCCACCGTCGGCTATCCCCGGGAGGATGACAACGGTGACCTTCCCCCTTTCAAGCTTTATTCGGCCTCCAAGGTCATAGAGGGCAACATCCTCCCCCTCACTGGCATCATGGAGGACCACACCGTAGGCCTCACCATCCCCGTTCCTACGGGCGTAGAGTGTCCCGCCCTCCATGAAGAGCTCCACATGGTCACCCTCACGGAGGTCCTCCCATGCAATGGCCGGCCACACGGACCTGTAGGAGCTCATGGCCTCAAGCACGTCATCGGCGTACTTCCTCAGGGCCATCGCCTCAGATCTCAGCTTCTCAACACCCCTCTTGGTTATCTTGTAATGGGATCTCCCGCCGCCGGCTTCCACAAGCCCGTCCTCTATAAGGCCCTTTATGTTCTCGGACACGGCCTGGACGGTTATCCCGAGCTTATCTGCAATGTCCTTCTGCCTTACATAGGGCTGGTTCTGGGCTATTTCATTAAGCACCTGAAAACGTGTAAGATCCCCTTTCTTCCTGAAAGCCCTCATTTATTCACCTTCTCATTTTCTATGGCTCTGTTAAATAGTCTAAGGAATTCCGAATCCTTTTCAGCAGGGATGTAGGCGCCGCAGGCCGTTGCATGGCCACCGCCACTACCCCCCACCTTACCAGCAACCTTCCTTATGATTGAACCGAAGTGGATGCCGTCAAATGCAAGGAGACGTGAACACCTCAGTGAAACCTTAAGGCCGTCTCCTGTTTCACTGAAACCTATCATGGGTTTTCTCCAGTCACCGTAGCTGAGTATCATGCCGGCGATTGTCCCTGTCACCGACACCTTCACATCAGGGGCGTGGAAGTACTGGAGGTTCTCCATGCTCCTTATGAGGTCGTCGTGGATGATACGTTCCATTGTCTCTGCAAGGTAGGCCCTGTGGTCCCTCAGGACTTCCTGGAGGCGTTCAAGGTTACCTTCACGGTCACCTCCAATGATCTCAACCGCAAGCTCCCATTCATGGTTCCGGTTGCAGGCATTCACCGCAGTTGAGAACTCTGTAAGGTCCCTGAAGGGACTGTACTTCTCCTCAGAGCTCAGCTCATAGATCTCCCCCAGTATGAGCCTCGGGATATACCTTTGGTACCTTTCAGGGACCTCGTTGACCATCATCTGATATATCTCCCTGAAGAGCTTCTTCTTCTCCTCATCTGTCAGGTCACAGAGCCTCCTCTGGGAGTCCCCATTCGTAAGGGGTATCCCGAGGTTCCTGAGCCTTGCGATGCACTCGTTGGGGTTGTTGGTTGTTGGGAGGGTCACGTCACCGAAGTATGAGAGTGCATTCACGATGGGCCTTGTGTGCCTCCCGTATATGGTGAGGTCCTTCCATGATTCAACACAGGCCTCCATGCTGTCATGGAGTATCTCCCTGTTGAGGCCAACCATAGCACCCTCGGTGATGTTCTGCATGTCGCCCACGGCTGCAAGGAGCCCGATCCAGCTCAGGTCACGGTAACCGAATTCCCTTGCAAGGAGGTATGCCATTCCCCCACCTGAGATATGGGTTGAGCCGTCCATACCATAGAATAGGGGGTTAAGTTCCAGTAGCTCACCTGCCGGTGCCGTGAAGTCCTTCTTCCTCAGGGGGGGATGATGGTCCAGTATAAGTATCCTGGAGCCTGACCTCATCATGTCCTGGATTCTCTGACCGGATCCAAGGTCTGCGAAGACCGTGAGGTCGGGTCCTGGTTCGATGTCGGGTATCTCGTTGATGTTGATTATGTTTATCTCATGGTCCTTCCCGAGCCTCTCAAGGACCTTCATGAGTATTGTCGCCGCGCTTATACCGTCACAGTCGGTGTGACTGTAGACGGTTACATTCTCTGAGGATTCAATCATCTCCCTTGCCCTTGAGAAGCCTCTTTTCAGTTGGATGTCCATCTAGTTTATCTCTCCCTACTTCGTGGATTATGGTCCTGGAGTCATTCTATTTATTTTTCTTCTTCTGGGATTTTATCAGCCTTGCAACCTTAAGGAGGATGTCCTTTTTCCTGCCATCATATTCAACGATCACCCTTCCAGAGGATTCCCACCATGATGCAGGGTAGGATTTATCAGACTCCATCCGGGCATCCAGCTGGAGCTTCCTGAGCGCCCTCAGTATCTCACCGGAACTGGGGGCCTCAACCGAATCCTCCAGGGGTATCCTGCGACCTTCACTCCTTGACTTTCTGGAATCAATATAAGCTGGCCATATTATCATCCTATCATCCCTCATACC
This sequence comes from Methanothermobacter wolfeii, assembly GCF_025397995.1. Lineage (NCBI taxonomy): Archaea > Methanobacteriati > Methanobacteriota > Methanobacteria > Methanobacteriales > Methanobacteriaceae > Methanothermobacter > Methanothermobacter wolfeii. Next base: position 529,586 of record NZ_CP104550.1, read on the forward strand.
ATGCATTTCACTGATTCACTGCCCTTGCAAGTTCGGTTATCATGTCCTTAACGGTGTACCTCCCGGGTGTCAGGGCATCCAGCCCGTACTCTGAGAGTTTACTTAGGGTTATGGGGCCTATGGCTGCTATATGTATCCCCTTCATGGACTCTAGGAGTTTATCCCTCCGGTCACCGGCGATCCTGAAGAGGTTTTCAACCGTAAGGGGGCTTGTGAATGTCACCGCATCAACCTCACCCCTGATTATACCATCGATGAGTTCGTCTGCAGGGCCCCTGTCAGAGGGCAGGGTTGAACGGTAGGCCTCTGCAACGAATACATCAGCACCCATCTCCTCAAGACCCTCAGGGAGCACCTTCCTTGCTGAGAGTGTTCTTGGAACAGCAACCCTCTTACCTTTAAGTTCATGCTCTGAGAGGGCATCAAGGAGGCCCTCTGCAGTGTAATCCTCCGGTAGAAGGTCCACCCTCATGCCATGTTCAGAGGCCACATCCCCTGTCCTTGGCCCTATGACGGCCACCATGCATTTCTCATTAAGCCTCTGGGGGAAGTCGCTGCAGGCCTCAAGGAGGGATTCGATGGCTGCTGGTGAGGTGAATATGATCCAGTCCCATTCAGATGCCCTCTGGCATACCTCAAGGAGGGATTCTGTGGCTGCGGGTTTCAGTTCAAGGGTTGGTGCCACAACCGCCACCCCACCTGCATCTTCTATTATCTTAACAGCCTCTGCTGACCTCTCAGCAGGTCTTGTCACCGCGACCCTCATACCCTTTAGGCTTAATGGTTTTTCTTCTGGCATGGTCTCTCTCACCTCTGGCCGGGATATAGTCTCTCCCACACCCTTCCTTCATGGTTCCATGGAGTTAATGATTCTCCTGTAGACATTGACCACTTCACCCACGACTATGATTCCCGGAGGCCTGATGTCCTTATCTGCTATGTCACTGACCGTCCCGAAGACGACCCTCTCATCACTTGTCGTGCCCTTTTCGATTACACAGACCGGCGTGTCCCCTGGTCGGTGCTTCATGATCTCCTCCATGTTATCACGCAGGTTACCTACACCCATGAGTATTATGAGGGTGTCCGCCCTGTAGTCCCAGTGCACCTGTCTCTCGGGTTTGGTGGGGTCCTCGTGTCCAGTTACCACGGTGAAGGATGTTGCAACGCCCCTGTGGGTGACCGGGAGTCCTGCTGATGTCGGGACGCCAACGGCTGAAGTCACCCCGGGGATGACCCTGGTTTCTATCCCTGCCTCACTGAGGGCCAGGATCTCCTCACCACCCCTCCCGAATACGAAGGGGTCTCCACCCTTGAGTCTTACAACGGTCTCGTGTCTGCTTCCCTCTTCAACCAGTATCCTGTTGATTTCCTCCTGGGTTTTATGGTGCTCGCCGGGTTTTTTGCCCACGTATATGAGTCTGGCGTCATCAGGGGCGTATTCAAGGATCTCCTCACCTGCAAGCCTGTCATAGACAACAACATCGGCCCTTTCAAGGACACGGATGGCCTTAAGTGTGATGAGTTCAGGGTCTCCTGGCCCTGCACCCACAAGATAAACGACCATGGTATCACCTCAGATCTTCATGATACCCCTGAAGAATTTGAATCCATCCTCTGATCCCAGTATCGCCTCTGATGCCCTTTCAGGGTGGGGCATGACAGCACATACCAGCCCTGACTCGTCACAGACCCCTGTTATACCATCCATGGAGCCGTTGGGGTTTTCACCATGGAACTGGAGGATCACCTGGTCGTTGTCCCAGACCTCCTGGATGTTATCATGGTAGTATCTGCCCTCGGCGTGCGCAACAGGCATCCTTATAACCTCATCTTTCCTGAAGAGACGGGTGAAGGGCGTCCTTGTGGTCTTCACCTTCAGTTCTGTCCACTGACAGTTGAACTTGGGATGCTCGTTGACCGTGAATACACCGGGCACCAGGCCGACCTCTGCCAGTATCTGGGCTCCGTTACAGATTCCAAGGACGGGTTTTTCCTCCTTCACAAGGTCCCTGACAGCGTCCATAACAGGTGTTATCGCGGCTATTGCACCTGCACGGAGGTAGTCCCCGTATGAGAATCCCCCGGGGATTATAACAGCGTCAAGGTGTCCGAGGCTCTTCTGATCCCACCAGACATACTCTGGTTCGGCCCCTGCCAGTTCCAGGACATGGTAGACGTCACGGTCACAGTTGGACCCTGGAAACCTTATAACTCCCACTTTCATCCTTCAACCTTCCATCTCACTTATGCTGACCTCATAGTCATGTATCACGGGGTTGCAGAGGAGGCGCTGGCACATATCCTCAACCTCCTTCTCAACGGCCTCAAGGCTGTCTTCATCCACCGTGAAGGTTATGATGTCAATGGTGTCTGTATCCTCAACACTGTATCCTAGGAGGGCCAGGGCCCTCTGGATGGTTGATGCCTCAGGGTTCAGCATTCCCTTCTTGAGTTTTATCCTGACCTCAACATGAAATTTCACATGAATCACCTTCTACAGTTTGACCTTCCACCTTTCAATGTCCTCGGGGTCGAGGATCATCTCAGCAACCCTCCGGTAGGCGCTGACCACACCTGACTCTCCGCGACGGAATATGTCCTTATCAAGGGGTTCTCCGGTGGCCATGTCCCAGAGCCTGCAGGTGTCGGGGCTTATCTCATCCCCAAGCCTTATATCTCCATTACTGTCCCTCCCAAATTCAAGTTTAAAGTCGGGGAGCACCAGGCTCCTGGACCTGAAGAACTCTGTAAGCACATCATTTATCCTTAGGGTTATGCTCCGTATCTCATCAAGTTCCTCCCGGGTTGCAAGGCCAAGGGCCAGTATTATGTCATCGTTGAGCATGGGGTCCCCGTGTTCATCACTCTTATAGTCCATCTGGATGAGGGGTGGTCTGAACTCCTGACCCTCCCTGAAGGGAAACCTCCTTACTATGCTCCCGGCTGCAATGTTCCTTGTTATGACCTCCAGGGGGATCATTTCAAGCCTCCTTGCGAGGATACATCCGGGTTCATGGAGTTCAAGGTACTGGGTTGCCACACCGGCATCCTCAAGTACCTCGAATATCTTGGCTGATATGAGGGAGTTGTAGTACCCCTTCATCTCCAGGGTGTCCTTCTTTTCACCGTCACCTGCAGTTATATCATCCCTGAATCGTATGGCAACAACTTCAGGGTCATCTGTCTCCAGGATATCCTTTGCCTTACCACTGTAGAGCAGACCTTTAATCTTCACATTCATATTATCACTTGGGGTTAAGAGATTCTCCCGGACACGGCGGCCGCGGGTTAAGTCTTTAAATTTAATTTATTGTCTAAGACTTATATAGGTGTAAATCTTATTAGAGTTATATCACGATTCAGTTTATATTTATCATGCTTCTAGGGTGAAATAATGTGTGGCATTGTGGCTTGTATACTTAAGGATGGCAGGGCCGCCCCGGTGCTCCTTGACTGCGTCAGGAGGCTTGAATACAGGGGCTATGATTCTGTGGGTATTGCAACGGCTGACCCATCAATAAAAATCAAGAAGGACAGCGGTAAAATCGATGAGGTGGATGAAAGGCTGGACCTGGCTGACCTTCCAGGTGAAGTGGGCATCGCCCATGTACGCTGGGCAACCCACGGACTCCCAACCTCTGAGAACGCCCATCCCCATACTGATTGCACAGGGGAGATAGCTGCTGTCCACAACGGCATAATTGAGAACTACCTTGAGCTCAGGGAGGAGCTGGAGGCAGAGGGCCACAGGTTCAGGTCAGAGACAGACACCGAGGTCATACCCCACCTCATAGAGAAATACATGGATGAGGGGATGGATCTTGAAGCCGCAACAGCCACAGCCATAAAGAAGCTCAGGGGTGCCTACGCCATTGCAGTGATATCATCAAGGGAACCCGGGAGGATCATAGGGGCCAGGAAGGAGAGTCCCCTCATAGCGGGTCTGGGGGATGGTGAGTACTTCCTCGCATCGGACGTGCCGGCGATCCTCAACCACACGGACAGGGTCATCTACCTTGATGACGGTGAGATGGCCATCATCGACACGGAGATCAGGGTCAGGGACATGGAGGGCAACATCATCAGAAAGGATATCCATGTCATTGACTGGAGCCCCGAGATGGCGGAGAAGGCCGGCTATGACCATTTCATGCTTAAGGAGATACATGAGGAGCCAGGGGCCGTCAGGGACACCCTCATGGAAATGGATGATGTCAGGAGGATCGTCAGTGAGATCGGTGAGGTTAAAAGGGTGTGTTTTGTTGCCTGCGGAACATCCTACCATGCGTCATTTGTAGGAAAGTACCTCTTTGAGAGCCTCCTTGGAATCCCCACCGATGTCATCCTTGCAAGTGAATTCAACTACTCCGTAAGGACCCTCACCGAGGACACCCTTGCGGTCTTCATAAGCCAGTCAGGGGAGACAGCAGACACCCTCAACGCCATCAGGGCGGCTAACTCAAGGGCCAGGACCCTTGCCATAGTGAACGTCCTCGGAAGCTCGGCCACAAGGGAGGCCCAGCACGTCCTCTATACAAGGGCAGGTCCTGAGATAGGTGTTGCAGCCACCAAGACCTATGTGAGCCAGCTCACAGTCATCTACATGCTTGTGGCTGCCATGGGGGGACTTGATGATCTGGTTGAGAAACTTGAGGGGGTCCCTGACATCATGGAGGAGATACTCAGGGATGAGGATGGTATAAGGGAGATGGCAAGGGCCTACTCTGAGGCTGAGGACTTCTTCTTCATAGGCCGCGGGTTCTCATATCCAACAGCCCTTGAGGGTGCCCTGAAACTTAAGGAGATAACCTACATCCATGGTGAGGGTTATGCTGCAGGTGAACTCAAACACGGACCCCTTGCACTTATAGATGATGGTGTCCCTGTCGTTGCAGTCGCACCCCCGGGGCCGTGCCATGATAAGACCCTCAGCAACGTTGAGGAGGTTAAGGCAAGGGGAGCCAGGGTCATAGGCGTCGGCAGCAGGGATGATGCTTCACTCAGGAATGAGGTGGATGACTTTATAGGCATGGATCCGGGTGTGGATGAGGTTATATCACCACTGGTCTACATAGTGCCCCTACAGCTCCTATCATATTATGTGAGTGTTGAGCGCGGAATAGACCCTGATAAACCAAGGAACCTTGCAAAGTGTGTTACTGTGGTTTAATTCACAGCTTTTCAGGGTTCGATTTTATACATTCAGCGGTTCCACATACACTTTTGGATAGGTGTGGTTTTGAGGTTGGTTTCTTTTTCTTTGTGAAAGGCATGTGAAAAAATCAGATCACTTTTCAGTTTTTGGGTACATTCACCCTCCACTTCAGTTTAAGGAATTCTTTTAGGTTAGATTCATAGGTCCTCTTTATATTTTTCCTTTTCCTGATAATTCTCCCCAGATTTCGGTATGCATCATACTTGGCTTTTAGTATTATAGTTTTCCCTCTTTTAAGGTTTATGAGTACCTGAATCACCTCAGAAAGCAAGAAAAATGGAATATATCTTATAATTAGCGAGGCAGGCATGTTTTTCAGGAAGGTCCAGGTGCAATTTCTCCAGTTGTGATAAATCGTAAAATCACTTACAAATGTTTTTGTACCCCCTTTATGGTGGTAGACAGTGGATTTAGGGGCATACCATGAGCTCCAGCCTGCCATTCTCAGTCTCAGGGCAAGATCAAAATCTTCATAGTATGCAAAGAAGTCCTCATCAAAGTATTCCCCGTCGACCTCAACATCTTCAAGTGCTTCTCTTTTATATAAACATGCGCCAGCACAGCATCCGAATATTTCTGTTTCCCATTCAAATTTTTCAGCCGGCTCATAGGCGCCCCTGTTAAACCCAAGACCATTAATGGAGTACTCAAGTCCAGCTGAATCGATCAGGTCGGGTCTGGAGCCCCATATCATTTTCGCCTGGACGCTGCCAGCATCTTTTATCTGTTCAGCCATCAGGATGAGGTTTCTGAGGAAATCCCTGTCCACGACTGTGTCATTGTTGAGACAGACAATATATTTGCATTGAGGGTCGGACATGGCGAGTCTTATCCCCTGATTGTTTGAGGCTGCGAAACCAATATTCGCATCATTCTCAATTAGAACTATCCTTTCATCCACATATTCCCTGTAATCATTTTTTATGAATTCAACGGATCCATCAGAGGATGCATTATCGATGAATATTATACGAAAATCAGAGTATGTCTGTTCAAGTAATGACCTGAAGTAGTTTCTCAGGAATTTAAGTCCATTATAGTTAGGTGTTATAACATAGGCGGATGGCATCGTGTCACCCTATATATGTTGCATGTAGATTTCTTCAAGGCCATCAACGATGATGTCCCATATGAACCTTTCTTCAACTATTCTTCTTCCATTCTCACCCATCTTTTCCCTCAGTTTATCATCTTCAAGGAGTTTCCTTATTTTGTGATGGAGTTCCTCCATGTTGAGGGGTTCAACCAGGAAACCGTTAACTCCGTCCTTGATGACCTCAACCACACCCCCTGATTTGTATGCAACTGCTGGAACACGACAGGCCCCTGCTTCAGCAAGGACGATGCCGAATCCCTCCCTTGTGGATGGCAGTACAAGCACCTTTGATCCTTTAATATTGGAGATAACCTCCGGGTAGCTGAGGCTGTGCTGGAAGGAAACCCTTTCACCCAGACCAGGATCCTCCACCATCTTCAGGAGTCTGTTTCGCTCCACCCCATCCCCAATTATTCTGAGGTTGAGGTCTTTGAATTGAGCGCTGAGGCCCCTGAAAACATTTATTAGGTGGTCAACATGCTTGTGTGGGGCTAGGCGACCCACGAATATTATGCTGTTATCTTCATCCGCCCTTACAGAATCTATGAGGTCAAGGTCAACACCATTCGGCAGAACATGGATATCATCTTTTTTTCTGCCATGGAACCCCCTGATGGCCGAGGCAGTGCTCTCGCTAACGGTTATTATACCATTATATGGTAGCCTCATGAGGATCCTTTCAAGTAAAGATGCTATCCATGAAGACTGGATCCACTGATCATGACCTTCTGAACTCACATCGTGTATCGTTGCAAGCATGGGGATTCTCCTTAACTTTGAAGCAAGAAAGGATGGAATGAGGGGTGAATAGGTCTGAGCGTCGATTATATCATATTTTCTTCTAATTATCCACATGAAAACTGCCAACATGAACCTGATAAAGTCAATGGATGATCTTACAGGAGGGGCATGGATTTCGGGTCCAAGGTGATAAACATTGATTCCATGGATTTTCTCGTGGTCAGGGACACCCTTAATTCTCATTGTTATCACATCAACTTCATGTCCCCTTTCAACAAGTCTTCTGGCTATCTCAAAGTACCTTCTTTCTCCTCCTCCACTGTAATGCGGTACAAAGAAGTCCGAGACTATAAGTATTTTCATGGGATTCACTTTTAATACTGTTATTCATTTTATTAGGAGTTCATTTTTATAATATTTATCAGCCTTTCATGTTTCTTGGGGAACTCTACTCCCGGTGATAAGAGAGTAACACTGTTTAAACTCTGGTGTGGATGGTTTACTTATATATCTATGAAAAAATAAATAATGACATAATTAAGTCTTGAAAGGTATCCTGATGAGCTTCATGGCCCCTATCTCAGTAGCTGGTTTTGTGATTTCACTGGCATCAGGGATCTATATACTTGTAAAGAACCCTGATTCAAGGTTTAACAGGCTCCTCTTTATTTTCGCTGTACTCATATCATACCTTTCACTGACTGACCTTGGACTCTACCTGGCAGAGTCCTACAAGATGGCCTACTTCTGGGTTAAGATGGGGTTCCTCTGGCCACTTGTAATACCGGTTATACTGCACGCGGTCCTTGTATTCACGGGTAGAATGAACCGATGGGCCATTACTGCAGTCTACGTCCCATCCTTTATCATAGCAGCCATTGAACTTTTAACACCACTCATAAGTGGAGGCCCTGTTATGAGTCCATGGGGATGGACCTTCATGGTCCCTGAGGACAAAATTCTCTATGATCTTGCAACCCTCTGGGGATTCTCTGTTGGTGTCCTTGCCATCCTTCTGACAGCAAAATTTTATGCTGATGCGCCTGCCTCAAGGAGGGGTGAGACATTATACCTCTTCATGGGTCTCATGATACCAATTTTTTCAGGTTTTGCAACGGATTTCTTCCTTCCAATCATAGGATACATTGTTCCTTCACTCACCAGCTTCGCAGCAGCCATAGGTGTTTTAATCATAGCCTATGGTGTTATGAGGTTCAAGATACCCATCCTGAGCCCCAGAACCGCTGCAGAGGATATTGTGAGGACCATGAATAATTTCCTCATAATTGCAGATAATGACTTGAATATAAATTATGCAAACCCCTCAGCGGAGAGGATAACGGGTTTCAGGTCCCTCCAGGGCATGAAGGTCAGCGATCTCTTCGAGTCCGATGGAATAGATTGGATGATTGATTCAACCGTTGAATCCATGATAAGGGTCCATGACGGCACCAGGATACCTGTGGTGGTCTCAGCGAGATACATAAATGATGACCGGGGACAGAATGTGGGAATAATCTTCACAGGATCCGATATAAGCCAGATAAAGGAGATGGAGGAGAAACTCAGGAGACGGGAGGACCGACTCACACTTCTAACCGAGCACATGGCAGACGGCCTCGGTGAATTTGACAGTGAATTCAGATTCAGATACCTCAGTCCCTCAATAGAAAAGGTCACAGGCTACGGCTATGAACATCTCATGGGCCTCTCAGCCCTGGAATTCCTTGAATACGTACATCCCGATGACAGGGAAAGGATCCGGGAACTTATAATTAGAAAAAATGAGGGTCACAAGGTGACATTCAGGCTCAGGAGACCTGATGGATCATACCGGTGGCTTGAATACGTGGATAGACCCATCTATCATGATGGTGATATCATGGGTTATGTCTTCGGGTTAAGGGATGTGCATGAACATAAAATTGCAGAGGAAGCCCTCATGTTAAGCAGGGAGAAATTCAGGGAACTCTTCAGGAACATGAACAGCGCCATAGTTGCCCTGGAGCCAGGGGAATTCAGGGTCACGGCAATGAACCCTGCCGCAGAGAGGATGATGGGTGCTGTATGTGAGGATATAAAGGGGGACCCTGTTGCGGAGGCCCTCCCGGGAATAGGGGGATCGGTTCTCATGGACGCCCTGAGGAAGGTCAGGGAAACAGGGGAACCGCTTCACTGCCAGGAGGTTGAATATAGGGGTATGTGGTTTGAGGTCCAGGTCTACAGGATCTCAACAGGCGACATTGTGATGATATGCGATGACATAACCATCAGGAAGCAGTATGAGGATGAACTCATAGGTACCATCCATGAGAAGGAGGCTCTGCTCAGGGAGGTTCACCACAGGGTCAAGAACAACTTCCAGATAATCTCAAGCCTCATAAACCTCCAGGCAGCGAACACCGCAGATCAAACAGCCCTCAGGGATCTTCAAAGGAGGATCCATTCCATGGCACTGGTCCATGAACTCCTCTATGAATCGGAGGACATCAGCAGCATAGACATCAGAACCTATATTGAGAGGCTGGTATCCTCCATCATGGACGGTTACAGGTCAGAGGATATAGGATACAGAACTGAAATTGCCCGGCTGAATGTCCCCATTGAAACCGCCATACCACTGGGACTCATAATAAACGAGCTCATAACCAATTCACTTAAACATGCCTTCAGGGGCAGGGGCGAAATCCTTATTAAACTTGAAGGTGATGATAAATATACTCTTACTGTTGCAGATAACGGTGCAGGGTTGCCGGAAAACTTCATAATAGAGGAATCAGATTCCCTTGGATTGCAGCTTGTAAGGGGACTTGTGGACCAGCTCGATGGGGACCTGGAGGTATCCGTTGGTGACGGGACCGAGTTCAGGATAAAATTTTCAGTTTCACACTACAGGCCCAGAATCTAGTTCATCCAGCTTTTTTACTGGTTCTGGAGGAGGTATCTTGGGGTCCTTTATATTGATGCCCTATTATTTGAGATGGTGGATTATACCATGGAGCCATTAACACCAAGGAGGGATGTCCTTGAATCCATCAGGGACTACTTTGAACTTGAATGCAGGGATGGTGTCAGCAGGAGGAAGGATGCATGGAGGAAGATTTCAGGGGACTTTATAAGGACACCTGATGGCTCATGGACCCTTGAATCATCACCAGGTGGCGAGGCAATGCACACGAGGAGCGGCGCAATAACAGAATCCCTTGAAAAATTCGTGAAACCAGCAGTCCCCAGTGATGCTGAGAGGATCAGGGTCCTTGACCTCTGCTCGGGCCTCGGCTACAATACAGCAGCCCTCCTTGACCATACTGGGGCATCGGAGGTTGAGGTGGACATGGTAGAGATCTCAGCTGAAACAATGGCAGCAGCCCTCCTTGTACCATCCCCCATAGAGGCCCATGAAATCGTAAGGAGCGCCTATGAAGAGTTTCTTATAGAGAGGGGATTTGTATGTGTGAGGACCACCATGGGGGTCCCTAAGAATATCCATATCAGGGTCCACAATGATGATGCAAGGAGGGTGGTGGCTGAACTTGAAGCAGGATCCTACGACGCAATATTCCTTGATGCATTCAGTCCCATGAGGGCCCCTGAACTCTACACGGTTGAATTCATCAGCATACTGGCGGAGCTCTTAAAATCTGATGGTGTCATTGCAACCTACACCTCAGCAGCCCCCTTCAGGGCAGCCCTCCTTGAGGCAGGTCTCTATGTGGGCAGAGGTCCGGTATTCGGTAGAAGGTCGGGGGGTACGCTGGCATCCCATGACCCTGAGATGATAAAGACACCACTGGGGTGGGCTGATGAGAGGATGATAGCCCTCAGTGATGCGGGAATACCCTTCAGGGACCCGGAACTCTCACGGGCCCCTGATGAAATAATTGAGATTCGGAGGAGGGATAGGATGGCTGCAAGAAACCTTACCAGACTATCATCCGCCGTCAAAACACCCCTATACCTTGGAAGGAACGTCCCTGAGGACAGAAACGGGCGTAGAGTCAGAAGAAACCTTGAAAGGGCAGGTATAATGGATAGTATGGGGAGGGAGGCATGCTACATTATATGTCCCCAGTCCCCTGAATGTATATGTGGCTGCGGGGAGAAAGGGCCCCTGAATTCAGGGGAGAGGATCATCATGATGAGACGGAGACTTGAAGAGGTTATGGGTGTTTAATTAGATGATACCTTTTACCTATGGAAACAGATACCCTAATGATTAAGATCTTTGAGGTAGCTGATGTTTGAGATATGAAATAGATACTTGAAGTTTGAGATTTGAGCTGTGATGTTTGAGTATGGAACCGATATATGTGATGGCACTTTGAGCTGTGCCAATTAAAACGGATATACGTGATTAACGTTTTCATGGACTGATGCTGATGTTTGAGATAAAATCTAAGGATGGACTTGGAAGGACAGGTGTACTGGAAACAGGGCATGGGAAGGTTAAAACACCGGCCCTCATGCCAGTAATCCACCCTGGAAAACAGACAATTGATGTCGGGGCTCATGGAGCCGAGATAGTAATAACAAACTCGTATATAATCTACAGGAACCCTGAACTGAGGGAGAAGGCCCTCAGGGATGGTGTACATAAACTCATAAACTTCAAGGGGCCTGTGGTGACAGATTCAGGTTCCTTTCAGCTTTCAGAGTACGGTGAGATAGATGTAACCAATGATGAGATAGTGATGTTCCAGGATGAGATAGGAACAGATATAGGGACCTCCCTTGACATACCCACACCCCCAGGGGTAAGCCACAGGAGGGCCCTTAAGGAGGTGGAGGTTACACTTCAGAGGGCAGAGGAGGCCCTTGAATACCGTGAGAGGATGATGCTGAATGCGGTGGTTCAGGGATCAACACACCCGGACCTCAGGAGTTACTGCGCATCACGCCTTGCAGAGCTGCCGGTTGAAGTCCACCCAATAGGCGCCGTCGTACCCCTAATGGAGTCCTACCGTTACAGGGAACTCGTGGACGCGGTCCTCTCATCGGTTTCAGAGCTTCCACCATCAAGGCCCAGGCACCTCATGGGGGCGGGCCATCCAATGATATTCGCCCTGGCGGTTTCAATGGGCTGCGACCTCTTTGATTCAGCAGCATACATACTCTATGCAGAGGATGACAGACTCCTCAGTACCGAGGGCACCCATAAACTTGAGAACATGCAGGAGATGCCATGCTCATGCAGTGTATGCATGGATCACACGCCCCAGGAACTCATGGGGATGGATAAGGAGGATAGAAGAAACCTCATAGCAGAACACAACCTCCATGTGAGCTTCGCTGAGATAAGGAAGGTCAGACAGGCGGTATACGACGGCAGCCTCATGGAACTTGTTGAGGAGCGCTGCAGGGCCCATCCAAGACTCCTTGACGGGTACAGGAGGATGTCAGCATACGCTGACCTCATTGAGAAGTTTGAGCCAAGATCAAAGAGGTCAGCCTTCTTCTACACTGGGCCAGAGTCCCTTGGACGCGTGGAGGTCCACAGGCACATCAGCTGGGTCCGGGAAAACCTCAGGGACGGCACCCTCATCATGAGGGCCCCTGAGAAGCCATACTCATCAAATCTCTCCTTAGGGAAGGTGAAGTACGTTTCAGAGAAACCCCTTAATGATGATTCATTGAACTTCGCCTTTCTGGACATACCCTTCGGTATCATCCCCCTTGAACTTGACCAGGTCTACCCCCTTGCACAGAATGATGCCCCCCTCTTAAGGGACCTTGACTCAGAGGAATTCCTGAGGAAACTCATCACGGAGTTCCGGGATAAGATTGCCCTTGAGGAGTCTCTGATGGGGGATCTGGGTGTTGAGTTTCCATCGGGGTACAGAGGGGAGGCCGATGTCCTGGTGGATGACCTCAGGAGGATAAGGATGATTGCAGATTACCAGTTCGGTGAGGGTGCAGGGGAAGCACTCTTTGATGATGATGTGAGGATTGAGAGGAGCAGGAAGACAGGGAAGATAAGACATATCTACACGAATGAGAAGCTCATATGCACCATGAGGGCCTCCGACGGCCTCCTCGTACTTTCAGCGGAGGGGGCGGTGAGGCTCCACAGGGGGAAAGGGTACCCTGCCAACAGGGTTGTGGTGAATGAGGATTCCGAGCCTTTCGCAAGGAATGGTAAAAGTATATTTGCAAAATTTATAATAGACTGTGATGTCAATATAAGGGCGGGTGATGAAGTTCTAATTGTCAGTGCAGGTGACGAACTCCTGGCCACGGGCAGGGCACTTCTCTGCGCCGAGGAGATGATGGACCTCAACTATGGCCAGGCTGTTAAAACAAGGAAAGGAGGATTTTAATGATACCCGGAATGGGGATGAACCCCAAGCAGCTCAAACAGATGCAGAGGGCCATGAAGCAGATGGGAATGGACATGAAGGACCTTCGTGGCGTTGAAGAGGTTGTAATCAAACTCAAGAAGAAGGAGATCGTGATCAGGAACCCCAAGGTCAACGTGATGGACTTCATGGGACAGAAGACCTATCAGGTTACAGGTAAGGCAAAGGAACGCTCCCTTGAGGAGAAACCCGAGATACCTGAGGATGACATTGAACTTGTCATGAACCAGACCGGTGCAAGCCGTGAGGACGCTGTCAGGGTCCTTGAGGAAACAGGAGGGGACCTGGCAGAGGCCATTATGAGGTTGAGCTGATGATTTTAATTGCCCATATCTCGGATCTGCATGTGGGCGCACCCAATTTCAAGGAGGACATACTCCTTGAGGCAATAAGGCAGATAAACAACCTTAAACCCGATGTCACCGTAATCAGCGGTGACCTTACAGATAACGGATACTACCTTGAGTTCCTTCAGGCCGCCGAGTACCTCAAGGACCTCAGGGGGCCCCACATATTTGTCCCAGGCAACCATGATGCAAGGCACGTTGGTAATGAGACCTTCGAGGAGGTCTTCACCTACAGGAAGGGGACCTTCACACTGGATGACCTCACCATAATAGGCCTTGACAGCAGCGAACCTGACCTTGACTACGGGAAGATAGGCAGGTCCCAGCAGATATGGATGGAGGAGGAACTTGAAAAGGCCTCCAGGAGGAATCACAGGACTGTCATAGCACTCCACCACCACATAATACCCGTACCGAAGACGGGGCGTGAGAGGAACGTCCTTGCAGATGCCGGTGACGTGCTCCAGTCAATAATAAATGGCGCCGCTGACCTTGTGATATCAGGCCATAAACATGTACCCCACGCCTGGAGGGTTGAAGACACCTTCTTTGTAACTGCAGGTACAGTATCATCCCTCAAACTCAGGGGTAAAGATATTAATTCATACAATACATATTATATTACCGATGATTCCATAAGGATAGTTCTCAATGAGGTGCAGGGGGAGAGCAGGGAACTGGCATCCCGCAGCATTTAAGGGGATTGAAGGGTTCACAATAATCTTAAAGGTGGTTACTTGAGGGTCATTATAGATGCATCAAACGTCGCCCATTCAAGGAAGAATGATGAGGACAGGCCATGTATAGACAACATACTGGCAGCGGTGGAAGAACTTGAAAAACTGGGCTATGAACCGGTCATCATTGCCGATGCATCACTGAGACACGAGATAGATGATAAGGAAAGGTTCAAAAAACTTCTGGATGAGGGAAGATTCCAGCAGGTACCCTCAGGTACAAACGCGGACCACTTCATACTGAAGATGGCTGAGGAGGAGGACGCGAAGATACTCTCCAATGACATCTTCAGGGAATACACAGATGAGTTCCAGGACATAAACAGCAGGAGGATACCCTACAGCTTCAGGGACGGGAAGATACTCATAGGCACCTCGGGAAAGCCAAAGAAGGTTAAAAATATCCTTCAGAAGATATGTAACGAGGCCCTCAGGGAATTTGAGAAGAAAAGGATTGACTCATACAGGGTTAAGAGGGGTAAAAAACTCAGCGGCATAGCCATAGCAAGGGAGGCAATTGAACGTATAAGCCGGAGCCAGGAGGAGGGTCTTGAACCCAAACTTGAAGGAATATTCATGAAGCTCCCCCTCTTTGAGAAGTTCATGAGCATGGTTGAGGAGGTTGAAAGGACAAGCAACTACATAATATTCGTCCTGGTCCATCCAAGGGACTACAGGGACGCCATAAAGTATGCGGGAAACATTGCGGTGACTGTGGGTGACAGGTTGAAGCTTGACCACGCGCCCCTGGTGGCCGTGAGGAACGACATATTCCTCAAACCAGGGACCTTTGAGCTCAACATAATGTACTCTGAGGATGTCATGGAGGAGGCCCCCCACAACGTTAACATAACCATAAATGACCATGACTACAGCTTCGTTAAGAAGAACTCAAGGAACATAGCAAGCACCATCGCTGCAAGGATAGGGTCCTGGAGGTTCCCCATAGTCTCTGTTAAACCAAGCATGCTTCTTGAGAAACCCGGAGAATTCGAGGTAGTTCTGGAGAAGGGAGGCAATGATTGATGGTCATGGATTACCTGATGCGCAAGGTACTTGGTTTTTTCCTGGGATACAGGGTCCTGAGCATAGGCACAAAGTACATGCCAACGAACAGCACGGAACGGGAATACGTTGAAATGCTGAACTACACCAAGACGATGCTCATAGAAATTAAAAGGGCCCATATAAACACCAGCAACATCTTCGACAACCTCACAAAGGAAATCGGAACAGAAAACCTGCCTGAGAACCGGAAGTTCATTGAACTGAAACCTGCAGAGAACCGGGTGGATGAATACGCCCTCCTGAGCAATATAATCATGGGAAGCGACCGTTACCTCTACATTGAGGTGTTCGATGGCGGGCGCATAACCGATGACTTCGCAGAGATAATCACCGGTGAACATGGGAAGATAATAGAGAAGAGCCCGAAGGAAGTCCTTGCAAGGTTCCTGTCAAAGAACGACGCCATAAGGGTAGCTATAAAGATTATAGGGGCAGGGAGCCAGAGGGGGATAAATGTAAGGGCTGCTGCCGGGATGACAGGTGCCGCTGCAATTGAACGGGCCATAAACCTCAACAGGGAGATAGGTGAGGTTCCGGGGGTGGGCTTCACAAAGCTTGGAGGGGAATTTGCAATAATATTCACAAACGAATTCAAACCCTCCAGGGGTGAGCCCTCCTACAGGGACAACTACCTCTTCATAGACGTGATGGACTCAACAGGGTTCATAGAGGAGCATGGACGCGACACCCTGGTTGAGATCATGAATGATATAAAGGTTTACATGGAAAAGAAGTGCCACGGGAAGATAGAGGGCTACAGGGAGGGTGGGGATGACCTAATCGCCAATTTCCCCACCAAGGACATGGCTCTCAGGGCGGGTATCGACTCTGCGTGGCATGCGATGGACAGCGGCGCCAACATAAGGGTGGGTATAGGAAGGACTCGGAGGGAGGCTGGGGAGAGGGCCCAGCTTGCAGATAACATAAAGCTGTGGAACCCCACATCCATCATGGTCTTTGATGTTGCAGATGGGATCTATGGCTACTTTATCCCATCCCCCTTCACACGGTCGGTTATGGATTTCCTCATGAACAGGAAGGCAGCTGTGCTCCTGATATTCATATTCGTATTCACGGCGACCTTCCTTGGCTGGAATATGGGACACTGGGAGTTCGGTTTAATAGCCATTCTACTGGCTGTCATCTACGCTGTAACTGCTTGATGCTGGAAATCTATTTAAGATATTAAATTGAAACTAATAAGGGGAGTTAAAATGAGACCTGAAACTGAGGCCAGAATAATAATCGGCTTTCTGATTTCCCTCATCGCCTTTGGCTGTGGCTCAGGTCTGGGCATTGCAATAGGTCTTTCCAATGGCACCGTTATGGATATTGCTGTCAATAATAGTTCTAGCAATGATAACCCTCAGCTCGTGCCCAGCAACACCAACACCCTGCCGATGACGGGTATAAAGGATCGTGGAATGGATGCTGCCAGGGGCGATGGGGAAGTCAACGTTGTCAATGAACAGGGATCCGCCAACAACACAACATACTGACACATGGGGGTCCCGGTGAACTTTTTTTCAGGGGGGTGATGTTCACGCGACCCTGTCCTGAAGCTGAAGGGTATGATTTAAAGGGTAGTGATGCTTATGGAACTGAAGTTTATAGATGGTGGAGTGTGCGCCGTTGATGGCGTGCTTGCATCGGGTTGCCGTGAAGGCAAATACGGTGTTGGAATAATCATCAGTAAAGATTCAAATGCAGCAGCCATATTCACATCAAACACCGTCAGGGCTGAGCCGGTTAAACTCACAGAGAAGGTCATGAGGGACGGTAAACTCTCTGCAATCGTTGCAAACAGCGGTAATGCCAACTGCTTCACAGGAAAGGAGGGGATGGATGACGCTGTCCGGATGGCAGAGAGGGTGTCGGAGGCTGCTTCGGTTGACATGGATGATGTTGCCGTTGCATCCACCGGTGTCATCGGAAGGAGGATGCCACTGGAAATCATAGAGAGGCTCATAGATGATGCTGCAGGGAGACTTGAAAATTCTCCCAGGGCATCCCGTGAACTTGCTGAAGCCATCATGACCACAGACACATATCCAAAGGAAGTGGCAGTGGAATTCGAACTTAAAAATGGCAAAAAGGCACGTATAGGTGCGGTTGCCAAGGGATCAGGGATGATAGCCCCCAACATGGCGACCATGCTGGCATTCATAACAACGGATGTTGATGCAACACCCTCCGAGCTTAAAAAGGCCCTCAGGAGGGCTGCTGATGAGAGCTTCAACATGCTCATCATCGATGGTGATGAGAGCACCAACGACATGGTAATAATAACATCCACCTGCAGGTCAGGGAGGATGGATGGGAACTTCCAGGAGGCCCTCAAGGTGGTATGCAGGAAACTAGCATGGATGATGGCCAGGGACGGGGAGGGAGCCACAAAGTCCTTCATGGTGGACGTGGTAAATGCAAAGGACAGTGAAGATGCACGTAAAGCTGCAAGGGCAATTGCAGGTTCATCCCTTGTTAAAACAGCCATATTTGGAGCGGACCCCAACTGGGGGCGTATAGTTGCGGCTGCAGGTTACTCGGGCGCGGAATTTAACTCTGATGATATCAGCGTGTCCCTGGAATCAGATGCGGGTTCGGTCACGGTGGTCAGGAGGGGTGAAATACTTGCCTTTGAGGATACAGGGGAACTTGAACTTGCAGAGGAGATAATGAAGGAGAAGGAGATAAGGATTATCGTTGACCTTGCAGCGGGAAGTTCAGGCGCGACAGCATATGGATGTGACCTCACATATGATTATGTGAGGATAAATGCAGAATATACAACGTAATTTAGATTAACTTACCGGAATCATTCTATCAGGTGTTTAAATGAAAACAGTAAATATCCTTGTGGAGGCATTGCCCTACATCAAGAAATTCCATAAGAAGAAGATAATGATCAAGTACGGCGGCCACGCCATGATAGATAATGCAGCCATGGACTCAACAGCCCGCGACACCGTCCTGCTGAAGTATGTGGGCATGGAACCTGTTGTTGTCCATGGCGGAGGACCCGAAATCTCAAGGGCCATGAACAAGATGGGTAAGCAGCCAGAGTTCATTGAGGGCCTCAGGGTTACGGATGAGGAGACAATGGAGATAGTTAAGATGGTCCTGGTTGGTAAGATAAACACCAGCATCGTGTCAAGGATATGCTACCATGGCGGGAGGGCCGTTGGCCTCTCAGGTAAGGACAGCAGCCTCCTCCTGGCCAGGAAGAAGGCGCCCCACGTGATCAGGGATGATGAGACCGGTGAGAAGAGGGAGATAGACCTTGGACTGGTAGGGGAGATCGAATCCCTTGACACCGGAATAATCGACATGTTAACGGAGAACGGTTACATCCCTGTCATATCCCCTATAGGTGTTGACAGGAACGTCAACACCCTCAACCTGAACGCTGATACCGTTGCAGGTGAGATAGCATCGGGTATAGGCGCTGAGAAACTAATAGTCCTCACGGATGTCCCTGGTATACTTGAGGACCCATCGAACCCTGAAACCCTCATAAGGAGGATAAGCGTTGATGAACTGAGCGACCTTGTAAAGAGTGGTGTTATAGAGGGCGGGATGCTCCCCAAGACCCTCACATGCATAAAGGCCATCAATGAGGGTGTTTCATCAGCCCATATCATCGATGGAAGGGTTAAACACTCCCTCCTCCTTGAGATATTCACAAAGAAGGGAATAGGCACCATGATAACCGGGTGAAGCGGTATCTCATGCCTTTCAATGTGATATGCAGCTTCCAGCATATCCCTTTTTTATAACTTCTTTTGATGATGAAAAATACGGTTTCCTTTTAATCACGGTGATTCAGGGGCAGTAACTGTCCACAGTATCCATTGAGGATTACAGCTCAAGGACTTCCTTCCTCACAGCATCGGCCATCCCGGATGTGGTTGCAGTCCCGCCCAGGTCAGGGGTCATGACACCCTTCTTCAGAACCCTCTCAAGTGCTTCCTGTATTTTCTGGGCTTCTTGTGGTTTTTTGAGGTGTTTTAGCATGAGTGCTGTTGATAGTATCATTGCTGTGGGGTTGGCTATGTTTTTTCCGGCTATTTGTGGTGCTGATCCGTGTACTGGTTCGAATATGGCGTTTTTTTCGCCTATGTTTGCTGATGGTGCTACTCCGAGGCCTCCGACCAGGGCTGCGGCTTCGTCTGAGAGTATGTCTCCGAACATGTTGGTTGTGACGATGACATCGAATTCATGGGGCTGTGTGATGAGGTACATGGCTGTGGCATCCACATAGTAGTCATTGGCCTCCACCTGGGGGTAACTGGAGGCGACCTCGTAGAAGACTTCCCTGAATATGCCGTCTGTCTTCTTGAGGACGTTGGCCTTATGGACGGCCGTAACACCGCCGCGGCCATCACCCACCGCGTAATCAAAGGCAAACCTCACAATCCTCTCGGAGGCAGCCCTGGTTATAACACGCCTTGCAACAGCACCATCAGACGTGTACTCCTCATCACCAACATAGAGATCCTCGGTGTTCTCACGGACAATCACAAAATCCAGGTCCGGATAAAGGCACGGAACCCCTGGAAGAGACCTTACAGGCCTTAAATTCGCAAAAAGGTCCAGTTCACGCCTCAGGGTGATTATGGCGCTTTTCTGCCCCGGCACGGTGGTAACTGCTCCGAAGAGTGTTGCATCAGCCTTCCTCACAAGCCTTATGGTCTCATCGGGTATTGTCTCACCGCACCTCCTGAAGCACCCGTCTCCTGCCTCTGCCAGTGTAAATTCAAATTCAAGGTCAACAGCGTCCAGCACGGTGAGGGCAGCATCCATAACCTCACCGCCAATACCATCACCGGGTATAACCGTAATCCTGTACATTAATAACACCTTCAAGATCTACTGGGGGAAATTCATGCATCTTTTTGAAGTCCTTCAAGTACTCTACAGTAAAGATAGAATATCTATTTAACTCCGTCCTGATAAATATAGACTGGGGGATTTGCATGTTTCGGCTGAATTTTTTAAGCATATTTGATTCGCTCAGGAATAAAGGGGGGGCCCTCAAACATTACAAGCAGAAGCTCCATGAGTATCAGGAACATGAAGCCGAGGTTCTCATAGATATAGGTGTGATCTACCTTGATCGTGGCGAGCCACAGAAGGCTGCGAAGAACTTTGAGGCCGCACTTGAAAACTACAGGAAACTTAATTTCCCGGAGGGTATTGCCTATGCATCAGAACTCCTCGGGGATTCGTTCATGGTCATGAGGGACTTTGAAAGGGCCCTTTCATGCTACTCTGATGTTCTGTCAATCTACTCTGAGATCAGATCTCCACTTGCAGATGACATCAGGGAGAAGATATACGAGGCAGGTAAGATCAGGGAGGCCATATCCTCCATTGAAGATGAAAATGAATCTGAGGACTCTGCTGAGGATAAACTTGCCATGGAGGTCTCATCTGAAGCAGAGACCCTGTTCAGGCTTTCTGATGAACTCCTTGAATTCGTGGATGGGTTTGAAACATACAGGGATGCATGGAGCTGCAGGGACATGGATTTCCTGAGGGATAACCTTGAATCTGCGGCGGTCATTGGTGATGGTTCATCAGGGGCCGTCCTCAACCTGCTTACTGGAAAGCATGAACTCGAGGAGGGAGGGATTGATGATGCCCTGAGGTTCATTAAAAGGTCCAGCAGGCTCTTTAAGGAGACCGGTGACATGAAGGGACTTGCTGTTTCGCGTGTTATAACAGGGATAGTACTTTTCATCATGGATGAACGTGAAAACCTCTACCGGGTCTTTAAGGAGGCCCTTGCAACATTCAGATCTCTGGAACTTGATGATGCCGAGAGGGTTACCATGAAGATCATAAACACCCTCAGCAGGATGTAGTTAGTTCATCAGGATCCCATTTCCTGTTTTGAGTACTTCACGGCAACTATTTGTATAGATTTTAACATAATTCATATGAGGTTGATAATATGCAGAGGAGAGAGAACATTGAAAGGATCATTGAGCAGCTGAAGGAAGATGATGAACATATGAGGGTGCAGGTTGTTGAGCTTCTCTCAGAGATAGGTGAACCAGCGGTTGATCAGCTCATTGAGGCCCTTGACAGCGAGAATAAACTTGTAAGGAGGGGTGCTGCAGCTGCCCTGGGTAATATAGGCGACCCCCGGGCCGTGGAGCCACTTATCAGGGCACTGGAAGATGAGAACAAGTGGGTGAGGCGTGAAGTTTCAACTGCCCTCTCAAAGATGGGGGAGGAGGCCTTTGAACCTCTCCTTGAGAGCCTTTCAAGTGATGACTGGAAGATACGTGGCGCTGCAGCATGGATCATAGGGAACTTTAAGGATGAAAGGGCCATTGAACCCCTTGTCGGGCTCCTTGAAGATGACAGTGGATTTGTAAGGAGTGGAGCCGCCCGTTCACTTGAACAAATCGGTGGAGAGAAGGTTAAGGTTGAAATGGAGAAACTGGCAGAGACTGGAAGCGGTTTTGCAAAAAATGTGGCCATTAATTACCTTGAAACACATTAGGAGGCGCTTATTTGAAGGTTAGTATAATTGGATCAACAGGGCGTGTTGGAAGGGCAACAGCACTTTGTCTTGCAGAGGAAGAGGCCGTCAATACCCTTCACCTTATATCAAGGGAGGAGAGCCTCGAGCAGAACATCGGAGAGGTTCTTGATATGAGCGATGCCCTTGCAGCCAAGGGCGTATCTGTCAAACTTGAGAACTCCGCAGATATTGAGAACATTCATGGTTCGAGGATAGTTGTAATAACAGCTGGGGTTCCAAGGACGGCAGAGATGGACAGGGATGACCTAGGATTTCAGAATGGAAAAATAGTGGCAGAATACGCAAGGAAGATAGCAAGGTTCGCCCCCGATTCAATTATACTTGTCGTCACCAACCCCGTCGATGTGATGACATATGTGGCCCTCAGGTATTCAGGGTTCCATCCAAGCAGGGTCTTTGGCCTTGGCAACCACCTGGATTCCCTTCGCCTAAAGAACTACATGGCCAGGCACTTCAACGTCCATGTCAGTGAGGTCCACACTAGGGTTATAGGGCAGCACGGCCCCTACATGGTCCCCCTGATAAGCTCCACCTCCATTGGAGGAATACCAATTGAACACTATTCCAGCAGGGATTACTTCTCTGGCTACAAGAGATTTGACCTTAAAAAGACCATTGATAAGGTCATCAATGCAGGGAGCAACATCATAAGTAAGAAGGGGGCCACCGAGTACGGACCTGCCTTTGCAATCTCAAACATAGTTAAAACAATACTGAATGATGAGAGAAGGATACTCACGGTATCAACCCTCATGGAGGGTGAAATTGATGGTATAAGGGACGTGTGCCTGGGGATCCCTGTTAAACTTGGCAAAAAAGGTATTGAGGGTGTTGTACCTGTGTTAATGGACAGGGATGAGAGGGAAGCCTTCAGGGAGGCTGCTGATTATGTTAAAAGCTCCACCTACAGGGTGATGGAGTTTCTTGAAGATGAACTCTGAGTTTCCCCTCCCCCTGACCCTCCCTGACCCTTCATGTTCTGTGCGGATAACACTGTCACTGTAGGGGGCGGGCTCTTCATCCACTTGCCCTTCCGGTTGTTTATGGGTGCTAATACCGTTTTTCTTATGGTTCCGTCAGAGGCGCGTTAGTGGAAGGAGGAGTCACTGAAACTCTGCTCCTTGGTATTTTTATGGTTCCCTTTCTGGATGTCCTGTGATGATCCGATTTTTCCTTCATCCCTTAACCATTGGCGGGGTTATGGCACATCATACTGTTGATGGTCGGTTCATCAGTTTTTTTATTACATCCATAGAATGTATCTATGGCATATCATACCGTTGATGGAAGAGGCCCATGGAAACTTTTATATAATTGTTCAATTATAAGTTTATTCAAGACCTGATTTCTGAACATTGCACATCCGAGTTTCTTTGTGGGATCTGAAGTTCAGAAAAAAACAGTAGCCGGCAATTATTTTCCGGTAGTTTTATATGGTCCTGTGTTTAAAAGATTACTTAAAAACTCTAAAAGGAGACAGCATGATAAGGATAGGTATTCTTGATCTGCAGGGAGATGTTTCTGAACACCTCGAGATGACCCGGAAGGCCATTGAAAGGATGGGTATAGATGCAGAGGCCGTGAGGGTGAGAACAGCCAGCGAAGCCTCATCATCCGATGCAATAATAATCTCCGGGGGCGAGAGCACCGTCATAGGGAAGCTCATGGAGGAGACAGGAATAAAGGACGTCATAATCAGGGAAAAGAAACCAGTCATGGGAACATGCGCAGGGCTGATCCTCCTTGCAAGGGAAACAGACTACCAGCAGCCCCTCCTGGGACTCATAGACATGAAGGTTAAGAGGATCGCCTTCGGAAGACAGAGGGACTCCTTTGAAGAAAAAATAGAGATACTTGGGAGGGAAATCAGGGGAATATTCATAAGGGCACCTGCCGTCACCGAAACCGGTGAGGGAGTTGAGGTACTGTCAAGGCTCAACGATAAGATCATCGCCGTGAAGGAGGGATGCAACATGGCGCTGGCCTTCCACCCTGAACTTGGAGAGGACACAGGGCTTCATGAATACTTTATAAAGGAGGTATTAAATTGTGTGGAATAGCAGGAGTGGTCTACAAGGATGGGAAACTTCACCCTGTGGGAGCAGACATGACAAGGATGCTCCATGCACTGCAGCACAGGGGACCTGATTCAGCAGGATTCTCAATATACGGGGGACTCGGACTTGAGGAAAACGAGTACCTTCTTAACATTGAGGTCAGGGAAAAACCAGGCCTCCTAGACACTGTCAGGGAAGCTGTTGAAACGGTAAGCCCCATCAGGGCAGATGAGATCATCCCATCAGTTGAAAACTACATAATATACCGCTGCAGGATCCAGCTCGAATCATTCTCACAGCTCAAACCACTCATAATGGACATAGATAAACTTGAAGACGTCATGGTCCTCAATGGAAGCCACTCCTTTGAGATGATAAAGGACGTTGGATCGGTCCTTGAAATAGCTGACAGATACGATACATGGTCAAAGAAGGGGACACATGCAATAGGCCACACAAGGTTCTCAACAGAGAGCATAGTCGACCGCTACCATGCACACCCCTTCCAGAGCTACATAATCCCTGACATAACAGTTGTCCACAACGGCCAGATCACAAACTACTGGAAGATAAGGGAACCCCTTGAGAGGAAGGGCCACATATTCGAGACAAACAACGACACGGAGTGCATAGTCCACTACGTGGCAGATAAACTGGCATCAGGCTACAGCCTTGAAGAAGCCCTTGAACAGTCCGTGAAGGACATGGACGGTCCCTTCTCATACATTGTAGGGACACCTCAGGGTGTTGGAATAGCCAAGGACCAGCTGGGCCTCAGGCCAGGGGTCATGGCAGAAAACGATGAGGTCTTTGCCGTGGCATCCGAGGAGGTATCCCTCAGGGAGGTAATGGACACCACCGAGGTTGAACAGATATCCCCCGGAGAGGTGAGGGTGTACGAGATATAGGTGATAGTATGATGGAAGCCATAATTAATGCTGAATCAAAGACCCCCAGGGAGGTTAACAGGGAGATAAAGAGCCTTGCACCGAACCATGACAGGATAATAGTCAGAAACCCCAATGCAATGCACTACCTGGGAGCCGGCCTCACAGAGGATGTTGAACTCATCATTGATGGATCGGCAGGATACTTCGCCGCCACAATGATCCACGGTCCAAGGGTGACCATAAAGGGTAATGGAGGATGGTTCCCTGCAGATAACATGACAGAGGGTGAGGTCATCATCGAGGGCTCCGCCGGTGACGGTGCAGGTCAGGGAATATACGGCGGAACCGTAGTAGTAAGGAGAGATGCCGGTTCAAGGACCGGGGAGATAATGAAGAACGGCACCATCATAATCGGCGGTAACTCGAGCTTCATGACAGGTCGTTTCATGATGGGCGGCAGGATAGTGGTCCTGGGGGACCTTGCAGAGGATGCAGGGGAATCCATCATAAGGGGGAAGATCTATGTCCGCGGAGAGATCAAAAGCCTCGGTAAGAACGCGAAGGTTGAAGGGATAACCCCTGAGGAGGAGGATGAACTGAGGGAACTACTGTCAGGATATGGCTTCGACCTGGAGGATGATGATTACAGGGCCTTCAGAAAGATAGTTCCAAGGAGTAAAAGGCCATTTTATGGTGAAGAATCGGAGGAAGGATAATGAGCAAATCAAGGTATGCGATGGCTGGGACACCCTGCCAGATAACCGCAGCAGCCCTCATGGAAAATTACACCGAAGAATTCCCTGTTGAAATCAAAATAGGGCTCTTCTGCATGGAGAACTTCTCATACACCTACCTCAGTCAGCTTGCCATGGAGGAGGGTGTGGATCTGGCTGATGTTTCAGAGTGCAGGATAGAGAAGGGGAAGCTCTGGTTCAGGCTCAATGATGGAAGCACCGTGGCGGTGCCCCTTGAAAGGGCAAGGTCCGCAATGAGGAAGAGCTGCGCGGTATGCATGGACTTCGCATCAGAACAGTCAGATATATCAGTAGGGTCAGTTGGCTCACCCGAGGGATGGTCAACCATCATAATAAGGACGGATAAGGGCCTTGAACTTGTTGAAAAGGCAAGAAAGGCAGGGTACATCGAGACGGAACCCATAAAGGACAGCGGACTCAGACTCCTTGAGAAGCTTGCAGCAGGAAAGAAGGAGGAGAACCTTGAGGAGATAAAGATGAGGGAGTCCGTTGCAAGGCCGGTCATGTACTGGCGCGTGATGCCCGACGATGAATACACCGAGGAGGTGAAGGACTACCAGTTCGATGACCTCCGCTCTGATGTAATCGATGTGGGTGCATGCGTACTCTGCGGGGCCTGCCTGGCATCATGCCCCGAGGACATAATAGGGATAGAGGACAGGAAACCGGAGGTCAGGGGAGAATGCCCGCCGGGCTGCAACATCTGCTACCTTGCCTGTCCAAGGACCTATGTACCCGACAGCATAGTAAGCCGTGAATCCGCATCAGAACCCCTGGGCGAGTACATGGAGGTACTCTCTGCAAGGGCACCCATGTTCAGGGGACAGGATGGTGGTGTTGCAACGGCACTGCTGGCCTTTGCAGTGAAGGAAGGGATGGTTGACGGAGCCATCGTGGTTGATAAAGAGGCTGAGAGACCATGGAAACCGGTACCGAAACTGGCAGAGGATCCTGAGGATATAGTGGGGGCTGCAGGCACAAAGTACTCAGCATGTCCTATCTTCAGGGTCCTGAAGGAGGAGGGGGATTGATATGCCTTTTAAAGTTGAGAGAAAGGAAGAGGTATGTAAGAGGAACTTTGACCGTCCCGGCTGCTGCTGGTACATGTGCGACAACAGGGACGAGTCACTCTGCGCAAACTGCTATTCATGCTACAATAACTGTCCGCATGATGTTTACGAGATAATAAACGGTGAACCTGTACCCTTAAGACATGAAAACTGTGTAGGGTGCCGTATATGTGAAGAGATGTGTCCAAACAAGGCCATAGAGGTTAACGCTGTACCCGAGGACAGGAGAAACGTCTGGTCCTTCACAGACCTCCTTGAGATACAGCGCAAGTCAAGGGAGGGCACCTACAAGGTCAGGGGCTGCGGTGCCGTGAGGCGCATACCAACCTTCGATGACCTTGTCATTGTACCGGCACAGGTTTCAAGGCCACCGATAGACAAGTACAGGGAGCCCTGCAACACCAGAGTCGTCCTGGGTGACAGGTTCGCTGAGAAACCCCTTGAACTTGACACGCCCATAATGATAGCCGCCATGTCCTTCGGCGCCCTGAGCAAGGAGGCCAAGATAGCCCTTGCAATGGGCGCAAGCCTCGCCGGCACCGCGACAAACACCGGTGAGGGCGGAATGCTCCCTGAAGAGAGGAAGTACGCATCAAAGCTAATTGCACAGTATGCATCAGGACGCTTCGGTGTATCGGCAGAGTACCTTAACAGTTCAGACGCCATTGAGATAAAGATAGGTCAGGGTGCCAAGTCAGGTATGGGAGGCCATCTCCTTGCAGAGAAGGTGACTGCCGAGGTGTCAAGGATAAGGATGATACCCGAGGGCACAGATGCCCTCAGCCCCGCAAGGCACATGGACATCGTTGGACCCGAAGACCTGAGCATGAAGATATCCCAGCTCCGTGAGATAACAGACTGGAAGGTCCCTATAATGGTCAAATTCACATCCGGTCGTGTGAGTGACGATGTAAAGATAGCTGCAAAGGCGGGTGCAGACATCGTCGTGGTGGACGGTATGCAGGGGGGTACGGGTGCCGGACCCGACGTTGTAACCGAGCACTCAGGCGTACCCACCATAGCCGCTATTGTGGAGGCCGACGAGGCCCTCAAGGAGGTCAACCTCAGGGATGAGGTCAGCCTCGTTGCAGCTGGAGGTATAAGGAGCGGGGCGGATGTTGCAAAGGCCATAGCCCTGGGGGCTGATGCAGTGTACATAGGAACAGCAGCCCTTGTATCAATCGGCTGCCGGGTCTGCCAGATGTGCTACACGGGAACATGCAGGAAGGGTATCGCAACTCAGGACCCTGGCCTCAGGAAGCGCCTTGACTATGTGGAGGCAGGTAAGAACGTTGCACGCTACATAGAGGCCATGACTGAGGAGGTCTGCATGCTGACCCAGCAGGCAGGTAACACAGACGTGAGCAAACTTGAAAAGGATGACCTCAGGGCCCTTACCGTTGAGGCATCGGCCCTCACAGGGGTTAAGATGGCGGGTATGGAGGCCCCCGTCAGATTCTAACCACCTTTTATTTTAGAATGGGAAATTATCAGGATTCCAACTTCTTTTTTAAATTTTTCTATTTTTCACCTCCAGAGAAATTATTTAAATGCCCCGGCTGATAGTAATAACCAGTTTCATCTGGAGGGATTACATTTGAATGGCGAAACTGAGGGATCACTCAGACTTTACGTTCTTATTGCGGCAACCCTTTCATCATTTCTAACACCCTTCATGGGCTCTTCCATCAACGTGGCTCTACCCGTTATAGCGCTTCAGTTCCGGATTGATGCCATACTCCAGACATGGATACCCACGGCATTTTTACTTGCCGCGGCCATATTTGCGGTCCCCTTTGGTAGGTTATCCGAGATTTATGGCATGAAGAGGATATTCATCTACGGCAACATCATATTCACCCTGGCGTCACTACTCTCAGCCCTTTCACCCTCTGCGGTCGCCCTCATAATATTCAGGGCAATTCAGGGTGTGGGCTCTGCAATGATCTTCGTAACGGGCCTTGCCATACTCACAAGGGTCTTCCCGCCAATGGAGAGGGGTAAGGCCATAGGTATAAACACGGCGGCGGTTTACATAGGCCTATCACTGGGTCCGGTCCTTGGAGGCTTCCTCACAAGGTTCCTTGGCTGGCAGAGCATATTCCTTGTAACTATTCCCTTAACACTGCTGGTGCTTGCGGTGACGGTCTTCAGGATCAGGGGTGAGTGGGCAGATGCTGCAGGTGAAAGATTCGATGTCCCGGGTTCAATCACCTACTGCATATTCCTCTTCCTCCTCATGTACGGTTTCTCAGCCCTCCCTGATATGATTGGGGCGATAATGATACTTATGAGTGTTGTGGCATTTCTGGTGTTCCTGAGGATGGAGCTTGCCTCAGGAAGCCCTGTCTTCAATGTCAGACTATTTAAAAATTTAAGGTTCGCCTTCTCAAGCCTCGCGGCCCTTATAAATTACAGCGCCACATTTGCAGTCTCCCTCCTTCTAAGCTATCATCTCCAGTACATCAAGGGACTTGACCCGGGTTCAAGCGGCCTTATACTCGTAACACAGCCTGTTGTCATGG
Source organism: Methanothermobacter wolfeii (assembly GCF_025397995.1). Lineage (NCBI taxonomy): Archaea > Methanobacteriati > Methanobacteriota > Methanobacteria > Methanobacteriales > Methanobacteriaceae > Methanothermobacter > Methanothermobacter wolfeii. The sequence continues at coordinate 559,002 of NZ_CP104550.1, forward strand.
CCCTGGTTGCACCGCTTGCAGGGAGGGCCTCTGACAGGTTCAACCCCCAGACACTTGCAGGTCTGGGCATGGCAATAATATCGGTGGCCCTTATAAGCTTGAGCCTCCTTGGAAGGGGAACCCCCGTTGCCATGATAATACTGTCACTGCTGATCCTTGGCCTCGGGTTTGGACTTTTCTCATCACCCAACACCAATGCGATAATGGGGTCCGTTGAGAGGCGGGACTATGGAATAGCATCTGCAACCGTGAGTTCAATGAGGCTTATCGGTCAGGCCTTCAGCATAGGTATTGTTACACTTATCTTCGCCTTCCTCATAGGAAGGGTCCCCATCTCACCCGCCAACTATGAGCTCCTTATAAAGAGCACCAGGATATGCTTCCTGATCTTTGGTGTCCTGTGCTTTATAGGCATATTCGCCGCAATAGCCAGGAGGAATGATGCGCATGAAAAGGATAAAGGTTCTTAAGGACGGACCATACCTTGTTGAGGGGTCGGTGCCCCTCTACGAGGAGGTTATAGTAACCGATGAGGCGGGACATACAAGGGAATTTGTTGAAAAGCGAAAGTTCCCCCTGAAGGAGAAATATGTTCTCTGCAGATGCGGAAAATCAGGTAACAAACCCTACTGTGACGGTACACACCTTGAAACAGGCTTTGACGGTACAGAGACCGCATCAAGGAAGCCCTACATTGAAAGGGCCAGGGTCTTCAGTTCAGGGGACCTTGAACTTACAGATGTCCCGGAACTCTGCGACCACTCAAGGTTCTGTCTCAGGGCAGGAGGTATAAGGGAACTTTTAAAGAAGGGAGACCCTGAGAGCATCCAGATGGCCATCGAGGAGGCCATGATCTGTCCATCCGGGAGGCTGGTCCTCTGGGACAGGAAAACAGGAAAACCCTATGAGAGGGACTTTGAAAAGTCCATCGTGGTTGTACATGACAGGCAGAAGAAGTGTGAGGGGCCCCTCTGGGTCCGCGGGGGCATACCCATAGAATCATCCGATGGAACCATCTATGAGGTGAGGAACAGGGTCACCCTCTGCCGCTGCGGGCTATCTGAAAACAAGCCCTTCTGTGATGGCAGCCACTGGATGAATGCTGAGGAGAAAATTAAATTCAGAAGGAAGTGGGGCCTTGAATAAACATCATGATATCTTCCTCTTCATCCACAGGGCACCTAGGACCATCCCGAGTATAACCCCTATGAGGGCCCCTGATGAGAAGGGTGTGAGGAAGTCACTCCCGGCACCCACATCTGCAGAGTCCAGTTTAAGGAGGTTCTCCCTTATGGAGTTTTCATCTGCACTGCAGTAGGCCACACGGTCGGAAAGCTCAGGGTGCCTGTTGAGGAATTCTTTAACCGTCTCCTGGTAGGCAACTGCAAGTATCTTCTTGTTGGGGTTTCCCAGGGCATGTTCAAGTTCATGTTCAACGTCTGCGGCGCTCTGGAACCTGTAGACGGTTACGTTGACCCCTGTTTCATCGGCCACTGAACGCGCCAGTTTTCCTGTTGAGTTATCGGCTATTACAATGAAGGACTCGGGTGTTATCTCGATTCCATGGGCAGCCACGCCACCAACAAGGAGGAACATTAAAAGTACAGTGAACGCCTCTTTCATCCAATCACCTACACCTTCTCCATTGCTATTAGGTCCGGCTTCACCCTTTCAAGGAATGAGACTATGAATATGTTGGCAGCGCCCTCAACCACAGCCACGAATATGTAGAAGGGTATCAGGGTTGCCATGAGTATCTCAGGACCGGCAACACCGGCTGCAAGGAGTATCAGGATATGAAGTGCGGCTGCAGCCATTATACCTAGGAATGTGGCTGAGAAGACGGCCAGTGTACCGTCAAGTTCACTGGCAACCCTGTAAACAGCGTATGTGCCTATTCCAAGCCCGATACCCATTGTGAGGATGTTGGCACCCATACTCGTGATTCCACCCATCCCCAGTATGAAGAACTGGATGATGAGGCAGAGTGTGGCGACAAGGACCGCTGTCATGGGGCCGAGGATTATGGCTGCAAGGGGTATGAGGAAGAAGTGCACCGGGACACCCAGGGGTGAGGGTACAGATACTGAGGAGACAGCCGCCGCTGCAGCCGCGAAGAGTCCTGTTGCAACCATTCTCCTATCCTTTCCGGGTTTATCTGAGAATATATAGAAGAATATGCCTATGTTAATGAGGGCCACAGCCCAGTAGACTGCGGACTGCCATAATGGTATGATTCCGTCGGGTATATGCAATCAATCAACCTCCATGAGGGGGATGTTTCATTTTCTTGGAAATTTCAGGGCGGTTAAACCAAAAACAAGGCAGAGCCCTGCTACAGCAGGTATAAATCCATAGCCGCCATTTACATGGTTATTATCACTTGTGATGTTTTCTTCACGGCTCTCATTCCTATCTGAGGAAGTTTCGTTCTTTTTGCTCTGCTCTCCGTGATCTGAAACCTCCACCGGATCTTTAACTGTGGAACCTGTTTCATGGCTGACGGTGGCCGGTTTTGAGGATGAAGACCTGCCGGTTGTTGATGTAGCAGAGTTCTTTGATGTGCCTGAGGACGTTGAAGTTGATGTGTCTGATGTCTTATCACCTGGGTCGGATGGCTCTTCAATGTAGTATCCGTGGCCCGGGTGCGCCACTGAATGACCTGAAATGTTGAGTACCAGTGCCACGGCAATCAGGAGTATAAGGAACCTTTTCATATCATCACCATTAGAACCCTTTTCATATCATCACCATTAGAACCATTTTGAATCTTCAATATATAAAATCTTTTATTACTCTCAGGAGGTATTCATGGAAAAAGTAATACTATCTGCCGTTAACCTGTCATGGAGGCTCATGGGCGCATGAAAAATAAGTAGGGGGTGGTGATTGTCAACCGGTTGATTGTTAATCCCGGGATGAAAGGGGTTGGGGGGAGTTCACTTTGAGGATTCAAGTACATCCAGGAGGGCATGGGAGATATCCCTGAAACTGTAGCCCTCACCCCTGAGGTCGCCTATGAGTTCAGAGTCGGTGTAACTCTTTGATTCAAGGTTCTTCCTGAGGATCTCCCTCAGGTCCCTCTCATAGTCCCTCCGTATCTCCTCCCTCGTAGGCATGTTCTTCCTCTTTATCCTGTTTCCTGTGAAGGACTGGATTCTCCTGAGTCGGTGAACCTCCCTTCCAACAACAAGGGTGAATGATTTTCCGCTTGAACCTGCACGTCCGGTACGCCCGATACGGTGGAGGTAGTACTCGTTCTCAAAGGGGAGATCATAGTTTATCACGGCCTCAACATCGGGTACATGTATACCCCTGGCTGCAACATCAGTTGCAACAAGGAGGTTGAAACGTCCCTTCTTGAACCGGTCCATGACACGCTCACGCCTGGACTGTGAAAGATCCCCATGGATCTCATCTGCAGAGTAACCCATACGTTCCAGCTGCTTCCGCAGTCTCTGAACCCTCTTCTTGGTGTTACAGAATATCAGGCCCATTTTAATGTCATTTGATGAGATTATCCAGTCAAGGAGTTCGATTTTATCCTCTTCCCTCGTTTTGAAGTAGAACTCCTCTATTCTAGGGCTGTGCTTCTTCTCAACACGCATGACCTGAGGTTTGTCCATGTACCTATCGGCGATCCTGAGTATTGGTTTTGACACGGTTGCAGAAAAGAGCATTGTCTGGCGCTTTTCAGGGACATTCTTTAGTATCCTTTCAATATCATCAATGAAGCCCATGTTGAGCATCTCATCTGCCTCGTCAAGCACCAGCATTGAGACACTTCCAAGGTCCACGGTGCCCCTTTCAATGTGATCCAGGAGTCTTCCGGGTGTTGCAACAACCACATGGACACCCCTCCTGAGCTGTGATATCTGGTTACCTATGCTCTGACCACCGTAAACAGCAAGCACCCTGACATTCATGTATTTCCCTATCCTTTTGATCTCCTCTGAGACCTGGAGACAGAGTTCACGGGTCGGGCAGAGCACAAGGGCCTGGACAACCCTTTCAGGTTCAAGATTTTCAAGTATAGGTATGGAGAATGCCGCGGTCTTCCCGGTCCCTGTCTGGGCCTCTCCAACGACGTCCATACCATCAAGTGTAACAGGTAACGTAATTGACTGGATCGGAGTTGTCCTCTCAAATCCCATATCCTCAAGGGCCCTGTTAACCTCCCCTGAGATGTCAAATTCACTGAATTCTAATCCTATCATTTTATCTTCCTTAAATTCTTAAAAATCGATTATCAATTATTAAACTGCCAGTTGGCAGAGTATAATTGAGGACCTGACCGGACTGTCAACTATTCCTGCCACCGCAGAAAAATAATTAAAAATCAGCACAGTATGATATTGTATCTGCTGGTATTTAAAGTAGAGCATTTTTTCCATGTTCTCCCGGATTCCCGGTATCATGGGATTGTTGGAGTGGATGGTTTATATGTGGGGGCATCCGTATCTTAATAACCATCTGATGATGAGCATCCACCGGTTTTCTTAGGGTAATAACGTTTTCACCTCACGATGGGTATCCTCTCATCAAGGAATAATCTTATAACCCTCAGGGGGGTTACGATCATGTTTATTTTCTCGTCATGCTCCTCGGAGGGCACCGATTCAACTATCTGAAGTTCATCAACGGTGGTTGCCACGGGTGTCCTGCTGTCAATGGCGCCCTGGGATCTCAGTTCATGGAGCTCCCGGTCGCCGTAGCCACCACCCTTACCAAGGCGGTTACCCCTCAGATCAACGGCCACGGATCCCTCAACCACAAGATCAACCCTGGGGAAATCCCTAATGGATGAACCGTAACGATAGGCACCCTGTATGGTTGACGCAGCACGCTTATCAGGGACCTCATGGGATATGAAGAGATACCCATCCTTTATTCTGGGTGTTGGCATTATAAGGTCCTTTCCACACCTCAGGGCAAGCTCCCTTACAGGTTGCTGTGCAGAATCAGGGGATGAAAACACCCTAACAGACCTTTTCCATTCGATGGTCCTTGAAAGCCTCCGGGCAGCATCCCATGATCCGGTGAAGTCTGGTATGCGGCCATGGGGTCTTCTGCTAATACCCCTCCTCTTCAGAAGATCCCAGATGTAACCGCGGAGATCAACCTTTTCCTTCAATCCCATCTCCCTTCAGCTGGTTTCAGTTTCATGGCCATGGATCGGTGGCATGATCCACACTTTATCCTCTTCACCCAGCCCATGAGGCTTTCTCCCAATTTACTTAACCCTTTCAGCCATCACAACCCCTGTGCCTGCTAGGGAGTCCATCAGCCTCAATGAGGAGGTGAAGTATCCAATGAGGATATCAGGGATGAGAGGAATCCAGAGCACCTTTGAAAGGTTCCTTACAACCACCTGCCAGGGTTTCAGTTCACCCTCCTCTGAGACAACGGTAAGCTTCTGCAGCCTCTTACCAGGGGTGCCTCCACGGTACTCAAGGTAGCTGAAGTATAGGAGTGTGACAATCCCCAGGAGGATAAACCAGTAACCGTAGACTGAAAAAAAGCCTCCCAGGAGCACCAAGGGGTAGACTATGATGGTCAGGGCGTACATAATCAGGGTTACAATCAGGAAATCTATGATGAATGCATAGGCCCTTCTCTTTGTAAGTTCCTCCATGAAGACACCACCATAAAACTTAACAGACCCTCGGCACCGGATCGGCCACGGGGGCCTCAAGGATTCTCCTGCCTCCAAGGCGTGTTTCAAGGATCACATGTCGCTCGCTGTTAACCTCACCGATTATCTGGGCCTCCCCTCCATATCTGGTCTTCCTGATTGCATCGAGGACTTCATCAGCATATTCAGGGTCAACGCCAATGATGACCTTGCCCTCATTTGCAACCTCATAGGGGTCTATACCCAGCATCTCCGAAACAGCCAGGACCTCCTCCTTAACAGGGATCCTCTCCTCCTCAACAACCATACCCACACCAGACTTTTCTGCGAGTTCATTGAGTGCATTGGCTATACCACCCCTGGTGGGGTCCTTCATTGCGGTGACACCGCCGGTGCTGAGGGCGGCTTCAACCATCTCCCATACCGGCGCAACATCTGATTCGAGTTCGGTGTCATAGCCGAAGCCTTCACGGAATGCCATGAGGGCCATCCCATGGTCCCCGACGCTTCCGGTGAGGATTATCATGTCACCTGGCCGCAGTCCAGAGTCCCTTACTATCTCGCCACGCTTCACAACACCTATCCCTGTGGTTGTTATGATCATCCTGTCGAGTTTGTCCTTCTCCATGACCTTGGTGTCGCCTGTGATGATGGATACACCGGTCTCCTCTGAGACGGCATCCATGGACCGGACTATCCTTTCAAGTTCCTCGCCCCTGAAACCTTCACTGAGGACCATTGCACTTGCAATTGCAATGGGCCTTGCACCCATCACAGATATGTCATTCACGGTCCCTGCAACAGCTATTTTACCAATATCCCCTCCAGGGAAGAAGAGGGGGTCAATGGTGTGACCATCTGTACTTATGACTATTTCATATTCACCCAGGGGTATGCTTGCACCATCATCAAGGTCTTCGAGGCCCACTCCCCCGTTAACCCTTGTATTCCTGATGTTTGATAATATTATATCTGATATCAGGTCCTGCATCAGTTCTCCGCCTGCACCATGGGACATGCCGATTTTCATAGATTCACCTTTGCATCTCTTGCTGATTAAGGTATCTTGCTGATGATATAAAACCTTTCATGGAAGCACAATCTTTTTAAATGAGGGATTTATATTATACTATACTGAGCCAGAAGCTCAACTCAGTTTTACTGATTCTGACATAGAATGATTATGAGGTGAAATAATGGCAATTTGGCAAGGTAAGTCAATGAAAAAACCAAGCGGCGGAAGAGCCAAGATGAACCGTGGTAAAAGGAAATATGAACTGGGCAGAGAGCCTGCCGAGACAAAGATTGGTGACAGGCGCGTCAGGATGATAAGGACACGTGGAGGTAACCATAAGGTGAGGCTTGCAGCCGATACAAGGATAAACGTCGTTGACCCTGAAACAGGAAAGGTTGAGGTTGCAGAGATAAGGAATGTTATAGAGAACACCGCAAACCCCCACTTTGTAAGGAGGAACATCATAACAAAGGGTGCTGTTGTTGAAACAGACCTTGGAAACGTCAGGGTAACATCAAGGCCTGGCCAGGACGGTGTTATAAACGGGGTTCTCATCAGGGAATAGGCAGTGGAGGGTGTAAATACTCTCCAGTGTTCTGAATCTGCAGGGTGTTTATTTTGAGGGAAGACTTGGAGGGTGAAATACTCTCCCAGGTTGAAAAATTTCTCAGCTACATCAACAGCAACCTCCCCGAGGGTATGGAGCTAGAGTTCGAGGGCTTCTACAGGAGGGGCTTCTTTGTCACCAAGAAGAGGTACGCCCTCATTGAAGATGACACGATTGTTGCAAAGGGACTTGAACTTGTAAGGCGTGACTGGGCACCCATAGCTAAAAAGACTCAGAGAAAAGTACTTCTGGCACTTCTAAAGGATGGTTCACCTGAAAAGGCCAGGAAAATCATAAGGGAAGTTGTAAAGAGGATAAAGAGCGGTGAGATTGAGATGGATGACCTTGTTATCCACACCCAGATCACAAGGAAGCTCTCTGAGTACCGCCAGATAGGCCCCCATGTGATAGCCGCAAAGAGGTCCCTTGAGAGGGGAAGACGCATCGAACCGGGCTCCATAGTTAGATACATCATTGTGAAGGGGAGGGGTCCCATAAGTCAGAGGGCGGTTCCTGTTGAGGACGCCGCCGGAATGGACTATGACCCTGATTATTATGTTGAAAACCAGGTGATGGCTGCTGTGTCACGTATAATGTCATCCCTCGGCTACTCAACCGAGGATATGAATTCCCTCTGCTCCAGTGAAAGGCAGAGCAGTCTTGACGCCTTTTTCTAACATTAAACTCCATATTGAATCGGTTTTCAATTAAATTAATTTTTTTAACATTGTAATCTATCCGGCTGTTTCTTAGCTGTATTTTCATGTTTTTTGGTTTTTTTATTTTGCTGGATGTAGTTTCTTCATTTTCGGTCTGTGTCGTCTGGTTTTAGTCATATCTCACGGTTTTTTAATATCCGAAGCCAAACCAACAATATTATAATTGAGTAATTATAGAAGTTTCATTACACACGGCAGGTGGGAAGATGCTCAAGGCGGTTTTCTTTGATATTGACGACACCCTTTATGATACCTCGGGATTTGCCAGGCTCGCAAGAAAGGCGGCCCTGAATGTGATGATAGATGCCGGTCTTCCATTATCAAGGGAGGAGGCCTACCGTCTCCTGCGGGAGATAATCGCCGAGAAGGGATCCAACTATGATAAACACTTCAACGTACTCACAGAAAGGGTCCTTGGTGAGGAGAAACCGCTCCTCATCGCTTTGGGCATGATAACATACCACAACGTTAAGTTCGCACTCCTGAGACCATTCCCCAACACAATATCCACCCTGATCCACCTTAAAGGGAAGGGCTACCGGCTGGGCGCAATATCCAACGGTATAACAATAAAGCAGTGGGAGAAACTGATAAGACTCGGGATTCACCACTTCTTTGATGAGGTGGTAACATCAGAGGAGGTGAACTCCGAGAAACCGGATATAGAGATATTCAGGGAGGCCCTCAGGAGGATGGGGTGCAGGCCAGAAAGGTCGGTCATGGTGGGTAACAAGTTCACTGAGGATATACTCGGAGCCATAAATGCGGGGATGTCAGCCATACTCGTTAACTCAGAGCTCAGCGATGATGAAAGGGACCGCATAAAGAGGGAGGGACTTGATGTTACCGTAGTCCAGGAAATCGGTGAGATCAGGGAGATACTTTAGGGGGGGTGTTTTTATTGAACTGCATGGAGTACTATCATGATGAAAACATGGAGGAGACCTTTGAGGATCTCCAGCAACCAAAGACGCTTGAAGAACTTGGACTGTCCTACTTCTTTGTCAGGGATCTTGTTCTAAAGATAATGTTAACCTACGGCACCTTAAGGTCCAGAGAATAACTGAGATCACAGGCATACACCTTGACATACTTGAGGAAGTCCTTAACCAGATGGAGAAGGACGGGTTCTGCGCCCAGGTAGGCGGCAGTTTCCTCTTCTCAAGTGTTGAGTACACCCTGACACCCAGGGGGGTAGAGAAGGCAAGGCTTGTCATGGAGGAAAACCCTTACATGGGAATGGCACCAGTCCCCTACGACAGGTACTTTGAACTTATGGATAAGCAGCTTAAGAACCGTTTTCCAATTGAAATCCCTGAAGAGGTTATTGAAAAAACATTCAGGGATGTTGTGGGGCTCTCCTATGCAAAGGAGTGCCTTGTTGAGGCATGCACCATAGGTAAGGGTATATTTGTATATGGGGCCCCTGGGACCGGCAAGACCTTCATAATCAGCAAGGCATCGGACCTCTTACCCCCAATCGTTATACCGCGTTTCATAGAGTTCAGCGGAAGGGTTATACAGATCTTTGACCCTGACTTCCACAGGCCCTGCCCTGAGGAGCCTGATGATCCGAGGTGGATTAAGATACACGCACCCTTTGTCTTCACTGGATCGGAGCTCAGCTTAAATGAACTCGAGACGACCTATAACATGAACAAGGGTGTCTATGAAACCTCACCCCTCATAAAGGCCAATGGTGGTGTGCTGCTCATTGATGACCTCGGGAGACAGCGCGATGACCATGAGGTTATCCTGAACCGCCTCATAGTCCCCCTTGAGAACCGGAAGGATGTCATATATGTGAGGGGCGTTCCGGTGATATTCCACACACACTTCATACCAGCCTTCTCAACCAACCTTGATGTCAGCATAATGGATGAAGCCCACCTCAGAAGGGCCCCCATTCACATATCCCTCAAGCATCCCCCGGTTGAGAACGTTGCAGAGGTTTTCAGGCGAAACCTAGATTATACCGGTGAGGAATACGATGAGGAGGTTATTGAGAGATTTAAAAGGGTATACACTCCTGTTGCCGATGGAGGGGAGGGTCTTCAGCCAAGTTATGCCCATGCAAGGGACATTGCCCAGATAGCACAGGCCGTGAGGATAAACATGGGAAGGGATAGGATAGACCTTGAGGTTATTGAGAGGGCCCTTGAAAAACATGTCCTCATAGCACTCCAGAGGATGGACATTGACATAAGCCAGGTCCATCACAGTATAAGGACGTTCCGGATCATAACAGGAGATTCTGAGAGGGCCGTGGAGGTACTGAAACTCTACGGGGCCCTTACGGTTGCCCTGGAGAAGGGGGCTGTTCTTGCAGACTTTGAGGACTCCATAAGCCCATCACAGCTCCTTGAACATCTTCAGGTAAATGGTGTTTCCGCTGAAAGGGTTGAGGTGATCTCGGAGACACAGCGTGAGATCAAGAAGACCATCCTTGAATACAGGGACTGAGAGGGCATGGTGTCTGGATGAATTATCTGATCCTCGCTGCAGCTGTTTCTGCCGGAGTATCCATTGGAGTATGGATTATTCTTGAATTCATCCCTGTTTTGATGCCGGTGGAGGCAGGAAGACTTGCCGCGCACCTCAGGTCAAGGCCAGGTAACATTATTGAGGTCGCATACTACCTTGAACTCCTCTTTGAGGGCTCACCCTGGAAGCGTTTCATGGCCTTGAAGTTATCAGGGACCTCTTCAATTCAAGGATACATGAACTTGAACTTTTAAAGTACTCCAGGTGGAAGGAGGAGGTGGAGTCCCAGAAGGAACGCATGGAGATGAGGGAGCTGAACGATGATGAGATACTCCATATTGAGGCTGCCAGGGAGATGATGGATAAAATGGTGTCACAGGGAAGGGCAGACGGTCAAGGTCACTTTACCCTAACCGGGAAGAGGAGGAGTTCATAAGGCTCAGGAATCATAAAAGGAACATGCTTCTGGACCTCAGGGATAAGTATTCTGATTTCAGGATATGGGCGATAAGGAACAGGGATATACTGAAATACGTGCAGGAAAGGGTTTTCAGTAACAGGGAGATTGACCTGGAGAACCTTAAAAGTCACAGTCAGGAATGGGCCCTTGTGAATCTCTGGGGCCTTGAACCGCCTGAGAAGTACTCTGAGGAGGACATATTCAGGGATATAATCGTCTACCTCCAGGTAACTGATGACAGGAAAATGAGGGGTAAGCTGGCAGCAGCCCTCAGTGACCATGAGGACGCGGTAACCTATCTGGATGAGGTGATATCCTCTGTTCTCTCATGGAAAGGCGGTGAGGGTATCTCTGAATCTCAATGAACCTGTTTTTTGAGTTCATGGCGTCATCTGCTCCCTGCCTATTCCAAGTTCATCATGGATGTTCACCCTACTGCACACCCTCCATGTGACCTCTCCTCCAGGTTGGTCCTGTGAAGTTATGTTTTCTGGATGTCTCATGCTTTCCGGTTACCTGCAGGGGCATCAGTTCTTTCTTGCTTTTATGGGCGCATCTATATCTCTATTTCGAGTCCTATGGGGCAGTGGTCTGAACCCATCACATCAGAGAGTATCCATGACCTTTTAACCTTTTCCTTGAATTCCTCATTCACGAAGAAGTAGTCGAGCCTCCAGCCAACGTTCCTTTCACGTGCCCTGGTCCTGTAACTCCACCACGTGTACTGACCAGGTTCTTTGTTGAACATCCTGAAGGTGTCAACATAGCCGTTTTCAATGAATTTATCAATCCAGGCCCTTTCAACCGGCAGGAATCCTGAGACGTTGCTGTTCTCCCTTGGCCTTGCAAGGTCAATCTCCTTATGGGCCGTGTTGAGGTCACCGCAGATCACCACGTTTCTACCGGAGTCCTTCTCCCTGTTCACGTCCTCAAGGAATGCATCATAGAATTCGAGTTTATATTTAAGCCGTTCCTCTGACATTTTACCGTTGGGGAAGTATATGTTGTAGAGGAGGAAGTCATCAAAATCAGCTATCTGAATCCTGCCCTCATTATCGAACCTCTCTATACCGAAGCCATCCCTTAGTGATTCAGGCTCAAGGCGGGTGTACATGGCAACTCCACTGTATCCCTTCCTTGATGATGGGGTGAAGAAGCTCCCGTAACCATCAACGTGTCTCAGTCTTCGGGGTAACTGTTCAGGCCTTGCCTTGATCTCCTGGAGGCATAGAATATCCGGTTTTTCCTCAAGGAACCAGTCAAGGAAGCCCTTACGATAGACAGCCCTCAAACCATTAACGTTCCATGATATTATCCTTATGACGGTCATGGGGATCACTGTTTATCTCTTCTGTGTCTCATGGTTAAAATCTTTGGAGGATCACCGAGTGGTTTTATCCCTCTTATAGGAGGATGGTATTCTGGGGGGGCATTGAGTGGTGTTTTCTTTCTTCTATGTGCTATTATGAGGTCACTGGGTAATGCAAGTACGGCCGATCACTCGAGGGCGGTGAATGGGTTGTGGTATTATGAGGTCACCGGGTAATGTCACTACTATAGGATGAAGGGCAGTATCCTTGCAAATATACCCCCAATCAGTATTGCTGATCCAAGGTTTGCGAGGGTTATCACCGATGTTGACTTCCACCCGAATTCCCTTGCAAGTATGGCGATTGTTGAGAGGCACGGGAAGTACAGCATCCCCACAAGTGTCAGTACAAGTATCTGCTGGGCTGTGAGGGCTGCGCCGATGTTGGTACCTACAAGGGATACAAGGCCAAGCAGTATGAACTCCTTCCTCACTGCACCAAGTATTAGAAGTATACCTGCGAACACCGGGAGTTTAAGCCACCCCACCGTCAGGGGGGCCATGAAACTGCTTATTGGGTCCAGTACTCCGAAGGCGTAGAGTACCTGTATCAGGGCGCTTCCAACTATGTATATGGGGAATACGAGGTATATGAGGGATTTTGTCCTTGTCCATGTCTGCCTTGCAATCACCCTGAATGAGGGCATTTTCAGGGCGTGCATCTCCATTATAAGGCCTGTGGTTTCCCCTGGGAGTGCCTTGAGGGCGAATTTTCCCATGATGAATATTATGAGGAGGTCTAGGGCGTAGAGTCCTATGGCCCACCATACATTCACAAAGAGTGCTACAAGTCCAAGTATGAGGATGGTCCTTGCCGCGCAGGGGGCGAAGGATATTGCAAAGGCTGCAAGGAGCCTCTCCCTCTGGGTTTCCAGTATCCTGGTGCTGTCGATGGCTGGGACACTGCACCCGTATCCGAGGATGAGGGGTATAAGCGCCTTCCCGTGGAGCCCTATCTTCCTCATGAAGGCGTCCATCATGAAGGCGACCCTTGTCAGGAGTCCTGAATTTTCAATGTAGGATAGCATGAGGTAGAAGGGTATGACGAAGGGTATGACAAGGGTCAGTCCGGCGACCACGCCTCCAAAGGCACCGTTCCATATTATTGATGTTACTGAACCTGAGAACTGGGGGTCGACTGGCTGGAAGAACCCGAATATCCCTGTGAGGATGTCTGAGAAGAATTCGCCAACAACGAAGGTCCAGAGGAGGAGGCCGCCCACAACAAGGGCCGAGGATATGTAGCCATAGACGGGATGCGTCAGGAAGCTGTCAAGTCGCTCTGAGAAGGATGTGCTGATGTCAGTCTGTTCCTGGGCCCCTGAGGCTATCACGTTTGACAGAGCATATCTCTCTGATGTTATAACAGAGAAGGATGGTTCATTATGTATCCTTTCAACCTCCCCGGCGAGTCTTTTTGCAAGGTCCCTGACTTCACAGGGCATCATCTCTGTTATTTCAGGGTCATTTTCAAGGAGCTTTATAGCCACCCATCGCCTTGAGTATCCCTCAGGGAGTTCGGGGAGGTGCTCCATGAGTTCCCTTATTCCTGACTCAACTTCCTTCCCGTATTCTATTACATGGGGTTTTATATTTTTGTCTGCAGCTTCAAGGGTTTTCCTGAGAAGTTCCTGGAGTCCCTGACCCTTAACAGCCACCGTGGACACCACAGGGACTCCCAGGGCCTTTTCAAGTTTCTCCTCATCTATGACTATCCCCTTCTGTTTTGCCATGTCCACCTGGTTGATGCATATGACCATCGGCACTTCCATTTCAATTAGCTGGAGTGTGAAGAAGAGGTTCCTCTCAAGTACCGATGCATCCAGGACATTAACCACCACATCCGGTTTCTCCTTGATTATGAAGTCCCGGGATACTATTTCCTCCATTGAGTATGTTGAGAATGAGTATATGCCCGGGAGGTCTATTATGTGGATGCTGCGACCGTGGAACTGGAGATAGCCCTCTGCCCTTTCAACGGTTTTACCGGGCCAGTTACCGACTATCTGGTTGGATCCTGTCAGCTGGTTGAAGATCACGCTTTTACCCACATTTGCGTTCCCTGCAAGTGCAACGGTTATCTCTGATTTTTTCATGGAGGGCACCCTTCACTCTTCTTCTGTGTCTATGAATACATTGTCTGCTATGTCCCTTCCAAGGGCCACCCTTGAACTCCTGACCTCCACCTCAACGGGTCCGTTGAGAGGGGCCTTCTTGATTACCTTCAGTGGCACTCCTATGGTTATCCCCATGTCCATGAGCCTCCTAACGACCCTGTAATCTCCCCTTATGAAGGACACTCTTCCTGTTTCTTCTTCATCCATTTCCCTGAGGGATCTGAGTTTCTCATCCCTGCACCCTATCTCTTCGATGTCCGCGTCCTTCATTTCAAGGCATTCCTCGCAGGTGCTGAATTTGAAGTCACATGCGGGGATGGGGTTTTTATCGGGGCATTCCCCTGGTACGTTGAGAAGATGGCAGAGGGCCCTTTCAGCATCATCAGATAGGGAGTGTTCCATTTCACAGGCCTGTCTGTGTATCTTTTCCCTTTTTATTCTAAGTATGTCATGGAGGAACCTTTCAAGTATCCTGTGTTTTCTTGTCATCCTGCGGGCTACCCTGTATCCCCTCTCGGTCAGCACGGCTCCTCTGTAGGGTGAGTATTTCACATATCCCTCGGAATCCAGTTTTTTGAGCATCTGGGTGACACTGGCGGGTGCTATGTTCATTGTTCTTGATATCTCCGTGGTACTTGCAGTCCTTCCAGATTCAATGAGCCTGTAAATGGTTTCAAGGTATTCCTCTATACTTTCACTGAGATGCTTCATTAGGTTCACCTAAATCCCTGATGTTGATTTAGTTGAACCTAATTCAATATAAATCTTTCTAAATATGGTTAATCTAAAAAATAAAGGGGGAGTTTGGAAAGGATATTCATGTTGGGAGCACGTTCCTTCCATAGGCTTCGTTGATGACCTCTGCAAGGCCAACGTACATGGCAGCAGCACCCGTGAATATCCCCTCATAACCTGCAACCATTGTTATCATGGCTGAACCTGTGATTTCACCGGCTGTAAGCAGGAAGAACAGGATGGCAAGGCTTATGAATATCACCTGTATTCCCCTTTTGAGTTTGAGTGTTGCGATGAACATCGCCAGCGTGAAAAGGCCCCACATGAATAGGTAAGCTGCCATTGAGGTGGGGTCTGCTGCGGCCGCCGCCGTACCAGTTGTCTCAATGAACCTGATGTTCGGTATCATCAGTAGGAGTACCAGTGACCACCAGAAAAGTCCATATGAACCGAAGGCCACGGTCCCGAAGGTGTTACCCTTCCTGTACTCCATTACACTTGCAAGTATCTGGGCTATACCCCCGTAGGCAAACCCCATTGCAATTATCATGCTGTTTATGGGAAAAAGACCTGCATTGTGCAGGTTCAGCAGTACAGTGGTTATACCGAACCCAAGAAGCCCGAGGGGAGCTGGATTGGCGGTTCTGTCAGATATAACCACTTCTTTATCTGTCATTGTTTTTCACCTATGCATTTTACCATTTAAACTAGACATGGAACCTTACTCCTCAAGTGTTGAGGTATCTCCAGGGTCCCTGCCCTCCTCTCTTGCCCTGAGGATTCTCCTCATTATTTTCCCGGACCTTGTTTTTGGAAGCTGTTCAACCTGGACCATTTCACCTATAACCGCTACCGGTCCAAGTTCATGGCGCAGGTGTCTCTTCAGTTCCTCTATGAGGGCTGCGTTCAGCTGATGACCCTTTTTAAGTATAAGGAAGGCCTTTATAACCTCCCCCTTAATAGGGTCTTCCTTTCCTATAACAGCTGCCTCTGCAACTGCAGGGTGGGCTACAAACACTGATTCAACCTCTGCGGTGCCTATCCTGTGACCTGCTATGTTAAGCACGTCATCTGATCTTCCCTGGATCCAGATGTAACCGTCCTCGTCCTTTCTTGCCATGTCACCCGCGGTGTAGACCCCTCCGGGGATCTGTTTCCAGTAGACGTTTATATACCTCTCTTCATCGTTGAAGAGTGTCCTGAACATTGCCGGCCAGGGCTTCTTGATTACAAGGAATCCGCCCTTACCCAGGGGGACGGGTTTACCGTTTTCATCAACTATGTCTGCCTCTATACCCGGCAGTGGCTTTGTGACCGATCCTGGTTTCAGCGGTGTTACGGGAAGCGGTGCTATGAGGTGCATTCCTGTTTCTGTCTGCCACCAGGTGTCTATTATGGGGCATCTTTCCCTTCCAATGTTTTTGTAGTACCAGATCCATGCCTCGGGGTTTGTGGGTTCCCCCACGGTTCCGAGGATCTTCAGTGATTTGAGGTTGTACTTCCTGGGGTGTTTATCACCGAACCTCATGAGGTGCCTTATTGCGGTGGGTGCTGTGTAGAACTTGGTGACACCGTACCTTTCAACTATACTCCACCACACCCCTGGGTCAGGGTAGTCGGGGGCTCCCTCATAGAGTAGTGTTGTTGTTCCAAGGAGCAGGGGTCCGTAGACAACGTAGCTGTGTCCTGTGATCCATCCAATATCTGCCGTACACCACCAGAGGTCCCCGTTGTGGATGTCAAAGGTCATCTGGAGGGTTGATGCAACACCGACCATGTATCCCCCTGTTGTATGGAGGACCCCCTTTGGCTTGCCTGTGCTCCCTGATGTGTAGAGTATGAAGAGGGGGTCCTCTGCATCCATTTCCTCTGTCTCGCACTCGTCATCCTCCCCCTCAATGAGTTTATCGAAGAGCATTTCACGGCCGCTTATATCTGACATTTCAATTTCGATGTCAGTGTGTTTCACGACAACCGTTGTTTCAATGGTGGGGCACTGCAGTATTGCCTCGTCCACTATTGGTTTTAATTTGATTACCTTGCCCCTCCTGTAGGTTCCATCTGCAGTTATGATTATCTTGGCCTTTGCATCGTTGAGGCGCTCCACCAGGGCACCGACACTGAGGCCTGAGTATATGACGCTGTGCACAGCTCCGATCTTTGCACATGCAAGCATTGATATTACGAGTTCCGGGCACATGGGCAGGTACATTGCCACCGCATCGCCCTTCCTGATCCCGAGCCTTTTAAGCACGTTCGCGGTCCTGTTGACCTCACGGTGGAGTTCATAGTAGGTGAGTTTCCTTTCCTCACCCCTTTCATTCACGTAGAGGATGGCGACCTGGTTTCGTTTGTCGGTTTCGATCCATCTGTCAACGGCGTTGTGTGTCATGTTGGTTTTGCCGTTGACGAACCACTTGTAGAATGGCTTGTTGCTTTCATCAAGGACCATGTCCCACTTTTTGAACCAGTCAAACATTCTGGCCTTTTCTTCCCAGTATTTCTCATGGTCCTTTCCCTTTTCGATTTCAGCCTCCCAGTTTTTTATGTGGGCCTCCTCCACTATGGTGTAGTGGGGCTTGAACACCCTGTCTTCTTCCAGGAGAACTGAGGTATCCTTTGACATTTTTCATACCGCCATTGTTTCTTAGATGGTAGTAAGTTCTTCCAGACTTATATATTTTACTATTATTAATCATGATAGATAGGTAATTAATCATGATATATAATATATATTTAAACTTTTTTATTAATTACATCTAAAAATTAAGGGTGTTACATCATGGGGGGCATTCCGCCCATGCCTCCCATTCCACCCATTCCTTCCATATCATCCTCATCCTTTGAGGATACATCGAAGCCCCTGGCAGCGATCATATCATCGATACGGAGGATCATTTCAGCTGCTTCGGCTGCAGACTGTATAGCCTGTTTCTTGACCCTCTGGGGTTCAAGGACACCCTCCTTTTCCATGTCAACAACTTCACCGTTGAAGACATCGAGTCCCATGTAGGGTGATTCCTCATGGGCTGCCCTCAGGTCCACCAGTATGTCGATGCTGTCAAGACCCGCGTTTTCTGCGAGGGTCTTTGGAACTATTTCAAGGGCGTCTGCAAAGGCGGATACTGCAAGCTGCTCCCTTCCACTTATGGTTTCAGCGTATTCACGGAGTTCCCTTGCTATTTCAACTTCAGGTGCTCCTCCTCCAGCCACAACATGCCCGTCCTCAAGTGTTGCTGATACAACGCCTATAGCATCTTCAAGGGCCCTCTCCATCTCCTCTGCAACATGCTTTGTGCTGCCCCTGAGGATTATGGATATGGCCTTGGGGTCCCTGCATTTTTCAACGAAGGTAAGGACATCGTCGAAGATCTTCTTCTCATAGACAACTCCGGCCTCTCCAAGGTCCTCCTCGGTGAGGTCTTCTATGTTTGTAACGAGCCTTGCACCTGTGGCCTTTTCGATGCGCTTGATATCGGACTTCTTAACCCTCTTGAGGGCCATTATACCCTGACGTGAGAGGTAGTGGAGTGCAAGGTCATCGATGCCCTTCTGGCAGAAGACGACGTTGGCACCGGTGCTGACTATCTTGTCAACCATGTCGCGGATCATCTGTTCTTCCTGTTCAATGAAGGCCTGCATCTGTGATGGGTCGGTGAGCCTGATCTTTGCATCAGTTTCAAGGTCCTTAACCTCTATTGGATACTTCAGGAGGGCTATTTTAGCGTTTTCAATCCTCTTTGGCATTGAATTATCTGCCCTTGCCTTGTCTATCACTATACCGTTTACTATTCTTGACTCGTTGACTGAGGCTCCCTGTATCCTCTGGATGTTGATGTTGTCCTTGTCCATTTCACCGTCCTCTTCAACCTGAAGAACTGCCTCGACAACGAGTTCTGCAAGTTTATCCTTAGCCCTCTCTGAACCCTTACCGGTCATGGCTGTCACCGCAACCTTCCTGAGGGTTTCCCTGTCACTGGCCTCTATTGATATCCTGTCAAGTATCTCCTGAGCCTTCAGTGCTGCCTGCCTGTAACCCAGCGCTATTATTGTCGGGTGGACACCCATCTCGATGAGGTTTTCAGCCTCCTTCAGGAGTTCCCCGGCTATTATGACTGCTGTGGTTGTCCCGTCACCCACCTCGTCTTCCTGGGTCTTGGCGACCTCCACCAGCATTTTTGCTGCAGGGTGGGAGATGTCCATTTCCTTCAGGATTGTAACTCCATCATTGGTAATCACGATGTCCCCGAGGGAGTCAACCAGCATCTTGTCCATACCCTTGGGTCCAAGGGTTGTTCTCACGGTCTCTGCAAGGATCTTACCTGCAAGTATGTTGATCCTCTGGGCTTCTTTTCCAACGTAACGGCTTGTATCCTGGGGTAATATTAATATGGGCTGCTGTCCCTGTGCCATTCAATCACCTCTTGAATAAATAAAGTATGCAATTATCCATGGGTTTGAGGTTCTATAAATAGTTTGTGCAGTTATGGTCTGTGGTTTTAGGGGTGCAGTGATTTTTCATGGATTCCTGCTTAATGTATTGATCAGGGGTTTGAGATGGTTTAATATGTGGTTCAGCTCCATTAAATAAAAAAATAAAGATTTTTAATTAATTTTCGGTCTCATGAAGGAGAGGGTCACTGGTTGGGGAATATCCTGGGGAGGAACGTCTGACAGAAGTCGGGTGTGAGCTTTGAGGTCTCATGTTCAAGCTTCTCAACGATCTCCTTCTCGATTTCAGGCGTCCTTGTTGCCTCAACAGAGAACCGCTTATCATCAATGAGGACCCTGAGGGATTCGGTGCCCATTGTCATCTCAAATTCAACTGTGTTTCCCATCTCCATGTCACGGAGTATATCCTCCATGATATCATCTGACAGTTTCAGGAGCTTCCTACCCTCCGGTTCATAGACATTCCTTGATGTTCTGATCCTCTTTATATGGACGGGTGCACAGCCCTCTTCCCTTATGGTCTTCCTCACGGTCCAGAACAGACTCACCACTATCTTCTTCTCAGGGTCGTGGCTACCTTTAAATTCAACGGTCTCCATTCAAATCGCCTTCATCTCCTTTATCCTGGCCCCTATATTTTTACCTATCTCGTAGCAGCGCTCAAGTTCATCCTCGCCAGGCACATAGTTGACCTCAACCGTCTCAGCAACCTCAAAACCGGTTGAGGAGAGTTCATCTGTGAGTGCCTTCACGGCACCGCCTCCCCATCCCCTGGACCCGAAGACAACTGCAAGTCTTTTAATTCCTGTCCTGTCGAATGACAAACCCCTTAAATAGTACATGATGTCTCCGAGGCTCGGGAAGGGTCCGTTAAACATTGTGGGGCTTCCGATGAAGACGGCCCTGCTTTCAAGTATATTCTTCACGATTTCACTCCTCTCATCATCATGGAGGAAGTGCATCACAACATCTATCCCTTCTGCCATGAGTCCCTCTGCAAGGGCATGTGCAAGCATCCTTGTTGAGTAGTGCATGGTATCGTAGATTATGGTTGCCTTCTCAGGGCATTTACCCGTGGCCCAGTCTGTGTATGCTCCGATCACCTTCATGGGGTCCGTCCAGATCTGTCCATGGGATGGTGCAATCATCCTTATCTTCTCAAGGAGTCCCAGTTCCTTTACTTCACCGAACTTCCTGAGGACAAGGGGTGACAGCGGTGTCAGGAGGTTTGCATAGAACTTTGAAGCCGCATCCATTAGCACATTCTCAGGAACATCCCGGTCGAACCTTTTGCTGATGCAGAGGTGCTGTCCAAATGCATCATTGGAGAAAAGAACCCCATCCTCTGCCAGGAAGGTGAACATGCTGTCTGGCCAGTGGAGCATGGGTGCCTCAAGGAAGGTGAGGGTTTTCCTGCCAAGATCCACAGTGTCTCCCGTCTTAACGGTTCTGAATTCAATGTCCTTCAGCTGATGATAATGCCACCTTAAACCCTCCGCCGCCTTTTCTGTGCAGATTATCTCGGGTTCATATTTCCTCAGGACCTCTGGAAGGGAGCCGCTGTGGTCCCTTTCAACGTGGTTCTGCACCATCACGTCTATCCTTTCTTCCAGCCCTTCCCTTCTAAAGGCGTCCTTTATCCTTCCGAACATCTGTGCTGATGTTCCAGGGTATGTGTTGTCTATCAGGGCAACCCTTTCTTCTCCAAATACAAGGTAGACGTTGTAGGTTGTACCGCCCAGGGTGTAGCCATGGTAACTGCGGATATCCCAGTCCATGACACCAACCCAGTAGACACCGTCTGCAATCTTGACTGCATCAGCCTTCATATTATACACCGGCATAATTTATGTTGGAGCTTTAATATTAACATTGCTGCTGGGATTCCTGCCTTGGAGGGTAGTTTACCATTAATCTCCGATGTCTTTAAGTGCAATCACCTTGAATTCGCTGCAGCTTCAGGTTTCGCCATCAACCTCTCGAATCTTGACCTTATATGATGGTAGCCCTTTGTATAGAAGGGGCAGTTTTCTATGCAGAATGTGCAGCCCTGACTGCACCCTATACACCTCTCATCCATCAGAACCACACTGGAGCTGCAGCATCCTTTAAACTCAATGAGGGCCTCCTCTGGGCATGCCCTGATGCACTTGCCGCACCTTTTACAGTATTCGGTTATCCATTCATGTTCGTTATCATCCTTCAGGGGGAGGCTGGCTATGCTTGTGATTATGGCTGAAACCTTCTGGGCCGGACCTGATTCAGGGGTTATGAGGAGGCCGCTGTGGCCTTTAAACCCAATCCCTGCCCTCTGGGCCATCAGTGTGAGGTTGAGGATTCCGCTCATTGGGTGTATGGCCTCTGCAAAGTACCCCCTTTCCCTGAGGTAATCTGCAAGTCTGAAGGTCATCTCAGCCAGCCTGTCATAGAGGCTGCTGTTTAGCCTCTGGGCCTCTTCACCGGGCGCTGTTTTTATAAGCTCTTCATCCATTTCAGCGGTAAGTACTATGGCATTGGGGTACTGGATGAACCTTTCAGCAATGACCACATCAGGGGTAACAAGGGCGTATCCGACCTTTTTAATTCCCAGTGAACCTGCATATTCTTCAAACTCTTTAAGGAATCCTTCATCCACCAGTACGGAGGGTTTTGATGGGTTTGGAATCCTGCACTGGTCCCTGTATTCTATGAATCCGCATCCACATTTACTCTTTGAATCATCCTTCTGTGGGTCACTGTTTCCACAGCAGCTTCCATTTTTCATGCTATCACCATCATTTAATTCAACTAACTATCCATATATCTAAATTTATAAATATATGTGTTACCGACACCCCATTTTAGTGTTCTGAAAAATCAGAAAGATGGTTTATCAAGTGATCCTTTTCAGGTCACATCAATCTTCTATTTCATATTCAAATTCCCAGAAGGGAGTGCCCTCTGCCTCCACGCACCTCAGGTGTTCTATTTCATGGGCCACACCGTAGGCGCCTGAACCTGTGAACTCCAGCGGACCCTCTATCCTCTTGAGCCTTATTTTAAGGTCCAGGGGGTCAAGAACAGCCCTCAGTATGTAGTCACCATCCACCAGGACACGGTAGGGCCTTTTAACAAGTTCCCTTTCATTTCTTGAGCTGCACTTCTCAAGCCGGTAGACCGTTCCCTCCTCCCTGAGCACCGATGGATTAAGGAAGAGGTAGACTATTTCAAGGGTCCTGCCCACCATTTCCTCTTCATCAAAGCGGGTCACCTTCTCCTTTATGGCCATGAACCTGCCGGTTTTCTCTGCAAGGCTCCAGTCACCACCAAAACGTATGGAAAAAAGAAGGGGTATGAAGGCTTCCCCAGGTATGCCAAGCTCCTGGATAACCTTCTTCTCTGTAAGTGAGAACCTGAGGAGTTTCTTCAAATCGGCATGGTCCAGGGGTTTCTCAGTTCCTGTCATGTTTTCCCTGTGCTGTTCGTTCCAGAGATGACATCTTTAGATCCTTAAACAGGAAGACCAGGTTTTCATGGTGTCTTCCTGGTGTTGAAATCGTTAATGGCCATCTCAACGACGTCAATTATGGCATCATCCAGCTCATCCTGGGAACCATCCCTGACAACAGGTATGTTGTCACAGTATACAACCTCGAGTCCAGCCTCCAGGGCGTCCCTGGTTGCCACGTCAACTGCAGCGGCCTTGAGTTCGGTGAGCATAACATCCGCCTCGTTGATGTACCTTTCAATGTCCTTCTGGAGTAAGGGCCTGTTTGAGAGGTGGGGTGTTGTTCCAACGACCCTGCACCCGTACTCTGATTCAAGGTGCTCAACAAGGAGGCCCTGTACGGATTCAGGGGCTGTTGTTGCAAAGAGCACATTCTTACCAGCTATATCGCCCAGGGGTTTCGGTCTGAATACGGTTGCTATGACCTCTGCATCGGGGTTTATGTCCCCTATGAACTCGGCTATCTCCCTCACCTTCATGTCACTGGCCATGGGTTCCTCGCACATGGTGAGTATAACAAGGTCCGCCAGTTTGATCCTGAAGGGGCCGAGGAAGTTTTTAATGTTCATGATGGGCTGGTTTGCTCCAACAAGGACTATGTGTCTCATGGACTTCACAGGGGGTATGGCGGCCCCGCTCCCCTCGAGGATTATGAAGTCGGCGTCCAGGGTGTTTGCAAGTTCAGCGCCACGCTTCATGTTGGTTATGAAGACATCCCCTGCCATCCCCCCGCCGCAGCGCCGGCAGCCAACGGTGAGTATGCGGCTCATGAGGGCGTCCTCCCAGTGGTCAGAGGCTGCATGCACACCCCTATCTGACTGTTCCATCAGGTACTCGGGGGTTATGTCAATCTCATCTCCACGAACGATTTCAGGTTCTTCAGGACCGCCCCGGCCCATTGCAACCACGCATGGGTTGTACCTGCGTTCATGGATGAGTCGGGCTGCATAGGCAGAGACGGCTGTTTTACCTATCCTCTTACCCGTCCCGAGGATCTTGAGGGATGGTTTTTCAAGAACATCGTATTCTGTGAGGGGCTGGAATTCAAAGTCAGGGCCCCTGTAAACCGCACCCTCACCAAGGACCACGGAGGCTATCCTGAACCTCTTTGAGTAATCAAGGACCGGTTCATCACTGAGGTCCATGACGGTGTCTGCACCGTACTTTCTTATGAGTTTGCCTATGAGTTCATAGGGGATCCTGTCATGGTCCTCACCGAAGTAGACGGGCCTCTCCATCATCTCACTGTACTCCTCCGGCGAGGAGGTTCTGAGCTTCTCGGTTCCACCTATGAATATGAGGGCCTTCACATCGATGTGCTCCATTGAGTCAAGGGTTTCGACGGCGGCCTTTGTCACAGGCAGATAGTGCTCTCCATCCACAAGACATATCATCCGTTCCATAGCCTTCATTAAAAACACCCTCCTGATTAACATTGCCCTGGACTTCCAGAGCTGTGAAATCATGATAATATTATAAAATTGTCGCCCCAGTGTATTAATAGATGATGGTAAAGGGAGAGAATCTCAGGGCCGGGATGACCCTCTGCTGATGGCTGCCTTTAATATGAGACTGGCATTATGGCTAATGCTTAAAATTAATAGGATATATTATGGGAATGTGAGGAGCGCTTATTTTGCCTCGAGTTTGGCTTCTATCTTAACGAGTTCCTTTCTTGAGCGCTTAGCAAGCTCTGAAAGTCCATTAACCACGTTCGGAGGGAGGTTGTTGTTTTCCTTTTTGGCGAGTATCTCTGATATGGCGCTTGAAAGGACAAAAATAGCATACTTGTGTTCGGCCTTGGTCCGGTGGATGTGATGGGGGCTGATGTTCAGGGAGAAGTACTCCTCGCATTCGTCTTTAATATCATATCCATTCTCAAGGTACTTCAGAACATATACTAAAAATTGGTGAAGTTGTATCATTTCGTCCTTATACATTTTACCAGCCTCATTCTCCTTATAAGTATGTATTAAATTTATTATTTAAAAATTTTGGTTCACAGAGCAGCCCCTTACCAAAATCGAAGATACAGTATTCATTAATAAAAAAAAACATGACACTTCAGTCCTTTATATGAACAGATTTTAACCATGTTTAATATTGATGTAAGATGGGGGAAATAAATCTATTTATTACTCCAATTTTTCAGAATATTAAATTCAGCACTGTGCCTGCCTGCCGGTTAAACTAATTAATTATTTCTGATAACCCTTAAAAGGAGCGGCACCATAAAACTAATTATTTATATCAATCTCATGGAGGATCATCCCGATGAAGATAACAGACTTTGATCCTGATAGGATTCAGGAACTTGTTGAAAGGTCAAGGATAGACGTTGATGATGTGCTTGGACCGGTAACCGAAATCATAGGCAGGGTGAGGTCAGAGGGTGACCGAGCCCTCAGGGAGCTTACAGAGAAATTTGACGGCGTCTCACCTGAAAACTTCCTTGTTGATGGGAAGGAGATAGAGGCAGCCCATGAAAGACTCGACCCTGATGTTAGGGGGGCCCTTGAGGATGCAGCATCGAATATAGAAGCATTCCACAGGCTCCAGCTGCCATCAGGGTGGATGGAGGAGGTGAGGCCCGGTGTAATGGCAGGGCAGATAGTAAGGCCCCTTGAGAGTGCCGGCTGCTACATCCCCGGTGGAAGGGCTGTTTACCCGTCAACGGTCCTCATGACGGTCATCCCGGCAAGGATAGCCGGTGTGGGAAGGATAGTCTGCTGCACACCACCTGGAAGGGATGGTTCAGTTTCGGATGCCATCCTCGTGGCGGCTGACCTTGCAGGTGCAGATGAGATATACCGGGTCGGGGGTGCCCAGGCAATCGCTGCAATGGCCTACGGCACAGAGACCATAATGCCCGTGGACAAGATAGTGGGGCCGGGGAACATATTCGTGACCGCAGCAAAGAAGCTGGTCTACGGGGACGTGGATATTGACTTTCCTGCAGGACCATCAGAGGTCCTCATAATAGCCGATGAAACCGCGGACCCCGACTACATCGCATATGAGATACTTGCCCAGGCAGAACATGACCCGCAGGCTGCAAGTGTACTTGTAACTGATTCAGAGGGACTTGCAGAGGATGTGAATGACAGGGTCCGTGAAAATATTAAATACATGGAAAGGGCCACTATAATAGAGGAGTCCCTTGAGAGATACGGGATGATAGTTATAACCTCAGACCTTGATGAGGCTGTGGAATTCAGCAACCACTACGCACCCGAACACCTTGTTATAATGACAGCTTCCCCTGAGGAAACCCTCAGGGATGTAAGGAACGCCGGATCCATATTCCTGGGTGAACTCTCACCGGTCGCTGCAGGGGATTATGGTTCAGGCACAAACCACGTGCTCCCGACGGCAGGCTGCGCAAGGATGTATTCGGGGCTGTCCACAGAGTCATTCATAAAAAAACCAACAGTGCAGAAAATAACACATGAAGGCCTTAAAAATATCAAAGACACTGTTCTGAAACTTGCAGAATATGAAGGCCTCTATGCACATGCAGAATCATTCAGGAAAAGATTGGAGAGGTGATTTAATGTTACTAGGAGATCTTCG
The DNA here is from genome assembly GCF_025397995.1 of Methanothermobacter wolfeii. Lineage (NCBI taxonomy): Archaea > Methanobacteriati > Methanobacteriota > Methanobacteria > Methanobacteriales > Methanobacteriaceae > Methanothermobacter > Methanothermobacter wolfeii. The sequence continues at coordinate 585,655 of NZ_CP104550.1, forward strand.
AAGAAGTCACTATTCAAAGGACATAGACCCGGGGATGGATGGAGAGGAAGTCACGGTCATGGGCTGGGTCCATGAGATAAGGGACCTTGGAGGAATAATATTCGTTCTTCTAAGGGACAGGGACGGACTCCTCCAGATAACAGCCCCCAGCAAAAAGATTGACGAGGAGCTCTTCAAATCCATCAGGAAACTTAAAAAGGAATCAGTGGTGGCATTTAAGGGTAAGGTGCAGGAGTCAGGCAAGGCACCGGGCGGATTTGAGGTGATACCCTCCTACCTGAGGGTGCTCAGCCCATCAAAACAGCCACTCCCCCTGGACCCCACAGAGAAGGTGAAGGCTGAGATAGACACGAGGCTTGATGCAAGGTTCCTGGACCTTCGAAAGCCGGGTGTAAGTGCAATATTCAAGATAAAAAGCAGGATGCTGCATTCAGTCCGCGTATTCCTCGAAGAAAATGATTTCCTTGAAATAAACACCCCAAAACTCGTGGCATCCGCCACAGAGGGGGGCACGGAGCTCTTCCCCATAACCTACTTTGAGAGGGAGGCCTTCCTTGGTCAGAGCCCCCAGCTCTACAAGCAGATGATGATGGCAACCGGCCTTGACCGTGTATATGAAATCGCACCCATATTCCGTGCAGAGGAACACGACACCCTCAGGCACCTCAATGAGGTCATCTCCATCGACATAGAGGCATCCTTCCTTGACCATGAGGATGTCATGAAGATACTTGAGAACCTCGTTGTAAGGGTCATTGAGGACGTCAACGAGCACTGCTCGGATGCACTGGAAACCCTTGGAAGGGAACTTGAGGTCCCTGAAATACCCTTTGAGAGGATAGAATACGATGAGGCGGTTGAGATGGTTAACTCAAAGGGGGTCCCCATGAAGCACGGCGAGGACCTGCCGAGGGCGGCTGAGAAGGCCCTTGGTGAGATAATGGATGGCTACTACTTCATAACCTCCTGGCCGACAGCAATAAAGCCCTTCTATGTCATGCCTGATGAGGATGAACCCGAGAGGAGCCATGCCTTTGACCTGATGTACCGCGACCTTGAGATATCCTCGGGTGCCATGAGGGTGCACCAGCACGACCTCCTTGTTGAGAAGATCAGGAGGCAGGGACTGAACCCTGAATCCTTTAAGAGCTACCTTGAAGCCTTTGAGTACGGGATGCCTCCCCATGCAGGGTGGGGACTTGGAGCTGAGAGATTCAACATGACCCTCACTGGCCTTAAGAACATAAGGGAAACAGTGCTCTTCCCCAGGGACAGGAGGAGGCTCACACCGTAGGTGATAGAGTGATGGGTGCATCCACAGGCCAGGGCTATGAGATTGCTAGAAAGAGCAGGGAGATAGTCAGGGAACTCATAGGGAATGACATAGCCGGTTTAGGGGAAGAGGAGGCTGCCATAGTTGAGAGGATAGTTCACTCCACGGCGGACCCTGAATATGCAAGGATTACAAGGTTCAGCAGTGACTTTGTACAGGCAGCCCTGGGGTCCCTCAGGGAATCGGGGAGCATACTCACCGATATTGAAATGGTTCGGGCCGGTATAACAGGCGACAGGGCGGTGTCCTTCATCAGGAGGCCTGAGGTTGCGGAGATTGCAGCCGGCAGGGAAATCACAAGGGCCGCCGCCGCGGTGGAGTACGCTGCAGAGAAGGGCTTCAGGGGGCTCATCGTCATTGGAAACGCACCCACAGCCCTCATGAAGGTAATTGAACTTGTAGAAGACGGGTCACTGGATGCAGATGCTGTTATAGGTGTTCCTGTAGGCTTTGTAGGTGCTGCAGAGTCAAAGGAGGCCCTCCGGAGGACAGAACTACCCCACATGATAACGGAGGGCCCCAAGGGGGGGACTCCCGTGGCTGTGGCTGCAGCAAATGCGCTCATAGCCCTTTCGGAGGGTAGGAAGGTTTAGAGTGGAGCAGTTAAAGGTTTTCGGATTTTATGTTACTTGAAGACTGGTTCAGAGGGATCTTGTATGAATTCAGAGGAACTTTTTAGAATGGCTCAGGATGTTCTGCCAGGCGGTGTGAGTTCACCTGTAAGGAGGTTTGAACCATACCCTTTCTTTGCAGCCGGTGGCAGAGGATGCGTACTTGAAAGTGTTGATGGCGTGGAATACATAGACTACTGTCTGGCCTATGGGCCCCTTATACTTGGACATGCCCATCCAGAGGTTGTTGAGGCGGTCACCCGTCAGATCAGGAGGGGAACCGCCTATGGTGTCCCATCGGAAGGTGAAGTAGAACTTGCAGGGATGATAATAGACAGGGTGCCCTGCGCGGAGATGGTCCGCTTCATGAACTCTGGTACCGAGGCAACCATGGCTGCTGTGAGACTTGCAAGAGCATTCACGGGCAGGGATAAGATAGTTAAATTTGAGGGGTCATACCACGGAGCCCACGACTACGTCCTTGTAAAACCAGGATCCGGTGCAGCGGCAGCCCCTGACTCCCCCGGGATACCCGGGGCAACGGTGAGCAACACCCTCACAGCCCCCTTTAATGATGAGGAGGCAATGGTTGAACTCATGGAGGAGATGGGCCCTGAAATAGCCTGCATAATGGTGGAGCCGGTTATGGGTAACGTCGGGTGTATAGAACCCATGAACGGTTACCTCCAGTTCCTCAGGGACATAACCATGGAGAACGACATACTCCTAATATTTGATGAGGTTATCACAGGGTTCAGGGTTGCGGCTGGAGGGGCCCAGGAGTACTATGGTGTTGAACCTGACCTGGTTACACTGGGAAAAATTGCCGGTGGAGGGTTCCCTATGGGCGTACTTGCAGGTAAAAGGGAGATAATGGAGAATATAGCGCCTGCAGGACCAGTATACCAGGCAGGGACCTTCAACGGAAACCCTGTATCGGTAGCTGCAGGTATCAGAACCCTTCAGCTCCTTGATGAAGACCTTTACCATGGACTTGAAAGGATGGGCTCATATATGAGGGGAGGTTTAAGGGACATCCTCTCGGACCTTGACCTGAACTATCAGGTTGCAGGCCTTGCATCAATGTTCCAGGTCTACTTTACAGGGGAGGAGGTCACAGACTACAGGACCGCCAGGACCTCTGACACTGAACTCTTTATGAGGTACTTCCACTCCCTCCTTGATGGTGGGGTGTTCATACCACCGTCACAGTTTGAGTGCTGCTTCATATCAGCCGCACATGAGATGGAGCACGCTGACAGAACCCTTGAGGCTGTTGAAGCAGCCCTGAGGGAATGTCAGGGGCACTGATTCACCCAGTGTCCCCTAAGAATGAATTTTTTTTTGATTCTTCTGGTGTTTGCCTGAGATGAATTCAGTGAACGTTAAAAAAATTCTTTGAGACCTGTCTGATAATTTGCAGGGTCTTCATGTTAACTTTATTGCGAAAAAGAAGTATACGAAACATATTGCTATAAAAATAAGCAGAATTGTAACTGCGGTCTTCAGGAACCGGCTGTTAAGGGAACTTCTGCCATCGAGTTCAGCCATCATGTCCCTCTGCTCACGTACCTGTGATATGAAGTTTTCAGTCTTAACACCTGTACCCGTTACAAGGTTACCTTCAATGATCTCCTCATCAAGGAGTTCGTTCACAAGTTTCTTCTGTTTTCTGACATCATCCAGGATTCTTTTCTCGGCAACAAAGTCCATGAGGGACCATTTACCATCTGTTATTTCCTCCAGGGTTTTCTTCTCGTTTTCGATGCTCTCTGATAGATCCTTCAGAATGTTTAACTTCCGGTCATCAGCATATTCAACGTAATCACCGGAGCTTTCACTGGGTTCTTCATAAACCTCTTCCAGTCGCCGATGATATTCCAGCAAACCTCCACATTCGCAGGAATCAAAATCAGATGGACTTTCACCGGCTTTCAGCTGATAGTAGCCTCCACAGTTTGTGCAGATCAGGTAACCCCCGGATTTTTCACTGTCATTCAAAGACAAGGTAATCCCCCAGAGTCTATATCTACATTCTGATAGTTAAGTTTTGCGCTTAATGATCCGGTTTACCAGTTTACTGTAAAATAAAAAATATATGTGGGGTTAGGTGGTTGCCCTTTCTATCCCGGTTGAAATCAGGAACTGGATAAACGCCCCCTGGGGTACCACAACAATGTTGCCCTGCTGGTACTGCTGTATACCTGCATTTACAAGGGCGATGTACTTTGACCTGTCCTTTGTTGCATTGAATATTGCCTTCATCAGGGACTGGACCGCGGGGCCCCTTGAGGAGCCCTGCCTCTGCTCATCCCTCAGGAAGTTTATACTGTTACCTGAGACATAGCCCTGTCCTTCAACATATACAGGTCCTATGGCCTGCAGTATTCCGTCAACTGCCTGTGGGGTGACTATGACCACGATATCTGTCTTCACGCCGGTATTGTATTCAACTATTTCCTGGGCCAGCCTGACCCCCTTCTCTGTGTCCGCTTCCCAGAGGGAGTCGTGGAGTAACCATCTGTTCACTCCCTGAGCCCTGAGTGCAGCGGGGGGCTCCGCGGTGGGGTGGGCCATGTTGTGTGGGTAGACTGCGGTTACATTGGTTATGTTACCGTTATTCAGGGTTAATATGAATGCCATGTCAACGGCACCGATTCCTGATCTTGGTTCGCTTGGATCTGCGCAGAGCAGAAGGACGTGTTTCTCTCCGATAAATACGTTCTGGGAATTTGTAATGTAATTCTCATATGTTAAAACTGAAAGACCGATAATTACAATGAACAGTCCTAGGATTATCTTGTTCTTGGTATCCATAGTTTTACCTTCCTCTTCTTTTTTGAAGGATAATTAGGATTTTAATGGATCTGCATATTATTTTTCTGTTAACCTAAAAATCTATTTCCAGATCTTTCATATAAATTTAGCGCCGTGGTTGGCGGAACATTTATAATCAATAGGACACCACCATTATATATATTGTTATGATACTCTAAATGCACCTTAACCTGACTGAAGACAGTGGCTGAACACCCTCCCTAAAAGGAGGCCCGAATTATGAGCCAGTAATACTGATAAAGGGGCTTTCTAAATGAAGATCATTGCCGGTGCCGGGGACAACACCGAGATTGAGAAGGCAGCTGAAGCCGTTGATTTTCACGTTGAACTTGTTCACTCCTCTGAGGAGTTCATCAGACACATAAAAGAGGAGGATGCAGACGCATACGTAAGGGGGTCCCTGCCATCTGCGGACATAATATCAGAGCTCAAGGGGGAGGGCCCCCTCAGGAGGGCATCATGGATAAAAACAGGCACAGGCAGCTTCCTCCTTGCACCCGTCGGTATAGATGAGGGGAGAAACCTTGAGGAAAGGGCTGAAATCGCATTAAGCGCCGCCAAATTCCTCATGAAAACAGGAACAGAACCGTGCATAGCCGTGATTTCAGGTGGAAGGGAGGGTGACCTTGGAAGGGCCCCTGAAATTGACAGGTCAATACGTGAGGGTGAAGCACTCACATCAATGATAAGGGATAAATATAAAGTTAAACACTACCACATACTGATAGAGGAAGCCGTTGGCGACGGGTGTAACATAATCATAGCACCCGACGGGATCACCGGTAACCTCATATTCAGATCACTGGTTCTCATCGGCAAGGCCAGAAGCTACGGCGCCGTTGCCCTGGGCTTCAAGGGAATTTTTATTGACACATCACGGTCCCAGACAAGGGAAGGCTATATAAGGGCACTGAACTTCGCCCACTGGCTTGCCACAAGGAGAACTGATCATGATTAAATTTTAAATTTCAGATGACCCGGAAAAACTGGAAGGGTAGATATGAGATGTCACCTTTAAAACCAATCTATAGACTATATGAATGGTACATATCCCGCAACCTCAAAAAAGAGAAGATGCCCAGACACATAGCAATCATAATGGACGGTAACAGACGATACTCACGGATCCATGGCAGCTTCGACCCCATTGAGGGCCATAAAAAGGGCATCGAGACCCTTGAAAAGGTCCTGGACTGGTGCGTTGACCTTGGCATAGAGATCGTAACAGCATATGCATTCTCAACAGAGAACTTTAAAAGGCCTGAAAGGGAAGTTAAAGGCCTCATGAACCTCTTCAAGGAAAACTTTGAGGCCATAACCAGCAATGAAAAGATACATAAAAACAGGGTCAGGGTCAAGGCTGTTGGCAAACTTGAACTCCTACCTGAGGACGTGAGAAGGGCCATAGAGGTGGCTGAGAAGTCAACGGAGCAGTACTCCGACCGCCTGGTGAACATAGCCATAGGCTATGATGGCAGGCAGGAGATAGTTGACGCTGCAAGGAAGATTGCAGAGGATGTGAAGGCAGGGAAAATAGAACTAGAGGACATCGATGAGGACCTGATAAACAGGAACCTCTACACAGCAGGCCTTGAGGACCCCCACCTTATTATAAGGACAAGCGGCGAGGAACGCCTCAGCGGCTTCCTCCTCTGGCAGTCCTCCTACTCGGAGCTCTACTTCTGCGACAGCCTCTGGCCTGAACTCAGAAAGGTGGACTTCCTGAGGGCTATAAGGTCATACCAGGAGAGGGAACGGAGATTCGGAACATAAACCCCTCATTTATTTTAAGATGTTCTTCTGGAGGTATCTTTCATTATAGATATTCACTGTCACCTTGACTTCAAGGACTTCAACAGAAACCGTGAAGAGGTTATTGAAAGGGCAAGAAAAAAACTTGACGCTGTTATAGACTCGGGGGTGGGTCCTGGAGGTAACAGGATGGCCCTTGAACTGGCATCACAGCACCCTGACTTCATATACGCCACCATGGGCTTCCACCCCACCGACGCATCCAAGGCAAGGAGGGAACTCATAGAAGAGGTTGTATCCCAGATAGAGTCCAGCATCGACAGGATAGTGGCCATAGGCGAGACAGGGATGGACTTCCATCATACCAGGGATCCGGGGGGTAGAAAAAAACAGGAGGATACCTTCAGGGTATTCGCGGGACTGGCGGCTGAATATGAAATGCCCCTCGTGGTCCATGCAAGGGATGCGGAGGAAAGGGCCCTTGAGGCAGTGCTTGATTACAGCATCCCTCTGGTGGTATTTCACTGTTACAGCGGAAGCCATGAAACAGCCCGCAGGATAATTGATGAGGGCTACTATATATCGGTGCCTACCATGGTTGTATTCTCGGAGCACCACATGGACCTCGTGGAGAAGCTACCCCTTGAGAACATCTTAACAGAAACAGACAGCCCCTACCTCTCACCCTTCAGGGGTAAACGTAACGAACCGGCCTTCGTTGAGGAGGCTGTTAAAAAGATAGCCGAGATCAAGGACATTAAGGTAGGGGAAGCTGACAGGATAACCACTGAAAATGCAGGGAAGGTCTTTGGATTGTGATGGGGCTCATGGTTTTTTATAGGTAGTACCATGGGCCTGTCCTTTGATTTTGATGAGGATCTTGAATTGCTGTTATAGGTTTACCGGAGTCTCTGGGCTGTGATGAGGGTCGCGATGGCTTACTTTACCCTCCTGTTCTTATTTTTCAGTCTCTGAAGGCTTCCTTTGCTGCTATGGCCCCGTTTATCGCTGCAGGAAACCCTGCATAAACAGCCATCTGAATGATAACCTCTATTATTTCCTCCCTTGTGCAGCCAGCATTCAGGGCACCCTTAACATGACTCTTGAGCTGCTTCTCAGCCCCCAGAACCGTCAGCGCAGCGATTGTGATAAGCTCCCGGGTCTTAAGGTCAAGGCCCTTCCTTGAGTAAACATCACCGTATGCAAACTCAGCCACAAAACGTGAGAGGTCGGGGGATACCTCTTCAAGCTCCTCCTTAAGGGCCCTGTAGGATTCCCTGTTAATTGATTCAAGGATCTCCATCCCTCTCCTGTACCTGTCCATAATCTTAACCTCCTTTTATTGTGTGAATGACTGATTTATAGGATGATGGATATAATGTTATCAATACAGACATCTGAGGGAATAGGATGAGGCCCCACGTGATACTGAACGCTGCAATGACACTTGACGGGAAGATTGCAACAGAAACAGGAAGTTCAGAGATATCTGGAAGGGAGGACCTTGTAAGGGTCCATGAACTTCGAAGGGAGTCCGATGCCATAATGGTGGGTATCAACACGGTCCTTGCAGATGACCCCAGGCTGACCGTGCATAAAATAGATGCCAGTCCAGAGGAGAACCCAATCAGGGTGGTGGTTGACAGCAGGGCAAGGACACCCCCGCATTCAAGGGTGCTCAATAATGAGGCCCCCACCATAATAGCTGTCTCAGAGATGGCACCTGAAGGGAGGGTTTCTGTCCTCAGGGAGAGTGCCGATGTTATAGTCACTGGGGGGGAGAGGGTGGACCTTGAGGTGCTCATGGAGGAACTCCACAGGAGGGGTGTGAGGAAGCTGATGCTTGAGGGGGGTTCAACCCTGAATTACTCCATGATCACAGCAGGCCTGGTGGATGAGGTCAGGGTCTGCATAGCACCCATGATTGTGGGTGGCGAGGCTGCAAGGACACTGGTGGATGGTGAGGGCATAAAGGATATGGCTGATGCAGTCAGACTTGAACTCATAAAACACTACACCCTCGGAAAGGACCTTGTACTTGAGTACAGGGTGAAGGTGTGATCCGGTGGAATGCCGGTGAACTATGATTCTGTCAGGTACCAGGATAAAGATGTGGTCTTATGCTTGAAAAGGTCTATGAAAGGATAGTCAGGATAAGGGATGATGGTTGCAGGGATTGCCTGAGTGTTATATGCCGTATGGATGACTTCCAGTTCAACCAGCTGATGTCAAGGCTCCAGCTGGAGATTGAGATAACGAGAAAGTATAATCCGCCAACAAGGCCGGCCCTTGACCCTGTGATCTCAACCGAACTTGGGGTTTACAGGGGTGATGATGAGAATATAGGACGCCTCCTGGGGTACCCTGAATGCTGTATCAGGAGCTTCTCAGAGGATACAAGGTACGCCATTGATGAGGATCACCTTGAGGAGCTGGCTGAACTGGAGGTGCCAGGGGATGCATGTGCGGTTGTACTCCCATCAGGTTTCATACCCTGCAGCCTCAGATGCAAGGAGGCCTGGGAGAGGAAGCTGATAGCCTTCGCTGACAGGGAGGATATGCGGCGCATCCTTGAACTCGAGGAAGAACTCAGAAGGGAACTCCCACACTTTCACATAGCCTATGATGAGTACTTTGAAAAGATAATCATAAAATAGTCTCCCTTATTTTTACAGTATCTCTCAGAATCCTCCACTGCATTTTCCTATCTGACCCAACCGGTCATTTAAGCTTCTCTAACAATCCAGTATTACATTTTCCAGGACTCCTTTAAATGTATTATTACTTAATTCATTTTAGTTAAGATTAAAGTACCCTTGAGAGTCATATCATCCATGTAAAATAATAAAGGAGGTGAAAATATCAGGAAATTCCTACTGGTCTTAATATTGATAATGACGATTTCAGTTCCAGCAGTATCTGCAGCAGATGATAACTCAACGGCAGATAACGGTACAAAGATGCTCAGGGATACAAATATGGTTGTGCTCATCACAGGCTGCGTTGTTGGAACAGTGGACCCCATAATGAACGATGCCTACAGGAACCTGACAGGCGAGGGCTACAACTTCAGCCTTAAAATCTACACCATGGACACATTCAACCTCAACTCAACGACCTCAGCCAGGTTCCGGCAGGACATAAGGGAGGCGGACATATTCTTCCTCTTCACAAGGCCAGGATACCCTGTTACCGGCATGAGCTACGGGACAGATTTCGATGCACCCGTTGACTTCCAGGCCCTTGCAGCGGACCTGAAACCAGGGGCAAGGATCTTCGTCCTCGGACCCGTAAAACCCAACGTTACAGGTGTCAATGTAACGAACCTTCCTGCCTATGGACCGGTAGCAGCACCTGCACTCTCATGTGAGAACGTGAAGAGAACACTGCTGGAGGTCCTGAGGCTCAGCGGTGCGGTGAACCTGACATCCAATGACACGAAACTCGTACCCGGCCTCCAGGACTTCCTATACCATCCAATGGCACCCGGGACATACACCGACAGGGAGGCCTACATGGACTGGTACCGCAGCACACCAATGTACAGGGCCGGGGCTCCATGGGTGGGTGTCGCCATACTCAACAGGTACTACCTTTCAGGTAATATGGACGTCTATGAGACACTCATACAGAAATTCGAGGCAAAGGGCCTCAACGTGATACCCTACTTCTACTGTTCGGATCCAATAGGAGCCTCAAGGCGCTTCTTCATGGACAACAACACATCGGTGATCGACGCACTTGTTGCATGCGTACAGTTCGGTTACTGGCCAGACAACCAGACAATAACATTCTTCACAGACCTCAACGTACCCGTCCAGGGCCCCCTCCCGGTCTTCCTCCAGACATCCCTTGAAGACTACATAGAGGGAGCAGAGAAGAAGGGTTTAAGGGGCCTTGAATACTACTGGCTTGCAATGTTCGAGATGCAGGGCCGTATAGAACCCATACTCATAGGGGGAAACAGGATAACAGGGACAGATCCCCTGACAGGGGTCACCCTCAAGGAATACGTTGCATATGAGCCCGGAGTGGACCAGCTTGTTAACAGAACCCTTGCCTGGGTTAACCTCAGGAACAAGGAGAACTGTGACAAGAGGATAGCCATGGTCTACTTTGACAGCACCCATGATGAGGGGATGCCGGCCACCAATGGACTCAACCTCTACGCCAGCCTCAGCAACATACTCCTTGCAATGAAGGCAGCAGGCTACAGGGTCGGCGACTCAAACCTCACCCCCGAGGCCATCTATGAGATGATAAACAGGGCAGGCAGGAACCCCCAGAACATGACACAGTCAGAACTCAGAAGACTCGTGGAAATCGGCTGCGTCACAGTACCCCTCCAGGATTACCTCAAATGGTATTCAGGACTGCCAGCATCACTCAGAAGACAGGTAGAGGCCATGTGGGGTCCCGCACCTGGCAACATCATGGTCTACAATGGAAGCATAGTCATACCGGGGATCATGATGGGCAACATATTCCTGGCTCCGCAGCCGGTCTGGAAGTGGAAGGGGACCATCCAGGGACTTGATGATGGAAAACTCCCACCCACACATCAGTTCATAGCATTCTACCTCTGGCTCAAGAAGGGGTTCAGGGCCGATGCGGTTGTACATATAGGACAGCACGGGACCCTGGAACTCCTCCCTGGAAACTTCAATGCAATGACAGAGAATGACTGGCCAAACACTCTCATAGGGGCCATGCCAAACATACACCTGCTTAAGATGGAGGACCCCCTTGAGGCCGTTATAAACCCGGCCAAGAGGAGGGCCTATGCGGTCACAGTATCCTACCTTGTACCCCCAGTCATAAGGACAGAGCTCTACGGCGTCTACCAGGAACTCGCTGATCTCCTAGGATCCTACACAGTCGCCGAGGCCGCAGGAGACACCGAGAGGATGACGGCCCTCGAATCCCTAATCCGTGATGGTGTCAGGAGGACGGGCCTTGAAACAAGGCTTGGAACTGGCAGCACAGCATCCTTCAGCGTACTCAGGGAAAAACTCCACGAGTACCTTGAGGAGCTTACAGGGATACTCACACCCTATGGACTCCACACCTTCGGCAGCCTGCCTGATGCAGAGATCCTTGAGAAGTTCATAGACTCAATAATCTCCTTTGACCCTGCGAACAGGACCTCCATGAGGGATGAGATAAGGAACCTTCTCATTCAGAGCGCAGCGAATGAGATGAACTCACTCCTCAGGGCCCTCAACTGTGAATTCATACAGCCGGTGACTGCAAAGAGCCCGGTTATCAACCTAGCCACACTCCCGACAGGACGTAACATGTACACCTTTGACCCATCAGCCATACCTGATCAGGCTGCCATGATTACAGGGTCAAGGGCTGCCGAGGAGATGCTCAGACGCTACCGGCAAGCCAGCAACGGCAGGTACCCTGAAACCGTTGCAGTGGACATAGGGGATGTTATATCAACGAATGGTCAGAGCATAGCAGCCATATTCTACTTCCTGGGAGTGAGACCTGTCTATGAGAGCGGAACCCTGATAGGAACAGAGATAATACCCCTGAGTGAACTTGGAAGGCCAAGGATCGATGTTCTTATAAGTGACTTCCACAACTTCAGGGGCCTCATACCAGGGGCTATGGATGTCATTGACAACACCATAAAGAGACTGGTCAGCCTCAACGAGCCTGCTGAACAGAACTATCTAAGGAAACACTACCTGGCTGTCAGGACAGATATCTACAACCAGGTGGTATCATCAGGGATGAACAGTTCAGAGGCGGAGGAACAGGCGGATCGGCTTGCAAGGACAAGGATATTCGGGCTTCCACCAGGGGCAGACCCCCATGGTGCAGGTGTCGACAGGATACTCTGGTCAAGGGATAACTGGACACCAGAGGAACTTGCAGAGACCTACCTGAGCTACTACTCATACGCCTATGGAAGGGGACTTAACGGTGTACAGAGCCCACGGCTCCTTGAGGCCCTCCTGAGGACAGTTGACACCAGCATAGTTATAATGCCATACAGGACACCAGGGGAGGGCACATGCCTCTACAGGGTCTCGGTGACCGTTAACTTCATGGTGAACTACCTCACAGGAAGGGATATAACGGGTTACATTGCAAGGACCGCATACGGAACACCGATCATAAGGACCCTCCAGGAGTCAACCTACGATGACCTTGCCGTGACACTCCTCAACCCGGTATGGGTGCAGGGCAAACTCAAGGATGGACCGTCTGGAAGCGTTTCAATAGCACTCCAGATAAGGGATCTCTTTACATCAGACGCCCTCGTGGATGTTGCATCAGCTGATGTCTGGAGGAGGATAGCTGAAACCTTCCTCCTTGACGCCTCGGTGAGGAGTCAGATGGACCCATCAGCGGTCCGGATGATTGCAGGGTACATCAGGCAGGCCTACACTAGGGATATGGTGCAGCTATCATCAGCCGAACTCAGCACCATCTCAGGGATATTCGGTGAGACTACCACTGGTGGTGAGACAGGCACACCACATGGAAAACCCCCAGTAACCGGACATGGAAGGGATTCACAGCCTGGAAGGACCCCTGGTGGTGTATCAGGAGTTTCAGTCGGAACATCAGCTGCAGCAAGAACTTCACAGTCTGCACAGGAGTCAGCATCCCTTGAAGCGCTAGGTAAAGAACCTGGAAAGGCTTATGAGGTTTCAACCCCTTCAAGGCCACAGGAATCAGCAGGAACACAGTTATATGCAATCCTGGGGGTTATTGGAATATTCTGTCTCCTTGGAGCAGGATACTTCTTCGGTCCGCTTAAAAAATAAACCCTATTTTATTTTTTTATTTAGCTATTATGATGGGGTCCTGGTTATTTTATATAAATGATTCTATGAGAATCTCCTGAAGTGCTGTGGATTGAAGCCGGCCTTCAGTATCAGATTCTTATCCTCACCTGTTAGTTCATTTTCACTGGTCGGGGGGACAGGTTTTCCCTTCCTTGCAAGGATAACACCACCCTTCCTCTGGGCACCCATAAACTTACCCGCGTCACCGTTTACAATCAGGTAACCGGACCTCATGTCAATCCCTGAAAAGTCATCACAGTCACCATCTATTATCACGGTGCCCCCGCTGAGGAGTGCCCCGGTGTTCTTACCTGCATCACCCTTGACCATCACTGTACCCCTCCTCATGAGTATCCCTGTTGAGAGATCCACATCTCCCTTGTGGATTATCTCGGCATCGGTATCCAGGCGGGCCCCCAGGGTGTCCCGGACGTGACCATCATCGATAACCATGCGGTTACCTGTTAGGGTGGCTCCAAGGAGTTTTTCACCACCATGACCCCCTGTAAGGACATCTGTAACTGAGATGAACTTCTTATATCCCCTGCGGTCAGATTTAACCTCTATGAGGTTACCTATCGGGTCCCTGACCTTGCCCCTGACATAGATGGTCCCGGAGACCATGCTTATACCCATGCGTGTATCCACGTCTCCATCAACGGTAAGGGTCCCTGCCATCACCGACCCTCCGGTCCCCCCGAAGTATTTGAGGTCTGCTCCCATGCTTGAGGCCAGCCGGTGACCTGCATCACCCTTTATCCTCACCTCCCCGCCACTCCTGACGTGCTCAACAACATCCCTGTAACTGTATTCTGTTCCTGGTATCAGCTGGTCGGGGTCAAGCTTCTCACCATGGTGCTGCCAGTAGAAGTTGTAGGTGAAGTCGGCTATACAGTCAACAGGACCGTCGGGTTCAAGTTCAATAAGGTTTCTCTCCTCTTTCTTCCTCCCAAAGATTCCAAACATTGAAGTCACCCCCTTTCCTGAATCCATGGTGTGGTTTTAAGGAACACCACTGAACTTATATTATTATGGGGCTCTGATAAACATTTACATATCATGGGGATCTGCTTTGAGGATGGTTATTCTGTCCCTGGAGAATTCATGCATGCCAGGGGGTGGCGGCGCCATTGGATTCGGAGGCTGGCTTTCTGCCCTGATAAACATTAACATATTTCAGGTGGGGATAGGATCTTTAGTGATGGAATGGATGATGGGAGGAGAAGAGAGATTCTGAGGTTCCTTGGAAGGATCGGTGTGGATACAAGGTTTGTGAGTGTAACCTCTGGGGGTGTGCTTATAAATAATCTGAGGTTTTCAAGGTTTTCAAGGAGGAGGGAGGAGACCTTCAGGAGGGAATTCCCTGACCTGGAGGTTGTACGCTCCAAGGTCTTTCAGAAGATCTGCTCAAGATCATCAAGGATCCTTGCATCATTCCTTGAGCCAAGGAGCAGGGTCTCTGTTGATGCTGAGGGTGAGCTGGCCCTGGCACTCTACACGGTCCTTGAACCCTACACAAGGAAGTACGGCATAGTCTTTGATGATGAAGGGATAAAGGCACGCCCCGAGACCCTTGACCATGCTGCTGCAGCAGTATTTGAAGATATGCTGGGGGGTGAAGGGATAAGGAATCATTACAGGTCATCGGGGAGCATAATATACCCCTTCATAACGGTGCCGGCTGAATGGATCGAGTCATGGCTTGGAACTAAAATAAGGGTGACGGATGACCCCATGGTTGAGAACTTTATGGAGTTCTTCAGCGCCAGGGTCCCCCAGTTCAGGGAGAAGCTGATGAAATCCCTCATCTATCTGGATGAGAATTCGCAAGGAAAATGACAAATCAGGTGACATTAAACCGGAACATCTCTGTCTTTTTCTCTGGATCTTCTTCATCCTTCATGTAAACCGGTGGATGTGCATCTTCCCTCTATTTGAACTGGAACAGTGATGTTTGCTTCTCCTTTGGTTTTTCATCATTCTTTTTATTTTTCTTTTCACCTTGCCCATGGGACCTGTTCCTTTCAGAGCCATCTTCAGGGGATTTTCTACTTCTTCCCTTATCCGCGCCGGCTTCATCATCCCTTTTCTCCGGACCTGGCAGGGGTCTCCCTGGGGTTTCAGTTTTCTTTCCGGGTTTCTTCCTTTCAGGGGCCCTGATCTTCCTCTTCCTGAAGAGTTTAACCTCCTCATCGGTCAGTTCAAGGTATTCCTTTATCTCATAGGCCATCTCATCGTTCTCGAAGATTATCTCAAGGAAGGGGAACATTGAAATAGCCACCCTGGGTGATATGTGCATCTTCCCGGCCATCTTCCTGGCCACGCTGTCCCTGAGGGCCCTCTTCTTCCTGGTCCTTCCAAGTATCCTGAATGAGGATGAACCGCTGTAGCGGACAAATTTCCGATAGGTCTCATCCTTTGATAGGGCGACCCCTGGACCCATGAGTTCAGATGCGTAGCGCCAGTAGGTGTAGTCCCTGCTCCTCACAGCACGCCCGAAGAACACATCAGCCCGGGAGAGCATATCATAGGCCCTGCTGATCTCATGGGGCTTCTCATACTCCCTCGGGACGTTCTCTGCAATGAACTCAAGGACGCTTGTGGGGTCATCATCAACCCTCATGGCCTCCCTGACCTTAACCACATCGCGGCTCTTCAGCACGGCCCTGACGGCATCAAAGATTGTGGAGACGGCATCCTTGGCACCGGTGTCCAGGAGCTCCTTCCCCACACTTTCCTCACCCTTTGCCATGGCCTCAAGGTCGTTGATGGCCGATCTGAGGTCCCCCATGGACCTCTTTGCAAGTTCCTTCAGGACATCGGGGGGGCAGTCAATACCTTCAGCCCTGCAGATCCTTTTAAGGGCGGCTGCTATGGAGGCTGTGTGAACCTTGCGGATGTTTATAACCTTGCATTTTGGTTTTATGGTCTGCAATCTCTTGCTGTAGGGGTCGTTGGCCGTCAGGACCAGGGGTTGCCTGCTCTCCTTTATTATCCTGTTTATGGCCTGGACACCCCCACGGTCCTCATTACCGTGTATACCGTCAACCTCGTCGAGTATTATGAGTTTAAGGTCATGGTTGAAGAGGGAGTAGGTTGAGGATGCCTCGCCTGCGGTCCTCCTGATGGCGTCCTGGGACCGCTTGTCGCTTGCATTGAGTTCAAGGGTGTCTGAGAACTCCCGTCCTATGATGTGTGCAAGGGTTGTCTTACCGGTCCCAGGGGGCCCGACCAGAAGCAGGGGTGGCTGGGGGTTCCCGGCCTTCCACTCGTCAATCCACTTCTTTATCTCCTCTATGGCCTTCTTGTTCCCTGCAACCTCTTCAAAGGTCCTGGGCCTGTACTTCTCTGTCCATGACATCCTGGGCTACCCCTTGAGGATTTAACTGTATTCCAGGAACTTTGCAAGGAGGGCTTCAAGCTGTATCCTTGGATTTGCACCTTCCCTTATCCTGAAATCGTATTCACCTATTGCTTCAATGAGTTTTATGTACTTCTCACCCTCCAGAGCCCCCTCCATGGCCATCCTGGATAGTTCCTGGTATATCTGGGTCACCATGTCCTCGCCGCTTATACCCTGCAGGACCGTTATCTCCCGGAGTATGTCCCTTGCATCCATGAACTTGCCGTTGAGGACGGTGTTGATCATCTTCCTCACATCCTTGGGCCTTGCCCTTGAGACAACCTCATAGATGCTCTCCTCTGTTATCTTCTCACCGAGGGATGCCGCTGACTGAAGGAGGTTTATGGATTTCCTGAGGTCCCCCTCTGCAAAGTAGACTATGGTGTCAAGGGCCTGTGGCTCGTATTCAAGGCCCTCCTCCCTGGCGATGTATTCAAGCCTTTTTATTATCTGGTGGCCCTTGAGGGGAAGGAACCTGAATATGGCGCACCTTGACTGTATGGGGTCTATGATCTTTGATGAGTAGTTGCAGGAGAGTATGAAGGAGGATGTCTTGGTGTACATCTCCATCTCCCTTCGGAGGGCGTGCTGGGCGTCCTTTGTCATGTTGTCCACTTCATCAAGGAATATTATCCTGAAGGGCGCACCCACGGGTTTCAGGCGGCAGAAGTTCTTTATAATGGTCCTTACGGTGTCTATACCCCTGGCGTCTGAGGCGTTGAGTTCAAGGAAGTTCTGCCGCCAGTAATCGCCGAGGATCTCCTTTGCAAGGGCCAGGGCAGTTGTTGTCTTACCCACACCTGCTGGTCCTGTGAACATGAGGTTCGGCATGCTCTTCTCCTCAACATAGCGCTTGAGGCGTGGTATAACATGTTCCTGGCCTACGATATCATCAAGTTTCTGTGGTCTGTACTTCTCTACCCAGGGTCCGCTCATAAAAATCACCGATCAAAGATTATAATACTTAAGCATGAATTAATAATACACATCTGTTTTACCATTAAATCATTATTGTCGGAGCATCTTAAAATCTTTGGGTCAGATACTATCAACAGGCTTTCATGGGTTCAGGGAAAAATTATGGATTAGCAGGGCAACCGTTGCATGTATCAGGATTCAATCTTTCCTCCAAAGACCCTCAAGGACAGCCTCCTCCATAACATCGACCGGGGCTTTCCTGCCGGTCCATATCCTGAAGGACTCAGCACCCTGATACACGAGCATCTTGAGCCCTGATACAGGAACAGCAGATGCCTTTTCAGCCTCACGGAGGAGAACGGTCCTTACGGGGTTGTAGACAAGGTCATAGACAACCATGCCCTCATGCATGAGCTCGGCGGTTACCAGGGCTTCGTCATCTGTATGGGGGTGCATCCCGACGGGTGTCGTGTCTATGATTATATCGGCATCCACCGCAGCCTCAGGTATAAGGTCGTAGCCCCCTGATGATACATCAAAGCCGAGCTTCTCCCCTATATCCCCTGCAAGAGAATGGGCCCTCTCAGGTGTCCTGTTGAGTATCAAAATCCCCGAGGCCCCTGCAAGGGCCAGCCTGAATGCACATGCCCTGGCAGCCCCACCCGCCCCCAGTATCAGGACACTGGAGTTCCTGACGGAGGTGACCTCTTCAAGGGCCCTCAGGCATCCATCGGCATCGGTATTGTAACCCCTCACGGTACCATCATCAAATTCAAGGGTATTAACGGCCCCTATCAGGGATGCGGTTTCATGGAGTTCGTCAACATATTCAATCACAGCCTCCTTATGGGGTATGGTGACGTTCACACCCCTCACGTTGAGGGCTTCAAGGCCGCGCACAGCCCTTCCAAGCTTTTCAGGCCTCACAGGGAATGGAACGTAGACCCAGTCCATATCAAGGCTCCTGAATGCAGCGTTGTGCATCTGGGGGGACAGGCTGTGGCTTAGGGGGTGGCCGATTATGCCGGTAACACGTGTCCTGCCGGTTATCAGTTTATCACAACCTCTATCCTCTGATCCTAATTATCTTCCAGGGAATATAATTTTTCAGTTAACTTCAGTTAGGGGAGGGGATTTTTCATCCATCGTGCAATATTTATTTATCATCGGCGATAAATATCATTCCTGTTGATGTAAGGGGGATTGCGACATGCCTGCAAAGCAGAGATTTGTACTCGATACAACGGCCTTCACAGACAACCAGTTAAGGGAGATGCTTGGAGAAGGAGACCTTAACAGGTCAGTTGATGCAATGCTTGATCTCATTGCAAGAAGCAGGATAAAGCTCAACATCAGCTGCCACATGCCCCCTGTAACATACAAGGAGTTCACGGATTACATGACACGCTACGAATGCCCCCCGGAAACCCTGATTAAGGCAGAGACATGGATAGTTAAGAAGACCCCCAACCGCTATGACACCCAGATACCCTCCCAGATATTCTATGAATACGTCCATGACATAAGGGAGAGGATGAACAAGGGACTCAGGATCTCGGAGACCATGCTGTGGGAGGCAGGGATACAGTCAATCATAATGGCATCAAGGGATGTGAAGAAGACCGAGATCGAAAGCAGGGTCCTGGCTAAGGCCATAAAGGACCTCCGTAAAAAGTACCGTTCAGCCCTCAGGAAGGGCACCCTCGACAGTGCACCTGACCTTGACGTCCTACTCCTTGCCAAGGAACTCGGTGCAGGTGTCGTGGCTGCAGATGATGGCATCAGGGTATGGGCCGAACGCCTTGGTTTAAGGTTCCTTAACGCCTCATCATTCCCGAAGATGCTCAAGGAATACCTTAAATATTATGAATGATGAAATCTCACTACATCTCTTTTATCATTTTTACTGGAGGAATCACCGTCATGGATATATCAAGACCTAGAGGAACAAGGGATTTCCTTTTTGCCGAGATGGAAAACAGGAAAAGGGTTGAAAACAGGCTCAGAAGGACCTTCGAAACCTATGGCTATCATGAGATCAAGACACCGATATTCGAGGAACTCAGACTCTTCACACTAAAGTCGGGGGAGGAGGTGGTCAACCAGATATACCACTTCACAGATAAGGGTGGAAGGGACCTGGCACTGAGGCCCGAACTCACAGCCCCGGTTGCAAGGCTCTACATGAATGAACTCCAGAGAACACCCAGACCCATAAAGATGTACTACTTCGGCAGCTGCTTCAGGTATGAGAGGCCACAGAAGGGCAGGTTCAGGCAGTTCTGGCAGTTCGGATGCGAACTCATCGGTGGAAGATCACCCCTTGCAGAGGCAGAGGTAATAACCCTGGCATCCCATGCCCTCAGGGACCTTGGACTCGAGGGCTTCGAGGTCCACATAGGCCACCTTGGAATCCTGAGGGGGGTTCTTGGACATGAGAACATCCAGCCCGACCTTCAGGACAGGATAATGGGTATCATAGATAAGGGCGATGTGGATGAACTCAGGTCATGTCTTGAAGGCACTGAAATCTCAGATGAAGCAAGGGACCTTCTGATGAACCTCATAGGGACCAGGGGCGGTCCTGAAGTACTTGAAGATGTGAAGGGCCACCTTACTGGTTACGATGAGTCACTGGCAGCCGTGAGGGAGTTCCAGGAGCTCCTTGACGTCCTTGAGGACTTTGGAATGGACGGCTACAAGGTTAACCTGGGCATTGCAAGGGGACTTGACTACTATACTGGGACGGTCTTCGAGATCTACGTCCCTGAACTGGGCGCCCAGCGGCAGATATGCGGCGGGGGAACATACAATCTGGTTGAAACCTTTGGGGGCGAGTCTGTTGAATCAACAGGCTTCGCATTCGGATTTGACCGCCTCATGAACGCCCTTGAAATGGATGAATCCGAGATGAGGATGGTTGACGTCTTTGTGATACCCATACATGAATCTGTGAGGTCCGAGGCCGTGAAGATAGCACAGGAACTCAGGCTTGCAGGAGTATCGGCGGACCTTGAGGCAGGGGGCAGGAAACTCAGGAAGGCCCTCTCCTATGCAGATCACCTTGGAGCAGCCTTCACGGTCCTTGCAGGTGAGAGGGACCTCCAGGAGGGTGTGGTGACCGTGCGGAACATGGAGGACGCCACCCAGGAGACCGTTAAGAGGAATGAAATCGTGGATTATATTAAAGGGAGATGTTAGCATTTTACTGAATTTCAGACATAATATTAATGGCGAAGACCTTGTAATCGCAGTTGCACAGGACCATGAGACAGGCGAGGTCCTCATGGTGGCATACATGAACAGGGAAGCCCTCAAAAGGACCCTTGAAACAGGAATGGCACACTACTGGAGCACCTCCAGGGGCAGGATATGGCTTAAGGGTGAAAGCTCAGGCCACGTGCAGCATGTAAAGGAGGTGCTGGTTGACTGTGACATGGACGCAGTCGTCCTCCTCGTCGAACAGGAGGGAGGGGCCTGCCATACAGGCTACAAGTCCTGCTTCTACAGGAGCATAGAGGGCGATGAACTCAGAGTCAGGGAGGACGCCGTGAAGGTCTTTGACCCTGAAGAAATATATGGGGATGGTTAAATGAAGATTGTTCCAGATACAAGTGTTATTGTCGATGGGAGGATCACCGGGATAGTCCAGGAGGACGAGTTCAGGGGCAGCGAGGTGATCGTGCCCGAGGCAGTTGTATCTGAACTTGAATACCAGGCCAACCGTGGCAGGGAGACGGGATTCAACGGTCTTGAGGAGCTCAAGAACCTTCAGGAGCTCCACCGGGAGAACATAATATCCCTGATATTCGTTGGGAGACGCCCCACACTGGATGAGATATCCCTGGCAAGGGGCGGTGAGATAGACTCGATGATAAGGGAGACCGCCAGGGAATACGACGCCCTCCTAATAACCAGTGACAGGGTGCAGGCAGAGGTCGGGAAGGCCCAGGGTCTTGACGTCTTCTACATAAAACCCGAGGTGCTCGGCTATGAGGAGCTCGAGATAAGCAAGTACTTTGATGAGTACACGATGTCGGTGCACCTCAAGGAGAACGTTGCACCCATGGCCAAGAAGGGCCGGCCAGGGAATATCAAACTGGTTAAAATTGATGACCGGCCACTGAAGCACTCAGACATAAACAGGATGGCCCGTGAAATCGTTGAGAGGGCTAAAAGTGATTTCAAAAGCTTCATTGAGATAGAAATGGAAGGAGCCACGGTGGTCCAGTTCAGGGAGTACAGGATATCCATTGCAAGGCCACCCTTCTCAGAAGCCTTCGAGATAACCGCCGTCAGGCCCGTTGCAAGGGTATCCCTTGAGGACTACAAGTTATCTGACAGGCTCATTGAAAGGCTCAGGGACACCGCCAAGGGTGTTCTCATCGCAGGATCCCCGGGGGCAGGTAAGAGTACCTTTGCCCAGGCTGTTGCAGAGTTCTACAGCAGGGAGATGAAGGCCATAGTCAAGACAATGGAGTCACCAAGGGACCTCCAGGTGGGTGACGAGATAACCCAGTACGCACCCATCGAGAGGGACATGCAGAAGACAGCCGACATCCTCCTCCTTGTAAGGCCAGACTACACAATCTACGATGAACTCAGGAAGACACGGGACTTCAGAATATTTGCTGATATGAGGCTTGCAGGGGTGGGAATGGTTGGCGTTGTCCACGCCACTAGGCCAATAGACGCCATACAGAGGATCCTTGGAAGGGTGGAGCTTGGAGTTATACCCTCCGTTGTCGATACAACAGTATTCATTGAGGATGGAGAGGTTAAGGCCGTCTATGATGTTTCACTCACGGTTAAGGTTCCCACCGGGATGCAGGAAGCAGACCTTGCCCGTCCGGTCATAGAGATCAGGGACCTTGAGTCCGGTGAACTCATGCATGAGATCTACACCTACGGTGAGCAGACCATAGTCATGGATGTCGCAGCAGCATCGACCCGGGCCAGAAAACCATCAGCCCACAAGATAGCCGAGAGGGAGATTGAAAGGGAATTCAAAAAGAGGATCCCCGGTGCAGGGGTCAGGGTTGAACTTGAATCAGATGAACGTGCAAGGGTCTGGATAGAGGAGAAGTACATACCCCAGATCATAGGAAAGAAGGGCAGGACCATTGAGGAGATCGAGAAGAACATAGGTATAAGCATCGGCATAGAACCCCTCGAATCAAGGGAGATCGATGAAACGGTTGAGGTCCCTGTTGAACTCGCAGGAAACTACGTTGTCCTCAACTTTGGCAAGGACGCTGTCGGCGTGTCCTTTGACATACTGGTAGATGATGAGTATCTCTTCACGGCCACTGTCGGTAAGAAGGGCACCATAAAGATCCGGAGGGATATTGAACTTGCAGATATCATCATGGAGGCCATGAAGAAGGATATACCCATAAGGGCGAGGGTGAGACCCGAGGCCTGAGGTGATCTCATGAAGATCGGTGTCTCAACCCTGGCACTCGCAGAGCACAGCATAAGCGAGATCCTTGAATACCTTGAGGACATTGGCGCCGATTACTGTGAAATCATAAACGAGTACCCCATGGCCGATGTTGAGGTCACGGATTCATACAGCATCGGATTCACGGTACATGCACCCATATCCGACATCAACATAGCATCACTCAATGACAGGGTAAGGGATGCATCTGTCAGGGAGGTGATGAGGTCAGTGGACCTTGCAGCCGATATCGGGGCAGATGTCCTTGTGGTCCACCCTGGACTGGTCCCCTTCCTAGGAAGACGCTACAGCGGGAGGATAATGGAGAGGAACATGGAGTCCCTCAGGGAGATAGTTGATTACGGGGAGGAGAGGGGTGTTGGTGTTTTCCCCGAGAACATGCCCCGCCTTGAAGGCCCCCTTATGAGGGACCTTGATGAGCTATGGGGTGCCGTGGAGGAACTTGACACCATGGTCACCCTTGACGTGGCCCATGCAGCCACCATGGGTTACGGTGTGGATGAGATGGTCACAGGGAGGGTGGGCCACGTACACCTCTCTGACAATGACCGTGAAACCGACAGCCACGACGCCCTGGGTGAGGGCAGCATAGACTTCAGGGGCCTTCTTGATAAACTGGAGGACCATGGCTACAGGGGTGTGCTGACGGTTGAGGTTAAGAACACCCGTGAGATTGAGAGTAGCATTGAATTTTTAAGGAGAATAATCCACTGATTGAGTTTTAAGGTGATGAATATGAAGATTGCAGTTATTGGAGGAACAGGAGATCAGGGACTTGGAATCGCCCTGAGACTTGCAGTTGCCGGTGAACATGTAATTATAGGTTCAAGGGACCCTGAAAAGGCGGATAAAGCCGTCAGTCAGGTCCTTGAACTCGCAGAAAGGGATGATCTCATGGTGGAGGGAGCCGCAAACCCTGAAGCCGCGGAAGCAGCAGACGTTGCCATACTGACGGTGCCCCTCCAGGCACAGATGGCGACCCTGGGTTCCATAAAGGATCAGCTCAGGGACATGGTCCTCATAGATGCCACCGTCCCCATTGAGAGCTGCCTTGGAGGCTCAGCTGTCAAGTACGTTGACTTGTGGGAGGGTTCAGCAGCCGAGAGGGCGGCGGGCTTCCTTGAGGACCAGGGCACAAGGGTTGCCGCTGCATTCAACAACATAAGCGCATCCGCCCTCCTTGATATTGAGAGTCCTGTTGACTGTGACTGTCTGGTGGCATCGGACCATCAGGACGCCCTTGAGACTGCAATGGAACTGGCAGAGAAGATAAAGGGTGTCAGGGCAGTTGACTGCGGGCCACTTGAAAATGCAAGGATCATAGAGAAGATAACACCCCTCCTCATAAACCTGAACATCAAAAACAGAGTGAGGAATGCGGGTATAAGGATAACCAACCTCCCTGAATAGTTTGTTATAAAATGTTTTAAGTTGATTGAAATGGAGATACTTAAAAACACCGTTGCAAAGATCACAGAACACGCCAACAGGGCCATAGGCCAGGTTGATGAATCAGAGCTTGAAAGGATGATATCCTCTATAATGGCTTCAAGGGCGGTCTTCATTGTGGGAACTGGAAGATCGGAACTTGTGGGTAAGGCCTTTGCAATGAGGCTCATGCACCTTGGATTCACGGTTTATGCCGTTGGTGATGTCACCACTCCCGCAATAAGTGCCGAGGACTGCCTTGTGGCCATTTCAGGGTCAGGAGAGACCAAGACCGTCACCCTTGCAGCCGAGACATCAGCCTCAGTGGGTGCAACGGTCATCGCAATAACAGCAACCCCAGGGTCAACCCTCACCGAAAGTTCAGATGTGGTTATAACCATACCAAGCAAGACAAAGGAGCCATGGAAGTACTACACCTCAAGTGTCCTCAGGGGGGACTATGATGACCTCACGCCCATGGGGACGCTCTTCGAGGACACCACCCACCTTTTCCTTGATGGCCTCATAGCTGAGTTCATGTCAATACTTGGAAAGAAGGAGAAGGATCTTAGGAAGAGGCATGCTATAATTGAGTAGCTGTGATGGTGTTTGAGGAGAAGGATCTTAGGAAGAGGCATGCTATAATTGAGTAGCTGTGATGGTGTTAGGGGGAGAGGATGGAGGGGACATGCTATAACTGGGCAGGGATACATGTCCTCATCACATATAAATCAGCTCATGCAGGTAAGTCCAGAAATGGAGGAGTGATGAATGCAGGGACAGCTTGGAGATGAAGTGGTAACAGTAAAACTGAACTCGATGGCAAGGAGGCTTCATGAGAAGAGCCATTATGGTAAGATCTATGAGGAAAGACTTCAGATTTCCCTTATCGAGGCAGCCTACCTCATGGAGAAGGGTAAACTCAAACTGAAGAAGGATGACGACGATGTTACACTGGAGGAATTCATATCCCTCCTTGCTGAGAGGGGACTCTACAGCAAGTACCTTGTCTACAGGGACCTCAGGAACAGGGGCTACATCGTGAAGACAGGATTCAAGTACGGTGTAGAGTTCAGGCTCTATGAGAGGGGAGGAGCCCCCGGAAGGACCCATTCAGCCTACCTTGTCAGGGTGATATCCGAGAATGCAACCATACACGCCCTTGACTTTTCAAGCTATGTGAGGGTGGCCCACGGGGTTAACAAGAGACTGCTCCTGGCCTTCCTTGATGATGAGGAGGACATTACCTATTACCTTGTTGACTGGATAAGGCCATGATCTGATAAGATCACCCTTTGACGGGATAAGCCAGTGATTGCCTGAACTGTTAGATGGGTAAGGCCATGATTCTGGAACAGAAGATTCTGTAGGTGATTGTAGTGATAGATCCATGGGGATCAGCAAGCCTTGAATATCAGGAACTTATCGAGAAATTTGGTGTGAAGCCCTTCAGTGAGATACTGGATGATGTACCTGACCCCAGCTGGCTCATGAGGAGGGGGATAGTCTTCGGGCACAGGGACTACGAAAGGATCCTTGAAGCCGTCAGGAAGGGGGAGGACTTTGCAGTTGTGACTGGGATGATGCCAAGCGGAAAAATGCATATCGGCCATAAGATGATAGTTGACCAGCTCCGATGGTATGACAGCATCGGAGCCGAAATATTCATACCGATAGCCGATATGGAGGCATACTCTGCCAGGGGCATTGACTTTGAAACATCCAGGAGGATCGCTGTTGAGGAGTACATTGCGAACTACATTGCACTTGGACTGGACCTTTCAAAGAAGAACATTCACGTCTACCTCCAGTCAGAGAACCTCATGGTTGAGGACCTTGCATACATTCTTGCAGGAAAGGTTAACTTCAATGAACTCAGGGCCATCTATGGCTTTACAGGTTCAACAAGCATGGCCCATATGTACGCCCCCATAATCCAGGTCTCTGACATACTCCACCCCCAGCTAGAGGAAATGGGTGGTCCAAGACCCACCCTCGTGCCTGTTGGACCGGACCAGGACCCCCATATAAGGCTCACCAGGGATATGGCGGCGAGGTTCAGGGAGAAATTCGGATTCATACAGCCATCATCAACCTACCACAGGTTCATGAGGGGCCTTACAGGGGGGAAGATGTCAAGCAGCAAGCCAAAATCCGCAATATTCCTGAGCGACACCCCTGAGGAGGCTGAAGCCAAGATAAGGAACGCTAAGACAGGTGGAAGGGAGACCCTGAAGGAGCAGAGGGAACTTGGAGGAGTCCCCGAGGATTGCATCATCTATGAGACACTCCTCTACCATATGTCAGGGCGGGATGATGACCTTGAGGAGATATATGATTCCTGCAGAAACGGTACACTTATGTGTGGTGAATGTAAAAATAATACTGCAGAGTTTGTAAGAAAGTTCTTTGAGGAACTTTCAGAAAAACGAGAAAAGGCCCTACGTGTTGCTGAGGGGGTTCTTGAGGGATAAAATGAAAAAGGAACGGTATGAGGGGACTCTGAGTTACCTTATAAGGACCAATGAAACATTCTTGATGGTTTCAACATTCATTTTTCTTGCATCGCTTTTTGCAGGGTACCTGTTCTCAGGGGCGGTTGGCGGCCTGCTGAACCCACTGATGGATGAGTTCAGGAGGAGCATTGCTGAGGGTGAACTGAAACTCACAACAGCATCAATATTCCTCCACAACCTCCAGGCCGCCCTGCTGATATACGGTGGGGGTATTCTCCTCGGTGTTTTCACTGCCCTCTTCCTGTTTGTGAACGGACTTTTCATCGGTTTCTTTGCATCGAAGGTTCCCCTCGGAGATTTCTTTCTCCTGACGATGCCCCATGGAGTATTTGAGATACCCGGACTCATAATTGCAGGGGCCGCCGGCTTCAGACTGGCGAGCTTCACCTATCACTTCCTTGGAGACGTCATTACCGAGACATGGTACGGGTCCCTCACCGAGAGGATGCTTCATTTCTACTCTGAACACAGTGATGAGCTCAAGGATTCATTGATGCTTCTGGGTATAGGGATAGTGTTCCTCATTGTGGCAGCCTTCGTTGAGGCGAACCTGACCCTGGGGATATACACCTACATCAAGGGGGTCGTCTGATCAAAGTTCTTGAGGGATAAAGGTTATCTCTTCTTCATTTCGATCTATCCTTGCGGGTGAATTTATGATAAAATTATCTTCCGGTTAGCATACATCACAGAATAAGTGCTTTAACATAAAAAGTAATACTGGTGACGTGACACAGTTAACAATAACTAACAACGAAGGGCTAGACAGGTATAAAGGAGAAATAATTCCATTTCACTTAATTTTTCAATCTCTGCTTTAATATCACTTTTTTGCCAGGTATAATCTAATGAACTGTTAAAATCTGATGGGACAAGTTTCCAGAGCATTTAAAATTATAACTTCTGCATTATTTTGGCCTTCACTCAGCGCTGCATGTTCTTCTGCCTTTTCTATTGTTATAGCTTTTTCTGGACATAATAGAGTGCGTAGAACACATTTTCTGCATTCCTTTTCGCTTTTTCAGATTGTTCATAAACTTCGTGGGGACAGAACTCGACGCAAATATTGCAGCCTTTACACATGTTTTCATCCAGGTTATCGGTTGATTCAGTGCTATACTATAATCATCTTTGATTCTATGCTTTATTTTTCAGTGAAGATGCCCATTCACTCTTTAAAGAATTTGGCTTGGAACCTGCTTTTTCCATCATTTTGCACATTTATTTCATCTTTTCCTTATCTGGTAGTTTTTGCATCATTTTAGAGTTATCTGTATTTTTCATCTGGTCTGGCACATTTCTTTCATCTTTGAATCCATTTTATCACCTCTTAAAGTTTATAAATTAAAACAAGAATATTTAGCCGCAGCAACCTCCTCCTCCACCTAATCTAAAACCTAATCTGCCTAAAAATAACGTATATCCTTTATCCATAAGTTCTAACTGGCTTATCAACGCATAAATCCCTATTTTTTCAGAGGAGAGTAATTCTATGGATTTTGTAGAGTCATTATTTTTTTTAATAAACTCGCCATATCTTTTGCATCCATACTAAACATTAAATCAGCCGCAGGACGTTCTAATTCTTCCGGATCTTTAATACTCCCTTTTAACCGGTCTTCTTTTTCTAAAAGGATGATTTGTTCATCATTTTCTGTCATTGCCATTGCGATAGTAGCACCATTAACCAGACCAGTAAATAGAGAAAAATCTAGCCCAGTCTTCCCATAATTCAATGTTAAAGTTCTTTCTTTGTTTATCTTTTAATTTGGCATTTATTTTGTCAAATTTGTTCTTAATGTGCTCATATCCTTTTTCATCGAATGTACATGCCTCTATACAGTAAATACAGCCCTGACTTTAGCCAATGCAATTTCTTGTATTTGACTTCTTCGCCCCCACAGCAAGTTTCTATTTCTACCAATGCTTTTTCAGGGCAGGCTTTGATGCATTCACCGCATCTTTCACAGTATTCAGGTATCCACGCATGCTCATTTTTATCTTTTATAGGTAGATTTGCTATGCTTGTAATTATTGCTGAAATTTTTTGTCTTGGACCACATTCAGGAGTTATTAAAAGACCGTTTTTTCCCTATATAACCTATTCCTGCTTTTTGAGCAAGTAGGGGGAAATTTATAACTCTCCTTCAAAAGGGTGAGCAACTTCTGTTGCATAACCTTGTTCTCTAAGATAGTCAGA
The DNA here is from genome assembly GCF_025397995.1 of Methanothermobacter wolfeii. Classification (NCBI taxonomy): domain Archaea; kingdom Methanobacteriati; phylum Methanobacteriota; class Methanobacteria; order Methanobacteriales; family Methanobacteriaceae; genus Methanothermobacter; species Methanothermobacter wolfeii. Next base: position 614,927 of record NZ_CP104550.1, read on the forward strand.
GAGTTTATAAGTTAAATTACCTAATCTTTCATAGTTTGCATTATTTAATGCCAATGCTTCTGGACCCGGAGCTGTCTTAATGGTTTCGTTACTCATTTCCATTGTCAATACAATGGCATTTGGGTATTGAATAAATTTATCTTCTTAATTAATAGCTCAGAAGTAAGCTGAGTGTATCCTATAACTTTTATACCTATTGAATGAGCACGTTTTTCAAATTCTTTAATAAATTCATCATCTGCTATGAAGGTAGGCTTATCAGGGTTATCCACAAGTGATTCATCAGGATGTTTAGCTCCACAACAACATCCAGCATCTTCTTCTATATCTGTATCATCAGATCCACAACAAGGTTCAACATTTTCTTCTGCCTCAGCAGGCGGTTCATCTTCACATCCACATTTATTATTTTCCAAAACACTCTACCTCCGCGCATAATTTCTAAAGCTGTTAATTTATTTATCATCAAACTCATTCTAATCATTAAATTCTTGAAATGTTCTTTTTAAATAAGGTAAGAAGAAGAATTAAAATCCATTATATACATTCTAATTTGAGCAATCTTTTACCCATTTATCTTTCCCTTTTAAAAGAGAAAATGCTCCTTTTGAGCGAGACCGAGGTATTGCTGTTTTACCAAGGTATTCCAGATGTTCTATGATTTTAGGAAGCATTGATCCTGGAAATCCCAGTATGGCTTCATGTTCGCCTAAATCTGTAGCGTCTCTACAGCCATAACATCCGTAAACAAAGTTCATGCGTTGACTGAGGAATGGAATGATGGTAGCATCAATGCAGGTTGCCTGTAAAATGGCAGTAGAACTTTCTATTCTTTTCCCACCCACAGCATGTAGATACGCAAGAGCAATCCACATGAGTTTTTCAGGGTAATCTTCCACAATCACAATATCCGGAATATATTCCGCCTTTTCTAATGGAAAAATATGCAACTGCTGAATCTGTCCAGGTTTCAGTTTCGACATACCTTCAAACATTTCCTTTCCAACTTCAGGGTCTGATACTATACCAAAACCTACAAGACCCTTTCCAGACTCAAGTTTCTCTGGTAAAGGACGGAAACCAAAAGCAGCTGCTGCAGCAGGGCATGAAATTTCTTCTCCAGCTAGAACAACGTCTTCACCGCTCCTAGCCTTCATTAAAACTTGACAGTATCGATGTTTTTCAAGAAATTCCACATTTACCGGTGCTTTTTCATCTGTTTCTAAAAATTTTACTCCAACTGGAGATTTATTAAGATCTAAGATTGATATCATTTCCTGACCTATTTTTTTTAACTTCTTCAACGTTCATAATTATTCCCCGGTCTTTGCTTTCATCCGTTCTTTTACAGAGCCAAGCTTTGTCAGATTTTCAGCCACTTGATTTATTTGTTGGCCGGGAATTGTAACTATCAGTTCTTCATCTGTGTATTCTTCACCGATCATTTTCACAGCTTTTTTTGCAGCACCACACGGAATTGCAAAACTAACTTCATCATTTAAATAAGTTCTCGCTGTCGTATAACCGCAGAAACTGTAAGGCGCTGCAAACTCTGCGTTTATACTACCTCCAGTTTGATAAATAGAGGCATGTATAAGCTCATGTGCATTTCTTGCATTAGTGGGGAAAGCTAAAACCACATCAGGATTTTTAGCATCTTCTAAAGGCTGTATTAACGTTCCTTTTACATCTTTTAAACGAGGGACAGATTCAACTAACCGGGTTGCCGCACGAGTATCGGCTGCAGAACTTTTATTAATATAGAACTCCCCAGTTTTTTCAAATTCAGGGGTATCACCCATCCCTAAGACTGCTTTACCTCTGGGACATGATTGCACTTCAGCAGGAGCATAAAATGATTTTCTTTCGCTTGCAGCTTTTTTAAGCATCACACAATAAAATAATGGATTTTCCAATGTTTCAATACCATCGGGGACATATTTTTCGTCCTTTATCAATGTTACTCCTACGACCCCATTTAAATTCAATATTTCTTTCAATTTTTTTGCTGTTTCTTTCATTGAATCGCCTCACTTCTCCATAACACATTTTTTCCATAAGACAGCTTTCTTATGCTTCGTATCTGTATATCAATATATTTAAATATATAAATTTGTTTTATGTACACTGCCTAACATTAACGCTCTTAACTCCATAGCTTATTATAGATTTATATGGCGAAATATCGCCTCTGAAAAAGTAGTGCTACATTTACAAGACTTATAAGTAGTGGAAACTCTATTATGGCCCAATTAAAGTTGCAAACGCTGCTACTGATCCTATTCCAAAAACTGCAGTGGTCACAGCAATTGTCAGCTCAAAATTGTTATTTGCAGCTGTAAATGAAATTGTTGTGGTTTTTGAGTAATGCGCCTATCTTGATGTGATGGATAACAAATTAGATAACGACAGAAAAAAGAAGTAAGAACGGAATTAATATAGTCATTTATTTGCAAGTGTCAAGCTTGGAAGTGTTTATCCTAAAGAAGAGGATCAATTCTTCTGCTTATGGAATTTTGCAATAGTAAATTAACAATTACTTAAGACGTTTTCCTTATTTAGTTTTATAGGGAATATTTAAAAATTAGAAAGGTCATATTTGAACTGTGGTTGTGTAATATGTGGTTTTTGTTACTTTGATCAGCCAAAATAGACATAATGTATAACCGTTTGGAGGATGTTTATGATAAGATGCATATCATGTGGTAGGGAATACGCTTTAGATGAGATTATCTACACCTGCAGTGAATGCGGGTCAGTACTTGAGGTTGAATGCGAACCTGATGTTTCAAGGGATGTTTTCAGCTGCAGAAGACAGAACATGTGGAAGTACAGGGAATTCATGCCTGTTGACCCTTCAAGGATCATCAGCCTTGATGAGGGCGGAACACCCTTTGTCAGGTGTGACACCATCGGAGGGGAAACAGGAGTTGAACTCTATGTGAAGGTTGAGGGTTCCAATCCAACAGGGAGCTTCAAGGACAGGGGCATGAGCGTAGGGATAACCAAGGCCGTTGAACTGGACGTTGACACGGTTGGATGCGCCTCAACAGGGAACACATCAGCATCTCTGGCAGCCTACGCGGCAAGGGCCAGTCTTGGGTGTGTCGTGCTCCTGCCATCGGGTAAGGTTGCCCTGGGTAAACTGGCCCAGGCAATGTTCCATGGTGCCAGGGTCCTCTCTGTCAGGGGGAACTTTGATGAGGCCCTTGAGGCTGTCACAAAACTCGCCCTTATGGGTGAACTCTACCTCCTTAACTCTGTAAACCCCTTCAGGCTTGAGGGTCAGAAGTCCATTGGATTTGAGATCGTGGATGACCTTGGCTGGGAGTCCCCTGACAGGATAATACTTCCAGTTGGAAATGCCGGTAACATCTCGGCGATATGGAAGGGGATCTCCGAGTTCTACAGGGCGGGTTTCATCGATGATAGACCAATGATGACGGGTATACAGGCCGAGGGAGCCGCTCCTGTTGTTGATGCATTCAGGAGGGGCAGTACCGATATTGAACCTGTTAAGGATCCCGAGACCGTTGCAACGGCCATAAGGATAGGGGCCCCTGTGAGTTACCTCAAGGCCCTTCGCGCCATATATGAATCCGATGGTTATGCAGAGACCGTGACCGATGAGGAGATACTCTCTGCCCAGAAGCTCCTGGCAAGGAAGGAGGGTATAGGTGTTGAACCGGCATCTGCAGCCTCCATCGCAGGGCTGTTGAAGCTTGTTGATGAGGGCGTCGTTGACAGGGGCGAGCGGGTTGTCTGCGTGGTAACCGGCCACGTGCTTAAGGATCCTGACACCGCCATAAGGGCTTCAACAAAGCCTGTTGAAGTTGAACCCGATATAAACCAGTTAAGGGATGTTATAGGTAAAAATAAGCCATAATACTCCTTTTAATATTTGAGGCTAATTTTTTCCTTTTAAATTTTTCTATTTTTTGTTAATCCACTCTCATGTTAATCTCTCACCTTACTGAACCCTCTGATTATATTGATTTGGTTAAGGTGCCCCATGGACCAATCTATGGCCGAGAGAAACCCTAAGATTAGCGATATATTTATATAGGATAATATGATAGATAATATTACATAAAATGAGGTGGTTAATTATGGAATTGCCAATAGCCCCAATTGGGAGAATAATAAAGAATGCCGGTGCAGAAAGGGTGAGTGATGATGCAAGGGAAGCACTTGCAGAAGCACTTGAAGAAAGAGGCGAAAAAATCGCAGTAGAAGCGGTTAAACTCGCAAAACACGCCGGCAGGAAAACAGTAAAAAAGGATGACATCAAGCTGGCTGTTAAAAAGATGGAACTCTAGGGATGTAGGGATCCTTTACATCCGGTTCCAATCATTCATATTACCTTTTTGTTAGCGGCAAAACTTTATATGTGATGAAAGATCAATCTTTATTAATCCTTGTTTTCCCGGTTTGATCCGGCTGAGCCCCCGGGAATTTATATTAATACGATTTCTCATGAAAATCCGTATCCAGCAACTTTTATATAGCGAGAACATATAAAAGTACTCACCCAATTCATGTTAATCCATAAATTGGATTACTGATCCAGATTGGTGTAATTACCGATGGATGGTATGAAGACCAGATGAAAAAGGAGGTAAATAACATGGCAAAGGCAATATACGTGAAATTTGATGTACCAAAGGAACTGGCGGATAAGGCTGCAGAGGCCCTTGAAATCGCCAGGGAAACAGGGAAAATATCCAAGGGTACCAATGAGGTTACCAAGGCAATCGAGAGGGGAGTTGCCCAGCTCGTGCTCATAGCCGAGGACGTTGAACCTGCTGAAATAGTGGCTCATATCCCGCTCCTTGCAGAAGAAAAGGAAATACCATACATATACATCCCGACAAAGGATGAACTGGGAGCAGCCGCAGGTTTAAACGTCGGCACAGCCTCAGCATGCATAGTGGAATCAGGAGATGCTGAGGAAATCATAACCGAGATAATAGAAAAGGTTGAAGAACTCAAAAAGTAAATGAAAGGCAAAAACGCCTTTCACTTTCAATTTAACATAAAGGTGATTTAATGGAGGAAGCAACTCCAGCGGAAGTTATTGAGGTCCTCAAAAGGACCGGGATGACTGGAGAGGTAATGCAGGTAAAATGCAGGATCCTTGATGGAAGAGACAAGGGAAGGATACTGACAAGGAACGTTATGGGTCCTGTGAGGGAAGGCGATATCCTCATGCTCCTTGACACCATCAGGGAAGCCAAGGAAATCAGGACCCCCTAATGAGTAGGTGTTTTAAATGAGAGTCTGTTCATTCTGCAACGAGGAAATAGAGCCGGGTACCGGTAAGATGTACGTTAAGAAGGACGGTACCATTTATTTCTTCTGCGGCAGCAAATGCGAGAAAAACATGATAAAACTGGGAAGGGTTCCAAGAAAAGTTAAATGGGTTAAAAAATGATGGAAAGAAGCTTTGTAATGCTGAAACCTGACGCAGTGAAGAGGCGCCTCGCAGGAAGGATAATATCCCGATTCGAGGAAAGGGGACTCCAGATAGTGGCGGCAAAGATGCTCCAGATCCCTGAGGAACTTGCAATGGAGCACTACCAGGAACATAGGGAAAAACCATTCTTCACAGACCTTGTGTCCTACATAACCTCCGCACCCGTCCTTGCAATGGTCATAGAGGGCAGGGACTGCATATCACTCATAAGGAAGATGGTGGGCGCCACAAACCCTGCAGAGGCAGATGTGGGAACAATCAGGGGAGACTTTGCCCTTGAAACAGGAAGAAACATAATACACGCTTCAGATTCCCCGGAATCAGCTGAAAGGGAGATTAAACTTTTCTTTGACGAATCCGAAATCTGCACTTATGAAATGCCTGATAGAGAGATGATTTACGAGGAATAGACCCGGAGATTCCAATGAAGATCAGATCACCAATTGTCTCAGTACTCGGACACGTTGATCATGGAAAAACCACCCTCCTTGACCATATAAGGGGCAGTGCAGTTGCCTCAAGGGAAGCGGGGGGTATAACACAGCACATAGGAGCAACAGAGATACCCATAGATGTCATTGAAAGGATCTGCGGAGACTTCCTCAAGAAATTCTCCATCAGGGAAACACTGCCAGGACTTTTCTTCATAGACACCCCCGGACATGAGGCATTCACAACCCTCAGGAAACGTGGAGGGGCCCTGGCAGACCTTGCAATACTCATCGTAGATATCAACGAGGGATTCAAGCCCCAGACCCTGGAGGCCCTCAACATCCTTAAAATGTACAGGACACCCTTCGTGGTGGCTGCAAACAAGGTCGACAGGATCCCCGGATGGAAGGTCCATGAAAAGGAGCCCTTCATGACCACCTTCAGCAGGCAGGACGCCCGTACACAGCAGGTACTGGACACCAGGGTCTATGAACTGGTGGGCAAACTCCATGAGGAGGGCTTTGAGTCAGAGAGGTTTGACAGGGTAACCAACTTCGCCTCACAGGTCAGCATAATACCCATAAGCGCTGTAACAGGAGAGGGCATACCCGAGCTCCTGACCATGCTCATGGGACTTGCACAGCAGTACCTCAAGGAACAGCTGAAAATCGAGGAGGACGCACCTGCAAAGGGGACCATCCTTGAGGTTAAGGAAGAGAAGGGCCTTGGAATGACCATGGACGCCGTCATATACGACGGTATACTCAGGAAGGACGACACCATCGCCATGATGACATCCGGTGACGTTGTATTCACAAGGATAAGGTCACTCCTCAAACCAGGACCCCTGGAGGAGATGAGGGAATCCGGGAGGAACTTCCAGAAGGTTGATGAGGTTGTTGCGGCTGCAGGTATAAAGATCGTTGCACCCGACGTCGATGATGTGATGGCAGGATCCCCTCTGAGGGTTGTAACCGACCCTGATACAGTGAAAGAGGAGATACTCGGTGAGATAGAGGACATAAAGATAGACACAGACGAGGCAGGAGTGGTTGTTAAGGCAGACACCCTCGGCTCCCTTGAAGCCGTTGTCAAGATCCTCAGGGATATAGAAGTTCCCATAAAGGTGGCTGATATAGGGGATGTCTCAAGGAGGGATGTGGTCAATGCAGAGATAGCCCTCCAGGAGGACACTGTCTACGGCGCCATAATAGCCTTCAATGTGAAGGTACTGCCATCAGCTGCCAGTGAACTCAAAAACTCAGAGATCAAGCTATTCCAGGGCAACGTCATCTACAGGATAATGGAAGAATACGAGGAATGGGTCAGAGGCATTGAGGAAAAGAAGAAGAAGGAATGGATGGATGCAGTTATAAAACCTGCAAGCATAAGGCTCATACCGAAACTTGTCTTCAGACAGAGTAAACCAGCCATTGGCGGTGTTGAAATCCTCACAGGCATGATAAAACAGGGCTACCCCCTGATGGATGAGAATGGAAACCCTGTGGGTACCGTTGAGAGCATGCAGGACAAGGGCGAAAACCTCAAATCAGCATCAAGGGGTCAGAAGGTTGCAATGGCCATAAAGGATGCTGTTTACGGTAAAAACATCAACGAGGGAGACACGCTCTACGTTGACATACCAGAGAACCACTACCGTATTCTCATGGATGAAATGTCAGGGGATCTCAGTGAAGAGGAACTTGACCTTTTTGAGAGGATAGCCGAGGTCAAGAGGAAAAGGGATCCTGACTGGGGAATGAAAGCACCATTTTAATATAAATAGAATCAGGAGGAGATATATTGGCATTTAAGATTGTGATTTCAGACAAGGAGAAAAGCGTCCAGATGGAGGTTGACCCGTCAGAGTCCAGGGGACTTGTAGGCCTCAGTATAGGAGATGAATTTGAGGGGTCAATCATAGGACTGGAAGGATACAAACTGAAAATCACAGGCGGAAGCGACAAGAATGGTTTCCCGATGAAGAGAACCATACCCGGAGCAAGGAGGGTCAGGAGCCTTGTATCCGGTGGTGTTGGTTACAAACCAGCCCGGAAGGGTGAGAGAAGAAGGAAGACCTTCAGGGGAAACACTGTATCTGACGACATAGTTCAGATAAATACGGTGGTCATTGAAAAGGGTGAAAAACCACTGGAAGAACTCATAGGCGCCCAGGAAGAATAATAAACCAAAAATTATAGGTGTAATCTGTGAAAAATCAATCTGAAATAAACATTGGTCTAGTGGGGCACGTGGACCATGGTAAAACAACCCTTACAAAGGCCCTCTCAGGTGTGTGGACCGACACACACAGTGAGGAAACCAAGAGGGGTATATCCATCCGCCTAGGATATGCGGATATAACATTCAGGAAATGCCCTGAATGCGAACCTCCAGTGTGCTACACAACGGCAACGGTATGTGAGAACTGTGGCACAGAGACAGAACTCCTCAGGAAGGTGTCCTTTGTGGATGCACCGGGCCATGAAACCCTCATGGCAACCATGCTTTCAGGCGCAGCCCTCATGGACGGTGCAATACTGGTAATCGCGGCAAATGAGCCCTGCCCCCAGCCCCAGACAAAGGAGCACCTGATGGCCCTGGATGTTATAGGGGTCAAGGATGTTATAGTCGTCCAGAACAAGATAGATATCGTGTCAAGGGAGAGGGCCCTTGAAAGCTACAGGGAGATAAAGGAGTTTGTAAGGGGTACATGCGCTGAAGATGCACCTATAATACCAGTGTCTGCTCAGCAGGGCGCAAACATCGATATTCTCATTGAAACAATTGAAGAGAAAATCAAAACTCCTGAAAGAGAAGTTGACAAGCCCGCCAGGATGTACGTTGCACGGTCCTTTGATATAAACAAGCCAGGCGCAGACCCTGAACATCTGGCAGGAGGGGTTATAGGAGGCTCCCTGGTCCAGGGACGATTCCATGTCGGTGATGAAATAGAGATAAAGCCAGGCATACAGATAAAGAAGGACGGTAAACAGACATGGATGAGCCTGCACTCCGAGATCACAGGTCTTGTTGCAGGAGGACAGGAGATGGAGGAGGTTGGACCTGGAGGGCTCGTCGGGGTCGGCACCCTCCTCGACCCTGCACTCACCAAGGCAGACTCGCTTTCAGGTTCAGTTGCAGGCGAACCAGGGACACTGCCACCGGTAAGACATTCCTTCACAATGGAGACCCACCTCCTTGAACGCGTCGTCGGTACCAAGGAGGAGACAAAGGTCGAGCCAATAAAGACAGGAGAACCCCTCATGATAAACGTGGGGACAACAACAACCGTGGGAGTTGTTAAATCTGCAAGGGCTGATGACGCAGATGTTGTCCTTAAACTCCCTGCATGTGCAGAGGAGGGTCAGAGGATAGCCCTCTCAAGGAGGGTCGGTGCAAGATGGAGGCTGATAGGTTATGGTATCATCAAATAGGGTGATTCTGGACGCCAATTTTTTATGATACCCTACCAGTTCAATGTTGACATAGTCTCTGAACTTGAAAGGCTCTTCCCGACCCATGATCTTGTCGTGCCCTCCTTTGTTATAGGGGAACTTGAAGCCATCAGGAGAAGATCCCGTGGAAGGGCAGGTATAGCTGCATCAGTGGGGCTCTCAATCGCCAGAAGACCCCCCTTCAGGGTGGTCAGGGAGGAGCTCAGGGAGGGCGAAACCCCAGACGACGCTCTCCTCAGGATTTCAGAGATACTCTGCACCAATGACAGGGAACTCAGGAGAAGGGCAAGATCAAGGGGTATAACGGTTGTATACCTCAGACAGAAAAAATATCTTACAGTTGATGGCCATATATGAATTAGGAGGTTTTTCATGAATCTATGGAAGGATATAGAACCAGGACCATCCATACCGGAAGTAGTATACGCTGTTGTTGAAATACCAAAGGGCTCAAGGAACAAGTACGAGTACCATAAGGACCTTGAGGCATTTGCCCTTGACAGGGTACTGTACTCACCCGTTTTCTACCCTGCAGAGTACGGTATAATACCAAGGACCCTCTATGATGACGGAGACCCCATGGATATACTGGTTCTCATGGACCAGCCAACATTCCCTGGATGCATCATAGAATCACGCCCCATCGGTCTTTTAAGGATGATCGATGGAGGAGACCAGGATGACAAGATCCTGGCAGTGCCGGTGGAGGACCCCCACTACAGGGGTGTTAAGGATGTATCAGACCTCCCTGAACACATTCCAAAGGAAATAGCACACTTCTTTGAAGTTTACAAGAACCTTGAAGGCAAGGAGACAAAGATAATCGGTTGGGAAGGCGCAGAAAAGGCATTTGAAGCTGTCAACCACTCCATTGAACTCTACAGGGAGAAATACATGGAGTAATCTTTTAATGGGGGATCCCCATTGTATTATGTAACAAAAATTGTTGATACCGTCAGAATACCTCCGGACCGCTTCGAGGAGCCGATTGAGGAGGTTGCCGTAGAGGTTCTCAACGAGACCTACGTTGGAAGGATGGACAAGAACCTCGGGCAGATGATAACCGTCAATGAGATAGAGGATATAGGCATCGGGAAGGTCATAATGGGCGACGGCGCAGCCTACCATGAGGTGACCTTCACAGCCCTCTTCTTCAAACCAGAACTCCATGAGATCGTTGAGGGCGAAGTTATAGAGATTGCAGAGTTCGGCGCCTTTGTACGCATCGGGCCACTGGACGGTCTTGTCCACGTATCCCAGGTTACCGATGACTACATAACCTACGATGGGAAGAAGGGCTCCCTTGTGGGTAAGGAGTCAGGTAAACGCCTGGACGAGGGCGACCTTGTAAGGGCAAGGATAGTGGCCATCAGCCTCAAGGGCAGAAGGGAAGGAGTCAAAATAGGCCTCACCATGAGGCAGCCCGGCCTTGGAAAATTCGAATGGATAGAAGAAGAGAAAAGGAAGAGTAAAAAATGAGTGAAAAGGCATGCACAAGGTGTAAGAGGATAACAACCGGTGAGCGCTGCCCGGTCTGTGACGTGCCGGCATCCACCAACTGGAGCGGACTCCTCATAATCATTGATCCGGAAAGGTCAGACATAGCAAGGGAACTCAACATAACACTTCCAGGCGAATATGCCCTGAGGGTAAGGTAATATCACTTCTGGAAGGAAACAGCAAGGGTGTCAGAGAGTGTACATACTTCCACAGGAACTGAGAAGGGAACTGAAGGAGCCACTAGGGAAGCTCTACCGGTCGTTCAGTGATGTCAGGGTGGATGAGGAGTCCTTCCTCATAACCGTGGGTGATGTCACAACCAGCAACGCCCTTAAACATGGTCTGAAGCCAGATATAAGTATAATTGACAACAGAATACAGCGAAGAGCTTCAGACCAGGACCTGAAGGATACTGCAGAGGTCATTAGGGCGGAGAATCCCCCGGGCACGGTAACCCGCAGCCTATGGTCATCAATAGAGACAGCCATCAGGGAGTCATCCAGTAGCGGTAAACGTTTCATGATAATCGTTGACGGTGAGGAGGACCTTGCCGTCCTCCCATCAATCCTGCTGGCACCACCAGGAACCACGGTCCTCTATGGCCAGCCCAATGAAGGCGTTGTCCTGGTGAAGGCCGATGAAACATTCAGAAGAGCTGAAGAACTCATAAAAAAATTTGAGGAGGCATAGTATGGATATTAATATAATAGAGGAAAAGGAAAACCTGCTTTTTAACAGAAAGGAGATCAAATTCGAATGCTTATATGAAGGTGAGGCAACACCGAAGGTCTTTGAAGTTAAAAACAAACTTGTTGCCATGCTCGATGCGGATAAGGACCTTCTGGTGGTTGACAAGATCGACCAGGGATTCGGCGAGCCAAGGGCTTCAGGATACGCCAAACTCTATGAATCCCTGGAGAAACTCAGGGAGATAGAACCCGAACACGTTATAAAGAAGAACACAGAGGCATCCCAGGAAGAAGAGGAGGAAGAGTAGATGAAGAAGTTTGAACTCTATGAGGTAAAGGATGATAAACTCGTAAGGAAGAATCCCTTCTGCGTCAGATGCTCAAACGGTGTCTTCATGGCAGACCATGGGGATAGATACGCCTGCGGTAAATGCGGATACACAGAATGGAAAACCAGGGAATAGGGTGGAAGCTTGAATCTCAGGGCTGGCAGACTCGGTAAGGGCATGGAGGATGAGGCCGCAGATTTCACATCCTCCCTGGAATTCGACCACCACATATTCGAGGCGGATGTTGACTGCAACATAGCCCACACATCCATGCTGGCCCGTGAGGGTATAATACCCCATGAAGTGGCTGATAAGATCATAGAAGCCCTCCGGGAGCTCAAAGAGGAGGGTGTAGAGGCCCTTGACATGGACCCCTCGGTTGAGGACATCCACATGGCTGTGGAGAACTATGTAACCGCCAGGATAGGCCCTGAGGCAGGGTTCATGCACACAGGCAAATCAAGGAATGACCAGGTGGCAACGGACCTCCGACTGGCCCTCAAGGACAGTATCCAGGTTATCAGCCATGAACTCCTTGATTTTATTGATAAGATCGCTGATCTTGCATCCGAGCACACCGAAACCGTCATGGTGGGCTACACCCACCTCCAGCATGCCCAGCCAACGACCCTGGGACATCACCTGATGGCATATGCATACTCACTTAAAAGGGACTATGAGAGGCTCCAGGACACCCTTAAGAGGGTTGACATGAACCCCCTGGGCTCCGCTGCCATGGCAACCACCAGTTTCCCCATAAACAGGGAACTTACAACCGAACTGCTTGGTTTTGCCGATTACATGAGGAACTCCATGGACGCCGTGAGTTCAAGGGATTTCATAGCTGAAGCGGTATTCGACCTCTCAATGCTTGCAGTTGACCTCAGCAGGATCTCCGAGGAGATGATACTCTGGAGCACCTATGAATTCGGGGTCATAGAGCTTCCTGATGAATTCTCATCCACATCATCCATAATGCCCCAGAAGAAGAACCCTGACGTTGCAGAGATAGCCCGTGCAAAGACATCCAGTGTCCAGGGAGAACTCATGACCATCATGGGGATCATGAGGGCGCTGCCATACACCTATAACAGGGACCTCCAGGAGGTAACACCACACCTCTGGCGGGCTGTGGAGACTGTTAAATCCATGATACGTGTTGTGAGGGGTATGCTGACGGGTATAAGGGTTAACAGGGAACGCGCCCTTGAACTTGCATCCTCGAACTTTGCAACGGCAACCGACCTTGCGGATCTCATGGTCCGTGAGAGGGGGATCCCCTTCAGGGTGGCCCACAGGATAGTGGGGAGGCTAGTTACAAGGGCCCTTGAGGACGGCCTCGGACCAGGTGATATAGACTCAGGCTACGTTGATGAGGTGAGCCTGGAGGTTACAGGGGATAAGCTCGGCCTTGATGATGAAACCGTGAGGAAGGCCCTTGACCCCCTTGAGAATGTAAGGGCAAGGATGGTTCCAGGCGGACCCGCGCCTGAAATGGTCAGGGAGTCGGTGGCAGAGATAAAATCCTTTGTCAGGTCCGAGATGTAAATCTATTTTTCCCTTCATGGATGTGACCCTCATTTCTGTATCTGAATCTCCTTTTAATGGCTGCAGAGTCAGAACCTGAATTTCCTACTTTTGATGGATAACACCCATTCGAAATTTTTATATATCATTTTTCACAGATAATTATTACATGAAATCCGAAACCGAACCAAAAATAATAGGTCTTCTGGCGGTACTTATAGGTATACTGATGATACTCTACCCCCAGCTTGTAGGGTACCTTGTTGGAGTATTCCTGATAGCCTACGGGTTACTCAAGGTATTCGCCGAATAACCGCAGTTTTCCCTTTTATTTACAGATGCTCCATACCAGTTCAAGGGCCTCACCTGGTTCAAGGACACCCGCCCTTGTCTCACGGAGCACCCTCTGTATCGAGTAGCGTCTGAGGTGAGGGTGCCTCCTCTGGACCTCCCCGAGGAGGGGACAGCCAAATACCCTGGAACCGCTGATTTTAAATGCTGATGCAACCGATCTGACCTCCTGCTTTGACGCTGCAAAGGCTGCAGGGAGATTTATCCTCAGAACACCATCGGTAACCTGGAGGGACTGGTAACCGGTTGCAAGGAGGTCCCCGAAGACCACGGTGTCCAGACCGGCCTCCTTCACCCTTCCGGTAACCGCGTCCTGTATCATCCCTGAGCAGCGACCGCAGGGATGGAACCTTCCCTCAAGGGCCTCCTCCAGGAAGTCGCTGAAGTCCACCTCTATGAACTCATGCCTCACACCCAGGGCGCTGCAGAGCCTCCCTATCCCTCTTTTAACATGACCAGGCAGTATGATGGTCCCCGGGTCAACGGTGAAGGCCTCGGGCTTCAGGCCAATATTCTTTGCAAGTATGAGGGAGAACGAACTGTCAACACCACCTGAGAGAGCAACACCCACCCTTACACCTGTTTCATCCCACTCTGAAAGGAAATTAAAGGCTGAAAGTTTATCAAGACGCATCCTGAGGGGCTCTTCAAGGACACGGGTGGCCATGAAGGATTCCCTGAGTTCCTTCACCCTTTCAAGGGCAAACCTCACCCGCATCCTCCTGACGCTTACATCGGTCATGGCCTCAACATGGACCCTGCCGGCACCGAGCTCCTCCCTCAACCTGCCGGCCACCCATCCACCCTTACCTATTATCAAGGACTTATCTGACCTGTCAGGTGCAGTTATCAGGAGGTCGCCTGTTTCATCATCCAGACCACATCACAGATCCTTACCCTTGCATCATCATGGCCTAATCGGCCCTTATCCTTCCTATAATTTCAGCCAGCTCTTCCTTATCCATAAAATATATTATGCACCGTTGAAATATTAATATACATATAAGCCATGGGGATGTAAAGGGTAATGCCAAAGATAAAGAGCCTTCTTTTCGGTGACCGGGAGGAGGAGTGGAGCTACAAGAGGGAAAGTGAAAACATAATAGTGGGTTACGGTTACAAGAAGTTCAGCAAACCCCCGGTTATAGGCAAGAACCCACTCCTGCGTTCAAACACGGTGATCTATAATGATGTCACCATAGGCGACAACCTCAGGACAGGGCACAACGTCCTTATAAGGGAGAAGACCACCATAGGCGATGATGTACTCATAGGTACAAACACGGTTATCGAGGGCCATTCAAAGATAGGCAGCAATGTCAGCATCCAGTCAAACGTTTATCTCCCCAAGAACAGTTACATAGAGGACAATGTCTTCATAGGCCCCTGCGCCTGTTTCACCAATGACCGCTACCCTATAAGGGTCAAGTATAAGCTGAGGGGACCTATAATAAGGCAGGGCGCCTCTATAGGGGCTAATTCAACCTTCCTATCAAGGATCGAGGTGGGTGAGGGCGCCATGGTGGCCGCAGGTGCGGTGGTTACAAGGAATGTGCCTCCATGGTCACTGGCGATAGGTGCGCCGGCCCGTATAAAGGCACTCCCACCCAAACTGAGGGTTCCCAACAATATCTAGTGCATCCTACAGTTCATCAGGTCATATCTTCAGGGTTTTAGAGGGTGGAAGTCCACAACTTAGAGAGGAAAACCCAGGTTATGATCTCTAGCCTCATTGGATTCCTTTTTCTTAGCCCTCATGATCAGGGCAGACCCTCCATCCCTGAACCTGCATAATGCGTGGGTCAGCCCCTCCTGTAGAGGCCTATGATCTCTGCCTCTGCAAGGACATGCCCCTTCATAGCCTCAAGGACATCCTCCTTAGATGAGCCCGGTTCAAGGTCAAGGGTCGTGTCAAGGGCGTAAAGCCTGAAGAAGTACCTGTGGACCCCTGAGGGAGGGCAGGGCCCGCTGTAGCCTATTTTTCCTGAATCATTGTAGCCCTGGACTGAACCATCAGGGAGTCTCCTTAGGTGGGGCACCTCTTCATCAAGTCCTCCTGAGTCAGGGGGGATGTTGAATATCACCCAGTGGGTCCAGACCTTTGATGGGGCGTCGGGGTCGTCGCATATTAATGCAAGGGATTCGGCCTCCTCAGGGACACCATCCCAGGAGAGGGGTGGTGATATGTTCTCACCATCACAGGTGTACTTTGAGGGTATCCTGCCACGGTCATTGAATGCGCGGGTTTTGAGGTTCATGGTATCACCTTAATCATTATATGTTGAAGGATATTAATTATTATTATGGATTTCAAGGTGAACCGTGCAGAGGACAACAGGATCTTCGTTGAGACAGAGTCATTCAGGAGGCTCATTGAGGAGCTTGAGGAACTTAAAGGGAGCCGGGGAAATATACTGCACGTTATAGGGGCTCCAGGGACAGGTAAATCCTCCAATATATATTATGGGATCCGCAAGCTCGGAATGAATGTCTATGAGGTGCCATGCAACCTGGAAACTGTTGAGGTCACCGCGGAGGAGGTTTTCAGATCCATACTAGAGGATGTGAAATCAGAGCTTGGAGTGGATTCAGCCGCTGATGTCTACAGACGGTTCGCTGAATTCGATGCCGTCCTCTTTGCTGACAGGTTCCATGACAGCCATGACTTCTCTGATTCTATGGGCTTCAGCCAGTGGACCCTTGGAGCTGGAGGCGAGGCCCTGAAGTTCTACCTGAAGTGTATCCGGGAGTACCTCAGATACAGGTCGGTCTTCAGGGACATGAATATCATATTCCAGACGGCCTGGAGGCTCCGCTTTCGAGGGAAGAAGCCTGATATCTTCACAGACATACCCGTCATATCACCTTTACTCTGTCATCTTCTCATGGTTCCCTTCAGGGCCGTGAAGATAGATTACACCCGTCAGGAGACCTTAAGTATTATAAGGGCCCATATGGACTGTGCAGATGCCGATGAGATTCAGGGGTACATTGACCTATACGGCTGCAGACCGAGGCTGATACTGGAGAAGATGAAATGCTGAAAACACTTTTAAGGTCAACGAGGATCAGCTGGGGAGCAAAGAACGTCCACATGTACCTTCTTGCCCTCACCTACGCATCCAGCGTGGATCCTCTAGGGTTTCTCATGGGACTTTTCCTTGTAACCCTCCTCTGGGGCGGGCTGTACTCACTCAATGACCTTACAGACATCGAGGTCGACAGGAAGGACCGGATGAAGAGCAGCAGACCCTTCATAGAGAACCAGGTTGAACCATGGAGGGTTCTGGTCTTCATAGGAGCTATCATCATAACCTCCCTCTTGGTTTCATACATCCTCAACCCCATTTTCTCCCTTATCATGCTCCTCATGGTCCTTAACCAGTTCATATACACCCTCCCACCCCTGAGGCTGAAGGATACCATGCTGGCGCCCCTTGCAAGCACGGCAACAAACACGGTCCTCAGACTTGCTTCAGCCTCTGTACTCCTTGGAGGCTTACTTGTTGTTCCACCACCGGTTTATCTCATGATGTACCTTGCAGGGATGGGAACATACCTCATGTACAAGGAGAGGGGGCTGATGACAACGGCCGTATCCATCATCTTCTGCATAATCCTCGGCTATGCCTACCTTGAAGGGTACATCAGCATCCTCCAGATACTGATAGTTATACTCCCCTCCTTCATTGCAACGGTACCATTATACCTTTCAAATTTCACTGAGAGGGAGCGGATGGTTGAGATAGCCGACTTCATCTACCACAGGGTGCTGATGATTTTCTATCTGGGCTGCATAATCATACTTCTATACATGAAGGGTGCTTAGCATCAAGGGTCAGGGGTCCCTGTTTACATGATAAAAAAGTAGGAGTTGAACAACTGGAATAAATTAGAAGAGCTTACCCAGCTTTATAAGGGCCTTTGGGGAGACCTTTATGAGTTTCTTCACAAGCTCGGTGGTGCTCACCTTCTCAAACTCAACATCCTGGAATGCCTCTGCAATGGAGTCAAGTTCGCTGTCGCTGAGTGTGAGCATGTAATCCTTGACCTTGAGGTACCTGTCTATCTCCTTACCGATCCTCTCACGGCAGTCCCTTTCATACTCCATGAGCCTCTTCTCACTGACATCTCCATCGGCAACTGCAGCCGCAGCAACCCTTCCGGCCAGCATACCCCCGGTCATGCCGCTTATTATACCTCCACCGGTCAGGGGGTTCACCTGACCTGCAGCATCACCAACGACCATGAGGCTGTCTGCAACAAGTTTCTTTGGCATTCCACCAACAGGGTCACCGCCTATGTTGAGTTCAACTGGCTGCGCATTCTTTGTAGCGGGGCAGGACTCCACAAATTCAAGCAGGTGTTCATAGGCGCTCTTATCTGTTTCGGTTGAGAGTACGCCGAGGCCCACATTGGCTATGTCATCACCCTTGGGGAATATCCATGCATAACCACCCGGTGCCACGCTCCCGAAGTAGAACTCTATGCAGTTGTTGTCCTCCATTTCAACTCCCACCATCTCGAACTGGGCGGCTGATTCCATGTCCTTGGGCCTGGTGGCTGTTCTGAGGCCCCCCCACCTTGCAACCCTTGACTCGGGGCCATCAGCTGCGATGACTATCCTGGCCTTTATATCGAATTCCCTGCCCATGGATTCTGCCCTGACAAGGTAGCCGTCATCGGTCTTCTCCATGCCCGTTGCAAGGGTCTTAACCATTATCCTTGAACCGGCCCTTGCAGCATCCATGGCCATGTGCTTGTCAAAGACCTTCCTCTCGAGGATGTAGCCGGCCTCAGGGAGTTCAACCTTATCGGAGGTCAGCCAGACATCGGTACCGTTTGGTGATACGAGGCGTACACCATCAAGTTTCTTTGTAACCCAGCGGGGACTTGGCTTTATACCCAGGGATTCAAGACCACCGATTGACACTCCCTCAGCACACCTCTTTGGGGCTCCTATTTCTGATTTTTTATCTATAAGGAGGACTTCAGCTCCCCCGAGGGCTGCATGTTTTGCTGCTGTTGAACCGGCCGGGCCGGCGCCTATTACAAGGACATCTGTTTCAGTCACCATGATATTCACCTCTCAAGCGCCCTCACAGGGCAGGCATCTATACAGATATTGCATTCCTTACACATATCCTCTGAAAACCTGATGGATGTTTCCCGGACCTCTATGAGGTTGCGCGGACATACACCGGCGCATTCCCCACAGAACATACACCATTCCTTAACCTTCATGATATCAACCTGTAAAATCAATTACCTTAAAGGGTCCATTATCTGAGTGGATATACTTTGGGTCTTGCCCTATATATAGTTCCTAATCTTTTGGCGGCACCCTATTTATATCTTTCATTATCAGTGAATGCCCTCATAAACTATACCTTAAAGGGTCCATTATCTGAGTGGATATACTTTGGGTCTTGCCCTATATATAGTTCCTAATCTTTTGGCGGCACCCTATTTATATCTTTCATTATCAGTGAATGCCCTCATAAACTATACCTTAAAGGGTCCATTATCTGAGTGGATATACTTTGGGTCTTGCCCTATATATAGTTCCTAATCTTTTGGCGGCACCCTATTTATATCTTTCATTATCAGTGAATGCCCTCATAAACTATACCTTAAAGGGTCCATTATCTGAGTGGATATACTTTGGGTCTTGCCCTATATATAGTTCCTAATCTTTTGGCGGCACCCTATTTATATCTTTCATTATCAGTGAATGCCCTCATAAACTATAAATTACATTCATGGCATAATAATATTGGAGGTTGCTAAATGAAGAGGTTTTTATTTCTAATTCTCGTTGCCGCGGCGGTAACGGTATCTGGATGTGTGAGTGAGGAACCCCAGTCCAAGAGCTTCTCTGACGGGACCCTGAACTTCACCTACCCTGCTACATGGGAGACCTTTGATTCTGCCAGGGCACAGGGGGCCTTTGCAAGGGAGCCGGGGATTTCAAAGGATGTAATCGTTTACCTTGGTAATGACAGTTATGAACTTGCTGTTGCAAGGGTCACTGCAAGGGCTGGATACTACCTTAAGGATGCTGAGACTGTTAAGAACCAGATGAAGGATGAGTCAGGTGTGGTCTCTGCAGAGGTGAGGAAGGTTGATGGCCGTAACGCTGCAGTTGTGAAGGCTCTTGATTCAACAAGTTCAACCATATTCGTCTACATTAAACTTGACAGGAACAATGGCTACGCCTTCATGTACACAGGGCCTAGGAACAACGACACGACCTTTGAGGAAATTCTAAGCAGTGTCAGAATAACATAGCTATGGATCCTCAGAGTAAAACATGAACTTTTATTTTTTTTGCTTTGGGTTCAAATAGAAAGACTTTTATTAAATAAAAAGTTAATTATTAATAAAAGGGGGAACAAGATGTCTAAAAAGAAGATTGAAGAGCAGATAAGGAGTAAGGATCCTGAGGAGCTCAGGAAGGAGGTTGATGAGCAGATAAAGACCAAAGGGGAGTATTCTGAGGAGCTCAGGAAGGAAGTTGATGAGCAGATAAAGACCAAAGGGGAGTATTCTGAGGAGCTCAGGAAGGAAGTTGATGAGCAGATAAAGGGTGATAAAACAGAAAAACTTAGAAAAAAGATTGATAAACAGATAAGAGGAGATAAAGATTAGTCATTAATTTTTAGTTTATTTTTTCCACCCGCTTATGATTGTTTTGCTTTTACCTCTTCTTCAGGTTTCATGGCGTTAAACTAATTTTTAATGATGTTGATCTCCTCTGATAATCTAACCACTTCACGTTAAATGGATATAGGTATATAAATATTTCTATTCCCTCCTTTTAGAGAAATTATTAAATATCATTATTTAATATGAGAAATGTAATTAATGGGAGGTGTTAAATAATGGGATCATCATTCAAATCCCCTGCTGATACAGCGAAAGCCTGTTCTGCGATCGCGGAACTGAAAGAAAAAGCACCACTTGGAAAGGTTATAGTTTTGAGTTTCCTTGCGGGTGCATACATAGCTTTTGGAGGCCTCTTGGCCGAAGTTGTAACTGGTGGAATGGCCAAAGCAGGATACCCTGCAGGTCTTGTTAAACTTGTCTTTGGTGCAGTGTTCCCAGTCGGGCTCATGCTTGTCATAATTGCGGGTTCTGAGCTCTTCACAGGGAACTGTATGTACATGCCATTTGGTATACTCGATAAGAGAGCAAGTGTCATGGGATTGATAAGGAATTGGGTAACAAGCTGGGTATTCAACCTTGTTGGAGCAGTATTTGTTGCTTACTTCCTTGCAGTTGCTACAGGTATCCTTTCAGCAGACCCCTGGCAGGCATCTGCCCTGCAGATTGCCAAGCTCAAGGCTCTTGGAGGAGTTGAGTTCGTTGCTGCAGGTAAAACCATAAAATCACTTACATGGACTCAGGCATTCCTCAGGGGTATTGGCTGTAACTGGCTTGTTTGTCTTGCAGTATACTTGGCGATTGCTTCTGATGATATCATAGGTAAAATCTGGGGAATATGGTTCCCTATATTCGCATTCGTTGCCATAGGATTCGAACACAGTGTTGCAAACATGTTCTTCATACCAGTCGGCATCTTCCTTGGTGGAGTTACATGGAGCCAGTTCTTCATAAACAACATGATACCAGTTACACTCGGTAACATTGTAGGGGGCGCTGTCTTCGTTGCGTGCCTCTACTGGTACACCTACCTCAAGGAGTAGGTATACCATTTACATTTTTTTTAAATGGAGGTGATAATATGAATATTGAATATGTTCCTAACACATGTCCTTACTGTGGTTGTGGCTGTGGAATGAACATAATATCAGTCAACGGGGAAATAGAGGGTGTTGAGCCCTGGAAAAGGCATCCCATGAATGAGGGAAAGTTGTGTCCTAAGGGTAACTTCGCCTACCAGTTTGTGAGCAGGGACGACCGTCTCAAAACCCCTCTGATAAAGGAGAACGGTGAGTTCAGAGAAGCATCATGGGATGAGGCCCTTGACCTCATCGCATCCAAACTTAAAGAATACCGTGAGGAGGATCCTGATCTCCTAGCATTCCTTGCATCTGCAAGGTGTACCAATGAGGAAAACTACAGCCTCCAGAAATTTGCCAGGGCAGTGATCGGGACACAGAACATTGATCACTGCGCAAGGCTCTGCCACGGACCATCAGTCGCTGGGCTGGCACAGACCTTTGGGTCAGGTGCAATGACAAATTCAATTATAGACATCGAGGAAGCCAGCTGCATATTCATTATAGGTTCAAACACAGCAGAACAGCACCCGCTCATATGGAGAAGGGTTCTCCGTGCAAAGTCCAAGGGCGCAAAATTAATAGTTGCAGACCCCAGGATCACACCAACAGCCAAACAGGCCGACATATACCTGCCCTTCAAACCAGGCACAGACATCCCGCTGCTTAACGCAATGATGAACGTGATAATCGAAGAGGGCCTGGAAGATAAGGATTTCATAGAGAAAAGGACAAAGGGTTTTGAAGAACTCAAGGAAGTAGTGAAAAAATACAAACCAGAGGATGTTGAGGAATTAACACTCACACCTGCGGATAAGATCAGGGAAGCTGCAAGGGTGTATGCAGAGGCAGACAGCGCAGCCATACTCTTTGCCATGGGTATAACACAGCACATTACAGGTACAGACAACGTTATTTCAACCGCAAACCTAGCCATGCTCACAGGTAACATAGGTAAGCCCGGTGCAGGGGTCAACCCGCTGAGGGGTCAGAACAATGTTCAGGGAGCCTGTGACATGGGAGCCCTCCCTGCATTCTATCCAGGATACCAGAAGGTCATTGATGAGGAAGCAACCGAGAAGATGACCTGTGCATGGGGATGCAGTGACCTTAAATGCACACCAGGGCTGACAGTCGTTGAAATGATGAATGCGGCTGAGAAGGGAGAGCTCAAGGCCATGTACATAATGGGTGAAAACCCCATGGTCTCCGACCCCGACATTCAGCACGTTAAGGAATCCCTTGAAAGCCTCGAATTCCTGGTTGTCCAGGACATATTCATGACAGAAACCGCTGAACTGGCTGATGTTGTTCTACCTGCAGCTGCCTGGGCTGAAAAGGACGGTACATACACAAGCACAGAAAGGCGTGTTCAGTACATAAGAAAGGCTGTTGAAGCTCCAGGTGATGCCAGAGAAGACTGGGACATAATATGCGACCTGGCAAAGAGGATGGGAGCCGAAGGATTTGACTTTAACTCCCCAGCCGAGATCTTTGAAGAGATAAGGGAGGTAACACCCCAGTACGCGGGCATGAACCCTGAAAGGCTTTCAAAACCAGAAGGTCTTCACTGGCCATGCCCCGATGAAAGCCATCCAGGAACACCAATACTTCACACAGAACAGTTTGCAACACCTGACGGCCTTGGAATATTCTTCCCAATAGAACACAAAGACCCTGCTGAAGTTCCAGATGAAGAGTACCCATTCATCCTTACAACGGGTCGTGTACTGTTCCATTACCACACAGGATCAATGACAAGGAGATCAGAGACCCTTGACAGGGAACTGCCAACAGGATTTGTTGAAATAAACGACGAAGACGCCTCTGAACTTGGAATCAGAAGTGGTGACATGGTTAAGGTCAGAACAAGAAGGGGTGAAATTGAGATAACAGCAAGGGTCACACCCGATATAATGAAGGGTGTTCTGTTCATCCCATTCCACTTCGCAGAATGCGCTGCCAACATGCTGACAAGCTCCAGCGAACTTGACCCTGCAGCCAAGATGCCGGAGCTCAAGGTTTCCGCAGCCAGTATAGAGAAATGAGGGGGCTTGATGATGGTTGAAGTAAACGATATGTATTATGCTTTTTCAGAGAATGAAGAAATTGCAGAAAAAGGTGAATATGGAGGGGCCGTAACCTCACTGCTGAAATTCCTGCTTGAAGAAGGAATCGTTGACGCGGTTCTAGCCGTTAAGAAGGGTTCAGATCTCTACGATGCCGTCCCAACCCTGATAACAGATCCCAATGAGGTCATAGAATCTGCAGGTTCACTCCACTGCGGTACACTCAACATTGCAAAGGTCATCACACGTTACCTTAACGGCGCAAGGGACATGAAGATAGCTGTCACAACAAAGCCATGTGATGCCATGACAATAGTTGAGGTCGCCAAGAGGGGTAAGATAGACAGGAACAACGTGATAATGGTGGGTGTTAACTGTGGAGGAACACTTCCACCTGTAAAGACGAGGCAGATGATAGAAGAAGTATATGAAATGGACCCTGACGACGTTATCAAGGAGGAAATAGCAAAGGGTAAACTGATAATTGAAACATCAGACGATGAAAAGGGCATCAGTGTTGATGAAGTAGAAGAGATGGGTTACGGTAGAAGGACCAACTGCAGAAGATGTGAGAAGAACATACCAAGGATGGCTGACCTTGCACTGGGTAACTGGGGTGTTATAGGACCCCTGGCCGGCAAGGCAACCTTCGTGGAAGTAACATCTGAAAAGGGTGCTGAAGTCCTTGAAAAGGCAATAAACGCAGGAGTGATTCATGTAGAGGACCCAATACCCAAGGGTATTGAAATACGTGAAAAGATTGACCAGGCAATGGTTAACCTTGCAACCAAGTGGCAGAAAAATGACTTCAGTGAAGAAAGCGGTGCTGAAATCCTTATGAACCTTGATAAGTACATGGATGACCTGAACCGCTGCATCAAGTGCTACAGCTGCAGAGAAGCATGCCCGATCTGTTACTGTGAAGAGTGTTCACTTGAAACAAGGACTCCTGAATGGCTTGAAAAAGGTAAACTTCCACCATCCCCTGTCTTCCACCTTGAGAGGATGATGCACATGGTGGATTCATGTACCAACTGTGGCCAGTGTGAGGAACTCTGCCCTGCAGAGATACCCCTTGCAAGGATATGGCATGAAATAAACATCAGGGTACAGAACACCTTCGGCTACAAGACAGGGTTTGACACAGGTCAGGAACCTCCACTGACCCATAAATAAAAAAACCATCCTATTTTATTTTTTTAAGGTGATACGATGATTATAGATCAGTTACTGGAAAAAAACCAGGAATTCCTGAGGAATTTTAAGGGTGAAGACCCCGGTAAAAGACCGGCCAAGAAACTTGCCATCGTAACATGTATGGACACAAGGCTAACAGACTTCCTTGAACCTGCAATGGGCCTTGAAAGGGGTGACGCCAAGATCATAAAGAATGCAGGTAACACCATAACAGATGATGCACTTAGGTCACTTGTGGTTGCGGTGCACTCCCTCGGCGTCGAGGAGATCATGGTCATAGGGCATACTGACTGCGGAATGGCAAATGTTGACTTTGAAAGACTCCGGGAAACCATGGAAGAGAAGGGAGTCCCCCGTGATTTTATTGAGGAACTTGGACTGGAGGACTGGATCCTTGCAATTAGGATGAGGAAAAAAATGTTATTGAGGGTGTCAGGACCATCAAGGAATTTAGGGCAATCCCCCATGATATACCTGTCCATGGACTGATAATCGATGTGAGGACTGGAGAACTTAAGGTTCTTCATCGAGACTGATTCATTTATTTTGTCTCATTTTTCATCAATACTATAAAACAGGATTACGCAACTCCTCAACGCTTATAACCGGGATTTTCATATTATTCATTGTTAGGGAGTGGACAATTGGATAGATAGACAAAAAAAATAGTTCTTGTGGTATGCTTTGTACTTGTTGCAGCTTTATTTCAATCCCATTTTGGTCTGATTTTAACTGTTCTTGTGGTATGCTTTGTACTTGTTGCAGCTTTATTTCAATCCCATTTTGGTCTGATTTTAACTGTCTTGTTTTGGAGAGGAGGGTGGGTGTGCGTGTTCATTTCAATCCCATTTTGGTCTGATTTTAACGGGTCTCGTCGATGTTTACGAGGACCTCTGCCTCGATGCATTTCAATCCCATTTTGGTCTGATTTTAACGGAGATCACATACCACACACCAGATGAACCCTACCCAAATTTCAATCCCATTTTGGTCTGATTTTAACCAGATCGGGCAGGGGTCACGGTGTGTGGTGACCCGAATTTCAATCCCATTTTGGTCTGATTTTAACCATGATGTGACTTCAGTCATCCATTAGGATGAATTTATTTCAATCCCATTTTGGTCTGATTTTAACCGAATACACAGAATACATATACCGTTGGGCTGACCAATTTCAATCCCATTTTGGTCTGATTTTAACTCTTCGTTTGGGCGGAAAACGCCCAAGACGAACTCATATTTCAATCCCATTTTGGTCTGATTTTAACAGAAAATCATCCACGTCCAGAGCAACGCTGACATAAATTTCAATCCCATTTTGGTCTGATTTTAACAAGAAGACCTTGAACTAAGCCTTGAGAGTCTCCTTAGATTTCAATCCCATTTTGGTCTGATTTTAACCCATCGTCGAATTCACTGCCCTGGACCCTGAGGCATTTCAATCCCATTTTGGTCTGATTTTAACAGCTCTCCCCGACAATTGCGAAATCATCTTCAGGTTCATTTCAATCCCATTTTGGTCTGATTTTAACTGGAAAAACATCCTAGAGAAAACAGAAGAAAGAATGATTTCAATCCCATTTTGGTCTGATTTTAACCAAGAGGAGGGCGGAGTACTGGACTAGGGAGGCTGTGATTTCAATCCCATTTTGGTCTGATTTTAACCTGAGAAAAGAAAGAATAAACGACTTAGAAGCATTTGATTTCAATCCCATTTTGGTCTGATTTTAACGAAAACAGAGAAAAGAAAGCCCCGCGTGATCGAACTGGATTTCAATCCCATTTTGGTCTGATTTTAACCAAGATAATCCTTGCAAGGGATTATCACGACGAAAAATTTCAATCCCATTTTGGTCTGATTTTAACACCTGGATGATGAGAGGATACTGAGCCTCAGCAGCGATTTCAATCCCATTTTGGTCTGATTTTAACTGATGCCAGAACCGTATGGGTAGTGTGCATAAGTCATTTCAATCCCATTTTGGTCTGATTTTAACAGAGATGGGAAGGTCAAGGCAATCCATTATCTACGCGGATTTCAATCCCATTTTGGTCTGATTTTAACGAAGTAGGGGTAAAATTCCGGATAATTTCAACAGTTAATTTCAATCCCATTTTGGTCTGATTTTAACTCTGCTGATGATGATGATGATGGTGGCGATGATATTTCAATCCCATTTTGGTCTGATTTTAACCCTTTGATGAGGTGTGGGCCGTCTTCGAGCGCCTATAATTTCAATCCCATTTTGGTCTGATTTTAACATGTAACTGGCCGCAACAAACGTCTCTAAGTCGTTTAAATTTCAATCCCATTTTGGTCTGATTTTAACTACTAGAAGAAGCAGGAAGGGACGACGTAATTTTGAATTTCAATCCCATTTTGGTCTGATTTTAACGGGGTTGGGGTGAGTTTGAGTTTTATTTTCGTCATATTTCAATCCCATTTTGGTCTGATTTTAACTCAGGAATAGGAGGAGCCATTCCATCGTTTTCTCCTTAATTTCAATCCCATTTTGGTCTGATTTTAACTCATTTCCATGTACGCTGCGAACATGTCACGTTCCAATTTCAATCCCATTTTGGTCTGATTTTAACGAATAGAGGAATTCCTCGAAAGACTCCAGATACGAGATTTCAATCCCATTTTGGTCTGATTTTAACTCTTTTTTTTTACATTTTAAGTGTTAAAAAAAAGGATTTCAATCCCATTTTGGTCTGATTTTAACCATATTTTTTTGTCATTTAAACTGATAAAAAAAAATTTCAATCCCATTTTGGTCTGATTTTAACAGGAAATAAACGGATATCTGCTTGAAGAAGTAAATATTTCAATCCCATTTTGGTCTGATTTTAACCGTTATTGAAAAAGAAATGGATGCAGACAAATTCAGTATTTCAATCCCATTTTGGTCTGATTTTAACTTACATATACAGGTGATAAAAAAAATGGTTATTGGCAGATTTCAATCCCATTTTGGTCTGATTTTAACGGAACACGGCGGAAATGGCCCGTACCAGTATCCTGAATTTCAATCCCATTTTGGTCTGATTTTAACTACACGAATATGGGTTTTTGGATAATGAAAAAAGAATTTCAATCCCATTTTGGTCTGATTTTAACCAGAAGGCCTTCATCATCCACTCCTACTATTTGAAGCATTTCAATCCCATTTTGGTCTGATTTTAACTAAATGTAAGGACTCCTGCTTCATTGTATTCTATGATTTCAATCCCATTTTGGTCTGATTTTAACCCACATTTATAAAAAAAAAGAATAAGTGGTTATTGTATTTCAATCCCATTTTGGTCTGATTTTAACTTATTTTCTCATTAATTTTTAGGAGTGTATACTCTAATTTCAATCCCATTTTGGTCTGATTTTAACAGGACGGATTTTTTCTCTGTTTGGCCCTTAACGCTATGAAATTTCTCCTTTCAGATATATAAATTTGTCGACCCCCAATAATGCACTCCATTTATAAAGGCAGACGACTCAACAAAACATCTCCAAATAAAAAAATAAGACACCGAAATGATCTAAAACAATTTTAAAACAATCATAACAAGATAAATAATCCATGGTGCCTGTACAACCTTTTAAAGTAAAAAAGGAGTTAAAATAACTTATTGTTATTAAAATTTTCCTGTGAATTTTCATGGGATAGACGACTGAACCAGAGGCCTTAAAATAACCAATAAACCGGCCATAACACCTTAAAATAAAAATAAAAGAATTAAAACGTGCAAGGATATATTTAAATCAATGTTTGTTATCATTGAAGTAAGTTTTAATGTGCTGTTTATTCAAAGAGGTCTTTTAAGCACTTTAGAGTCCATTGAGATCCAGATTAAATATAGTTGATTCAGACACCATCAAAGACCCATGGGACTATGGTCACTAAAATAAAAAAATCAACAGTTTAACCATGAAACAGCCCTTTTGTTCTCAGGTCATCTCTAACTATGTACTTCACAAATTTTCATGGTCTGCTTCTTCGTCAGACCTGTCACATCGGTCATCTCTAACTATGTACTTCACAAATTAGGTTGAAGAATTCCACCCCAGATTACAAAGGGTCATCTCTAACTATGTAATTCACAAATCACTCATCATTTGCCTTGTAAAAACGCCCGCCATGAACTATCATGGATCTTATCTATTTACAGTATCCGATTCCAGAATGGGGTGCTGAAAGGGGTCATGAACCTATCATGAATCCTATCTATGGTATCTGTGGGGTGCAGGGGGTCTCATGGATCCCCTATTAATTCTGACCGAACCTTCGTAATAGAGAACTATAACGAATATTGGAAGGGTCCTGCACTGGGGATCAGAACCACACTTTCATCTGTGATGTACTAAAACAGGCACTGCTCGATTTTTATGGTTCTAAAAATGTTATTAAACTGTTAATACATTCAGATCTCTCATTCCTGGTGTCTATCAAAAAATATTTATAGAATTCAGTTTTATAGTACGAATGGGTGGTTAAAATGTCTTTTATAAAACCCATGACCCTTGATAAGAAGATATCTTACCTGACAAGCATTTCAGTCATGATAATATCAACCATAACCCTGGTCCTCTTCATTGCAGGCCACCATGTTTCTGCAGGAAGCTCCTTCTTTTTTGATAACAATCCCGTAACATCCATAAGTTTCATTCTCCTTTCAATATCAGTACTCACGGTAAGATACTCGGAAGGAGCAGCATCCCTTGCCCTTGCAGCCATCCTCTTCATCCTCCAGGTTACAGGAAACTGCAGCTGCATACAGGGGCTGCTCAACCTCCAGCTCCCGGCTGCATGCACCGTGACATCAGCACTCATCATAGTGTACACAACAGCCATAATACTCTTCACATTCAGGTGTTACCATGCAGCCCAGCTGTGCTGCTACATTGCAGGCACCGTTGGCTATGCAGCATTCCTCTCGGGCATTACGGGTGTCATTGAGACATCACCCAGGCTACAGACATCCCCTGCATCGGCAATCATCCTTCTCCTCCTGGCTGTGGGCTTCCTCAGCACCAGAACATCGGAGGGGCTCGTGGAACCCCTATACTCTGAGAGGATAGGAGGCTACACAGGCAGGATGCTCATCCCGGTCATGATGGCAGCCATCACACTCACAGCCCTCATAATAATCACTGCAGAGGAATACCTTCCCTTCTCCACCGAGATATTCCTTGCAGCAGTAAACCTAGCCCTTGCCATCATCATAATAACCTTCACGGCCTACAGGCTCAACCTGGTTGACACCGAGAGGATAAGGAACCAGAAAAGGATGGAGAGAACCTGGAAGTTCTTCAGGAACGTTATTGACCACATGGAGGAGGCTGTAACTGTCCTGGACGGCACCGGCAAACCGATCTATGAGAACACAGCCATGAAGGAACTGGGGATCACCTATGGAGGATTCTGGGATGAGATGAAGAAGAGCAAGCTGCCACAGCCCGTTGAAACCTTCAGGGCAAAGGGAAGGTACTTCACGGGGTGGATGATCCCCCTGGAGGATGGGGGTATCATCTCACTCATGGATGTTACAGGCATAGTGAGGATACAGGATGACCTGAGGGCGAACATTGCAGAGAAGGAGGCCCTCCTCAGGGAACTCCACCACAGGGTCAAGAACAACCTCCAGATAATCCTGAGCCTCATAAACATCCAGCTCCATGATGCGGATGAAGGGGCAAGGGAGGCCCTCATCGCCATACAGACAAGGGTCCAGGCAATGGCCATGATCCAGGAATCCATATACAGTAAAGGGGACCATACGCTGGTCAGCATGCAGACCTGCACCTCAAGGATAATCGATCACCTGAAGTCGGTCTTCGATGCCTGGAGTATTGACTTCCACCTGGACAGTGATGTGAAAGTCAACCTTGAAACAGCCATGCCACTCGCACTCATAATAAATGAACTGGTCTCAAACGCCCTGAAACACGCATCCCCGGGGAGGATAGAGGTTGAGATCAGAGAACAGGATTCAGGGTATCATTTAAGGGTGGCTGATGATGGTGCCGGGTTAAAGGATTTTAAGGCAGGAACAGCCCTGAAACTTGTAAGGGCCCTTGTAGGTCAACTTGAGGGTGAACTGAGGATACTCACCATGGAGGATTCACGGGGCACAGAGTTCATGGTACCCTTCAGGGAACTTGAATACAGGAGGAGAACATGAATTCAGGATAGCAGAACCGTCCTTGAGGGTTTCACCCCCAGCTTATGGGGATCCTTCATTGATTTTCTGAGAACCATGAACATGACACTTACCTTCTCAGGAAACATTCCTTTCTATTATGGTCTTCCCGGAATTTCCCTCTCCTTAGGGTATCCATGTAAAAGGATCTGCTCATGAATGAAGTCTATCTCAAGGCTGTCTTCCGGAAGGTCCATTATAATCTGGAAGAGGTCCCTTGCAGAGGTCCCTCAAACCTAGGGGTGATGATACCCCGGGTATCCCTATTCTCTTAAGGTCTTAGGTTTTCATATAAGTCATCCTGCAGGCTTTATTAATAATTTGATCTGTTCATGAGGGAACCATCCAGTTTAGATGATAAATTTTTTTGACTCATCAGATATTTATGAGACATGAAAGATATATCCATTAACAGTAAATATTAATTATGGTGATCCAATGGTTTACTGCTGGAACTGCGGAGAGAAGAACCGCGACGATGCAAGGTACTGCTTCAACTGCGGCAGGCCCCTGAAGGACAATGCTGGAGGAAATGGGGGTGAAGAGAAAGAGAACCCCTGCCCTGAAGTGGTTCTCAGGGGGGATGATACCGAGAACCTGGACATGCTGACCCCTGAAAACTTTCTGAGGGACATGAAGACCCTTGAGGAATACAACAGGAGAATCCTCAAAGCTGCAGAGAAGTTCAGAAGAAGAAAGATCAGGAAGAAGGACTTCAGCAGAATGCTTGAGAACCTTAAAGATGCCATAAGTTCGGAACTGGATGCCCTCAATGATGAACTTGTCTGCATCAGCCCGGCGGTCATGGAGGTCACGGTATCATGTCACGGGGATGACCCCGTCATCCTGGAAGTTAAAACCGGTGCAGATAAGGAGAAACTGCAGGGTTACATGGGGATGGTTGTGAATAAGATGGCTCAAGACGCGGGTCGCGGGAACTATGAGAAACTGCAGGGTTACATGGGGATGCTTGAGGAAATAAAAAGGGAGGGTAAGGAAATGCCTGAAACACCCGCCCCCGGCGAGGACCATGAAGAGGAATTCAAACCCCCTGCAGATGCATCATGGATAGAACTCTGCCCTGTCTGCAGGAAGTCGAGCCTTGAACCCTACACCGAGAAGAAGCTCATGGGCCTTTTAACAGAGAATGGTTACCGGTGCACTGAATGCGGCGCTGTATTCGCAGGTAAGGATGACAGGTATTCCCTTCAAAGGGTCGGGGATGAAAATAATGCTACATGGAGGACCTATGCCCACCAGGCCCTCACCGGGGAGGAATGGACCAGGATAGCCCACGGTGGAATGTCAGACGCCCTCCAGAGGGAACATGATATTAAGAGGTGGCTTGATGATGCAGCGGCCGGGAGGGTTAATTTCAGGGAACCCGAGTCCCCGGTGATCCTCAAGAAGAATGAGAGGGCTGTCCTTGTCCTTGAAGGGGTGAGCTTCTGGGAGCCAAGGGCTGTCCGCCGCACCATAGGAACCTACGGGGGACCGACCGTAAGGGTTTCAAAGAATGTTTCCCTGCGCCTGGGGGGATTGCAGGCCCGGAGCGAGTCCCAGGAGGAGCTCAAGGAGATCGACAGGGGGGTCCTGGTCCTGACGAACCGGAGGATGATATTCGCCGGATCCAAGCGTACCATAAATATTGACCTCAGGAAGATACTATCCATTGATGCCTACAGGGATGGTATAGCCTCAAGGCGGGAGAACAAGCAGAAGACAGAGTACTTCCTCAACACCGACAGTTCAGGGATCAGCATCAGCGTCGATGGAAGAACCTACGATGTCCCCGTGACGGGACCGGTGCTTAAGACGGTGATTGAGGGGATGATAAGAAGCCTCTGATACCCTGGATAAAACGAATTAAGGGTTTATCCTGTCATGATGCCATGCACCGTCAGGTTGTGAATAGGGTTCTGGAGATAGGCAGGCCTCTTTTTAGCACCGCTGGAACAGTACATGTTAAGTCTCTCTGACCTCTGAAGGATGATTCATTTCCCTCCTACTGCTCTGTCATGTATAGGTATACAACGAAGTCCCTGTTTTCGTAGACCCTTTCAAGGTAGGTGTGGTTGAGGCTGGATACATTGATGAGTGACGGGTTATAGAAAATGAATCCTTCAGAGACTTTGAATGTGAAATTACCTGTTGCTTTAAGTCTTTTATCGAATACAAGGTATCGAGTGCCGTTTTTTGAGATTTCTTCGGCTGTGGGCATTCCTCCTTTTTCATAGAGGAGGGGGTTAACCGGTCTGTTCGTATAGGCCATCACGAAACCCGCTGTGAAGTAATTTGAAAAGGAGATGGTCCCATTATCCCCTTGTTTATTGAACCATTCTGCAAGTTCAACCTCTGATTCAGCTGGTGGCGCGATCACAACTCGCCCATGGTGTGTCAGGGCACCGTAATCTGCAATGTTCTTACTGGAAAGGTTGCTAAAACCCTGGAAGGTTGCCAGTATGAGTATCAGTGCCAGAAAAATCCATGCCAGATTTTTATCCTTTCTCTGGATGCTTTTAAATGCTGAAATCAGTCCACTGGCGGCCAGAATACTGAGAGGGATCATTATATAGATCAGAACACGGTATGTTATAACGTTGATTCCAAAATAGTAGGCCTTTGATAGCAGGAGCACTGCAAGGATCCATAATAGGATTATCCTGTCTTCAAGCTCGAATCTTTTAAGGGCAGTTATCACCCCAATGGCAGATAAGATGATGGCGGGATAACCCAGCGCATTGGGGTACTTCAGGATGCTGAGTCTTCTTGAAGTCTGCAGGGCTGTGCTGACACCGCCGGGACCTGTATTCTTGAAATAAATGGCAGGCGCCCACCACAGTGCAGCGATTAAACCTGCTGATATGATGAAGAGGATGTAGCTGAAGAGCACCCTGCCTATCACTGAAAGGTTCCTTTCCATGTAAAGCTCGGAGCCCATGATCCCGAGGGTTATGATTGTGACTGTGAATCCGAGACAGAATGTTGCAGCTGGATGTATAAGTGCGATTAAGCCCATTAAAAGTCCGGATATAACAGCTGTGATGGGTTTATCCTCTTTAAAAAATTTATAATAAAAGTAAATACTCAGGGGGAAGAATATGAGGGCCATGTTCTCGGGCAATGCTTGAACAAGTCTTGCTGAAATTGCGCCGGAAAATAGAAGGATACCCGCAGCAAGGCCTATCATCTGATTTTTGTAGAATTTTGAGGCGACAAAGCTAACTGATAAGACAACAAGTCCTGCCAGAAAAGGCTGCATGAATCTTGCAGTTTCAAAGAGCCCTGTTCTTAAAATGTATGATAAAAGGATGAGGGTGAAGTGAAAGATTGGGGGATAATTTATTATATTCCCTGCAGGAGCATTATAAATAGGGTCGAAGAGGGTTAGGCCCTCTGTAATGTAAACCTTTGAAATGTGTATATGATAAAAGATGTCCCATCCAAATGGCCAACGGTAGCTGAGGGTTACAAAAAGAACAGCTAGGAATACTATCAGAGATGGAACAATGTAAATGGCCCTGCTATCTGAATTTTCCATGTTCAGCTCCCTCTATTAATCAGGTTGATGATTGTGTTATGATTATTAATGTTACAAACTGATTCTCTATGCCGGGTCTATTTAAGTTTTTCTATGTTTAGAGGAGATTGAACTTTCTGGAAAGCAGGAAAGGCTCCTAATTCCGATAACCATTGATTTATTTTCTAACTGCCGGAATGGACTTCATAGCGGATCATCCACTTTCATATTATCATTCCTGTGAGTTATCCCTCTCTCGTTCGGGGGACTTTTTTTGCTTCGATGATAGGCCTCTTCATCTTCAGAAGCAGGTTTTTCTTATGGAATCAGGTGCCTGTTTAGAAATAGTTAGAAAGAGGATTGAAAAGGATTTAATAACAACACATTTAGGGTTCATCTGTGACAGAAAGTGGTAAAGAGTATATCATAGTGACAGCAATAATTGAGTAGAGAGTACCTGGGCGTCCTGAGGATTAACACTGTATAGGGATGTGAGCTGGTCTTCAACCTGGTACATGGGCGTCCTGAGGATTTTATTAAAACCCATGAAGATTAGGGGAAGTGTAAGTACCCGAAAACAGCAGCTGCCCTTAAGTGTCCGGATCCGGAACGATGCACCAAAACAACATTTATTAAGTTCTTTCCTTTAACTATGAGATAACTTCAACTGTATGGAGAGAGAATTCCATGAAGAAAATTGGTGGTTTAACAATAATCGACATAGCAATAATCCTATTTGTATGCTCTGCAGTAGTCTATGGTTTTATCAGAACTGCTGACATTGATTCCAATCAGGAGGTATTTACATTTGATGTCTCGGATATTTCGAAGGTCGAGACGAAATACAGCGAATTTTATAGCAGGGGCAAAGTAGTTGAGAGTAAGATAAGTGGATATAACTCATTAACAAAAAGAAAGGAAGAAATACGTGGTGAAGTCCTGTGGGTAGGATATTTAAACGGTTATCTAAGTATCCTGATAGATGTTAACGGTGAAAAATTGCTTGCAGGACCATATCAGAACAA
Organism: Methanothermobacter wolfeii; assembly: GCF_025397995.1. NCBI lineage: Archaea > Methanobacteriati > Methanobacteriota > Methanobacteria > Methanobacteriales > Methanobacteriaceae > Methanothermobacter > Methanothermobacter wolfeii. The sequence continues at coordinate 650,443 of NZ_CP104550.1, forward strand.
GTTTGCAGATTTCTATATTGATTCAATTACTCTGCAAGCCACCGGTAAAAAAGACGCCGTTGATGTTGTTATCAAACCACGACGCATAAACAGGATATCGGACCTGATTATAGATGTACCTGGTGTGAATTATGAATTGACCACCAATATTCCCATCAAAAACTATGATGTTTCTAAATTCCAGGAACTCTCAAAAGAACTGTATATTAAAGAAAAATATGTGCCCATAAACCTGAATGTTCAGCAGGAAAGAATAGAAATTTTCAAGGCAACCCCCAGCACCCTTAAAATAGCCGATAGAATTCTTGGGGATGTAAACGGGCAGACAGATTTCATAAACCTGAGAATATACAGTGCAGACAAAGCAGTCATTGAAAAGATAAAAAGCAAATACGATGTGGTAAAGATCATAGACCTTAAATCACTCTAAATAATCAGGGAGCACAGTTTTATGAGTCAGATTTACAGTATGGCAATAAAAACCTGCAGAAGGATTGAGTCTGAAATTAAGGGTATGCTGCTTTACAACATATTTTTAAAAATCCTTTTGAGTGTTGAGAAAATATGGTTAGACAGTTACTTCAGGAAGGCTTATCCCAGCGGTAAATTCCTTAAATTTCTTGAGAAGAGCCATGTACTGAAGAATCATATTTTTGCCCCCCCACTGTTCATCCTGGCATTCTCTATATTTATGATAATGGCATCAACTCCAGTTTCATGGAAACTGCACCTAACCATACTAATAGGCTTCATCTTTTTTTTCCTGTTTTCCATGATAATACCAAGGTTCATCCTTAAGGACATGGAATATTATCTGAAATTCAAAAGTGAAGATATCAATTCCATCGGTCTAACACTATTTCTGGTCAGCATAATATTCTTCATTATAACAATCACGGATGTTGGCGGTTTACCCCTCCTCCATCCAACCCTCAGATACAGTCTTAACCCGAAACTTACAATTCCAGCATTCCTCATGATCCCTGCAACAGCATTGATATCATCCCATCTCCTTGAAAAAATGAAGGAAGGCAGCATAGATAGGGCAAGGGTGAAATTCAGAATAATGGTACTGGCTCTTATCTGCGCTGCTTTTTTAACCCTTCTTGGCTACAGGACCCCGGTGGTGGCATTGATTCTGATTATTGCCATCATGGGGTATTATACTGGACTATTTGATATATGGGAGATTCTGGGATCATTCCTCTTCGCATTCCTTGTAATTATGGGTATAGGTTACTTCAGGTCTGTGGAGGAATATTCAGTTACCAGCATCAGCGCCATGAACTTTCTTAAGATGCGAGCAGCCTTCACCCTCAACGTCCTCGACATGTTATCCCATCTCTCGGGACCAACCGGTGCTTTACATGGTGACCTGATCATGAGCATGATCCCGGGCCCTGGGGATGGACCAAGAACCTTGATAGGGAAGCTTATTTCCTGGAGAACTGGTGTGACAATCACTCCAACAATCTTTGGGCAGATGCTTGTGGATTTCGGCACAGCAGGTGTGGCTGCGGGAATGGGTATACTCGGGTTAATTACGGGAGCCGGTTACAGGATAATGAAAAAAACAGGGGACACATTTTACATCATGCTCTACGCCCTTATAATGGCCTATCTCATCATATCTGTTGAGACAGGTATTCTTGACCAGACAGTGATGGGTTATTTTGCGGCCGGAGGCGCTATATACCTTTACAACATTGTTAAAATAAACAGGCATTAACTTTACCGGCGGGGCGGCTCCCTCCTCAAGGACCGGTGCTTAAGACATTAATTGAGGGGGATGATAAGGAGCCCCTGTTAGGGTCCTTTCTGTTTCTGGATGCATCCCGTACCTTCTGTATGGGTACTATGGTAACAGTAAATATTATAATAGAAGTCACCGTAAAATAGAAATCGTCAGGGTGGTTATTGATGGAGACAAAATTCAAGGATTTTTATGATATACTAGTTGAAAATCTTGAGTCATTCAATGGTGAGTACGCATCCTTCATAGATTATGGACCTCAACTCTTTAAACTTCTGTCGGATTTACTGGGGTATGAGGGTCTTAAAAGCCAGTTAAAACTTAAAATCAGTGCAGCCATAGCATATTATGTCGTGCCAATGGATGTTATCCCTGAAACCGTTTATGGTGCCTACGGCTACATTGATGATATCTTCATAACAACCTATGTGATTCGCCTCCTGGCAGATGTATACGGTTATAAGTTCTTGGAGAACTACTGGGAAGGCGAGGATGATCTTGAAAATGTGGTTGAACTCTGCTATGAAAGATCAAAGGACGTACTCCGGGAAAAGACAACGGATGTACTTAACTATGTTGGCCTCATATAGTCGTCAAGGCCGACCCTGTTTTCCCAGTTTTTCTCTTCAAGCATACTTAGAGTATCATGGATGGATTCACTTTTTACATTCAATTCGATGAGGACTTCAAAGCAGCCATCCTTCTGTATTATCATACACTTTTTCATGAATCCCATGAATGGATTGAGTTCTTCCATGGTATCCATTAATTGATTTCGATTTATAATTCCATTCATGAGGAGGTTGTGGCTTTCATCGGTGCTCTGGTTTATATGGATTATCTCCTTTCTGCTGGGGGATGCCTGTTCTGTTGCTGGTTCTGGTTCAGCTCCAGTGTATATCCTGTAGATCTCTTCAAGTTCCTCCCGGTGTTTGAGTTCGAATCCTTCACCTGTTTCTTCGACAAGGTCGTGATCCTGGAGGATCATTATATTGATATCCAGCTGCTGAGGGTCCTCAAAGGAGTCAATTAAATCCTCTCTTTTGAATGGTCCATCAGCCACAACGTCTTTCATGGATAAAAAGGTCTCCCATGCCATTATCTTATCATAGCATTCCCTGCACTCATCACGTGTACTGTCCCCTGTACTGTAAAAACTGGATTTTGGCAGGGTCCTGTTACAGATGCGGCACTCCTTCACCATATTCGAATCTTTAACAAGCTCTCCTTCACCGTACTTTGAGTAGAACTCTGTTAATTTACTGTCATCTATCAGGGTGTAATTTTTGAAGGCGTCCTCTTCAATAAGGTCGAATTCCTGAAGCTCCCATATGAATCCCTGTATGTTTACGCGTTCCTCTTCACTTTCTATGATATCATCAACTCTGAATTTAACTCCGGGTTCAACCCTTTTTCTTATTTCAGCAAGGGAGAGTGCAGCGTTCCTTTTACCTGCACAATCCTTACACTCCCTGCCCTTTCCTGTCACATAGAACTCTGTAGCAGGTTTGAGTTCTCCGCATATGGGGCACTCGGTTTCCTCTTCCTCTGCTTCATGGTCTTCTGTTCTGTCGGTTACCCCGGGTTCCTGCCCCTTCTCCTTCATGATTTCCTTGAGTTTTATGTTCTCTATGAGGAAGCTGTTAACGGTTTCATCAGATTTTATCCTGCATGAACCATCCCTGTAGTCGAGGAGACCGAATTCATCAAGTATCCAGACCATTCCCTGGAACTCGATTCTCTGAGATTCATCCATTTTAGCGGTTATTTCTTCCAGATGGAATTCTTCCCCTGGTTTAAAGGTTTCAAGTAATCTTTCAAGGGATTCCAATGCGTACAGTGTCCTTGAACATTCGGTGCATAGAACCTGAGGAGAACTTCCCACTTCAGCCCTGCAGTTGAGGCATCTGCCGGGTTCACCACCACGTGTCCTGAATTTATTTTCCGGTTCTCTGGTTTCAGAGTCACTATTCAGTTCCATCCACCACATAGACATGGGAAGCACGTCCTTATGATATCAAGATTCACTGCACCGCCCTTTTCCCCACTGCCAACTTACAAATGATTTTTTTACAGATTTTTCAGGGCATTAATACAGACTTCCGCAGTAAATGAATGTTTACACATAAAAATTTAATATTCCTTCACATACTTAAGCCTTTCATATACAGACAAATAAAAAACTTTATCTATTAATTTCAAAAAAAACGTTTAAAGGGTATTCAGTGTCTTAAGGGGGGTTTTCCCATAAAAAAAGGACCAATTTCAGATAGAAAATCTAATTTCTGGATCCATAGGATAGATCCTGATTTACTTGAGGATGTATCAAGAAACCTGGTTATAGGAGCTAGAAAGAAGAGGAGCAGGAATGTCAACAGTATACGCCCCAATGACAGGATATTCATCTTCGCACCCATTATAGTAAACGGGCGGAGGAACCTGACCTTCATTGCATACACCATGGTTGATGGGGTCTACAATGATAGCGGAACCCTCTATGATTACTATGAATCCACCAGGAAGATCAGACTTAAGGGTATAAAGTTCTTCAGCCCCCCGTTACCTGCAGTGGATCTCAGGAAAAACCTTTCGTTTTTAAATGGGAATAGATATTCATCAGCCCTCAAATCAGAATACAGGGAGATATCTGAGGCTGACTTTAAACGGATATACTCCCGGGCCAATTTCGTTAAAAACTTTCCCCTTTACCTTGAAAACGTCTCATTCAACATTGATGAATTTATCTTGAACTCAATAAATTCCCTTCATGGTATCATTAAACGCTTTGATAATAGGAAGCAGATGGATATAAAGACCTTTATCAGGCTTCTGGGGGAATTCATGGATTCATATGGAGTCAGTAAGCCCTATGATGAGCTTGAGGAGTTTTACTCCCTTAATGCATGGAGGACAGGAATCAAACATTACCCCTCAAGGGACCCAGAGAGGATAGTAACCCTCTACAACAGTCAGGGTGGTAAGAGGGACTTCGGATTAATATCATTTGAGTAGGAGGTATATTAATGGATCCAGAGAACATCCTTAACGCCCTTAAAAACGGTAACGTGCCTCCTGAGGGTGTCAGTGAGATATGTGTGGGGCGTGAGAACGAGATTGAAGAATTCCAGAAGATATTTGAGAGGGTAAGGGGTGGTGTGGCTGTAACAAAGTTTCTGAATGGAGAGTTCGGGGCTGGGAAATCCTTCTTCCTGAAGCTAATTGAGGAGAAGGCGCTTGCAGAGAACTTTGTTGTCTCAAAGGTAACCCTCAGCCGTGACGTCCCCTTTAACAAGTTCGAGGTTGTTTATCGTAATATTGCAAGGTCCCTTACCTGCAAGACCGGAATATCCCTTGAACATATAATTGAGCGGTGGATGACAAAGATAAGGACGGTGGCCCTTCGCGAAACTATCGACCCCTCCCAGCAGGAGCAGATTGTGCGGGATAATATCCATAATGACCTTAAAGAAGCCCACAAGTATTCAGCAAGCTTCGCCACGGCCATAGAAAATTATTATAACCTTTTATCAAAGGGGGATCATGAGACAGCAAAGCATGCCATCGCATGGTTGAGTGGTGAGACCAACATCCCATTCACAATAAAGCGAAAGTTCGGGGTTAAGGGCGATATTGACAAGGAAAACGCCTTCAAACACCTTGAATCACTTTCAGCGTTTCTAAAATCCCTTAACTATGCCGGCCTTGTCATACTTATAGATGAGGCAGAGCATATCATGACCCTCCACAACAAGAAGCTCAGGGACACAGCCTACGACTATATGAGGAACATATATGATGCCTGTAACGGCGGAAGGTTCAGGAACACCCTCTTCATATTCGCAGGAACCCCTGAGTTCTTTGAGGATCAGAAGCTCGGGATACCCTCCTACACAGCCCTAAATGAGAGGATAGAGGATGTTCTCCACACGGAGCTGAAGGACCTCAGAAAACCCATAATCAAGCTGGATGGGTTTAAAAGGGAGGATCTCATGGAGTTATCCAGCAGACTCATCTCCATGCATGAGGAACTCTATGACTGGGATGCCGGGATTGTCAGGGACTCCCTTGAGGGCATAATTTCAAGGCATGAATCAAGCGCTGAACTGACGGGTTATATACCTCCAAGGATCTTTGTGAAATCATTTATAAGCGTCCTTGACGTTGTACAGCAGAACCCTGAACTCAAGACTGAAGACGAGATACTTGACCTCTTCGAGGAGAAGGAGGAAATAGAATTAGAGGATGAAGACTGGATTTGACTCTTTGAGAGGGTTAGATGTCTGAAATACTGAATCCTAGGCTCAGCCATTTTCTTGTAAACCGGCTGGGCTGGAATAAACTTAGAGATGTCCAGAGGGCAGCCCTTGAACCCATAATGGGGGGAGATGACACCCTTATACTTGCAAGCACAGCTTCAGGTAAAACAGAGGCGGCTATCATACCCATCTTTAACTCCATGATAGGTGAAGGTGCAGAGCCAGTGTGCCTGCTCTATGTATCGCCCCTCAAGGCCCTTATAAATGACATGCACATGCGCATGGATTCCTGGTGCAGCCACTTTAACCTTGAGGCTATGAAGTGGCACGGTGATGTCTCAGGCAGCGCCAAGAAGAGGTTCATCAGGGACCCGGTTGAGGTACTCCTCATAACCCCCGAGTCCCTGGAGGTCATCCTTATAAACAGGACCCATGATGAAAAGCGGAGGATCTTCAGGAACCTCAGGTACATCATCATAGATGAGATACACTACTTCATCGAGGCTGACAGGGGTGTTCAGCTTAACTCCCTCCTTTCAAGGATAGAGAGCTACACGGACCGCAGGCCGCAGAGGATAGGTCTTTCAGCCACCATCGGGAACCCTGACGCGGTAATGGACTGGATGAGCCCTGGAGGGTGTTCACTGGTAAAGAGTGAATCAGACCGGAAACTGGACTTCCGCATATTCAATGTTAATCTTAAGGATCCCAATGTTGAAGATCTTGAAGAATTGCTTGATATACTCAAAAGACTCACCGGGAGAAAGGTCCTGATCTTTTCACCATCAAGGGCCAGAGCTGAAGCTTACTATAGGATAATAAAGGAAAAACTTGATGTTGAAGTATTCATACACCACGGATCCCTCAGCAAGGACCTTAGGGAGGATGCCGAGGCTAAATTCAAGGAACTTTCAGGGGCCTTCATGGTGAGCACCAGCACCCTTGAACTTGGTATAGACGTGGGTGATATTGATGTGGTGGTCCATCTAAGTGCACCGGCCTCTGTAAACCAGTTCCTCCAGAGGACAGGTAGGAGCGGTAGGAAGAGGGGTTCTCAGAGGACTGTGATATTCACTAATGGGGGTATGGATGTTTTAATAGCTCTTTCAACGGTTTCACTGGCACTTTCAGGTAAACTTGAGAATTTAAGGATACCTGAAAGGCCCCTTGATATCTATTTCCATCAGATCCTCAGCTCCGTCTTTGAACTGGAAAAACCTGAACCCTCTGATATTTACAGACTCCTCAACAGATCAAGTGTATTCTCAAGGATATCAGAGGATGATTTTCATGGGATGATTGAATTCATGATCGATGAGGACTTCTTAAGGGAGTACGGTCCTTACATCCACCATGGATTCAAATTTGAGAAGACCTTTGGAAAGATGAACTTCCTGGAGTTCTATTCAGTATTCCCCCCTAACTATGAATTCAAGGTTAAAAAGGGGGCAATGACCATAGGGACCATTGACGCGTTTTTCGCGGTAACCTACCTTCAGAGGGGGTCTGTTTTCATGCTGGGGGGAGATGAGTGGATTGTAATGGATATTGACTATGAAAGGTTCACGGTTCGGGTTAAGCCTTACAGTGGTAATGCTGATATACCTAAATGGAACAGTGGTGGGATGCCGGTGAGCTTTGAAGTTTCAAGGCACGCCTACGATATAATACTTGGCAACTTCAACAGGGACCTCCTGCGGAACCTTGATGAACATTCACGGATTAAGATTAAGAATTATATGGGAAGGGCTGAGTCATTCGGCCTGGAGGAGGGCATGATCCCAGTTAACATGGATTCAACTATAAGCATCTACACCTTTGCAGGTGACAGGGTTAATAAACTGATTTCAGACATCTTCGCCCTGGAGGCTGAGAACAGCATAAGTAATGTGGTGAATGATGCATTCAAAACTTCCTTCGTTGCCAACATAGATTACAGCGACATCCTGTTCATAATGGAGGATATTCCCTCTATAATATGTGAGGACGGCTTCCCCCTACGCCTCCAGACCCACCTCAATAACTTTGTTAAGAACAAGTTCATCAGGTACCTGCCAGAGAATGTGGCTGCAGAGATAATCTATGAGATCCTCTATAATCCTGGGGATCTCCTGAAGCTCCTTGATGAGAACAGACCAGTCCATATAGATGGATTCGGCCTTTTTTGAAGAACCCTGAGTTTCAGTTCAGTAATCTACCGGTGGATATGGGGCACATCATAAGATAAAAAATTTAAATCATTTTAGCTATATGATTTTAATGATTTAAAAACTTTCATCCATTCTTTTAAAATCTTTTATAAAGATTATCGTACTAACTATAAGTGTACATCTAGTACAGGATGATATAAATGAATAAGAGAAATCTATTTCTCCTGTGTGTCCTTGGAGCAGCCTTTATCTTGTCAGGAACATCATCTGCTGCTGATATTTATGTTTCAACAGCAGGTTCTGATGATAATGATGGGCTCTCATGGGATACTCCAAAGGCAACCATAAGGAACGCCACCCTGACCGCATCTTCAGGTGACAGTATCTGGCTCGCAGATGGGGAATACACTGGCGATGACAACAGGGGTATAACCATAGACAGGAACCTCACCCTGACGGGACAGTCAACCACAGGGACGGTTATAAACTGCGGGTACCTTTCAAGGGCCTTTCACTGTTAATGACGGTGTTAGTTTCCTCCTGAGGAACCTCACAGTGAAAAAGGGGTAATGACTCCTATGGCGGAGCCATATTTAACCAAGGCGAGCTCACCGTTGAAAACTGTGTGTTCACCGAGAACACAGGGGACTACGGTGCTGTTATAACCAACTACGGGAACTTCATGAACTACCCTATGGCAGTGATAATCAACAGCCGCTTTGAAAATAACACCATAACCACAGGTACGAGTGGGGGTGCGCTCTACAATGAGATGTTTGCAGAGATGATTGTTGAGGGGTGCACATTCACCAACAACAGTGTCAATAACATTGGCGGCGCCATCTACACATGCTATGAGAGCAACCTTACTGTCAGGAACAGTAAATTCAAGTGGAACCATGCAGAGAACTCAGGTGGAGCAATTCACACTGAGTACGGTGCTTCAACCATAATCGATTCGGTTTTTCATTGAAAACTCAGCCAGTGCTGGGGGTGCAGTTTTCAGTACTGGATATTCCAGTCTCAGTATTATGGGTTCATCCTTCGAATCAAACCATGCAGGGAATGGTGGGGCCATCACTAGCTATGGGAACATCACAGTCAAAGATTCAGCCTTCAACCAGGACACAGCCGATGGATTAGGGGGTTCAGTCTTCCTTTCCCCATACAATGAGGGTGAGGCTGCATATATCTATGGTTCAGTCTTCAATGGCATTTCAGCCCGTTGGGGGGGGCGCTTTATATGGAAGGAGTACCTCAGGAATATTCCATGTGACACTTGTAAACAGCACATTCTCCTCATGCAGGGCACTGTATGGTGGAGCGGTCCTCATGTCTCATGTCACGGCCATCGTGGATGGATGCACCTTCCATGCCAACAGGGCAGATGAGCATGCAGGTGCAGTCAAGAATGACTACGGTAACCTTACAGTGAGGAACAGTAACTTCACAGATAACAGTGCATACTTTGGTGCGGGTGCAGTGGGGAGCTTACACGCGGAACTTGCAGATATAAGGGGCAGTACCTTCACGGGTAACAGCGCAGATACATGGAAACTTGGCTCAGCTGTACTAAGCTACTACACAAGGACTGTGCTTAATTTCTGCCGCATCATAAACAACGCCCATGTTGATGTCTACTGTGAGGCGGGTGAGGGGATTGATGCACGCTACAACTGGTGGGGTAGCAACGTACCTGACTTCACAGAACTCACGGCAAGTGATGTTATATGCGACCCATGGCTGGTTTTGAAGATGAGGGTTGACCCCTCAACTGTTACCGTGGGCGGCAAACCAGTGGTTACAGTAAGCCTCAGAGAGGACAGTGAGGGTGGCATCCACCATACAGGGTTCAGTTTACCTGTTAACTTCTCATCAAGTGCAGGTGTGCTGGATGATGCCCTTATGGTTAATGGGACGGCATCCTCCGTACTCAGGAACCTTAACAGTCCCGGAATGGTCCTTATAACTGCAGTGGTTGATAATCAGATGGTCAACACCACAGTTAATGTCCTAGCAGCTCCTGTAACAGGGATAAGCGTTGGACAGCTTACTGCAGCTGCGGCATGGGTGAATAAATACTATGGACGCTACAGGCAGCTCCCATCATATCTGACAATACAGGCGCGGAGGTACACTATGGCCCAGTTTCTAGACCTCCTTACACGTGGGACCATACAGCTCAATAGTGGCACTCTGAACCCACTAAAACCACGTTCTGTGGGCTACGCTGGAAGTACGGGTATATCAGGGTCCGGTAGGCTGTACCGTGCAGCTTATGTATCAGTGGCTTCAAGCATAAAGGGGTTCATAGACCGCACAGGCAGGGCACCAAGATATGCGACCACAGGCCATGGCAGGTTGAGCTTCATAAGCCTGGTCATTGGTTACAGTAGAATAATTGATTTCTATGGAAGGAATGGAAGGTTACCGGCTTATCTGGTCCTCTAATCCATCCTTTTTATTTTAACTGACTTATTCCTGTTCCTACACACAGAACTTTATGTTGCATTAACAACAGTTGCACTAACAACATTTATATGGTTGGTTCCATCATACACTCCACAGGAGTTGATTATTTGAATCCAAAGATACCACTAAGAGGGCTTCTCTCAATAATCCTCAGGAGCCACAGGGTCTTCATATCAAGGGAACTTGAAGACATGAACCTCACAGACGCCCAAGTGGCATGCATACTTCGCGTAAACCACAGACCTGGAGTCACCCAGGACGAACTGGCCTGGTTCTTCCAGGTGGACAAGGGGACCATAGCAAGGACCATCAGGCGACTGGAAGACAGGGGATTTTTAAATAGAAAACAGGACCCAGATAACAGAAGGAGATACATGCTCAGTCTCACAGAGAAGGGCAGGCAGGCCATACCTATCATAATGGATGCTGAGAGGAAATGGGCAGAACTCCTGTTCAGAAACATGACCATGGAAGAACAGGAAGCATTCATCAGGATGTGCCAGAGGCTTGCAGAGGAGGCAATGGAGATAAGGAGGATTGAAGATGACAGAAGGCGTTAATATAATCAGGGGGGACCCGAGGAGGGCCATCCTGAAGCTCTCAGGCCCAATGATAATAGCGATGCTCCTCACATCCATCTACAACCTTGTGGATGCGGTCTGGGTCGCTGGGCTGGGAGGTGAGGCCCTCGCAGCCATAGGTTTCGTGACACCAGTCTACATGGTCATGGTGGGTTTATCAAATGGTCTCGGTGCAGGGGCCGCCTCCTCGGTATCAAGGTACCTGGGGGCCGGTGACATGGACGCCGTGGACAACAGTGCAACTCACACAGTCATCATAACACTGGCAGTCTCCCTGGTCCTCACACTTATAATAGAGCTGCTCCTGGGCAACATACTACTCTCCCTTGGCGCTGCAGGGGCCTTCAGGGAGGCCCTTGACTATGGTAGCATCGTATTTGCAGGTACAGTGTTCACCCTCTTCACAGGGGCAGCCTACGGTATACTGAGGTCTGAGGGTGATGCCAAGAGGCCCATGTATGCCATGGGGATCTCAGCCGTCCTCAACATGGTCCTTGACCCCATCTTCATATACAATGCAGGCTGGGGTATTGCAGGAGCTGCCTGGGCGACAGTCATATCACAGCTGGTAGTTTCCCTGATAATCATCTACTGGTTCCTCGCCGGGAAAACCTTCACATCCATAGGCAGGGGACGGTTTAAACCTGACAGGAGCATCGCATGGTCAATAATCTCTGTTACAGTCCCTGCAAGTGCAGAGTTCTTCATCATGTCAATGGTCACAGCGGTCATAAACTGGATACTCGTCACTGCAGCAGGTACAAGTGCAGTCGCAGTCTACTCTGCAGGGTGGAGGATAGTTATGATGGCCATAGTGCCTGTCATAGCAGTCGCAACGGCCCTTATAAGTGTATCGGGGTTCGCATACGGGTCAAAGAACTTCAGGAACCTTGAAGTGGCCCATGGATACTCAATAAAGATAGGACTCATCATAGCAGCAGCCACAGCAGGCTTCACCTTCATACTTGCACCATGGATCTCATGGATATTCTCCTACTCCCAGGCCTCCGCGGCCCTCGCACCCAGGATAACCGAGTTCCTGAGGGTCATATGCCTCTTCTACATTTTCCTGCCCCCCGGGATAATGTCAGGGTCAGTGTTTCAGGGGACAGGGAGGGGACTCACATCCCTGGTCCTCTCCTTCATAAGGCAGGTCCTCCTCGTGGTTGTCTTCGCCTACCTCCTGGCAGTCACCCTTGGAATGGGTGAGGCGGGCGTCTGGTGGGGTGTTGTTGCAGGTGATATCGGGGGAAGCCTCATAGCCTATACCTGGGCCCGTGTATTCATCGGGAGGCTTAAAAGGTATGGGATGTTATGATGCCTACACCCCCTCATGATGAGGACCGTAACTCATCAGAAAAATCTATATATTTAGATACATCAATATACTTGCAGTGAAAACCTCAAGGTGATCAGATGAAAGGAGAACAGATAGGCTTATTCGAAAAGTACCTCTCACTCTGGGTGATCCTCTGCATAATCTTCGGGGTGGCAATCGGATACTACATCCCTGCATTCCCCCGCTTCCTCAATAGGTTGCAGTACGCACAGGTATCCCTCCCGGTCGCCGTCCTGATATGGCTCATGATATATCCCATGATGCTCAGGATAGACTTCTCAAGCATACTGAGGGCCACAAGGGAGCTCAGGGGACTCACGGTTACCTGCGGGACCAACTGGCTCATAAAACCCTTCACCATGTACATCATATCATCCTTCTTCCTCCTGGGGGTCTTCTCACAGCTCATACCCCCTGAACTGGGGAGGTAGTACCTTGCAGGGGCGGTGCTCCTGGGCGCGGCACCATGCACCGCCATGGTCTTTGTCTGGAGCAGCCTCACACGGGGTGATGCCGCATACACCCTCGTCCAGGTTGCGGTAAACGACCTCATACTGGTCTTTGCCTACGCACCCATAGTGGCATTCCTCCTGGGGATAGGCGACATAAGGGTGCCCTACGACACCCTCATACTCTCGGTGGTGCTCTTCGTGGTGATACCGCTCACAGCAGGCTACCTCACGAGGAGAAGGCTCCTGTCAACCCGGGGCCCGGAGTACTTCCAGGAGTTCCTGGCTAAATTTGAGAACGTCACCATCACAGGACTGCTCTTGACCCTCATAATAATATTCTCCTTCCAGGGCTCGGTGATAATCCAGAACCCCCTCCACATAGGCCTCATAGCGGTCCCCCTTATAATACAGACCTTCCTCATATTCACCCTGGCCTACCTCTGGGCACGTGCCTGGAGGCTCAGGCACTCGGTCGCGGCACCGGCAGCCATGATAGGTGCAAGTAACTTCTTTGAACTTGCGGTGGCCGTTGCAATATCCCTCTTCGGTTTAAACTCAGGGGCGGCCCTTGCAGCGGTGGTGGGTGTCCTGGTGGAGGTCCCGGTGATGCTGACCCTGGTGAGGATAGCCAACGCAACAAGGAACAAGTTCCCACAGGAATAAACTATTTTTTTTACCCTACAGAAACACCAGCCTGAGAGGTTGCAGGTGATGATACGCAATCAGAATTCAGGCATAATCATTAAAAGGAAAACACGTTCAGATAAAATAAAAAAATAGTGTTATCAGATCCTCTCAGGGCTCAGGCCTCTCCTTGTGAGGTAACCGTTCCACTTGAGGGCTATTTTCCTGTAGTATCTGTCACCGGTTGCAAGGTAGACCCTGTTTGAAAGGTTAACGTGCAGCCTGTGGTATGCTGTGCTTGCAGGCCAGGCCGGCCTGTAGTACCTCCCGCTAACCGCATAATAGGTCCAGCTGCCACTGTCATACTTCCAGTGCATCCTCCTGAAGGTTGAAACACCATCCCTGAAGAGCAACAGAGCCCTTGGATTTCCTGTGAACCTGTATGCCCTCTGGAGTCCCAGTGTACAGATGAGGTGGGCGTTCAGTATATAGTGTTCCCTGAGGAAGTTATAGTGAAGGTAGAAGTTCCCGTACTTCGTGGATTTAACAAGGCCCGTAGGGGCGCGGAAGCTGTTAATGAGTGAATTTGAGATGTCAAGGCACTCCCTTTTTCCTGTGAGGTTGTAGGCCTGTGCATAGTGACCTGCCATGTTGCCCTGTGAAAAGCTGTCAAGCCAGCCTATAGCCGCACCACTGTAGTCAAAGTACATGGGGAAGACGGCGTAGCGCATACCGTTATAGGTCCTGAAGGTCAGTGTCAGTTTCTGCTCATCAAGGATCTCAAGGAACTCCTTCCCGGTGCTTGCAGCTGCAAGGTTTGATGTTTTCACCGGATAAATGTTCCAGCCCTTGTTCTTATAGTATGTGAACGGCAGGCTTGATTTGTAGTCTGAGGGGAAGTTCCTGTAGTAGGATGAACTGTTCCTGAATACGATGGCCGTGTAACTGTTTGATGGAGGGAGGCTGTGTGAGAAGTAGGCGTTGTTTGCCTGGATGGTCTTGATTTCAAGTATCTTCTCATCAGTCCTGAGGGGCCTTTTACTCTTGATGTTTGAGAAGACCCTGACGGCGTATCCTGCATCAACGTAGGCCTGTAGTAGCGTTTATCACCCGTTTTTCTGTACTTACTGTAGAGAGTGTTCTTATAGCCCTGTTTTTTGCAAGGGCCTCACTGAGAAGTTCACTGTAATTGTCGAGATAGTATGATCTGTTGAGGTGATTCTCGAGTCGGGGCCTTTCATTCTTAACTTCCAGGGAGGCTGTGGAGTCCACAGTCACATTCCCTGCAGTACCATCCTCTCCGTAGCATGAGGCCGTGGCCATGAAGGTGAGGAGTGCCATGGTTAGAAGGAGAAAAATATATGGTTTCATATTATCACCCATATAATACATGTTTCTTTGGTTTATATTAATGCACCCCATCACCGAATAATTTATATATGGAGTCAACCAAATGAAAGTCAAATGTTTATCTTCACAGTTATGGTGTTATCATGTTCGTGTCAATAGTAATACCGGCCCTCAATGAGGAGGGCGTCGTTGGGAGGACGATAAGATCCGTCCCAGTGGAGAAGATCAGGGAGATGGGATACGATGTTGAGATACTGGTCGTTGACAATGCCTCAGAGGATGGAACGGCCAGGGAGGCCCTTGATGCAGGAGCACGGGTTGTCAGGGAGGATAAAAGGGGATATGGAAACGCATACAAGAGGGGGTTCAGAGAGGCCAGGGGCGATATTCTGGTGATGGGTGACGCTGACCTCACTTACCCTTTTGAGATGATCCCTGACTTCCTAAGGGAGATAGAGAATGGCTACGACTTTGTAATCGGGGATCGGATGAATGGTATGATGGAGGATGGTGCCATGTCAGCCCTCCACAGGTACGTAGGAAATCCTATCCTCTCAAGGATGCTCAACATACTCTTCAGGAACAATATAAGGGACACCCACTGTGGTATGAGGGCCTTCAGAAGGAAGGCGCTTGACAGGATGGAACTAAGGGCTCCTGGAATGGAATTCGCCATAGAGATGGTAATCGAAGCCTCTGAGAAGAACCTGAAGATCAAGCAGATACCCATACCCTACAGGCAGAGGAGGGGTGGTGAGACCAAGCTCCACTCCTTCAAGGATGGGTGGAGGCACATAGAATATATGCTCAGGAGGAAGTTCCTCAGGGGTTCACTTTACTAGGTGTTTAATTTGAGGACGGTATCGATTGTTATACCCATGAGGAATGAGGCAGATATTCTTGAAAGATGCCTCCATGCAATGGAGGAACTGGATTATCCTAGAGACCTCCTTGAGATTGTGATTGTGAATGATGGTTCAACAGATAACACTGCTGAGTTAATAGAGAAGGGATCATGGTCCTTCAACTACCAGTACATTGAAACAGATGGCGTGGGCGTTTCAAGGGCACGTGACATGGGCTTCAGGAGTGCTAGGGGAGAGTTCATAGCATTCACAGACGCTGACTGTGTTGTGGAGAAGGACTGGCTCATGAAACTATTTGAACCCTTTGATGATGATGTTGCTGCAGTTGGAGGACCCAACCTAACACCTGAGGATGATACTCCCTTTGCAAGGTGCGTTGGACTTGTACTCTCATTTCTGAGCAAAGCAGGTCCAAGGTATGCCTATGAGGGGGGAGAGGTAAGGGAGGTCCACCATAACCCCACATGTAATGTGATGTACCGTAAATTTGTCCTCGAGGAGGTCGGTGGCTTCAACCATGATCTTATAACAACCGATGATGAGGAACTGGATTACAGGATAAGAAAAAAGGGTTACAGGATTCTGTACACACCCCATGCGAGAGTCTGGCATTATAGACGCCAGAACTGGAAGCGCTTCATGACAATGGCCTACACATACGGCCTGGGGAGGATGCAGTCAACAAAGATCCACCCTGATATGGCAAGATGGTTCCACTTTGCACCAGTATTCCTAATCCTGGCCCTGGCTCTCCTTACAGTACTATCCATTGTAGATACAGTCTTTCTCGCCTTCTTAATCATGTTAACAGCTCTTTATGTTCTGGGCACAGTTCTTGTATCATTGATTTACACGAGGGGGTTTACCTGCAGTAAGATGACTTTTTTCATGCTTATTAACCTGTGGATACTCTTATATGGAGCTGGAATGATAAGAGGTGTTTTCAAGTGAAGGTTTATCTTTTAAATCCACCATACATGCCCCATTTTGGACGTGGCATGAGATGGCAGGACACGGGCCGTGGCGGCACATTATATTATCCTATATGGTTATCATACGCTGCCGCAAACCTTATGGAGGACCATGAAATTAAACTGGTGGATGCACCTGCCTGGGACTGGGACAGGGATGATGTTCTCAGGGATGTTGAAAAGTTCGCCCCGGATCTCCTTGTGATTGATAGTAGCTTTCCAAGTTTAAATAATGATATAGGGGTGGCTGAATTTATAAAGGACTACTATGAATGTAAAACAGTCTTTGTGGGTCCACCAGGGTCTCAATTTGCAGATAAAATACTTGAAAGCGATGCTGTGGATATTGTAACAAGATATGAATATGATTTCACCCTAAAAGAACTTGCAGGGGTACTTGAACATTCAAATGAACTTGACGGTGTTAATGGCATATCCTATAAGGATGATGGGAGAATACACCACAACCCTGAAAGGAATCTGAGTTCATCTGAGGACCTTGATGATATCCCCTTTGTATCCCGGGTCTATAAGAAGTTCCTGAATATAAAGGATTACTTTCTTGGAAGTTCACTATATCCTGAGGTCCAGATTTTCACTGGGAGGGGCTGTCCCTTTCAGTGCACATTCTGTTCATGGCCACAAACCCTTATGGGAAGAAAGTATCGTGTGAGAAGTATCGAGAACGTGGTTGATGAACTTGAATGGATCGAAAGAAACCTCCCAGAGGTGAAGGAGGTCTTCTTTGAGGATGACACCTTCACCATTAACAGGGAGAGGGTCCTTGAGTTTTGCAGGGAGTATCTTGAGAGGGATCTTAGGGTAACATGGGCCTGCAATGCAAGGGTTGGACTGGATTACGATACTATGAAGGCCATGAAGGAGGCTAACTGCAGATTACTTATAACTGGATTTGAGTCGGGTAATGATGATATACTTAAAAGGATAAGGAAGGGCATCACAGTTGAGGATATAAGGCAGTTTGCGGAGGATGCCAGGCGCGCAGGGCTCCTCGTCCATGGAGACTTTATTATAGGGCTTCCTGGAGAAACACATGAGACAATCAGGAACACCAAGAAGTTGATAGGGGAGATTAAACCTGACATCCTCCAGGTAT
The DNA here is from genome assembly GCF_025397995.1 of Methanothermobacter wolfeii. Taxonomy (NCBI): domain Archaea; kingdom Methanobacteriati; phylum Methanobacteriota; class Methanobacteria; order Methanobacteriales; family Methanobacteriaceae; genus Methanothermobacter; species Methanothermobacter wolfeii. Next base: position 668,374 of record NZ_CP104550.1, read on the forward strand.
CTGTTGCATCCCCTTTCCCGGGTACAGAGTTCTATGCCTGGTGTATTGAGAATGGCTATCTTCTAACGGATGATCCCAACGAATACCTTGATGAGAACGGACACCAAAAATCAATTATAAGGTATCCTGAGCTTACTGAGGATGAGATAACAGAGGAAGTTAATGATATACTACGTAATTATTATCTCTCACCGGGCTATGTTGTAACAGCCCTCAGACAGGTTCTGAGAAAAAATGGACTTGCGGAGCTGAGGAGATTAATTTATTCAGCAAGGATGTTCCTTAAATATCTCGGAGGGTACTCATGAACATACTGATGATTTCCCCCTATTTTTATCCGGATGGAGGAGGGGCTGAATTCTATATGTACAAGATTGCCGAGAAACTTTCAGCCAAACATGATATAACGGTTCTATGCACATCCAATGAGAGAAAACACCCTCTCGATGATGATAAAATCCAGATAAACACTTTAAGGTCTGATTTTAAAGTCTCAACGACACCCATAAAGTTAACTCTCGCTAAGGATATCGTATCATACATCAGAGATAATGATTTTGATATATGTAATATTAACTATTATCTTCCATTTTTTCCAGATATGGCTGCCATAGCATGCAAAATCTGCAATCTGCCATCCGTCATTACATGGCACAATGATGTCTACGCTGACGGGTTAATGAAAGTATTTTCTACACTTTATAATCACACATTTAATAAGATCACATTAAATATAGTGGACAAAGTAATAACACCTTCTCCATACTCCTATAATGAATCAGATTTTCTAAAGGGACTAAATGACAAAACTGTTTGGATACCCCCAGGTGTCGATTTAGAGAAATACGATGATGCTCCAGTAATAAATATAAGAGAGAAGTGGAGAATACCCTATGACCATCATATAATACTTTTTGTTGGAGTTATGAACAGAGCAACTACTCATAAAGGAGTTGAAATTCTTTTAAGGGCTTTTCAGAAAATCTATAATGAAAAAAAAGCCGTGCTTGTAATGGTAGGTAAAGGCGACATGATCGACTATTATAAAGGCTGTTGTGAAAAGCTTGGAATAAAGGATAATCTTTCTGAAAAGGAAATTGCAGAAAGTATATCAATGCATCTCAATGGTGGAAATAGCTTAAGAAGATCTTGTATCGAGAACGGCAGGAAATATGACTGGGAAAGGATAACTTCGATGGTTGAGTCATTTTATATAAGTATTTTATGATTAAAAGATTGTTTTTTATAAGTTTTATTTCATGTAATAGAGGAGGAATAGTATGAAAGTTGCTTTAATTAATAATTCACCAAATAACATTGCAACAGGCAGATATATTTTTTCGCTTTATAGATCACTAAATAAACTAAATAAAAAAAACACAGTGTTTGATCATTTTCTTTTTGATAATGAACGAAAAGCCTTGTGTAAATTGAATGGCGAGGAAAAAGTCATTGTTAAATTAAGAAAAATACCTTTCTTGGAAAATGAAAAATTTATATGGTCTGAATTTTTGTTTGACTGCAGAGCTGCAAGGTTTATTCCCAGCTTTTATGATATTTATCATATTTCTTCTCAAGATTTATCTGTTCTGACATATTATAAACGTTTTTCATCTAAAAAAACCGTTATAACTGTCCATGACCTTTTTTATGCCACGCATCCTGATAACATTTTCAGGAAGATCATTAGCATGCCTTTATATAAGGGTATTACAGGGGCTGATGCAATTATCACAGTTTCGAATTATACAAAAAACCAATTAGTGAAAAATTGGAACATTTCACATGAAAATATCTTCACAACTTATTTAGGAGTAGATCGAGACACTTTCAGAAAGACCAATGAATATGATTGCTTATATGATAAATATGGATTAAAAAGAAATTGCAGATACATATTGCATATTGGAAGTGATGTGGGAAGGAAAAACGTTGGAACATTAATCAGGTCTTTTTATAAACTGAAAAATGAGTTTAATGATGTTGATGATGTGGTACTTATAAAGATAAACAAACTAAGTAATAGAAACATTGTACTGATAAATAAGCTAGATTTAAATAACGATATTAGGGTACTAGATCACGTTTCTGAATACGAACTCCCACTATTCTATAATTTCGCTGATGTATTCGTCTTTCCATCAATAGCCGAGGGCTTTGGGTTCCCACCCCTTGAAGCAATGTCCTGTGGAACTCCCGTTGTGGCATCTAATAGTACGGCGATCCCTGAAGTTGTTGGTGATGGTGGAATAATGGTTGACCCTTATGATGTTGATGGATTCGCATCTGCAATATACGAGCTTTTAAATAATAAGAATCTAAGGACCAAAATGATAAAAAGGGCTCTAAGACAATCAAAAAAGTTTACGTGGGATCGGTGTGCAGATGAAACCTTTAAAGTATATGAACATCTTAAAGCCGCCTAATACAAAGGTGGTGATGATCGAATTAAGGTGTTAAGTTTTTAATTAAGGGGGATTAAAGTGAAGATATGTATCATTTCAAGCCTTTATAAACCCACTATCATTGGCGGTGCCGAGGTGGTTGCAGAGAAAACCGCAAGGGAACTTCAGAGAAGGGGACATGAGGTTTTTGTGGTTACTACCAACCATCACTCGAAGACAGAGGAGGTTGATGTGGATGACATTAAAACATATCGCATACCCCTTAATATATACAGTATCTACAATCTTTCAGATCAGAGTATTATTAAGAAGCTTTTATGGCATCTGATTGACTTATGGAACCCCTCAGCATACCTTAAATTGAAAGATATTCTTAAGGAGGAAAAACCAGATATTATCCATATACATAATTTCAAGGGTTTTTCAGGGGCGGCATTTTCAGCTGCTAAAAAATTAGATGTTCCTGTTGTTTTCACGGTACATGATTACTCAGTTTACTGTGTGAGGGCGAATTTACTTAAAGGTGATGGGAGCATATGCACTGAACCAAGAATACCTTGTAGGTTCTATAAGGAGGTGAATTCATTTTTCATAGATAAGATACCGGACTTTGTAATATCCCCTTCAAAGTCTTTGATTGATAAATTAAAGTCTCAGGGGTTTTTCAGGGACTCTGAGATTGCTGTGATACCTAATCCTGTTGAAAAAGATCCTGAGATCATAGAGAAGGATTATATCACAATTGATATCCTCTATGTTGGAGCATTATCTAAACATAAAGGTGTAGATGTCCTGATAAGGGCTTTCAGGGAACTTGGGGATGATAACATAAGGCTCCATATCGTGGGGCGAGGTCCTGATGAGAATAAACTGAAGGCACTCCACGGAGACGATGAGAGAATAATTTTTCATGGATTCCTTGAGGGTGAAGAGCTCAGTGGAATGTATGGTAAGGCTAATGTAACTGTTGTTCCTTCAGTATGGTATGAGAATTCGCCGATGGTTGTATATGAAAGCTTTGCCCATTCAACACCCGTAATTGGAAGCAATATTGGGGGGATCCCTGAACTTGTCAGTGAAGGTTGCAACGGCTTTCTGTTTGAGCCGGGAGATAAAGATGAGCTTAAGAGTACACTTAAAAGACTCGTAGAGGATCCTTCTATATTAAAGGAATTCGAAAAAAATGCACATGAAAGTGCAAAAAAGTACACAATAAAGGAACACCTAGAAAAACTTGAAAGGATTTACAGGGGATTACTATGAGAAAGGATGTTATTTATTTCATTCTTCTACTTCTAATCACAGATATAGCAGTTCTTATGAACATTCCACTCCTAAGACAGTCGTTACCATTCATATTTTTTAGTCTTGTCCCTGGCTATCTTTTAATTAGGGTAATGGGGCTTAAACTTGAATTACTTGAAAAAAGCCTTCTATCCGTTGGTTTAAGTCTATTTCTACTCATTTTCACCGGGCTACTGCTTAACATGACCTATCCATTAATCCCACGACCTATTTCCCTGTTACCACTTCTTGCATCTCTGAATATACTTATAGCAATCCTTTTAATAGGGTACCGCTTCAGGACGGACGGCAGGTTGACCCATGATTTTGATTTAAAGGAGGGGATCCTTTCACCAGCATTAGTCTCCTTCATGTTTCCAGTCATAACAGTCCTCGGGTCATACCTCATGAACACTTATTCCATCAATATGCTTCTACTAGGAGTCCTGCTCTCAATACCTCTTTATATCATATTCTTGACCCTCCTGAAGGAGAGGTCACATCATTTAACATACCCCTTCGCTCTCTTTAATATAGCCTTGTCGCTCCTGATTATGAACGGTCTCCCATCAAATTACGTTATAGGGAGGGACATCCATATTGAGTATTACCTCTTTAGGTCAGTCCTCATGAATGGCCACTGGGTGTTTTCAGGTACAATAAATGATGCATATAACGCCTGTTTAAGTGTAACCATACTACCTGCTGTTTACAGGTTCATCCTGAATGTACCTGCCCCATACATTTTCAAGTTTTACTATGGCTTCCTTGGAGCAGTAATGCCCCTTGCAGTTTACTTCATCAGTCAGAGGGTCCTTAAGGACAGGAACATGGCATTTTATGCTTCTCTGCTCTTCATATTCCAGTTTTCATTCATTTATATCCTTGGATGGTGCAGGCAGGTTATAGCACTCATATTTTTCTCTCTTGCAATAATGGTGTTGACTTCAGACCTTAAGAGGTCATATAAGAAGCTTTTATTCATAATATTCATGATATCAACGGTCTTCTCTCATTACACAACAGCCTATGTGTTTGCAATTTTAACCTTCATGATTCCGCCGGTAGTATGGGTCCTTAAAAGGTTTTCATTTGGAAAACCAAAGAGGAGCTACTTTTTTGGAGCTTCAGTAGCTGTTCTGTTTTTTGTGGTTATATTTGCATGGAATGCCCAGGCAACGGGAGCTTCTTTTAATGATGCTGTCACCTTCTTTGAAAGAACAATCTCAAGCATGGGGAACTTTTTCTCCGAAGACATGAGAAATAACAGTGAGCTCTCAGTAGTGGGTATAGGTATAGCACAGATTCCAAATCTCCTCAGTACGGTTATACATGATTTGATTTTTCTCCTGATAGGTATCGGGGCTTTAAGTTTAATCTTTAAAGGAAGGGATGATGTGAGTCAGGAATACACGGCCGCTGTAATGATTTCCCTGGGACTACTTGCATCGTTTATCATCTTACCATTTGTATCAAAGGGTTATGGTGGCACGAGATTATTCACACAAATGTTAGTTTTCCTTGCGCCTTTATTTATAATTGGTGTTGAAAGTTTAAGGGATATTTTAAGGCGTAAAGTGCCAGATACACCCTTAATTCTGGTTCTCCTATTAATCCTTTTTTCATCTGTCACATACTTGAATTACCACTTTGCTGGTATTCCCTATTCTTATGCATATGATAGTGGAGGTGAGAGACGATATGAAACATTTATTTATGATAGTGAGGTTACTGGTGCAAAATGGCTTTCAGTTCATGGGGCTAATAAAACCATAAACACGGATGCATTTGGTTCTTCAAGGATACTTAAGGGGTTTTACACCAATCCCAAATTGAACATTGAATATTTTAAGAATAAAAGAACTGAAAATGGATATGTTTATCTCCGTTGGACGAATGTTAATAAGGGCCTCGTATTTCTGGATCCACCCCTGGCAGCCCCAAGGTTTATTAAAGGAAAGTTAAAGATGGATAATGTTGAGCGAATAGATGAATACAGAAATATCCTTTCTTATAAAAACAGAATTTATGATAATGGTGGCGTATTTATCTTAGGTGATATTTAATGATTTTAGTTAAATTAACTTCTACTATTTAAAGATGACAATATTATGGAGAATAATCTATAAAAAATAGGCGTGATTAATGTTGGTGCAGTGAGATTAAAAATTCTGCTCTTCACTATACAACTGTCCTAAAAATATGAAGTTGGTGAAAAATTGAAGAAGATTTTGATTGTCGATCCATTTAAACTTTACCACCAAAAAAAGAGTGGAATATACACCGCATTGGATTCTTATATAAAAGTTTTCGATGAACTTGGTTATAAAGGAGTGGTTGTTGATGAGGATCTGATTAATACTAGACTTCTCAAAAAATATGATGTGATTCAGGTTAATGGACCGGTAGGGTTTAGAACATTATTTAAAATATGGCGCAGTAAAGTAACTGCATTTTTAACATTGCATGGTGGGTCATTCAAGAACCTTTTAATCAATTAAAGATAAAATTAATTTTGGCGAGAAATAAAATTTCATTTGATTTTAATATTTTAAGTTCTCTGAAAAATGAAAAATTGACCTCTCCGATGATAATGTCGTTTTTGTTGCCTTTAATGGGTATAATAGGTTCTTATATTATGAGAACTTACCATAGTCCTTTATTTAATATTTTTTTGATGATGTTGGTAATAGTTTATGCTATTTCTTTGATCACGATCTTTCGCGGAAGTATTTCATCACTAACCTATACAACCGCCATATTTAATATTAGTCTGAGTATGGCTTTGGTGGTGTCTTTATATTCAGAATATATATGGGTATTCAATGATGCAATGCTTGAATACTATCTGGGTAATTTAACACTTAAAATGGGATATTGGTCTATTTCAAATTATGCGGGTGCATATAATTCTTGTTTAAGTATTACAATATTTCCAGCGATCTATTCATTATTGAGCGGATTATCTGTGAATTGTATCTTTAAATTAATGCAATGTGGTCTCTTTTTACTTCCTATTATAGTTTTCAATATTTTTAGGGAATATGGTGGTAGAAGAGCCTTAATAGCTGCAATTTTATTTGCATCTCAGCAGCCATTTCTGTGGGATATGCCGACACATTTAAGAACTGCGATGGCAGTCTTCTTCTTTGCGCTGGCGGTGATGGTCTTGTTAAATAATAGGATCATGGGGTGGAAGAAGGCTCTTCTATTTTTAATATTCTCAATTCTGATAATATTCTCACATTACTCAACGGCTTATCTAACTTTTTTCATATTTTTGTTCTCTTCAATATTATTGTTCTTCAAGGAGGAGAATAATTCAAATCTTACGATAGGTTTCAGTGTTCTGTTTTTCACGGTTTTATTTCTATGGTTCGGCCAGGTTACTAGGGTCCCGTTCATTGCAGGAGTTGAGTTCTTTAGGAATACTATTGCTAGTCTTACAAAATTTTTTGTAATGGATTATAGAGGTGGAACTGTTACTACAGCATTTGGTGTTGGGGTTAAGTATGTTTCACAGTTTGTGAGAATTATTAGTCACTATTTGTCTCTTGGTTTCATTGCCATAGGTATTGTGGATGCACTTCGGAAAAGATATTCAGAGCATTTAAATGCTAATCTTATTTGTTTATCCTTTGTCGGTCTATTTATCCTTTTTTTATCTGTTGTACTTCCCTATGTCACGAAGGGTTATGATGTGGAAAGGTTATTTTACCATATTCTCATATTCACTGCGATTTTCTTTGTTTTTGGGGGGGGGGGAATTTATTGCAGAAAAATTCTTTAGAGTTTTTAATAGAGGATCTTTAGTCCAGTGGAGAGTATTAATACTTTCTTCAGTACTTTTTTTACAGTTTATTGCTGGGACTTCCCTCGTTTACAGTTTAGGTGATGCTCCAGGGCGTGCATTTCCAGAATTTTCTGAAAAGACCGTGCTTGATGCGGGTACGGTCTACAAAAGCGACGTTTACAGTGCCTTATGGGTATTGCATTTTGGTGATGAAAAGAAGGTTGTGCTCTTTGATAATATTGGAGATCACAAGTTCCTTTTTTCAGTATGTTCGTTTGGTAAAGGATTTTCTACTGGGAATTTTAAAATGAGCTTTTTCACGGAGGAAATATTCACAGCAAAAAAATTTAGAATTCTTAACTATACAAGTCCTTCTGGAATAAACAATTACTATGGATATCTGTCCAGATATAATGTTTTAAATAAAAAAATAATTTTAGATTCTTCTCTAGAAAACGACACGCTCCTAAATACTATAAATAGAATTGCTAAGTCAAATGTTATTTATGATAACGGTTACTCTAAGATACTATCAAAATAATGATACTAAAATGTATAACAATTGGAGGCCATATTATGACTAAAATACTCATAACGAATACGAACTGTTCATGGAATAAGGGATCTGTAGCGCAGGTTGTAGGTACAGTTAAGACCTCAAAAAGGTTAATAGCCGAGCCGAATTTCCTCTACTGGTCTTGAACTTGACACTAAAGAGTGTAAGATGCATAAGTTAGAAGGATTTATAATCTGGGGCTTAAAACTAAAAATCAAGAAAAGAATGTGGTGTCAGATCATGAAAATACTTTTCATACATAATACGGCTATGTGGTACAGAATACCTTTTTTCAAAAAATTGAATGAATTATTTGAAATCAAATATTTTTTCACAGATTTTAATATTATTGGAGACGTTTATGCAGAATCATATAAGGATGCGATTAAAGAGATGGAGGGATTGGATTATAAAATTTCTGGTAGCATTTTTGATCTTGCAAAGGAGCTTTTAAAAGCTGATTATGATCTGGTGGTTGGAGGTTCATGGGATAATATTCCTGAATTAGTTAAAACGATGATAATATATGCTATTGCAAAGCTGAGAGGGAAGAAGATACTGCTCTTCAGGGAGGATTGGGACTGGGGATTTTCAACCAAGAGAAAACTTATAAATCCATTAGTAAAAATTTTCTCGAAGCTGGCTGATGCTATTGTAGTACCAGGGACCATACACAAGAAATACTATGAAAAGCTCACTAAAAGTGAAAAGATATTTATAATGCCCAATGCAACTCATATAAAAATAAAAAATAATAATATAAAGGGAGATTTCAATAAAAAAATTGTACTATACGTAGGACGTTTGGTAAAACGAAAAGGTGTTGACTACCTTATAAAGGCATTTGGGGTGTTAGATGATCCAGAATCCTCTTTAGTTATAGTGGGTTATGGTGATGAAGAAGAAAATCTTAAAAAACTTGTTGAAGAACTGAAAATCGATAATGTATTTTTTGCAGGCAAAGCATCTCAGGATGAAATATGCACCTATTATTTAATGGCGAATGTTGTTGTTGTGCCATCTATCACGTTTAAAATAGGTGATCCATGGGTTTTTGTACTTAATGAAGCCATGCAATGCGGTAAACCAGTTATTGCAACGGAGGCTGTTGGAGGTGCATATAACCTGATCAGGGATGGTGTTAATGGATTCATGGTACCTGAGAGAGATGTTGAAGCACTGGCCTTATCTATAAAGAAAATACTAGATGACCCTGACCTTGAAAGGAGGATGGGTGATGCTTCTAGAAAGATAATAAATGATGGATTCACATATGATCACATGGTTGAAGGATTTAATGCGGCTGTAAGGTATATATGTGAGGAATAAAGGTGAAAGGTGTCAGATTTTTACTTATAGGCATTGAATGTTCTAGAAATAAAGGAACTGCAGCCATACTTAAAAGTACAGTTCAGACACTAAAGAACTATTTTGAAAACGCACTATTCAAGGCAGTGACTCCATGGCCAAACAGGGACAAATTAAACTGTAAGGGAATTGAATTTTCAGATGATCTACTTTCAAAACTCCGTTTATTCAAAATCAGAAAAGAATCTGATGACTTTGATATCGTTATTGATCTCCATGGAGACACCATTTCTGAGGACTATGGAATACTAACAGTATTCGGGTTTTTTTATAATATAGTTTCCTATAAATTACTGGCTAAGAAGGCTTATGTTATTTATGCACAGTCCCTGGGGCCATTTAATAATCCCATTTCCCGTTTATTGGCCAAGTTCTGCTTAAATAAAGTTGACCTTCTGATTATAAGGGAGAAGATAACAGAGAATTATTTAAAAATGTTAGGAATAAGAAATTACTTTTTAGGAGCTGACCCCGCCTTTCTACTTAAAACCGCATCGAAGGAAAATATCAAGGAAATACTAAAAAATGAGGATATAAGGGCGTCTCAGGGATCAATAATAGGTATAAATGTGAGTCAGCACATATATGATCTTCTTAAAGATGCTGGTCGTCATATGGATTATATAATGATGAATGCTAAACTCATAGACAAACTAATCGAAACCTATGATGTTAACATACTCCTAATACCTCATGTCCTAAATAATGTCCATGATGATTATTCAATTGCAAAAAAAGTTTATTCAAAAATCAAAAATAAGAATCTCGTTAATGTTATTGAAGGGGACTATACGCCAGAGGAAGTTAAAGGAATAATAGGACTTTGTGATTTATTTATAGGGGCAAGGATGCACGCTGTTATTGCATCAACATCACAGTGCATACCAAGTGTTGGTATTGCCTACAGTCACAAAATGCATGGGATAATAGGAGAACTTCTTGGCCTAGATGAGTACATAATAGACATAGATGATTTGAACTATGATATCCTACATGAAAAGACCATGAAGGCCTGGGAGAACCGTGAAAGAATAAAAAAACATCTAGAAAAGGTCATCCCAGAGGTGAAAAGAAAGGCCCTCAAGAATGGTGAACTTGTAAGGGAACTCTGCGATTCCCTTAAAATCACATGAGGAAATCTTTACGAGCCTTTAGAGATACGAGAATGGAGTATAGGGTCATGTATATCTTTATGAGTTTTTTGGGAATTCGCAGTTTTTCTGGTTCAAAAATGGAGATTAATTTGTCGATAAGGTCAATTTCTGGGAATCTGCCTTTATATAGGTCATTATCGATCATATGAACCTTCTTTTTCATGTAAATATTGTATAATTGTGAAAGAAGGACCTTTTCTGCTTCTATAGGTTCAAGGTTACATAGTCCCTCCTTCTTAAGGTCATCAAGTATTTTAATGTCCTTCCTGAGTACTATTAAGGTTTTTCCTATATTTTCACCTTCAAATTCCCGTAGCCAGGGGTCTGCAAATGACATGTCAGACAGTTCAGCCATATGGTCAGAGCATCTTCTACATCTTGGGGGTATAAAGAGTTGCCCGAACCCAGATCCCCAATATTCGGGTAGTAGTAGTATTTGACCCGTGGTTGTTTCAATTTTAAGGCTTCCGGGCCATCCCTCACCACGATACTTTATACTTTTAACTTCATTTTTGCTGACTCCCAGTTTTTCAAGGAGGAATTCCGTGGCCATGAATGATGGTGTGTGGTTGCATACTATTCCTAGGTGATATACTATCCTCTCCCTCAGTTTCCTGTTGATCATTTCAGCCTTCCTGATGCCCTGGATATGGCAGGGCAGCCCTACAACAGCGTACTTTCCAGGTTCCCTGAGGATCTCCCTGAGGGCTATATTCGCGGGTACCGGGCAGTACTTGGATCCAGCCGCCTCAATGATATCCTCAGGGGTCCTTGCAATGAAAGGTTCAGGTTCAAGGGGTTTCTCAGGGTTCATATGGGTTACAAGGGCCCCGTCGACGATGCCCTTATCAATTAGGTGGATGAGTATCTGGGTCACCATACCGCCTGATGATGCATTGTATCTGAGTTTTTCATCGGTTGAATGGGCAACATAGCAGGCTTCATGGTTGCCAAGGAGCATGTCCTCTCCTTCATAACCGAATATTTCCCTGTTAAGTTCCCTGAAATCAACGGATACCCCCGGGCAGACCTTTATGCAGACGCCGCACTCATCACATTCCCCTACTATGATTGGTTCATATATTCCTTTTTTTCTGTTAACATTCATTTCAATTATCTCTCTGGGGCACATGGCAGCGCATGTCCCGCAGCCGGTACAAAGATCCCTGATCTCACCAATGTTCTTCATGGACTCCTCCCCATAAGTTTCATCAGTATCACCTTATCCTCCTCATCAAAGGTCCTGATGAGGATAAGGACTCCGAAGTAAATGCAGGATGCAAGAAGTATAATGATTAAAAGGTTCAGGTCCATCATCAGGTAGACGGCCGCCCCCATAATTACAGATGCAAGTGCAGGTTTCCTGAATGTACCGTTCACATCTACATGTTTATAGTGTCTACCTATATAGTGGAGGAAGAGCATGTAGAGGAATAGCTCTGACACCACTGTCGCTATACTTGCACCGATGTAACTGTATAATGGTATGAGTATGATGTTCAGTATGATGTTCAGGGCAGCGCTCAGGCTCACGCTGAGCATCCTGAGGCCCTGCCTGTCTATGGAACTTAAAAGGGTCCCTGTGATGGTGCTCACAAGCCTTATGGGTATGAAGAGGCTCAGGATCTGAAAGGCGATTATGGATCCACTGAAACCTCCACCGTAGAAGAGGGAGATGAACCTGTCTGCAAGTACCAGACACCCGGCGGCCATGGGGAAGCTGATGATTGAAAGATACTTGCAGGATACCATGGTAAAGTTCTCAAGGACATCCCCCCCATCAGTAAACTGCCTTGACATCACTGGATAAACCGCTGATGAAACCATGCCTGATATTATCATGCTGAGGCTCAGGAGGGGGTTGTAGGCAGCATTGTATACACCAACAGCAACATCATCCCTGAGGATCCCCAGGAGCACGGTGTCTATCTTGAAGAAGAACACTGCAAAAAGGGAATTAAGACCGAAGGGGAGACCCTCCACGAGGAGCCTCCACTGAAGACCAGGTTCAAAGCTGATGGACGGCCTCACAAACCTCTTAAAGCTGATAGCTGATGCAACAAGGAGGTCAAGGACACCGGCAACTGCATAGACAAGGGCAACGGCAAAGACACCATAACCCATGAAAAGGACCGCGAGTCCAAGCGTGACGGTCACGGACCTCTCAATTATCTGGAAGACTGCAACATACTCCATCCTCTCCCACGCCTGGAAGAGTGAGAGATAGGTGCCTGAAATCGTGAGAAGGACGTTATAGAATCCGAAGAGGTAAAGGAGCATGGTCATATCACCGCTAAGTGATAGTAACCATGAAAGGATGGGTACCAGTGCAAGGGTCATCACCCCCAGCGGCACCTTCAGGATGACGGCGTTACTGATGTAACTTTCCGAGAGATCCTTATCCCTTGCTATCTCTCTTACAAGTAACTGGTTGACACCGAGGTCTGTGAATGTTGCAAGGAGAGTGGTAAGTGAGATTGCAAAACTGTACTTCCCGAAGTCGGCTTCGCCAAGGATCCTTGCAAGGTATAGGAGGAGTACGAAGGCCATTAATGATGTTAAAACCTGGGCAAACCCTGTAACACCGATGTTCTTAACTATCCTCTGCACCTGATTCATACCATCACTTTATAGGTCCATGTTTATATCCTTTTCATATGATGCAGATGAAGAGTCTAAGATGCCGGCGGTAGATCAATCCCCTGGCCCTGACATGGCCAACTAACTATGAGAACCTGTCTACTCCACACATTTAACTGGAGTGAATAGGACATGATTCCAGCATATCCAGATACAAAGGTTCATACTGCCCTGCAAGAACTGTTACAGGGGCCCCGGAGCTACTACACAAGCTTGTATACCATTTAAGGAACCATATCGGATTCAATGCTTACTTATATTATTATCCTGCCGTTAAGGAGCCGGCCCCTGAAGAATACAGGGTTTATAATGTCATGGTTGGTGAAATAGAATATGATGAGGGAATACTCATAGCACCCGAGGTAAAGGATGGGCTGTGACCCCCTCAGTGTACATGATAATATAAGAAGCGGGTATGGTTCAGCGGACAATTACCACACTTCAAGGCTTAAAGGATGGAGTAGGATCTTGAATGCACTCATCACCAGGGCCTATCTCCTCTGACGGGTTCCCGCATGCATTGGAACTAACAGAGGATCGGATTAGGGATATTGATGGTGCTGATGATTCCCTTGAAAGCGTCGATTTTCTCCTTGCACGGTCACATTACTCCCTCAAGGTTTTAAAGGAGAGTACCAATCAAGGTTTATTAACTTTCAGTATCTGAATAAGGATTTTTTAGCAAACTGGGGGCTCTGAATAAACTCATGATTGTCATGTGGAGAATCATATTTGTTCATCCATATAACACTCTAATAATGATACCGTTTCCCTGGTAAAACTATTCATATAACTGTTTTTTAGGTTTCTCGTTATTGAAGTTTCCTCGGATACCATCATAATATGCACTCAGTATGAATCTGCATCTTTTTATTACATTATCCATGGAGATGATCTGTCCCAGTAGTGAAAGGGGAATTGCCCTTAAAAGGAATATGTAGAAGAGCAGGGGGTTCATATTCCTTTTACGTAGCCAGGTATGGTTCCTGAGACCATAATACCTGAGCCATAGTTTCTCATAGGGAACCATGGAAACTTCTTTCCATAAAAATCTTTTCTTTTCAAGGTTATCCCAGGCAGCGTCCTTGTGGAGTATCCTGCTTCCTGTAACAAGGATTATATCACCCGTACCCCTCAACCTTAAACAGTACTCAACATCATCATAGTGCAGGAAAAAATCTTCCCTCGGGAACCCAACCTTCCCTATGGACTCTGAATTAATGAGGATGCCCACAAATGATGCGTGGTCAATCTTAATGCACTCATCATTTATCTCAGGATTAATGGGTCGTACAACCCATCTGAAACTGTTAAAGTCAAAGAAACCCCTGTGTATCACCTGTGGCATGCCATCAATGCCAACCTTTAGATTGGCAAGGGCAGCAACACCATCACTCTCATAATCAAGTAATCTCTCAAGACTCTCAGGGAGGGGTTCAGCATCATCGTCCATGAGCCATATCCAGTCGTATCCATCACTGTAGGCTCTTCTGACTCCCTCATGGAATCCTCCGGCTCCCCCCGTGTTTTTCGGGAGTCTGATGTAGTTGACTTTAATCACACCTCCATCATGGAGGTTCTCCATGCTTCCGTTAAGGTATCCTTCCTTCCCGAGGAGTTCCTCTGTACCGTCGGTTGATGCGTTGTCTATGATGTACAGGGCATCAAGGGGTCTTGTCTGCCTCCTGAGGGCCTCCAGGCATTCAATGAGAAGTTCCTTCCGATTAAAGGTCACAACCACTGCTGAAACTTTCAAGGTATCTCCTCTCGTGTGGTTCTCTTAAAACATGGTACTTTACTTCTATTGTAGCGGCTGAATTCATCAGAGTATCATCTCCCTGAAAACATCCAGGCTCCTCTTCACGATGTCATCCATGTCATAGTACCTGTACTCCGCAAGCCTGCCCACAAGGACAAGGTTATCGTAGTCAGCTGCAAGTTCAAGGTACCTTCTGTACATTTCACGGGTTTCCTCTGTGAAGATGGGATAGCAAGCCTCATTTTCACCCCTCACATGACTGCAGGGGTACTCCTTCACTATAACTGTCCTATCTGACCTTACAGGGTGAAGGTGCTTGAACTCAGTGATCCTGGTGTAATCATAGTTGTTGGGGTAGTTTATGGTCGCAGCCTCCTGGAACCATTCCATGTCATGTGCTTCGAACCTGAAGTCAAGGGAACGGTAGGGGAGCTCACCGTACCTGTAATTGAAGAGTTCATCGATCTTCCCTGTGAATACCAGTTTACCCCTGAACTCCGAACCCATAACGAAGATACTTCCATCCCTGAGCTCCAGGACCTCATCATGGGATGTGTTGAGCATGAGTTTGATGTTCGGGTGGTCAAGCATCCTCCCTATCATCCCGGTGTAACCCCTGAGGGGCACAGCCTGGTAGGTGTCCTGGAAGTACCTGTCATCATTGGAGAGGACCACCGGCACGCGCCCGGTAACCTCGGGGTCAATCTCCTCTGGCTTCAGGCCCCACTGCTTCATGGTGTAGTTCAGGAAGACTTTCCTGTAGATGTAGTCTGCCAGGAATCTGAGGTCAGGGTCATCCTCCTCCATGAGTTCCAGTATGTGGACCCGCGCCCCATGGGGGTGCTTTTCAAGTAGTTTCTCCTCAAGGCGCCGTGAAAGGCTCTCCGGCAGAAGTTCCCTCATTGATGTGAGGTTGAAGGGCAGGGGGACCAGCCTTCCATCAATTGATCCCAGCACACGGTGCTGGTATTCCCTCCACTCTGTGAAGCGTGAGAGGTACTCGAAGACCTCCCTGTAATCTGTGTGGAAGATGTGGGGCCCGTACTTATGGATGATGATGCCGTTCTCATCACGTTCATTATCGCGGCACCCACCGAACCCATGAGGATTACAAGGGCGAGGAAGAGTACAATGTGGATCAGGCCTCCATAGAGGACCATCCTGGTGAAATCCTTCTTGTAACCGAAGGAAAGAAGACCCTGTGTACCCAGGATATTGTTTACCCCCACCGCGAATATTATGAAGACCAGTATCTGGAGGAGGGGTATGCTCTCAGCGTATCCCTGACCAGCAAGCACCCCTATGATGAAGGGTGCAAGGGGGACCATAAGGACCGAGAGGCCGAAGGTCAGGGCACCCATTATGATGAGCATCTTCTTAAGTTCACTCCTGGCCCTCTCCCTGTCCTCCTCCTGTATCCTGGAGAAGTAGGGGTAGATGGCCTGGCTTATGGGTGATGTGAGTCCAAGGAGGGCCCTTGTTATATCCTCTGCCACGGCATAATACCCAACAGTCACGTTCCCTGCGAGGAGTCCGAGTATGAACCGGTTTGATGTTGTGTAGAGGCTTATTGCAAGGGTTGAGATGAAGAGGTGCCATCCATCAACAAGCTGCTCCCTTATATCGGCCGGTGAGGGCCTTAAGAACCTGACATTGAACTCCCTCTTCACTATCCTCTGACTGTAGATTCCAACCGCTATGAATCCGAGGGAGTTGAGGAGGGGCACGTAGAGGTAGTCCATGGGACCCCTCACCACAATGAATATTAGGCCGGTGTATATGAGTGAGCTGAGTATCCTGAGGATGCTTATGTACCTCATCCTCTCAAACCCCTGGAAGAGCCATACAGGGAAGAGGACGCTTCCAAGGACGATGCCGTAGGTGTATATGTAGAGGGGGAGGTCCGACCTGAACATGTCAACTGATAGTACGATGGTGAGCATGGCTGTGAAGGTGAGTAACATGAGGAGGGTCTTTGTCACCATTACCGAACTGTAGATCCTTGAGACCTTTTTGGTGTCATCCCTGTTTATGGATATCTCCCTTGTTGCTGAGAGGTTGAATCCGTAGTCGGTTATGAGGTTGAAGTAGGTTATGAAGGCCACTGCAAAGGCCACCTTACCATAGTTACCGGGTCCGAGGACCCTTGTAAGGTATGGGAATGTTATGAGGGGGAGGAGGTACTGGACCATCTGTATTCCTGTGAGGGATGCGATGTTCTCAAGTACGCGCCTGTAGTCGCTGTTTCTGAGTATACTCTCTGCTCTACTTCTCATCCAGATCCACCATCACACTTTCTTTAGTTTCTTTATCATGGCATGCATAAAGATTTACCCGTAGTGGGGAGGCTCCACCAGGACCGAACATACGAAAAACTTAAATAGTATTACTTATTACTTATTCTTATGAACATAATAAAAATTGCGTCCTGCCTAGAGAAGAACAACATAGTCTTCTGCGGGGGAAGCGTAAGGGAAACCTACCAGGAGATCACAGAGGCCCTCAGGGATCAGAAAATCCCTGGAGACCCTGTGATGGTCTACATACCCTCACCCATGCCCCTCAAGGCAGGGCTCATGATGATAATGAGGAGCCATGACCCTGAAGCACCCGACAAACTCACGGTGAACGAACTCCTTGAAAGGCTCTCCTCCCTTGAATCCATGACCTGGGTCTTCATGGACCACTTCGAGGACCTCTCAGAGAAGGCCTCAAGGAAGTACCTCTGGCTCCATGAGAACGGCAACATAACCTACATGACAGGCCTTACAGGGACCTTCAGGAGGGAGGTCTACCCCTTCTACAGGACCTTCAGGAAGGCCAACCCATCTGAGTGCATGGATGAGGAGAGCGTGGACGTCACCGTGGCTGTCTTCGCGGTGATATCCATAATCATAGCATTCTGCTACTTCAGGGTGGGGGTCAGGGAGGGCTTCATGGCAGCCGGAGCCCTCTGGTTCGGCCTCATAACCTTCAGGACCATGACCTACATTGCAGGTTAGAGAACATGAAGCCAAGGACGCATATTGTGGCAGGAGCTCTCCTCTTCATAATAATAAACACCCTGATCCCTGCATCAGGCCTGATCACAGGGGCCCTCCTCGCCGGGGCATCAGCAGTAACCCCAGACATCATGGACTTCCTCACAGGGAGACACAGGGGCATCGGACACTCGCTGCTCATTTTACCACCCCTTCTCCTCTTTGCAGTGAAGAGCCCAGCCTACGGGATACCCCTACTTGCTGGAATCACATCCCACATTATAATGGACCTCTTCACGGTCTACGGATGCCCCCTCCTCTACCCCCTCAAGGACACACCCTACCACTGTCTCCGGAGGAAGAACAGGATAAGGACGGGGACAGCCGGCGAGTGGGCCCTCCTATCATTCCTCATCGTCATGGTACTCGCCTTCTCCCTTTTATCTGCAGGGGCCCTTGACGGAACCCTCAGGGAGGTGAGGGTGGAGAAGGAGAACCTGACCGACGTTAAAATAAACCTGATGCTTGAGGCCCGGAGGGATGTTAATATCACCGTGATAAGGGAGAACTGCTCAGAGAGGATCATAGTTGACTACGCCGACAGATAAAAAGAAAAAAAGTTTCTACATGTAGAAGTCCTTACGGACCCTTTTAGCCTCACTGGGTTTTCCCTGGGGGTGCCAGATGTAATCAGCCCTTATAACCATGCGGCCGTTCTCCTCGAGGAGGGTGAAGTTACCCCCGAAGAAGGTTTCAATCCCGTTTATGGTGAAGTTGCCCCTGAACTTCTCACCATCATTTATAAAGGCTCCACCGCCAGTCCACGCGGCGCAGGTCATATTGTAGGTGCCCCTGAGCATGGTCCGGAACATGGCCCCCTTGAGGTCGCCCCTCAGGAGGGAGGTTATGGTGTTCCATGTCACGTCAATTTCATCAATGTGACCGGTCCCTGTAAGTCCGCTCTCATTGTAGCATATCCTTGTACCGTTAACCTCATGGGTGTCAAAGTTCTCTGCCCCCGGGAGGACTATCCTGAAATTGAAGTCCCTCCCCCTACCGTTTATGGAATAGTAGCCCCCCAGTGACCCCTCACCCGGCTTGTTGGCGGGTATTGATGTGTAGGACGTGTAACTGTAGGGTATCTGTGAGAATATGGCCTCATCAAAGACTTCAACTGCAAGTACCGGTGTTATTATGAGGACAGCCACAAGGGCTGCGATTATAGGGATCTTCCTGTCCATAATATTCCTCCATGACTCAAGTTAATAGTATTAAACTAATATACCTACCAATCAGGGCAGTTTCCATCTCTTCATTTCCATGGACCCCTTCATATCATCCATCCGACCCCCGGCCGGTAGAGGAGGATCATCCTCTGCACGGGCCTCCCGTCGCTCCAGTTACCCATATCCTGTATCCTCTCCATGTCCACATCCATGAGGGTCCGGTTCTCCCCTCCAAGTTCTATGAGGATGTCAAGGACCTTCCAGTATCCGCTGTAGTCAAGGTTATCAACCAGGACCCCGAATTCATCCGAAACCGCGAGGGGTGACAGGTGATCCGCCCTTAGGGGTCCGTCTGACCTGACCAGGAGGAACATCTTCCTCTCAGAGGGGATCTGGGGCGTCTCCTCCATTATGAGGTAGGAGTCCCTGGTCCCTGTTATGTTATCATCATCACCAGCCATGACGACAAGCAGCGTCCCGGGCGGGATTCCTGTGAGGTTCTCGAACTTCCTCCCCTCCTCAGACACACCCGGCTGGACTGCAAGGACAGCCCCTGGTTCCGGGAGATCATCCCTTGATGCAAGGTTCACCGCTATGATCCCCCCGGCAGAGTGGCCTATAAGGAAGAGTTCACCGCTGTATTCATTACCGATCCTCATAAGGGCGTCCTTGAGGGCCTCTGCACTGTTATCTGTGAAGTTCTCTGAACCGGTATCCAGGAGGTTCTGGTACCTGGGGTAGACAACGATGTTACCCCTCCCCACAAGGTGCCTTATCCATGCCATGTAGAAGAGGGGCTCGGTGGCTGCCCAGCCATGTATGAATACAACAACAGGGTACCTTCCGGGCCTTGAGGGCCGGAATATCCAGTACTTCCCATCCCCTTCACCATGGGACTCCCTGATGATCCCGTAGCTGGTGGAGTCCACGGCCTGATCATCCCAGGGGGCTCCGCTGACATGGTTCAGGGAGAGGAGCAGGAGGATGAGGAGCAAAGTCCAGGTCTTCAATGATATCACCCTTAATTAATCTATGGCTAATGGTCCATATAAGTTAAGGGCGCATCATCTCCAGGAGTCAGGTGCATGGTTCTGGCATCTGAATGCAGCTACAGTGGGAATTCATAAAAGTATCCTGTCAAAGCAGCATAAGGCCATCAGCCGGTATCAAGGCACACCCTTGCACCGCATGATGGGCATACCATGTAATAGAACCTTGCCCTCTGGTTTCCATGGACCTCGGCCACAACATTGGCCCTGCAGAATTGATATCCTGTGTGTATTTTCTCAGTGCACCCAGCCTCGGCCACAACATTGGCCCTGCAGAATGGACAGAAAAAGGACTTCACTGCAATCCCCCCGGATGCAGAGTCTGATGAACGATCAATATAACCTTTTCCATAAAAGTTAATAATCAATCCCCTCTTAAATCAAAAATTATTATTACCGCCGCTGACATATCACTGTATGGGTGATTTTTCTGGTTTCAAAATCCGAGGCCTTTGCAAGGCGACTGTCATTTTTAGTCTCAATTCTGATCATCATCTTCTCCCTCATTATCCTTGCCGGCTGGTTCCTTGGAAACACCTTCATGAAGGGTGAGGTCCTGGGTTCAGCTCCGGTCCAGCCTGTGACAGCAGTCATTTTCATGGTCCTTGCAGCATCCCTTATCATGCTCTCAAGGGATGTGAAACTCCCTGCAGTCTATGCAGGCGTCTTCTTCCTGGTCTTCTACACCCTCACACTTGCAGGTTACCTTGATACCGGTTCACTGGAGTACGGTGTAAACTCTAGGTTCATAACATCAATCATCTTCATTGCCTACGGCCTGATACTCATCCTCCTTGCCTCATCAAGGTACATACTCCCCCAGATCCTGACCCTTATCTGCGGTTCGGTGGCATACTGTGTCTTCACAGGGTACATCGGGGGAGTGGACGTCTACAGCACCTACTTCATGATGGCCTTCTACACGGCCACACTCCACATACTCTCATGCACGGCCATACTCAGCCTCTACGCTGAGGATGGTGTGATGGCACCCCTCCACAGGTCCTTCAGTGAGGGACGCCTTGCAAGGATCATACTCCCCATCATGATAATCTGCATAACCATCCTGGGCATCCTGACCCTCAGAATCGAACCTGCACTCTTTCCCGGCTTCGGAGTGATCTTCATGATGGGTATGATGGCATCCCTCATCATCATCTCGGTGGTGTTCCTTGCAGAGGAACTCAGCGGTATAGATGATAAGAAGGTGAAGTACCAGGAGGCCCTCATCGAGGCCCGGAGGTTCTTCAGGAATGTTGTTGAAAACCTTGGTGAGGCCATAGCTGTCCTGGATCATGATGGAAACATGATCTACAGGAACAGGGCCATGAAGGAGCTTGAGGTGGATGAAATCCCTGTTGAACCATCCCACAGGGAACCCTTGATGATAGAAAGGCTAAGGATAGGTGATTGTTACTACATGGGCTGGATGATCCCCATGTACACCGATGGAGATTTCAGGGGATCTATGGTGTCACTCACGGACATAACTGACCTTATAAGGACGCAGAGGTCCCTTGAGGATGCCCTCACTGAGAGGGACGCCCTCCTCAGTGAAGTGCACCACAGGGTAAAGAACAACCTCCAGATAATCATAAGCCTCCTTAACATTCAGTCAATAGGTGCCGATGAAGCAGTGAAATCTGTCCTCACGGACGCCCAGAACCGTGTGAGGGCAATGGCGATCCTCCATGAAACCATCTACGACACAGGTGACTTCACAGGCGTTGACATGGAATCGTTCATCACAAGACTGATAGAGCGTCTGAGGGGAGCCTTCGATGAATATGGGGTTGAGTTCAGTGTTGAAACAGATATCAGGCTGAACCTAGAAACCGCAATACCCCTGGGACTTCTTATAAACGAGGCAGTCACCAACTCAATCAGGCATGCGTTCCCTGATGGCAGGGGCCACATCAGGGTGAAACTGAAGGGTGATGGGCTCCTGAGGCTCACGGTCACCGATGACGGCGCGGGCCTGGGGGCTGAGTACAGGGAGGGTGTGGGGATGTCGCTCATGAAGGCCCTTGCAGACCAGCTTGACGGTGAACTCAGATTCGAATCAGATGAGGGCACCGCGGTGATCCTTGAGTTCAGGGAACTCAAATACAGGAAGAGGATTTAGTTCAGTGTTTCAGTGAGATCTGTCTTCAGTGATCTGTGTGTGGGGGATGAGAGTAGATGTGGTATGGTGTGTTTTATCTGGTCCTCAGTGATCTGTGTGTGGGGATGAGAATATAAGGTATGCTTATTTATCTGGTCTCCACGGATTCAGTGGAAAAACGATAAACTGGATATGATGCTCACGGACCACTTAAAATTTAAAAAAATAAAAAAGGGGGGAGACTAGAATGGTAGTTCCTCATAGTACCCCTTTATACTGGCGCTATTCCAGTTCTTTATAACTCCAAAGGAGTTCATATTGCTTGATGCATCAGCGTTTACCCATGCACCGTTTACATAGAGCTGGGCCCAGACGTGTCCATAGGTGTTCCCTGAAATGAAGGTGCATGCTGCATGGACGTACCTCGCCTGTATCCCTGCAGCCCTTGAAAGGGCCACCAGGAGGTGGGTGATGTCCACACAGTTACCTGACCGGTTTTTGAGTGTTCCCAGGGCACCGTACCTTGTGTTGTAGTAGAAGCTGTAACTGATATTATCCCTGACCCAGTTGAAGATTGCGGTTGCCTTTGAGAGTGCCGATGTAAGTCCTTTAGTGATGCTCGATGCAAGCGCCCTTATCTCAGGACTGCCCACCTGACAGTTTGCTGTTGCTGCAAGGTACTTTCCTGAGAAAACAGAACTGTCAACCGTCACATAGTTGGGCAGTCTGCCGTTGGCCTCCTGGAATGCGACGATCTTTGAGAAGATGTAGAGGAGGACATTGAAGCTGAGGTCCCCTGCAGTTGATGAGATCCTTGATGGTGCGTTCCCTGTTGATGACATGTAATTAAGGACATCTGAGGCTATTCTCAGGTACTCCTCCTTCTGAATTGTCCCTGAAGCCGTGAGATTTATATCTGATGCTTCACTGAAGGACCCTCTCTCAGGGGTCCTGCCGCTGATGAGCCCTGCCAGCATGTAGAGGAATTCACCAGGAGTGACCTGCATCTCCCCCACGGTGACGTAGTTGGGGAGCCTGTGATTTGACTCCACAAATGCCTTAACCCTGCTGGCCGCGTCCATGATCATGGATGAGGTCAGTGAATTGTCAGCGACCGGCTTTGTTATTGCAGCTGGAACTCCACCAAGGAATTCCCTGTCAATCTTTCCTGAGAAAACAGAACTGTCAACCGTCACATAGTTGGGCAGTCTGCCGTTGGCCTCCTGGAATGCGACGATCTTTGAGAAGATGTAGAGGAGGACATTGAAGCTGAGGTCCCCTGCAGTTGATGAGATCCTTGATGGTGCGTTCCCTGTTGATGACATGTAATTAAGGACATCTGAGGCTATTCTCAGGTACTCCTCCTTCTGAATTGTCCCTGAAGCCGTGAGATTTATATCTGATGCTTCACTGAAGGACCCTCTCTCAGGGGTCCTGCCGCTGATGAGCCCTGCCAGCATGTAGAGGAATTCACCAGGAGTGACCTGCATCTCCCCCACGGTGACGTAGTTGGGGAGCCTGTGATTTGACTCCACAAATGCCTTAACCCTGCTGGCCGCGTCCATGATCATGGATGAGGTCAGTGAATTGTCAGCGACCGGCTTTGTTATTGCAGCTGGAACTCCACCAAGGAATTCCCTGTCAATCTTTCCTGAGAAAACAGAACTGTCAACCGTCACATAGTTGGGCAGTCTGCCGTTGGCCTCCTGGAATGCGACGATCTTTGAGAAGATGTAGAGGAGGACATTGAAGCTGAGGTCCCCTGCAGTTGATGAGATCCTTGATGGTGCGTTCCCTGTTGATGACATGTAATTAAGGACATCTGAGGCTATTCTCAGGTACTCCTCCTTCTGAATTGTCCCTGAAGCCGTGAGATTTATATCTGATGCTTCACTGAAGGACCCTCTCTCAGGGGTCCTGCCGCTGATGAGCCCTGCCAGCATGTAGAGGAATTCACCAGGAGTGACCTGCATCTCCCCCACGGTGACGTAGTTGGGGAGCCTGTGATTTGACTCCACAAATGCCTTAACCCTGCTGGCCGCGTCCATGATCATGGATGAGGTCAGTGAATTGTCAGCGACCGGCTTTGTTATTGCAGCTGGAACTCCACCAAGGAATTCCCTGTCAATCTTTCCTGAGAAAACAGAACTGTCAACCGTCACATAGTTGGGCAGTCTGCCGTTGGCCTCCTGGAATGCGACGATCTTTGAGAAGATGTAGAGGAGGACATTGAAGCTGAGGTCCCCTGCAGTTGATGAGATCCTTGATGGTGCGTTCCCTGTTGATGACATGTAATTAAGGACATCTGAGGCTATTCTCAGGTACTCCTCCTTCTGAATTGTCCCTGAAGCCGTGAGATTTATATCTGATGCTTCACTGAAGGACCCTCTCTCAGGGGTCCTGCCGCTGATGAGCCCTGCCAGCATGTAGAGGAATTCACCAGGAGTGACCTGCATCTCCCCCACGGTGACGTAGTTGGGGAGCCTGTGATTTGACTCCACAAATGCCTTAACCCTGCTGGCCGCGTCCATGATCATGGATGAGGTCAGTGAATTGTCAGCGACCGGCTTTGTTATTGCAGCTGGAACTCCACCAAGGAATTCCCTGTCAATCAGTCCGTACCTGAAGAGGGCGTAGCCATCAGCCCCTCCACGAAGGGCGGCGTTAATATCTCCAAGGAGTTCATCTGCAGGGATGGGTGTCACATCAGCATCTGACCTGTAGGTCTGAAGACCTGTCCACACCTCTGCACTGAGGCTCTTACTCTTGATGTAGGCGGAGACGTTCTCTATCCATGATGAACCTTCACGGTAGTTGCCCTTGTATGCCATCGGGATGAGGACGTCAAGGTACTCTGCGAGTTTCGTGTAGTCCTGACCATAATAGTAGGCGTTGACTCCCTTCTCGGGCATGAGGGCCGCTGATAGAAGAAATTCAGGGTTAACTGATTTAACAGCTTCACTTATCCTCTTAACTATCCCGGTTATGGCCTCTGTTGCACCTGGGCTCTGGTATGCGTTACCAGGGTATCTGATGTAGTCAAGGTGCACGCCCCCGACACCACTGATGCCCGTGTATCCGAGCACCCTCTGTGTGAGGTTGTCTATGAATTCCTGGGTGGGGTCGAACCAGTTACCGCTTGAGTCCTTGAGGCAGATGACCCAGACGCTCACCCTCAAACCATTGGCTGAGGCGTTTCCAAGGAATGAGGTAAGGTTTGACCTGAACCTTGCATCGTTGAAGGCCAGCTGCTCAAGGAAGATATCGGTTATACCCTTACCCTTGAGTTCCTGGAAGTCGACCTTACCCATATCATAGGCCTTCACCCAGAGGGCTCCGTGGGGTGCTTCACCTGCAGCAACATCAGCGCTGCTTCCAGGCGAATCAACCCCACCACCCTCGGTGCTCTCTGCATCACCCTTAGGGGTGTCGGTGCTGTTCTCTGCATCACATGTATCGTTAATGGAACTGGAATCTGCGGTGCCGTTGAGGTCCTGAACATCCGGTTCATTGAGTTCGACGGCATATGAAATATTTGAGCCCATAAGGATTAGCGCCAGAAATAGGGCTGTTAAAATATTCAACTTTCTCGAAATTTTACCGCCTCCAGCGGGGCTTAAATAACCCCATTATAGTCTTAAAAAGAGCATATTATATAAATATTGTGGTTCTAATCCTGAAAAAAGACACTTTAAGAGCTTTTAAAATCAAACAAGTCAATATTAGAACTTTTTTTATTCACTGCCAGGAACTTTAAATTAACCAAATCCCCTTTTCAGTTAAAGGAATGCCATTAGCCCTGATTGAATCCATGAACCCCATTGTAATCCCGATTTAAGTAGATCCAGGGCAAGGCATCATCCCCAGCCATCCATGATCATTCTTCAAGTTCACATACCTCACCATAACAGCTGAATATCTCATCAGATATCCTCCTGGTGGCCTCACGCTTCTCAGAGACCACAAAGTCAGCCCCGGCAGTGTAAAGGTTCTCAGTGTTCTCAAATCCCCTTATACGGGCTATGATCTTCATGGACTCGTTCAGGGCCCTGGCCTCATGTATCGCATGGACGGTTGAGGGATAATCTGCAATGGCAACCACCATGACAGCAGCCTCAGGGACGTTAAAGTGTCTCAGGACGCTCATATAGGTACCGTCACCGTAATAGACGTTGAGGCCCTCATCCCTTGCCTTCCTGACGGCTTCAGGGTTAACATCAAGGCCTATGTATGGTATCCCATGCTCCTGGCAGAGGTCAGCAAGCCTCCTCCCGGTTATACCCATACCAACAATGATGAGGTGGTCCTCGAGCTTCAGCCGGGGCTTCTCATACCTTCGACCGTTCTTTATAACCGGATGCACACGTGACCTTACAACCCTCTCAGAGATCCTCGGTGAAAGTGATATGAGGAAGGGCGTCAGGGCCATGGTTATAAGTGAGACCGATAGGAATGCCTGGAAGGTCAGGGTGTCCATCAACCCGTACTTTAGCCCTGACTCCGAGAGTATGAAGGAGAACTCACCGATCTGGGCAAGCACCAGGCTTATAAGGACAACTATCCTTGCAGAGTAGCCCAGTATGAAGCCAACGAAACTGTTGAGGGCGAGCTTTATGAGGAGCACCCCCAGGACCGCCAGGACTATAAGGGGCAGGTGGCTCAGGAAGAATCCAAGGTCAAGGAGCATCCCCAGGCTTGTGAGGCTGTCCATGCTGAAGTCCTCGGGCAGCCCCACACCATCATCTGCAACCGTTAAAATGAACCTCCCATCTCTCTCCTTGAGTCTCACGGTAACCTCCCCGTCCCCGCCATCAGGGAAGGCGTACTTGAAGGCGTTGGTTACAAGTTCATTCACCATGAGCCCCAGGGGCATTATGGTGTCAAGGTTCAGTTTCACGTCATCGATGTCAAAGTTCAGCCTGATCCTCTGCCCGGGTTTCTGGTAGGAGAGCATGATGCTCCTTACAAGTCCCTGGATGTAACCCCCCACATCAATGTCTGAGAGGTTCCCTGAACGGTAGAGCTTCTCATGGATCATGGACATACTCATAACCCTCCCCTGGCTGTCCTTAAGGGCCTCAACCACCTTCGGGTTGTCAATGTAGCTGCTCTGAAGGTTCAGGAGGCTTGATACGACCTGAAGGTTGTTCTTTACCCTGTGGTGGATCTCCCTCAGGAGTAGCTCCTTCTCCTCCAGGGATGATACAAGCTTCTCCTGGTAGAACAGCCTCTTGAGGGTTGATGAAGCCTCGGTCCCCATGGCCTCAAGGAGCCTGATATCATACTCATTGGTTTTCTGACCAGGGAACAGCATGAATCCCAGGGTCTCATCACCGTGCCTCAGGGCGGCGACCGTGAAGCCATCCACCAGTGCCACGCTCTGATCCCCCAGCTCCTTGAGGACCTCTGACGGGTCAAGGGGAAGGGACCCCTCCCCTGAAATGATGGGTTCGTTTCCATCATGGATGTAGACCCAGCCCCCTGGAAGTCCAAGGTACTCCCCTGCAAGTTTCATTATGGTCCTGAAGAGATCCTCAGGGGTCCTGCTATGATTTATATCCTTCAGTATCTCATTAAGGACCCTGAACTCATCCAGACGCCTCCTGGCGACCCCCTCGGACCTCTCGGTTTTCTCTATCCTGTTCATCAGCCTCCTGGTGTACCTCTGGTCCTGGGCAACCAGTGAGTAGCCCACAGGGTCAGGGCCCTCCTTTATGAGGGATATGAATAACTTGACAGGGATCCTCTCACCCCCCGGGGTGACGTAGTCAATCAGGACAAGTTCATGATGATAGTCACCCTTCACATGCCTTGAGGCATCCTTCACATACTCCAATTCGACCTCAAGGATTTCCTGGTGGTCCTCTGCTGTGAATCTCCTCCAGTCCTCACCGGCATGGATTCCAAGTTCAGCCTCCGCCCGGTAATTAATACGTGTCACCCTCCCCTCAGGGTCAAGGAGGATGACGAGGTCCGTGACCTTGTCGATTATGCTTTCACCTGCAAGGGAAGGGCTGATGACAGGGGGCGTGAGGGTTACCATGCCGGATATGCCTGCAAGGCCTGCAAGGCCTATCAGCTGCCCTGCCAGATTAACGGTCTGCATGTCCAGTGAGGGTAGGAAGGAGCTCAGGATCCACCCTCCGATGAGGCTGAGGGAGGATGTCATGAATATGATGGTTGAAATCTTTCTCTCATGGTAGAGGGGGGCCGTCCTTGCATGGTTCCATATGAGGGTTATGCCTGATCCGAAGTACCCGAAAATGTAGATCTGAAGGAGGAGCTCCAGGGGACGGTTCCTGATTATTTCAATCTGCCAGACTCCATTGACCATGGACACTGCAGGTGTTATCATTGAACTGCTGATTATGATGAAGAGGATGATGATGGGGGGTATTATTATGAGGGATCCGGCCTTATCCATCCTCCTGTCACCGGCAGAGAGTACAAGGGCGAAGTTAAGAAACAGTGCCGGTAGAAGACATAAACCGATCCCTGAGAGAGTATAGATCATGATGGCATGTCCCGGTTCAGTTAAAGCATCCATGACCGCGGGACTAACAGCCCAGAGGGCCATTGCAATGGAAATAAGAAAGAAACTCCACTGGAGGTTTCCCCGCTCCTTCCTAAGGGGGTAGGTGCCGATGATAAGGTAAAGTACGAATGCCAGTATTGAAAGGGTGCTGTAGATGTTCATCCGCCCACAATCCTATAATAAAATGAGGTGGTATACTCTAGTTAGAAGGAACAGTCTTTATAAAGTTTTCACCAGTAATCAGGAGGAACAGAATGTTATCATCCAATTCCATTGCAGAGTTCCTGATTAATTCAGGACTGGGAAGGGTTCTGAATTCAATTATAAGGCTTATAAACAGAATCATACCTAAAAGGGAAAACCAGATACTCTTTGAGAGCATACCTGATATTTCTGATAACCCATTCTACCTTTACAGTTACATGAAGGAACTTGGAGAGGATTACCGGTTTGTGTGGGTGGTTGACAGTATCCATAAGGATTTTGAGGAACCCCAGTATATCAGGAATACACCAT
The DNA here is from genome assembly GCF_025397995.1 of Methanothermobacter wolfeii. NCBI lineage: Archaea > Methanobacteriati > Methanobacteriota > Methanobacteria > Methanobacteriales > Methanobacteriaceae > Methanothermobacter > Methanothermobacter wolfeii. The sequence goes on from NZ_CP104550.1 coordinate 697,744, forward strand.
CTGAGATCTGGCAGTTCTTCAGGTCAAGGTACATAGTAACATCCCATGGTCACCATCTGCTTATAAGGGCTGGAAATCAGGTTTTTGTGAACCTCTGGCATGGCATGCCCCTCAAGGCCATGGGGTATACAGAGCCCGCTGGGAAACCTGTTCTGCTCCTCCAGGGAGTGGATGATGAGAACTATTACATGATTGCAACATCAACCATAATGCGGAACGCCCTTGCAGCCTGCTTCAACCAGGACGCCAGGAGGATACACATAACCGGACAGCCAAGGAACGATAAACTCTTCAGGACACCTGAGGAAAAGACGGAATTTAATGGTGTTATACTCTACACACCAACCTACAGGGACACAGGTACCGATGCATCCATATTCAGTCTTCCAGACTACACTGAAGAGAAACTACAGGACTTTCTCAGGGAGAGGGGATTATGTTTCCTCGTGAAACTCCACCCCCTTGATAGGGGAGTTCGGATCCCCACAGGAGACAACATAAGGGTTCTTGAACCATCAGCTGACATCTATGACGTCCTTGCAGGTGTCGATGTCCTTGTAACAGATTATTCATCCATCTACTTCGATTTCCTCCTCCTGGACAGACCCATAATATTCACCGTACCCGACCTTGAGGAGTACAGGAGGGTCAGGGGCTTCGTCCTTGAACCCTTCGAGTTCTGGACGCCCGGACCCAAGGTGAGGACCTTCAGGGAATTCCTTGATGAACTTGAAAGATCCCTGAATGACCCCCAGTATTATGCGGGGGAGAGGAGAACGATCAATGAACTGGTGAACCATTACAGGGATGATAGATCATCGGAAAGGGTATACAGGCTTGTGTGGGGTTAAAAATGCGCATAGGGATACTTATACCTTCACTGGATGATACTGGAATGGCGAGGGCCGCTGCCCAGCTCTCCATCATGCTGGATCAGCTCTCACATGAGGTCCACATCATAACCGGCTACAGACACACGCCCATGCAGAATTATGAGGGCAAACTCCACATGCTGGATGTTAAACCAGCCATGGTGAATCAGAGCTTCCCTGAAAGGATAATGCTCTTCCTAAAACGCTTAACCGCTTTGAGGAAACTCAGGAGGATGCTTAAAACTGATGTGATGATCTCATTTTCTGAGGCCATGAGTATACAGAACATTCTAACAGCAGGGGATGAAGGGGTGATCATCAGCCACCACACCCTCCTTTCAAGGAATGAGAATCTCCAGGACATCTACGGGAAACTGGTGAAGTTCCTCATAAAGCTCCTCTATTCCAGGGCAGACCTTATTGTCCCTGTATCTGAAAAATCAGCTTCAGACCTTGTAAGGAACTTCAGCATAGACCCTGAACTTATAAGGGTTATACCTAATCCGGTACCTGTGGAGGAGATAGAAAGAATGGCCTCTGAAGACCTTGAAGGCTACCATGAAATCTTTAAAGATCCTGTAATTATAAATGCAGGCAGACTCACCCATGCAAAGGGACAGAGGTATCTTCTGAGAATATTCAGGGAGCTCCTGGATGATTTCCCTGACCTGAAACTTGTTATACTTGGTGATGGAGAACTCAGGGATTCCCTTCTGAAATTCTCCAGGGAACTCGGACTTAAGGTTTGTCATGATGCCCCTGATTCAGGGGACTTTCAGGTTTATTTCCTTGGTTTCCAGAAGAATCCTTACAGGTTTTTTTCACGTTCAAAGCTTTTTGTTCTGACATCATTAAGGGAGGCCCTCCCCATGGCCATAATGGAGGCCATGTCAGTCTTTCTTCCTGTGGTGGCATCAGACTGTGGGGGTACAAGAGAGATACTGGCTCCTGGCACCGACCCTGATATTGAAACATCCAGGGCTGAATTTGCAGCTTACGGTGTGCTCCTCCCGGTCTTCAGGGATGAAGTGGAGGCCGGTGACAAACTCACAGAACCCGAAAAGGTCTGGATCCAGGCACTCCGGAGAATACTTCAGGACCCCTCCATGATCGAATGCTACTCTAGGAGGGCCTCATCCAGGATGAATGATTTCAGATGGGAGAAAATAAGGGGTTTGTGGGAGTCTCTCCTTGATGATTTCCAGTTCAGGTGAGTTTTTCAAGGAAGTCATTACTTCTATGAATCCCGTGGCTATTTCATAATGTCTCCCAGGAACATGGCCCATTTATCAGCAATCCTCAGGGGGTCCCGGGTTTCAGTTATATGCTCTTTAAGTTTCTCACCCCACACAGGGCCCTTTGATGGGTTTTCAATAAACCTTATTAACTTTTCTATCATTTCACTATCATCTTCAGCTATTATACCATGAACATCGTCTTGGAGTTCCTCGAACTCTCCCCTGAACTTTGCAACCGGAACTCCCAGGTAACCTGCCTCCAGAACCGCGTAGCCAAGTTCACTCATATCATAGCCCAGGAGCATGATATCCGCTGATCTGACATGGCAGAGGAAGTCATCACGGTAACCCATAAACTCTATGCAGTCATCCTCAATTTCAGGGGACTCCCCGAAGACAAGAAGCCTGATCCTGCACCCTGCCTTCCTGTTAACCTCTGATATTACCTCCGCGAGCCTCTGGATGCTCAGAACCTTTGAACCGCCTATACTCGTATAGGTGACTGCTGTGACACCATCACCCTGGAGGTCCGGGCACTCGCTCACCTTACCTTCAATCTCATCAGTGATGAGGGCGTTGGGTATGACGGTCGCCCTGAGACGGTTCTTCTTTTTTGTTATCTCAGAAACAGTTGTAACCCTGTCCCTGTAGATGAACCTTATGAAGATCAACCTGTGAAGGATCCAGTTAATGATTTTGAAGATGTAGTGGATGTTTCCTCCCGGATCTGTCTTTAAGGCTGTCAATGCCTCCTGAAGAACCCATCCGTGTATTGTGAGAATTGCAGGTACACCGCTCCTCCTTACCTTCAGGATACCACCTAACTTCAGAGGTCCATGGACATGGATAAGATCATAATCTGCAAGGTTAACATCATCAAGATGGGATGCGTAGAATGTTTCAACTTCAGCCCCCAGAATCCTGTAGACGACTTCCTGGGATTTAACAGCCCTCACAACCCCTCCTTTTATGGATGTGTCGAAGGGGATTATCATGGCAACTCTTTTCATCATACCACTTCCCTGAGTTTGGTAAATGATTTTATATGAATCCTAGATAAAGTAACTGATATCATGCCAGATGGAGTCATTTAGTGGTAAGTAACGTAACAGGTCGTATGGGAGAGTCATCAGTAATAGGAGGATGATCTGATTCTTCAGAGGATATTAAAGATTATCAATTATATTATACCCAAGAACAGGAGACTGGTTGTATTTGACAGCGCCCCTGATTTTACAGGGAACAGCATGGCCCTCTTTGAGTTCATGGACTCACGGGGTGAATTTGAGGCGTTATGGATTGCTGATGAACCGGAAAGGCACCCTGAATTCAATCAGGTGAAGCGTGATTCAATCAGGGCGCTCCTCAGGATTCTCAGGGCAGGCACCCTAGTATCCACACACGGCCGCATGGCTGAAATCCGTGTCCCGTCACAGAGGTACGTTAACCTCTGGCATGGCATGCCCCTCAAGGCCATGGCCTATGCAGAGACCACAGGGAGGGACTTCACTGATCCCGTGAGGTTCTCTGATGAGAACTATTACATGATTGCAACATCAACCATAATGCGGAACGCCCTTGCAGCCTGCTTCAACCAGGACGCCAGGAGGATACATGTAACCGGACAGCCAAGGAACGATAAGCTCTTCAGGGAACCACCTGAGATACCGGGAATCGACACGGAGTCATACAGTAAGGTTGTTCTCTTCGCCCCGACCTTCAGGAAATCTGATTTTCTCTCTGATGGCGATATGTTATCACACAACCTGAACTTCCCTGACTTCAACCCGGAAGCACTCTCAGGATTCCTCACTGAGAACAATGTCCTCCTCCTTGTAAAGTTCCACCCGGCGGAAGAGAAGTTTGCAGAGAAGTTCCTGGATGAAATGGAAAACGTGGCGTTGCTTAGGACAGAGATGCTCAAGGATGAGATGCTGGACATCAACGACATCCTTGCAGGTGTCGATGTCCTTGTAACGGATTATTCATCCATCTACTTCGATTTCCTCCTCCTGGACAGACCCATAATATTTGCGGTATCTGACCTTGAAGAATACGCCAGAACACGAAGCTTCGTCCTTGAACCCTTTGAGTTCTGGACGCCCGGTCCCAAGGTGAGGACCTTCAGGGAATTCCTTGATGAACTTGAAAGATCCCTGAATGACCCCCAGTATTATGCGGGGGAGAGGAGAACGATCAATGAACTGGTGAACCATTACAGGGATGATAGATCATCAGAAAGGGTCTATAGGCTCGTCTTTCAGGGTGAGGATGGGGAGTGATGTTTTCAGTGAAGGTTTATTATTTCCAGGGGGTGTGCTCCTGTTCTCCTTTTTTTGTGCCGGGTTACCACAGGTCGTGTTTTTTTATTCCGTAGACCCTGATGCTGAGCACGATGGTTTCTGTGATTATAACCAGCAGTGCCACAATGTATATGCTCATGAAGGGTGCCACTGCAAGGAGCATGGCAAGGTGAATCAGTGAACCCACCACAACACTACCGTTGGCATACCTCTGCTGTCCCAGGACCGCGAGGAATGGGTACCCAAGGAGTATTGATGGTATAACAACCATCAGGGCAACTGCAAGAAGCCTAAGGACACCGGCACTTGGCATGTAACCGGCCCCGAAGAGAAGCCTGATTATATGGGGAGCGAATATTATTATAAAAGTGCAGAGCACGGTGTTCAGAATCATGGAGTACCTGAGAACCTTCCTGTGGAACGCCTTGTTCCGGGTCTTGGCCATGTAGGGATACGTCACCTGCAGCAGGGGACTGTAAAGACCCTGAGCAGCAGTATAGAGTTTCTCAGCAGCCGAATAATAACCCACAGCAGCGTTACCAGCAAATAATCCCAGAAAGAACGAGTTACTGCTGGTGTAAATCGAAACAGAAGCCCTTGAAAGGAAAAACTGTGTACTGTCCCTGAAGATCTCCCATATAACACCCCAAGGAGGCAGATGAAACCTGACATTAAACCTTGTCCTTATAATCCACAGGGAGATCAAACCAGCGGTTATGGTCCCAAGGGACTGCAGGAGAGGCACATAGAGATAATCAGAGGGCCCCCTGATGAAAATGAATATTGTTGCAAGGAAGATAAGGTTTGTGAGGACATTCAGGAGAGTTATATACTTCATCCTCTCCATCCCCTGATAGAACCACATGGGTGATAGGGTGCTCCCAACCACAAGACCAAAGGCAAATACATAGATCACCCAGTTAGCCGAGAACCTCGGAACAGTCATTATGATACCCAGGAGCATGCTGAAGCTCACAACCGTGAGAACACCCTTTATTATCATCACCGAACTGAAGATCTCAGAAACCCTTTCAGGGTCGTCCCTGTTAACCGAGATCTCCCTGACAGCAGAAAGCCCGAACCCGTAATCAGTCAGTATCTGGAAGTAGGTGTTAAAGGCGATGGCAAAATTCACAAGACCATAATTCGCAACACCCAGGACCCTGGTAAGGTAGGGGAGCGTTATAAGGGGGATGACATACACAAGGACCTGGAGGGTTGAAAGGGAGAGGAAGTTCTCAGCCAATGCACGGTACTCCTCAGACCTCAGCTTCGCAACTATATCCCTGGGATTCATCCAATCACTTATCAATAGACTGCAATCGCCTTCTGGAAGTCCCTTATATGGATGTTAACGTTTTCAGGGTCATCCATGGTCCGGTGGACCAGTTCAAGGACGGGTAGTTCAAGGTCATCTGTCAGTTCCCTTATGGCCTTTATGGATCTGAGGCTCTCAATGGTTATTGTTGAGTCTTCACTCAGCCTCATCTTCTTACCCAGCATGAGACCCAGGGTCCTGTTACGGCTCTTGTCGGTGGATGCCGTGAGAAGAAAATCACCGAAGCCGCAGAACTTATCATAAAGTTCCCCGTAACCCATCCTGTCAAGTATCCTGATCATCTCCCTGAAACAGATTGTTAGAATTGCGTATCGATGGTTTTCTCCTGTGATCTGCCCGTCAAGTATCCCCATGGCCACCGCGTACACGTTTTTAAGTATACCGCAGAATTCAACTCCCTGGATGTTCTCTGAGTAGTCGAGTAGCACTCCGGCTGATCTGAGGAGTTCTGTGATCTCATCATGGTAACTGGCCGGTGCACCTATGGTTATCCCTGATGTCATGCCCCTTATGAGTTCATCGGCGAAGTTGGGTCCTGATATGCTGAATACAGTCTCTGAACCTGTTTCTTCCTTCATAACCATGGACATGGGTTTGAGGGATGGGTGTTCTATCCCTTTTATGCAGGATATCATCTTTTTATTCTTCAGCGCGTCCCTCATGGATCTTGTTATCTCTCGGAGGTTTCCTGATGGGACCGCCATGAAGATGTAGTCTGATTCTTCGATGAGGTCCTTTCTTTCCATGTGAACTGCCTTTATGTTCCCTTTGAGTTTAACGCCCGGGTGGTAGGCTCTGTTTTCATGGTCCCTGTTTATGGATTCCACGACCTCGGGTCTTCGTGCGAAGAGGTATACTTCTTCTGAATTGTCTGCGAGGATCTGTGAGATGGCTGTTCCGAAGCTTCCCGCGCCTATTACTGCTGTTTTCATTCTTTATGCTCCATGTAGTATTTTCTTGCTGTTTCGAGGTCTTCGGGGAAGTCTACTTCGATGCAGAACATGTTTCCTATGTTGAGGGGTTTGAATCTTTCACCCCTTTCGATGATTATTTCGACGCCCCGTTCGAAGTAGTCCTGGTCGTGGCACTCATTCAGGGCTTCCCTGAGGACGGGCAGTGTTTCCCTGGAGACTCTGTTTATTCCCACGGCTTCTCCGAGGGGGTTCTGGACGGTTTTTGAGAGTTCTTTTATGTATCCGTCATCTGTGAGGTTGTATTTGACTTCTTCTTCTCCGACTCTTTTGTTGTCGACGCATATGTGGTTGCCCTTTTTCTGGTGGAGTGTTCTGAGTATTTCAGGGTCGAAGACCACGTCGCCGTTCATCCAGATGACGTCTTCGTCAAGGTCTTCGAGGCCTATGAGTAGGCTTTTTGATGTGTTTGTTTCTCTGTAGCGTGGGTTGTAGAGGTATTCGAGTTCAGGGTGTTTTTCTTCTATTAGGCTGCCCTTGTATCCCAGGACGACCCTTATGTTTTCTGTTCCGGTTGCTTTTTTTATGTTTTCGAGTTGCTGGTCCATTATGGTTGTGGAGTTGTCCAGTTCCACCATGGCCTTGGGTATTCCGTGTCCCAGTCTGCTTCCGGTACCTGCAGCAAGAATAATGATTTTAATGACAATCACCTTCAAAGACTTGTAAAATAACAGATTAACATCTAACTAGGTCCAGATTTATAGGCCATAATATTTAACTTGTTCGGAGTGAACCTAATCCATAATAATGGGAGGAAAATAAAGGGTGATTTGGGGTTGCCATACATGCAGATCTTCCAGAGAGATGTGGTATCCCAATGGCAGAAGGAGGCTGCATGCAAACCTTGCATGATCTAAGATTTGCTGGTCTTGGGGTGGTGTTTTTTATGGTGCCATGATATAGTTTAATATTTCCACATTTAATATAAATAGAGAATATATAATGGAGAGGGAATTCCCCATTATTTTCAGTAAATGATTCACACAGGGCGGGTGTCTGGATGTCTGAAGATTATGAGACTTTGCTGACGGTGCTGGATAATCTTATGGATGGCCTTATCATCATTGATAAAGAAATGAACGTCCTCTTGTTCAATCAATCAGCCGCTGATTTATTCGGGGTCGGTTCAATCCATGATGTTTCAGGGGTCAACGTCTTTGACTTTGTCCATCCAGAGGACAGGGAAAGGGCTGAAAGGATAGCCCTGAAGGACATGTTTGAGGAGGATTTGCAGGAGATTAATGAGTTCCGTGCTATAACAGCGGATGGTAGAGAAATCTAGCTATCCGCAGCCGGTAAAAAAATCGTATATAATGGTAGAACAGCGGGACTGATCTCTTTAAGGGATATAACTAAGACCAAGATTATTGAGGAATCTCTCAGGGAGAGTGAGGAAAAGTTCCGCCTGTTCTTTGAGACCACCAAGGACGCAGTAGCCATAATATCACAGGGAAGATTCATTGAGTTCAATCAGGCAACCCTTGAGTTGCTGGGCTGCACTGAGGATGAACTACGCTCCAGGACCACAGGAGAATTCTACTTGAACCCGCAGGACAGGGAACAATTCCTGACCCTCCTTGAAGAGAAGGGTTTCGTTAAGGATTATCGTGTGGACTTCAGGAGATGTGATGGGAAAATAGTAAGGGCCCTAATGACCGCCAGCGCCCTGAGGGATTCTGAAGGAAACATAACCAGAATCCATGGGATCACAAGGGATATCACAGAGAAGCTGAAGACCGAGGATGCTTTGAGGAAGTCAGAATCTTACTATAAATCACTCTTTGAGAACACCTTGATCCCGGTCCTGATCCTTGAGGAAGATGGCACCATATCAATGGTTAATAAAGAAGCTGAGAGGATCAGTGGTTACTCAAGGGATGATCTTGAGGGTAAACTCTGCACAGACTTCATTCTGGAAGAAGACAGGATGTCTGTAGTACCTGAGGGGAAAATTAGCCCTGAAAACATACTTGAAAGACTTGAATTCAGGATCATTGATGGATGCGGTAATATCAGGAATATCTTCGGAACATATGGCAGGATCCCGGGCACAGAAAAAATAGTAGCGTCGGGTATAGACATCACAGAACAGAAGAGGGCGCAGAAGAGATTAAAAGAACTCCTGGATGAGAAGGAGACACTTCTTCGAGAAATCCATCACAGGGTAAAGAATAACCTCCAGGTTGTCTCAAGTCTCATAAGCCTCCAGGCACACGGCATAACTGATGAAAAAACGATAGAAAACCTTAGAGAAGTCCAGAACCGCGTGAATTCAATGGCAAGAATACATAAACAGCTCTATGAATCGGAGAACCTTGCTAAGATCAACTTCAAAAACTATACCGAGGGCATGGTGCCTGAAATCCTTTATAGTTATGGTGTCATGGGGGGAGATATAAAGACAGACATCAAAATGGAGAACATAGAGCTCAGCATTGAAACAGCAGTCTCCCTGGCCCTTATACTTACAGAAATCGTATCAAACTGTGTAAAACACGCATTCCCGGAGGGAAAAGGTGAAATAAAGATAGAACTGCTTCCAGGGGAAGAATTTTACACCCTATCAGTTTCAGACAATGGTGTGGGAGTACCTGAAATTAACCTGGAAAATCCTGAAACCCTTGGCCTTCAGCTAATAAATGCGCTGAGCAGGCAAATTGAAGGCAGAATAGAGATCAAAGCAGGTCATGGAACAACCTTCAAAATTGAATTCCCCGCAGATTTAAAACTCAAATAGAAGCACCCCCAATGTTATGTGGCAGCCATTAATTGACCGGCGTTACAATTTCATGATATAAATACAGTCCGACAGATCTGGATGGTTGCAGGCTTACGGTTTTCGCTGGATGGTAAACAATTCTGACACATGCCAATTTCATGCAGTGGAGGGAGGTTAATTAGTTGAGAATACTTCATGTTACACCCTATTTCAAGCCATCATGGGAGGCTGGTGGACCCCCAAGGATGGTCTATGACCTTGCATCATGGCAGGTTGCAGAGGGTCATGATGTAACGGTATACACAACCGATGGATTCAAGAGACGCCTGGATACTGAGAAGAACCGACCTGTGGATGTTGATGGTATAAGGACCTACTACTTCAGAAACCTTTCAATGTACCTTACAGGTAACCTTAACATGCCAATCCCCTGCAGGCTGCCATCTGTAGCAGCACGAGAAATAGGCGGCTTTGACATAATCCATATACATGAACACAGGACCTTCCTGGCCGCGGTGACATCCATACTCGCATCAAGGCATCGTGTACCCTACATAGTACAGCCCCATGGTTCGGTACCCACCATGACACGGAGCTTCATCAAGAACATCTTTGATTTCATGGCTGGAAGAAGGATTATGGCAGGTGCCGAGAGGGTGGTGGCCTCCTCAGAGATTGAGTCCAGATTTTACAGGAAGGTTTATCCATTCCTTAAGGATGATTCCATCATAAGAGTACCTAACCCTGTTAAGCTGGAGGGGGTTCCTCAAGGGGGCGCCTTCCGGAGGAAGTGGGGGCTCGGGGATGAAAGAATAGTCCTTTACATTGGAAGGATACATGAAATGAAGGGCTTGGACCTCCTGGTTCGCGCATACAGGGAAATGGATGAAGTGAAGCTTGTGATAGCAGGTCCAGATGACCACTATCTTGAGGGTCTCAGGGCCCTGATGGATAAACTTGGAGTCTCAGGGAGGGTTATCATGACGGGACCGCTGTATGGTATGGATAAACTGGGGGCATACAGGGATGCAGACGTCTTTGTCTTACCATCAAGGTATGAGTCCTTCGGCAATGTTGTGGCCGAGGCAATCTCATGTGGGACACCCGTGGTTGTAACATCAAAATGTGGTGTTTCTGAATGGATCGAGCCTTCCGATGGTGTAATCGTTGAACCCTCGGTTGAAGGGCTGAGGAAAGGTATATACAGAGTGCTTAATAACAGGGAGTCATTCAGACCATCAGCAGAAAAGTTTGACCCCGACATTATATCCCGAAGATTTCAGGAGGTCTATGTTGAGGTTCTCTCCAGCAGGTAAGGTGACGGGGGACATACTATCTGATGGGTTTATCATGGTGCTTGATATTAACCATAATATGATTAATCAGTATAGGACATTCCAATCAATCACAGGAGATGTTATTGATGATTAATGATAAGAAGGTATTCCCCATTATTCTAACTTTATCGCTGATAATGCTGCTATTCTCGTATACATCCAGAATAACATCGGGATATACTACTGGGACATCTTCTCTACGTGAATAATGCCATGAGGATGGCCCACCTTGGCCCGGCGGACACACTCTATCTTTCACCCTTCTTCCCGGCGGTCCTCTCAGTATTGTTCATGCTGGGACTTACAGGTGAACCCACCGTGTTCTCAGCCGCCGCAGCATTCTATATCGCGGGTGTCACAGGACTCTACCTCCTCCTGCGACTCAGATTCAGTGAAATGGAGAGCCTTGCAGGGAGCATATCCTTCGCATCCTTCAGCATAATCCTTTCATGGGCAGCAACAGGGGCCCTGGATGTCCCCGCAGCATCCCTCTCCATCTGGGCGGTGTACCTAGCACTCCTTGGGAGGAGAAAGGATCCGCGCTTCTACTGCCTGGCGCTCCCTGTTGCAATGGCAGCCTTCCTTACAAGGTACACTTCAGGTCTCATGTTACTTCCACTTGCAATCATAATCTTCACGGACCCTGAATTCAGATCAAAATTAGGGGAGCTCCTTGCCGGCACCGGCCTGGGCATCCTCCTCTACCTCCCCTTCGCATACTTCTTCTACAGGAACGTTAAGACACCATTCCCATTCCTAAAACAGGCTGCAGGAACAGCAACGGGATCAGCAACCTCCATAAACCCCGGCTACAGTCTTGACCCACTCTACTATCTTAAACACTTCCCGGAGTACATATCGGCCCTCCCATCACAGGACTACCTCCATGTGATAAACCCCTCAATTGCGGGGCCCACAGCCGTGGCATTTATAATAATCGGGTTCCTGCTGGCAGGGATGGTCATTTTACTCTGGAATAACAGGGACCTGGCCTCCATGACTGGTTTAAGGGAGAAGGTCCTCTTCATCCTCCTCTCAATTCTCATGGTCGCCACCTTTGGAAGGGTTTCCTTTGTTGTGAGTGAAATCATACTCCTCCTATGGGCCCTTTCAGTAGCCAGGATGGCCGGAGACAGGGAGAACACTGACATGAACCTTGCGATGGCTGTATGGTTCCTCTCCTACCTCTTCATGCACAGCTTCCACCCGGTCAAGGTTGACAGGTACCTCATCACCGTGATGCCTGCCGTTGCCTACGGCATCTCACTCTCCATAAGGGAGACGGCGGGCATCATCAGATGGAAGCATGCATCAGATGTTCTCTCAGCCCTGGTGGCCCTCCTGATGCTAACCTCAGCCATCAACTACCTGGCCGGGATGCCTGACAGTTACGGTATCGTTGAGGCGGAGAAGGAAGCTGCAGCCTGGCTCATGGAACACGACCCGGCCTACAGTGAGAGGATTATAGCCTCTGACAGGGGCCCTGCCTTCACATGGTACCTTGGAAAGTATGTATTCACAAGGAAGATGCATCCGGACAGGATGGAATTATGCATTGAATACTTCAGGGACCTTAACCCGGACTACTACATCTACTGGACCGATGAGACACCACTACCTTCAGGGTACAGGGTCATCTACTCCAGGAGGGGGGTTGCAGTTGCCGAAAGGATGAACATGACCGGCTGATGTCAGGGTTTAGAGGTGATCATCGGAATGGATGTTCATGGGCCCTGTTAGCTCATACCTGGAATGCCGGGCCCCCCCTCACGGGATAAGTGCACCGGCACCCCACCAGAAAGTAATTAATATTAAAACGTCAGGGGGGTTAACCTTCACAGGGTTTCGTGCGGGATTCTTGATTTCCTTCAAGTATTTATATGGTATCCGTTAATAATTAGTTTAAGGTGTCCCACTGTGAGACACACCTTATTCTTACGTTTAATCACTCTAATCAACAAGGAGCGGAGTTATATGGAAACTCAGAGGATACTTGTTACCGGTGGAGCCGGATTCATAGGAACAAACCTTGTCAATGAACTCAGGAGCAGGGGCCATGAGGTCCTTGCAGTTGACCTCATGCACACTGAAAGGGAAGATTACATGCGGGCTGACGTCAGGGAGTACCGCCAGGTTGAAAGGATATTCGAGGATGATAAATTTGACTACGTCTACCACCTGGCTGCAGAGTACGGCCGCTGGAACGGTGAGGATTACTATGAGAACCTCTGGAAGACCAACGTCATAGGTACAAAGCACATGCTGAGGATGCAGGAGAAACTGGGCTTCAGGATGATCTTCTTCTCATCAGCGGAAGTCTACGGGGACTACAGCGGGGTTATGAGCGAGGATGTCATGGTTAAAAACCCCATAAGCGACACCTACCAGATGAACGACTACGCCATAACCAAGTGGGCCGGGGAGCTCATGTGCATGAACTCCGCCGAGATGTTCGGCACAGAGACCGTCAGGGTGAGGCCCGTGAACTGCTACGGTCCCCATGAGAAGTACTCACCCTACAAGGGGTTCATACCCATATTCATATACCATGCCCTCCACAGGAAGCCCTACACGGTGTACAGGGGCCATAAGAGGATCATAGACTACGTTGAGGACTCCGTCAGGACCTTCGCCAACATAGTCGACAACTTCATACCCGGCGAGGTCTACAACGTAGGCGGACGCACCGAGTGGGAGCATGACATCAAGGAGTACTCTGACATGGTCCTTGAGGCGGTGGGGATAGACGACTCAATAGTAACCTACAGGGACTCTGAACCCTTCACAACAAAGGTGAAGACAATGGACTTCTCCAAGGCCATAAGGGACCTTAAACATGACCCCCAGGTCCCGCCGGAGGAGGGTATCAGGCGCACGGTTGAATGGATGAAGTGGTACTACCGTATAGAGGATTGAAATAAAATGAAGACAGCTGCGATTATCCCGGCCTTCAACGAGGAGGTTGCAATAGGCTCGGTGGTCCTCCTCTCACGTGAACACGTGGATGAGGTCCTGGTCGTTGATGACGGGTCCACGGACAGGACCGCCAGTGTGGCGGAGATGGCCGGTGCAAGGGTGCTGAGGCACCATAAGAATCTCGGGAAGGGAGCGGCCCTTAAAACAGGATTCCAGGCAACAGATGCCGATGTGATAGTCACCCTTGATGCCGATGGACAGCATGACCCTGCCGAGATACCGAAACTCATGGAACCCATAATCAGGGGTGAAGCCGACATAGTAAACGGCAGCAGGTACCTCCATGGAACCGACGAGAACACCCCCAGGTACAGGAGGGTGGGGCAGAAGATCCTTGACACCGCAACAAACATCTCAACCGGCCTTGAGATAACAGACACCCAGAGCGGCTTCAGGGCCTTCTCATCAAAGACCATACCCCACTTCAGGTTCAGGGACCCTGGATTTGTGGTTGAAAGCGAGATGCTTGCAGACGCTGCAGAGGCCGGCCTGAGGATCATGGAGGTTGAGGTGGGCGTCAGGTACGACGTGGATGGCTCAACAAGGAACCCTGTAAGCCACGGCGTCTCGGTCCTCCTCAGGATACTCGGGGACATTGAAGTCAGGAGGCCCCTATACTACTTTACCCTCCCGGGCCTCATAATAGGCATCGCAGGCGCTGCACTCACCCTGATGTTCATAAGGGACTACATAACAGGGGTGAGCGTCAACATGGGGCCAACGATAGTGGCTGTCATGCTCACCCTCTTCGGGACCTTCTTCATTTTCACCGGCATAATCCTTGACTCAATGAGGAGGATGATAATCCACTATGGAAGATAAGCCGGAGCATGGGAAGATTCAGATAAACTGGCCCGGAGAGAATATATCATAACTGGAAGGTGATTAATTATGGATGAATTCAAGGTTTATGATGGTAAATGCGTTCTTGTAACAGGCGGAGCTGGATGTGTCGGGAGCAACCTCTCAGGCAGCCTTGCAGAGGCAGGTGCACGTGTAATCATCCTTGACAACCTCTCATCAAGCTACGAGTGGAACATACCCGACCATGAGAACATAGAGTTCGTCAGGGGAGACATACTGGACGATGAGGTCCTCAAGAGGGTTTTCAGGGAGAGGCCCGAGTACGTCTTCCACCTGGCAGCCCACTTCGCAAACCAAAACAGTGTGGATAACCCTGAAAAGGACCTCATGGTCAACGGCCTCGGTATACTGAAGGTGCTTGAATATGCTCAGCTTGTGGGTGTTGAAAGATTCATCTACTCATCATCAGGCTGCGGTGTCTACGGCCTTGACTCAGAGATACCCTTCAGGGAGCATGACATCTCCATATCCCTCCACACACCCTACCAGGTCACCAAGCTCCTGGGCGAACTCTACACCAACTACTTCCACAACCTCTACGACCTCCCAATAGTGAATGCAAGGTTCTTCAATGTCTTTGGTCCAGGGGAGGTCCCTGGAAAGTACCGTAACGTGATACCCAACTTCTTCTACTGGGCCATGAACGGTCAACCACTCCCCATCACAGGGGACGGCTCAGAGACAAGGGACTGGACCTTCGTGGAGGACATAGTCAGGGGGCTCATGGCAATGGGTGTCAGGAAGGAGGCTGTCGGTGAGGCCATAAACCTCGGCTCAGGCAAGGAGCACAGGGTCATTGAGATGGCCACAATAATCAATGAACTCACAGAAAACCCTGCAGGAGTGGTCTACAGGCCAAGGAGGGACTGGGACGCCAAGACACGACTATTATCATCAATAGACAAGGCAGGGGAACTCCTGGACTACAAACCACAGGTCTCCTTCAGGGAGGGCCTTGAAAGGACCCATGAATGGTTCACCGAAAACTGGGAACTCATAAAGAAGAGTGCGGAGTTTTAGACCTTATTTTTTTCTGGAATGATACCATGAGGATACTGGTTGTGCAGGAATCAGACTGGCTGGAGAGGAATCCCCACCAGCAGCACCACCTCTTCGACAGGCTCTCTGAGAGGGGCCATGAGGTGAGGGTCATAGACTACCCCATCGACTGGAGGAAGAATGAGAGGGGCGGACTTATAAACCCCAGGAGGGTCTACATGGACCAGCACAAGGTCCGGAGCAGCGCCTCAGTGGATGTTTTAAGGCCCGCACACCTCAAGCTACCGGTCCTCGACTACCTCTCCATACCCTTCACCCATGGACGTGAGATAAGAAGACAGATAAGGGAGTTCAGACCCGACGTTATCGTGGGATTTGGACTTATAAACTCATACATTGCAGCATCACAGGCCAGGAGGCACGGGATACCATTCGTCTATTACCTCATCGATGTGCTCTACACCCTGATACCTGAAAGGGCCTTCCAGGGCCTTGGAAGGTGGCTCATGGAGAGGACCATCAGGGGGGCTGACCTTGTACTCACCATAAACCGTAAACTGGATGCCCTTGCAGTGGAGTTCGGGGCAGAAAGGACAGAGGTTATAGATGCAGGGATAGACCTATCAGAATTCGACCCCCACCTTGACGGGTCAGGGGTGAGGAGGAAGTACGGTGTGGCCGACCATGAGATCCTCCTCTTCTTCATGGGATTCCTCTATGACTTCGCCGGCCTCAAGGAACTTGCAGCAGCAATGGCAGAGAACAGGGACCGGTACCCTGACATAAAACTGATGGTTGTGGGTGACGGAGACGCCTGCAGTGACCTTAAAAGGATAAGGGATGAGAACAACCTTGAAACCCTCATACTCACAGGAAGACAGCCCTACACCGAGATACCTGAGTTTCTTGCAGCTGCAGATATCTGCATACTCCCCGCCTACATCGATGAGGAGATAATGCAGGACATTGTACCCATAAAACTCTATGAGTACCTTGCAATGGCAAAGCCGGTGATAGCCACAAGGCTACCCGGGATAGTCATGGAGTTCGGTGAGGGTAACGGCATACACTACATAGAAAGGCCTGAGGAGACCCTTGAGGTTGCATCAGGACTTGCAGGGAGACTCAGGGAGGAGGGTATGAAGGGAAGGCGCTTCGTGGAATCAAACGACTGGGAGACCATAACCGACCGATTTGAAGGGGTTCTTGAGGATCTCATAAGGGGGTGATCTCCCCTATGGCTGCTGAAAGGATAGTCACGGTGATACCCGCCCTCAATGAGGAGAGGACCATAGAGTCCGTTGCAAGGGGGGCCCTCAGCCACGGTGATGTTATAGTGGTGGATGACGGGAGCACAGACCGGACATCTGAACTTGCAGCAAGGGCCGGTGCAAGGGTCATAAGACATGAAAGGAACCTGGGGAAGGGGGCGGCCCTTAAAACGGGTATAAGGGAGGCCCTCCGGGGCTCCTATGATGTCATTGTATTCATGGATGCCGATGGACAGCATGACCCCTCCCTCATACCGGACCTTGCCTCTGCAATCAACGGGGGCGACTTTGTGATAGGTTCAAGGTTCATTGAGAGGAACCACCACACCATGCCGGTACAGAGGCGCCTCTCAAACAGGCTCACAACATGGATCCTGAGATTTGCAACAGGTTACAGTATAACGGACAGCCAGAGCGGGTTCAGGGCCATATCTTCAAGATACGCGCACCTGATACTTGATTTACCCTATGATGACTACGTCTATGAATCAGAGGCCATCTGTGAGACATCAAGGCACAGGTTGAGGATAGCTGAGGTCCCCATAACATGCTGCTATGGTGATGAAAAGTCATATATAGGTTTGGGCGACGTAATCCAGTACATTAAGTTCATAATAAAGCTCTTTTTAAGGAGATTCAATCCTGGACGGGGCTGAGGATTAATGAAAAAGGCCTACTTCTTCATTTTAAGTTTTTTCTTGATCTTACTTGTAATATTCTGGATAGGACCATCCAGGATCATCTATTCAGTATCAAGGGCCGACTTGCTCATTATCCTCATGGCCCTCGCAGTCCACATCATGGTCCTTGCAGTCAGGGGCCTCAGGTGGGGCTTCATAATAGGCCAGACAGGAAGGTTCAGGGTGAACTTCATAGTTAAGACCATAGGACTCTTTGCAGGTAACCTGAGCCCCATGAGGAGTGCAGGGGAGGTTATGAATGCACTTGCAGGTAAAAAACTCAACGGCATCCAGCTATCAGAGGGCCTCTCAGCCGGCCTCACAGAGAGGTTCTTTGACCTTGGCATCGGAGGCTTCCTTCTTATAGCTGCAGCGGTCCTCATGCCGCAGGTAAGGATAGCCGCACTCTTTGGTGCAGTTCTCTCCCTGCTTATAACCTACCTGATCTACCTGGTTAACTGGAGGGAGGAGAAGGGTCTGAAGATCTATGAGAGGATACACTCCCTCCTTGAGAGACTCCCGATCTCAGAGAGAACCCTTGATAACCTTTACGTGAAGCTGACTGAGGGTATACGGAACATGATAGGGTATACCAGGGCCTACTCGAATTTCACATCAATACTGGTTATATTCAGCCTCTCACTGCTATCATGGCTCATGGAGTGCCTGAGGCTCTACCTGGTCTTCCTTGCCTTCGGTGTTGAGGTTGCCTTCTCTGCGGTTATCATAATATTCCTCCTGGCAAACCTCATAGGCATACTCTCAGCACTCCCCGGTGGTATGGGTTCAATGGAGGTCTCCCTCACGGCCCTGTTTGTCCTTTTCGGTGTTCAGGGTTCGGTTGCAGGGAGCATAGCCATTGTGGATCGCCTCATATCCTTCTGGTTCGTAACTGCCCTCGGCGTGGTCTTCTCATTCTACTATGCAAGGGACATCCTTGAGGAGGTCAAATCAGGCATACTCGATGTTAAATCATGAGGGTTTACTTTTTCAGGCCTTTAACAGTGTCCATGACTGCTGTGGGGATTTTTTCCCTGTCAAGGTGTCTCCCTTTAACCCCTTACTTCCCCAGCAATGACCTCATTATCTGGATGTCAACATCATCAACGGCCCTGAAAATGAATAAGCCTGCTGTATAGACGATCAGAAAAACCATGGCTCTTATCGGGGGGTTTACCGGTATCAGCAGGGTGGGAAGGGATATCACTGAGGCTGCTGCAAGCCTCCAGGCACCCTTCAGGTCACCGGGACCAGCATAACCCATACAGGTAACAGTCCTCAGAAAGAGGGCCGTCATAAGGAGTTCTGTGAGAACGGTGGCTGCGCTGGCCCCCATGAAGTTAAATCCAGGTATCAGCAGCAGGTTAACAGCAACATTGAAGAGGGCGCCAAGACCCGTTATCCTTGTAACCGTAACCTGCCTGTCCGCCGATCCCAGGAGGTTTGAGGTGACACCGTTAATGAACATGAAGGCAGAGGCCAGTATGAGCACCTGGAGGGCCGGGACTGATCTCAGGTACTCCTCTGAATAGATGATCCTGATTATATCAGGGGCCAGGAAGAAGACAATGGATATGAGGGGTATGGCGATCATGATAAGGTACTTGATGGACCTCCTGTATGTGAACCTCAGGGATTCTGAACTCTCAACATAGAACCTTGACATCACTGGAAAGACAGCAAGGAGGTATACGCTGTAGAAGGATGCGATAACCGTAAGGAGACGGTAGGGTGCACTGTAGAGTCCAACAGAGACATCACCCTTCATTAATGATAACATGACGGAGTCTATCCAGAAGTATATCAGTGAGAATACACTTGTTATCCCGAAGGGCAGAGATTCCCTCAGCATATTAAGGTCAGATGATATCCTGGGGGTGAAGAAACGCTTTCTGAAGATCAGGATGGAGTAGGTCAGGGAGAGGATTGCTGCAATGAGGTATGCTATGGCCACGCTGACAACATCACCGCCCAGCCATACCACAAGAAGCACACCAGCCAGTATGAAGAGACTGTTCAGTATGTTCCATATGGTCTGATACTCCATCCGCTGGAAGCCCTGGAATATGCTGTTGAAGAACGAGCCAAAGGATGATACCAGCATGTAACCTGCGATGAACATGACCACGGCTGCAGCAGCCCCCCTGTAGATCCCGGTGAGTGGAAAGAGAAATACGAGTACGAGGACGATTAATGAGAGTATAAGGCGGTTACCGAGACCCTTCCCTGCCAGTTCAGGGGCCCTTTCAGGGTCCCGTGCAATCTCCCTTGTCAGGTAGGTCCCTGTCCCCAGGTCTGCCAGTATACTGAATACGCCTGTCAGTGCAAGGGCCGCTGAGAGCACACCGAAACCTGCAGCCCCCAGGTACCTTGCAAGGTACACGTTCCAGACAAAGGCGGCCAGGTTCGTGAATATGGCGGCTGCAAGGAGAAATAATGTATTCCTTGCAACAGTCCTTTTAGGGTCCATTATATCCACCATGACGTGGTCACATATGCTTCATGAACCACTCCACGGTCCTCTGAAGCCCCTCCTCAAGGCCCACCTCCGGGGTGAAGCCCTCACCTCTGAGCCTTGATGTGTCTGCATGGGAGTGTTTCACATCCCCCGGCCTTTCATCAAGGTACTCTGGCTCTGATGATGATCCTATGATCCCTGATATGATTTCAAAGAGCCTGTTGACCGTGATGGCGGATCCGCCTGCCACGTTGTAAATTTCATGGGAACCGTGCTCTGCAAGGTAGATGTTGGCCCTTACAACGTCCTCCACGTAGATGAAGTCGCGGCTCTGCTCGCCATCACCGTATATCTGGGGGGTCCTCCCCTTGAGGAGGGCGTCTATGAATCTGGGGATGACGGCAGCGTACTGGGAGTCCGGCCTCTGCCTGGGGCCGTAGACGTTGAAGTACCTCAGTGAAACCGTTTCAAGGCCGTATTCCCTGAAAACGCTGCAGTAGTACTCGCCGGTGACCTTGGAGACGGCGTAGGGTGAAAGGGGCATTGGCCTTGCATCCTCGGATAATGGCATCTCGGTGCTGTTCCCGTAAACCGCAGATGTTGAGGCGTTAACCACCCTCCTGACCCCCGCGTTGAGGGCCGCCACAAGGAGCCTCACCGTGCCTGTTGCATTGACCCTGTGACACCCCACAGGGTCCCTTACACTTTCAGGGACGCTTGCCATTGCCGCCTGGTGGAATACGAAGTCCTTACCACTGAGGATCTCCTCAAGGTCCAGTTCATTTATATTGCCCTCTATAACCTCAAGGTCCTCATGATGGGGGTCCCTGAGGTTATCGTAGCTCCCTGTTGAAAGGTCATCGATGACCATGACATGGTTCCCAAGGTCAAGGAGCCTGTCTGTCAGGTGTGATCCTATGAATCCAAGTCCTCCGGTTACAGCAACGTCCATGTTCTTCATGATTCTATCACCTTACATTGATGAAAAGGTACAGGGACCTGTAGGGTTTCTTCTTTGCAGGTAACCTGTAAAGCAGGAATTCAAGTTTCTGATTTTCACCGACCCCTGTAACCGTGAAGTTCACGGGTCTCTCCCATTTCCCCCCTGCATTCAGCTTTATGGTTTCATTCCTTAAAACATCTCCCCTCATCTTCACCGACATGAGGTATGTCTCGTTCCGGTATTCCCTGTTAACAACACCGACTATCAGCTCTACATTCTCACCTGCCGTTACATTTTCAGGGTAACCGTAGGCCTTACCTCCTGGGCCGAGGATGTAGAACTCTGTGAACCTCTCGGAGGGTTCAGGGTTCAGGGTTATGTAGACGGTTACCGTGACGAGTGAGAGGAGCACGGCCCCCAGGAAAATGGATATCCACGCGTCCCTTGAGAGCCCCCGCGGCAAACCCCTGAACCTGCAGGTGTAGGCGAGTTCACCCAGCCTCCAGCGCCTGATGAATGCGATCGGTGTCATCAGGAGGCTCAGACCCGTCAGCGCCCTGTTCAGGATGGCCTTGAAGGCGAAGGGATTTCCGGTGATGAATGCCAGGGCTGAGGTCAGGATTATGCTGCCGGTGAAGGCCAGGAACAATCTTTCAGGGAGGCTTATCTGGCGCCTCTCAGGGGCGAGGATGGACATCAGGATGTAACCGGGTACAAAGAGGGCCTGGATGTAGAAAAGGGCCTCCCTCAGCATGTACGGTGAGCTGGATGAGAGGATGAGGGTTAAAAGGCTTAGAACTGTGAGAACCGCAAGGTCAGAAAAGGTCCCCGCCCCTGGGCTCCTGGCTTCGGGTTTATTCCAGAAGTCATCCCCTGGAAATGCCCTTTTAAGGTCCTCTTCAATCCCTGTATCAGAGGCCTTCCTCATTTTAAGGGCTGTTTTCCTTATTCTGGATGGTTTTATCTCTGGTTTAAGCTCCTTATCATCAATTCCATGGATTTCAAGTACCGGTTCATCTTCAATGATGCCGTACCTTTCAAGGATGTCGGCTTCTTTCCTCTTCAGGGACTCCATAAGCCTTATCCTTCTCCTTGACCTTCTTATGTAGGCTGTAAGGGATGAGATCACACCGGTGATTCCAAGGAATAGGTGGCCGTATCCCCCTGGCAGGGAGCATGCTGCCACTGTAAGTGTAAGGGCCATCCCTGCTGTTAGTAATGACTTCAGGAGCCTCCTCCTTTCATGGAACCCTGTGATGAGGGCCGAGAGGAGAGCATATGATGCCGAGATTATAAGGGGGATAAGGAGCATGAACCTAACGGGCTTAGGGTCTATGGCCATGATTATGGGGGGGAGGATCATTGAGAGCACAGCCGCGACTATTAGGTCCCGTGAGGGGATGCGGAGCCTGATTATATCCTCCTCATTTGCCATGGGAGTTTGCCCTTCAGTGTCCATGGGGGCCCCTTCTGCAGTTTCAATATGTTCTTCCTTCATTGTGGCATGATCCTTACGGTCAATCCTTGCAAGTTCCCTTGCACTGCCGGGTCTTCCCTTTCCATCCTCATCTCTTGAGCCCTTAAGATGCATCAACAATATTATGAGGGGTATGATGAGGGCTGGGAGGCCATAGAGTACCCTTTGATGCCTCAGGGGTGTGTAGTTGAGGAGGAGGGCGTTGAGGGCCATTATGAATATTCCGGGTATTGGTGCTATTAAGGTGTCACCCCAGCCGGTTACTCTGAGAAAACCATAACCGGTTACAAGCACAGCAGCTACGATTCCAGCCACCCTGAGGTGGAACTGGGGTGCTGTCATTAAGATCATGGATAATATTCCTGCAATGAGTATCAGGGCTTCCTTCTTAAAATTCACCTGTGATTCTCCTTCAACATTTTAATGTTAAAGATATGTATTCTATTAAATATGGTTGTGGTGTTAAGTGTTTTCTGGGTGTCTGTGCGGTTTTTTCAAATATGGTTGTGGTGTTAAGTGTTTTCTGGGTGTTTTTATAAAATGAGTTTCTATTTAAGGAGTCTGATTGCTTATTGATCAGACTTCACAGCTATATGGTAAACCCTGACCCTGTACTCTCCGGGGGCTGTAAATGGCGGCACAGTGAGGTGGATATCCACCGGGACCACGGCTTCAATTTCCTTTTTAGCTGTCCAGTTTTTCCTTACGAGTGTGTATCTGGTTGTTAGTGGTGTTTCAGGGAGGTTTATTCCGTAGTTTGAGTATTTCAGGTTTTCTATGGGTATGGTTTCTGGGCCCTGGAGGTTTCCTTCGGCTTTTATGTAGAGGTCTATCGGTGTGTTTGACAGGCTTTTTATCTGGAGTCCTTCGGGTCCTCCTTGCCAGATGTAGTCTCCTCCTGGCTGTACCATGGCTGTGAGGGTGAATGCGTCTCCCTGCTCTGTCCCGTTCCAGAGCACCACTATCTCAACGCTCTCAGGGACAGTGACCGTGACATTCTGCACTGCCGTTGCTCCATATACTGGAGTTGAAAACAAGAAAATAACGAGTGCAGGAACCAGGGTTTTTATCAGTCTTCCCATCTCTATCCACCCCCACATCCTTCCTGAAGGTTACTGTGAATTCACATGGACTTACAGTTTATTGTGATTATAGTCACAAAAATGATTACATTTTTATTGAATAATTATTACAAACTCCTGTGTTCACGGGGGTGCAATGTTAACCTGTACAGCTTCATGATTACTAAAAATAGAAAAATTTTTATTAAAAAACTCCTTTTAGTCGGGAATTGATTTTAAAAACATTTATATACCTTGGATTATTATCCTTTTATCATGATTATTCATGTTACATATCTTTCAGGTTACGCTGCAGGCGCTGTTTCATCGATAATCATTTCAGTGATACTTGGACTGCCCCTGGTACCTGAAAGACCAGCCAGGCACTCATGGACACCATCAGCCATCTTCCCGGCAGCCGTGATTGCAGCGGGACTCATGGCTGTATGCATAGAACTTGGAGTCACAGGCATCTACGGCGGCATTGACCTCGGCATCATTGCAGGTGCCATCTCAGCCATAATGACAAGGTACTTCCTTGAAGACATATTCCCAAGACCGGAGGATTCATCATGAATGAACTGATTGGTGTTGCAGTCGCGGCAGTAATATCATGGCTTAACTTCGTAATTATAGACACATGGATGGGTCTACCTGAAAAACCAGGTGTCAGGGGAGCTGATTATATTGGAAGGGACATAAAAGAGAGGGGAGGAGACCTTGCAGGGGGCTTCTTCCAGGGGAACCTAGTATGCTCACCCGATGCATCAGCAGGGACCCTCCTTGGTGCCGTGGGATGCTACCTTATGGGCGTGCCCGAGGGCGGTCTTGTGGCAGCGCTCCTCGTCTATATAGGTAATAGGCTCTGCGCTGACCCAGGATACGCAGGAACCACAGGAGCCCTTTCAATAACCCTTATAATAGGACTGGCATCCCTTGCAGGACTGAGACCGGAGATGTTCGTTGCAGGGATGGTTATCGCCATAACATCCATCCAGGGAATAAACCATGGATTATCATCAAGGCTTCTCGGAGCCATAGCCAGAAAAATGGGCAGGTACACGTCCCTCAGATAGAAGGTGTTATGAATGTTGATCCAGATAACCGGGATAATAACAGCCCTAATGGCCATAAGGGCACTCTTAGCCCAGGACAGGGCTGAAAGGCTGCTTTACCTCAACGCAATGGGATTCGGGGTATCTGCAATGATAGCCCTCTACATAAAGACGCCCTTTGGAGCCGTTCTTGCAGCCGTTTACTTAGTGGCCTCAACACTCACATCAAATGCAATCGCACATGCACTTGACCGTGTAGGGGAGGAAATAGTTATCGAGGACTGAGACCATATTAATTGTTCAGCTGGTGAAAAATCATGAACCCGTTAGATCTCATTAACCTTACAAACACAGGAGTATTCATAATATTCGTGGGCACTGCGGGGATCATACTCCTCTCGAAGCCCCTTGACAAGATAATAATGTTCTCCCTCCTCCAGGGGGGCTTCGTACTGGTCCTTGCAGCTGCAAGGTACCTTGACGTTGCAATGGCAGCCGCCCTTTTCGACCCCATATCAACCATAATACTCCTGATGGCTGTGATGAGGATAAACGATATAAGGGCAGGGAGGCGTGAGGAAATTGCCTGAAACCACACCTTGCTTCCAGCATAGAGGGGGTGAGGGCCTTGCTTGAAACCCAGATATGGTTCTACTCAGGGGCCATACTGGTTATTCTGGGATCCCTTGCAACAGCCAGGGGACCAGGGGTCAGGGACCCCATAGTGAGGATCCTCAACACGGAGGTGGCTGCGGTCGGAGTTTCACTGATCTTCCTCACCTACAACCACACCCTGGCCCTCCTCACATTCATCGCAGCAACAAGTATAATAACACTGATACTCCTCAGGGCCGTTATAAGGCTTGAGGAAATGGGGGTGGAGGAATGAACCTCGGAAGAATACTCAATGAACTTGCAAACCCAAAGAGGATACCCCGGATATTCGCTGTCACCCTGGGACTCCTCCTCCTCGTGGGCTTCCTGGTCCCCATGAGCCTCAACGAAAACCAGCTCTACCCCAGACCAGCCCCCCAGGAACAGATAAACAGCGGGGACCCCCTTGCACCCTATGACCGTGGAGGAGAACCCCTCAAGGAACCAGCGGATGTGAAGTCCCAGTACCCCGCCTTTGAGGTTAACCTGGGCAAGATAACAGCCTACCTTTCACCCCTGGCAATAGTCATAAGGGACCTTACGGTCTACTTCGGGACATCAATATACTCATCACCCGGGGGCCTCATAGATGAGATACTCTACTATACACGGGGCCTGGACACGGTCCTTGAGTCAAGCATACTCATGATGGCCTTCACCATAGCATCATGGGTAGCCATCAACTTCACAGCCAGAAGGAGGAGGAAACCATGATGGTCCCTGAATTCACCCTCTCACTCTTCACACCCGCGGTCTACACAGGACTCATAGCAGGATTCATAGGACTCCTGGGGATATCATTCCAGAAGAACGACCTCAGCGCCCTAATCCTCACGGATATAGTGGGCATCGCAATGCTGGTGATTGTGGCGGCTGTGGGCACCGACCTTGCAGAGGCCCTGATACTCCCCGGCCTTGTTGTTGAACTTGCAGAGATAATGGCCATCTCAGAGGTGCTCATATCACGTGAGATGAGGATCAGGGGCGCCCCTGAGTTCCCGCACCTGCCAATGGAGCTTGAAGTTTTCAGGACAGCCCCCAACTTCCTTGCACTTGTACTCATAGCCTACGGTGTCTTCCTCACAGGATTCACAGGAGGTGCGGTTGCAGGGGCAGGCATCCTCTTCTACGCCGCAACCAGGAAGGCCAGGGGACTGCCGGTCATAGAATGGAACGGTATAGCAGGGGTTTCAGGTATCACATGGTGCCTCTGGCTTGCAGGTTTCATGATATTCTTCATAGCCCCCCAGCTCTGGCTCCTGGCCCTCTTCATGTCAGGATGCGGGATACTCATCAAGGTCGCCAGCAAGATGGGCCTCATCGGGGTCCTTGCAAGGGAGGAGATCATGGAAGCAGGGGGTGATGAATGATGGACATAGCAAGCCTTGGAGGGGAGCTCCTTGGACAGATACCCCTGGGTGACATAGTCCTCTACCTCACACCCTTCAACCTCTTCATGTTCGCAGCTGTACTCATATTCACCCTCCTCATAGCCATAAGCAGGACAGAGACACAGGTTGAAACAGAGTTCGGCACCCTGGGGAACCGGAGGGTGGAGGTGGACAGGGCCGAGTTTAGGATAAGGCGGTTCCTTGCAGTCGTCTGCGGACTTGCAACCGCAGGGGCCATGATAACAGGGGACCTCTTCAACTTCACCCTCTTCGTGACCCTCATAGGTATAGTGAACATAGGTATAGTTGCCGCGGTCAGACAGGTGGAAGTCCTTGACGCGGCATTCCAGTACGGGCTCATAGCAATGATGGCATCACTCCCCCTCTTTGGCGGTGCAGCCCTTGTCCTTGGATCATCGGGTACCCTGAGCCTCCTTGAACTTTCACGGATGGGAGGAAACCCCATGATGATATTCGCAACCCTCCTGATCCTCATGGGGGTTGTTGGTGAGACCGGGGTTGCGCCCTTCTATGCAACCAAGGCAGAGATGTTCAGGACCCCGGGTTCACCCTTCATACTTATAATACACCTCAGCTCCCTCCTGGTGATTGTAAGGGCGATTGAGGTTTTACTGATAGCTGGACTCTAAAGGTGATATGGATGAACAGGCTCAGAACGGGAAGTTTAACGGCACTCATAATCTCAGCCATAGGGATAATCTACGCCCTCATCATGGACCCCGCACCGTGGGTGGTCTATGGTGTGGCGATATTCCTGATCCCGCTCTTCATACTCTCGGTGGGTATACTCTCCATGGCTGAACCTGAAGAGGAAGAGGCAGATGAAAGGGTTAACGAGCCATTTATAGGTTACTGAAACCGGTGATGAAATGAATCTCATGGGAAACATCCTGATAAACGTTTTAATCGCGTTCCTCATAGGCAGCCTTCTTCTGGGATTCCAGAGGAAGGTCATGGCAAGGATACAGAGAAGACCCGGGCCTCCTGTGATACAGCACCTGCTGCACACCCTGAAGTTCTATATCAAGGAGTCCTCATTCCCGAGGACGGCTGCCATGCCCTTCTACATCGCCATAGCAGCCACACTCTGCGGTATATGGATAAGTGCGGTTATAGTCGGCCCGGTGCTTGGAGGATCCCTCCTCCTCTTCTTCGGGATCTACGCACTCCACAAGATCGTTGAACACAATGCAGGTTCATCATCAGGTTCACCCTACGGTAAACTCAGCTGCGTCCGTGCGGTCTTCTCTGCTGCAGCCGAAATGCCCCTCTTCGCTGTCCTAGCAATAATATACCTCCAGACAGGGACGATGATCATAGGGGACATCGTAAATTAC
The DNA here is from genome assembly GCF_025397995.1 of Methanothermobacter wolfeii. NCBI lineage: Archaea > Methanobacteriati > Methanobacteriota > Methanobacteria > Methanobacteriales > Methanobacteriaceae > Methanothermobacter > Methanothermobacter wolfeii. Next base: position 725,710 of record NZ_CP104550.1, read on the forward strand.
CAGAACATCCACGGACCTCTTATCTTCCAGATGCCCCTGGCCGCCATGATGTTCTTTGTCCTCATACTCTCAAAGGCACCCTACTCGCCCTTCTCCATAACCAAGGGGAAGGACATAATATCAGGGTATGAGACAGAGCACTTCGGGGTCCTCAGGGGCTACCTCATGATCTCGGAGTCAATAGCATGGTACATGCTCCTCTGGATATTCCTCACAGTCTTCATCGGCGGCCTGAACCTGCCACTGTATATACTGGGGATGGTGATCATAACAGGGGTCACGGCATTCATAAATGCAACGACACCCATGCTGAACCCCAACCACTCGGTGGCGATACAGGTCATACTGGCGTTCATAGGGATAGCAGGGTCAATAGTCCTGATGGTGGTAACATGATGAGCGATCATATGGAATTTAATGAGGAGTGTTCTGAATGGATAAATTAATCAAATTTGTCTGCGGGGTGTTCTGAATGGAGAAGGATCTTACAGTACTCACATCACTGGTCGCCGGAGGAGTGATAATTATAAGCCTCCTTGCAGCCACAATGCAGCGGATCATGGTGGCCCCCGTCACGGTACTCGCAGTTATATTCACACTGCTCCTGCTATTCCAGGGACGCGAGGGCTTCTCTGAGATCTCAGAGGACCTTGAAAGGGCCGCCTTCTTTGTGGTGCTTGCAATGTTTGCGGCATCCTTCATAATCCTTTACAGACCCATCTAATCACGGTGATAATCTTGTATGAAATATACCTTATCTACACGGTTTCATTCATCGCCGGATCCATCCTCGGCCTGCTCCTAAGTTACAGGAAGTACAGGGAACCATTCGTCACTGAAAGGATAGACCCCCTGGCCCTTGCAGTCGCGGTGGCGGGATGGATGATCCTCATAAACCCCTGGATCTACACCGGGATACTCAGGACCCTTGGATTCTTCATGGTGGCCATGGTTGCGGGTATGAGGCCAGGTTATGGCAGGTACGAGACACTGATAGGCGCTGCCGCAGCCCTCATGGTGTGGATCATAACAGGGGCTCCGGGGTGGTAGTCATGGATGAAGGCGAACTCATGAGGCTCATGAAGAAAAGAATACTTAAAAGTTACCGCTGGCAGGAGGACGTTATAAAGCCCCTCTCATGGGAACTTGAAATTGAACCCGAAGAATTTGAGGACATACTCATGGACAAACTTGACATGTCAGGTCTGGAGGCCCTGCACCCTAGGTTTGAGTCTGCAAGGCCAAGGTGCATAAAGGAGCGCCTCCACAGCGACCTGCAGCTCTGCTGGCTCGTGGATGTCATGGAGATTGTGGGCGAGGAGGAAGCCGAGGCCCTGAAGGATGATGTAACCAGGATGGTCCTTGAGGGCTCAGAATACAGTGAGGCCCTTGAGGAGGGTAAGAAGAAACTTCATGAGATTTTAAGGAGTTAAATATAACACATTCATAAAGAGTGCTTGTAGAGGTAAAGAAATGTTAGATGCTCTTAAAAGTGTGCTGAGGAAGACTTCAATACATGTATGTCTTGTTAACACAGGAGGGTGCAACGGCTGTGACATAGAGGTCCTTGCACTCCTCTCACCAAGGTATGACCTTGAACAGTACGGCATATACGTCCACCAGAACCCCAGGGAGGCCGATGTGATACTTGTAACCGGTGCGGTGACAGAGCAGTGGAGGGATAAACTCCAGAGGATACACCGGAAGGCGCCTGAACCGAAGATCGTGGTGGCCCTGGGTAACTGCCCCATCTCAGGGGACGTGTTCAACCAGGAGGGTGGAAGCGTATATGCACCGGTCTCAGACTTCATACCCGTGGATGCGGAGGTGCCGGGTTGCCCGCCGCGGCCATCGGAGATCCTGGAGGCAATACTTGCGGTTGCACCCGGTGCGATAGCAGAGAGGGGGAGGAAGAAATGATACTGCCACTCGGACCCATGCACCCCGGCTACAAGGAACCCATAAGGCTGAAGGTTAAGACAAGGGGTGAAAGGGTTCTTAAAGCAGAGATAGAATACGGATACGTCCACAGGGGAATAGAGAGGGTTATGAGGAACAAGACCTGGCAGAAGGCCATATACCTCTCCGAGCGTGTCTGCGGTATATGCTCATACATACACACCCAGACCTTTGCAGAGGCCTTTGAGAGGATATCCGATACCGAGGCACCGCCCAGGGCACAGTTCCTCAGGGCACTGACAAATGAACTTGACAGGATACAGAGCCACCTCATAGCCAACTCCACCTACTTCAAGGCCCTTGACCATGAGACCATGTTCATGTACATGCTTGCCCTCAGGGAGCCTGTGATGGACGCCATCGAACTCCTGACAGGTAACAGAGTTAACATGGGCTGGAACGTGGTTGGAGGTGTGCGCATGGATGCAGACAAGAGCCACCTCTCAAGGATAAGGAAGATAATCCTTGACCTGGAGAGGGAATTCGACCGCTACGTGGAAATGTTCGAACACGGACCACTCATAGGCCTGAGGTCAAGGGATGTGGGTTACATGAGCCTTGAGGAGGCAGAGAAGGCCCGTGCAGTGGGGCCCATAGGCAGGGCCTCGGGTATAAGGTACGACTTCAGGGAGGACCACCCCACCTACAGGGACCACCTGGACTTCAGGACCGTCTGGAGGGACGAGGGTGACAATTTCGCAAGGGTCATGAACCGCTTCGATGAGATCAGGGTCTCGGCGGACCTCATAAAACAGATCATAGATAACATCCCCGAGGGTCCGGTGAGGAAGAAGGTGGATATCGGTTCAGGCTACGGTGAATGGAGAAACGAGGCCCCCAGGGGTGAGGTGGCCTACATGATCGAGACTAACGGTAACCTCATAAAGAACATCTCCATCAGGACGCCCAGCATCATGAACATTGATGCCTGCGCTAGGTACATGCTGAGGGACGTTGCAACGGTGGCCGATGCAGTTGCAACCTATGCCAGCGCCGATCCATGCATAGCCTGCGCAGAGCGGGTCATGGTTATAGATGAAGAGAAGGGAGAGAGGGAGATACTCCTCTAAAAAACATTCATGTTGATGTCCTATGTCTTCTGTAATATGGTATCTGTACGAGTTCGCCCGTAAATCATGGGCAGAGAAGTTTGCCAATGCACACACAGAAAAGGAAATCCTTGAGAAACCTGAAAGATTCAGGGACTTCCCCACGGTGAACAGGGAATACTGTATAGGCTGCGGTGCATGCACAGCCGCCTGCCCTGCCCCAGGGGCCATAAAACTTGTCCGTGATAAGGACACAGAGACCTCGGAGGGGTTCACCTACCCAGTCATAGTAAAGGGTGCCTGTATCCGCTGCGGCTTCTGCGCCGAGGTCTGCCCCACAGACCCCAAGACCCTTGAGTGTGGAGAGAACCACACCATAAGGGAGGAGTTCACCATAGTCCCATCAGAGGAACTCTATGTCATCGACGACTACCTCTGCATAAGGTGCAGGAAGTGCATGAAGGCATGCCCGGTGGATGCCATCATTGAGGAGGACGGCCGTGTTGAGGTGGACCAGAGCAGGTGCATAGCCTGCGGTGAATGCCTTGAAAAGTGCCCGGTGAAGGGGGCCCTCAAGAAGATACACGTGGCCTATGTTGAGGAACAGAAGATGGTTATAAACCTTGCGGTCAACACCCTTGAGTCTGCAATCGAGGAGAGGGAGGAGGATATAAAGAGACTTGAGGCCGGGGACATCTACAGGATGAACTATCCCATGGGACCCCTCCTTGAGGAGGCCCTCAGCATCCTCCCAGATGAGGAGATAGTCAGGGACCTCCTTGAGAAGATCACCGACAGACTCAAGATGAGGATCATAACCTGGAGCCCCGAGAAGTGCGTCCAGTGCCGCCTCTGTGTCGGTGAATGCCCATCAGGGGCCATAACCTACTCTGAGGAGGGAGTTGTCAGGGACCCTGAAAAATGCCTCAGATGCAGCACATGCTACCAGACATGCCCCTTCGGTGTTGCAGGCTACTATGTTGCAAGGTTCCTTATAGATGAGTCAAATGGACAGGAGATAATAAAGATAACCGTGAAACCAGCGGCCCTCCCTGTAAAGCCATGAGGAGATGATAACATTCCAGCTGCAGCAAGACCCGTGAAACCCCTCAGGGAAGTTGAAGTTGACTATGAGATTGACCATGAGAAGTGCAGGGAATGCAGGGAAAAACCATGCCTCAACTCCTGCCCGGTGGACGCCATACACATGGACCCCGACACCGGTGAGATAGAAATAGATGATAAATGCTTCGGTTGCGTCCTCTGCAGGGAGGCATGCCCCTACGATGCAATAACCATGAGGACGACCCTGGCAGAACCCATAAGGGAGAACATACCAGTAATAAACCCGAAGATATGCCGCGGCTGCGGTGCATGTGTCTCCGCATGCAGGACCGGAGCCATACACCTGGCATCAACGGGCGAAACAGGGGTCCACAGTGAGATAGATGAGGATAAATGCGTCCGCTGCGGATACTGTGCAAGGGCATGCCCCACAGAGGCCATAAAGTACGGGGAGATACTCCCACGCTCAGTTGCAGGTGGAAAGGCCATAGTGGTCAACCAGAAGGACTGCATAGGCTGCATGACATGTACCAGGGTCTGCCCGTCCAGGGGGGCTATAAATGTGGGTAAGATAAACAAGCTGCCCTACATAAACCCATCCTACTGTGCAAGGTGCGAGGAGTGCATGGATGTCTGCCCATCAGCTGCCATAAAATACTCATCAAGGAAGAGGGCCTATGAGAACTTCTCAAAGATAAACAACATGGAGATAGCAGGGGAAATACTTGAAAGGGAATCCGAGAAACTGGTAAGGAACCTTGCAAGGATAGATTCAGTTTTAAGGGCCATTAAAAGGAACCATGCCAGGGATGAACCCCGGTTCAGTGTGGATGTCACTGATGAGATAATGGACGGGATTGAGGAACTGGTTGACTCAAACCTTGAGGTACTACAGCTCAACCATATAATAGAATTCACCAAGCCCACAAGGAGGGTCAGTGTCCTTGATGACCGCTGCATAGGATGCGGACTCTGCATCCAGGAGTGCCCGGTTGATGTTATTGAACCACTTAAACCCGCACCCGTGAAGATACATGATGGATGTGTATTCTGCGGTTTCTGCACAGGAGTCTGCCCCGTGGATGCCATCGAACTCACCGAGGAAGGGTTCAGGGTTAGGGATGGTAGAATACTCCTTGAAAGAAGCATCCTCAGGGGGCCCCGCAGGGGAAGTGTTGATGTGGACCATGTGGTCTGCCAGAAGTGCGGTGTATGCGTGAACCACTGCCCTGTTGATGCAATGAGCCTCAATGATGAGGTGGAGGTTGATGATGAAAAATGCATACTCTGCGGTGAATGCCAGGACATATGCCCTGTAACAGCCATAAAACTTGACCTGGAGGGTGAAGCCGATGAATAGGGTTAACATGGAATTCATCCCTGGGGAGGGGAGCCTATGAGCAGGGTTTTTGTCACAGACTGTGAGGGACCGGTATCCCTCAATGACAACGCCTATGAGGCCGCCGCTACCTTCATACCCGATGGTGACAGGTTCTTCAGGAAGGTCAGTGAATTCGATGATATCCTTGCAGATGAGATTAAAAGGCCAGGATACAATGCAGGGGACACCCTGAAACTCATAGTACCCTTCCTTGTAGCCTACGGAGTCACGGATGAGAAGCTCATAGAGTTCTCAGAAAAAACCCTTAAACTGGTCCCGGGAGCAGCGGACTTCCTTGGAATTGCACAGAGGCTCATGCCATCCTACATCGTAAGCACAAGCTACAGGCACTACATAGAGGCCCTCTGCAGGGCAACGGGCTTCCCCCTCGAGAACGCATACTACACACGCCTCAGCCTCAACACAGAAATCAGTGAGGATGAAAGGAGGAGGCTTTTCAGGTTAAGGGAGGATGTTATAGAGGGGGACTTCGAGTTACTTGACGAGATATTCTTCCAGATCATACCGAAAATGGAGATAGGGGGCATACTTGACGGTGTCAGGACCGTTGGTGGTGAGGGCAAAAGACTCGCCCTCATGGAGATCCTCGATGAACTGGGACTTAACCAGGAGGCCGCCATGTACGTCGGTGACAGCATAACAGACGTTGAACCCCTCAGGGAACTCAAAGGCAGGGGCCTCTCGGTTTCCTTCAACGGGAACCGCTTCGCCCTGAGGGAGGCCGAGATAGCTGTCATATCAGATGATTCAAGGGCCCTCATGCCCCTACTGGACCTCCACTCAAGGTTTGGAAGGGAATACATAATAGAATTCGTTAAGGCCTACACTGAAAACCCTGAAAGGGCCCTGGAATCATTCAGACTTGACTTCAGGGTCGCGGATAAATTCAGGGAGCTCTTCAGGGACAGTTACCCTGTGATAGCCATCATAGATGATCCTGATGAACTCCTTGAGGACAGCCTTGATATGAGGATGGGTATACGTGGAGAGGATGTCGGCTCCCTTGGATGAAATTAACCTTTAAGGAGTTACAGGTATGGAGACTGATACTCTAATAGGTTTCTGGAGGTATCCCCCGGCGGTTATCATGGAGATTAACGGTGACCCTGTTGAGTTATTGATGATATCTGGTGGTGTTCATGGAGATTAACGGTACTTTAATTGAGGATACGTTCTCAGAGGCCTTCCACGGCAGGTGCGTCAGGGCCACGGTAACGGCCCGGGACACCGGGACGGTGAGGAGGGCGGCCTTTGATGCAACAGCAACACCAGGAGCCGTCATAGGAAGGGTTGAAGGAGGTGTCGAGGCATTCCTGGATGAAGATGAAACACCCGACGGAAGGCCCGGCGCGGTTCTGCAGTTCTACTATGCCCTTGATGACATGGAAAAGTTTCAGGTTGAACTATCATACCGTATAAGGCAGGACATACTTGTCAAGCCATTCACAGCACTCTACAGCTCCACACCGGACCCCGACGGATACATGGACATGATGAAGCATGTGGGTCACTGTGGAGATGGCTATGAATGGATAGAGGAGTTCAATGGGAGGGAAATGATAAATGTACCCATAGCCGTCCCTGACTTTAAGATAGAATCAAGGCTAGGCTATGCCGATGCCATCATGGGCGCCAACTTCTGGTACATGTGCACCAAGCCGGACACGGTCCTCGAGGCAGGTAGAGACGCTTTAAAGGCCATAGAAGATGTTGAAGGTGTGGTAACACCATTCGATATCTGCTCAGCAGCTTCAAAGCCAGAGACAAGCTATCCATGGATAGGACCAACAACCAACCACCCCTACTGTCCCAGCCTTAGGGAGAGGCTCGGCGATGAATCAAGGGTCCCTGAGGGGGTGGCTTACATACCTGAGATAGTGATAAACGGCCTTACCATGGAGTCCCTCAAAGAGGCCATGAGGGCAGGTATAGAGGCGGTGTGCCGCCACGAGGACGTTATCAGGGTGTCTGCAGGAAACTATGGTGGCAAGCTTGGTGATTACAGGATAGACCTCCACGGTGTCTTCTGATGAAGTTCGATGCCACGGGCCTCGGAGCCCTTAACATGGACCAGCTGCACATGGTCGACAGGATCGCGGGACCCGACGAGGAAACCTTTGTAAGCGGGTTCATAGAGTCCTGCGGCGGGTCGGCAGCAAACACCATAATAGGACTCTCAAGGCTGGGTATGAGGACTGCATGCACTGGTAAGGTTTCAGATGACAGGGAGGGAGCCCTACTGAGGGAGAACCTCAGATCAGAGGGGGTGGCGGACCATGTTGCGGTCTCAGGGTCGGGTAGAAGCGGCCGCGTCATGGGCTTCGTTGACCCTGAGGGCAGCAGGGCCCTCTACGTGGACCCTGGGGTCAATGATTCACTCAGGCTCCATGAGATCCCTGATGAGGCCCTTGAAACCAGGCTCCTGCACCTCACCTCCTTTGCAGGTGAAGGCTTAAGGGTGCAGAGGGAGGTCCTTGAGGTCATAGATGGATCCGTCACCGTGAGCCTGGATCCGGGCCACCTCTATGCGGTGAGGTCCAGGGAGATATCCGGCATCCTTGAAGGCACGGACATCCTCCTGACAAACCAGAGGGAACTTGAAATCATGACCGGGCACACAGACCCTGCCAGGGCTGCAGAGGAACTTGGACCTGACATGGTGGTGATGAAGATGGGTGCCGGCGGCGTCCGTGCCTGGAACGGCAGGGAGGTCCATGTACCCGCCCTGAAGGTTAAATGCAGGGACAGTACCGGTGCAGGGGATGCCTTCAACGCAGGCTTCCTCTACGCATGGATGAAGGGCCATGGCCTTGAGGTTTCCTGCCGGTTCGGCAACTACCTGGCGTCAAGGTGCATCCAGGGTTACGGTGCCACAGGGTCACTTCCAGGCCAGGAGGCCCTGAGGGTCCTTGAGGAGTATGCGGTGGATGATGGTTAAGTAAATAATTTAAATGGCTTGGTAAAATAATACTTTAGGGGTTGTATCATGGATATTATTTTCAGGAAGAAACTGGAGGACCTCCAGAGGGATATTGCACTGAAATCAATGGACCTTGAGGACAGAGCCGAGGCGGCTGACATTGAAATCGACAGGTGCAGTGTTCGTGATAAATTCATAGACATAACACCCAAGTGTGTAAGGTGCAATCTCTGTGTTGAGGAGTGCCCGGTTGATGCAATTGCAGATTCAGATGCCCACAGGGCTGCAAGGATACTTGATAACTGCGTCAGGTGCGAGATCTGCGCCCAGACATGCCCCATAAGATGCATAAACGTTGTTGAGAGCACTGCCAGCATCGATGATGAGGTTAAATACGACCTTGAGTACCTGAAGATACCCCACAGGAAGCTCCGCATGAAGGAGATAGAGGTTACAGACAGGTGCACCCTCTGCGGTACATGCACCCGTTTCTGCCCCACAGGCGCCATAGAGCTGGGGGAGGACAGGGCAACCGTTGATGAGTCAATCTGCATTGGCTGCGGTGCATGTGTGAATGTGTGCCCCTCTGATGCCGTTGAACTTGAAAGGGAACTGGGCCCGGTTCTGAAGACAAAGAGGCTGCTTGTGGATCAGGATGCCTGTGTGGAGTGTCTGGTGTGTGAGGAGAACTGTCCAACCGGAGCCATAAGGCTTGAGGATGGAGAAGTTGTGGTTGATGATGAGAAATGTATACTCTGCGAGGTCTGTTCCACTAAATGTCCCGTGGCAGCACTGAAACTGGAGAGGTTGTCAGATGAAAGTTAAGGAGATTATGGATAAGGAGTTTATAGTTGTCTCCGCCGGGGATAAGGTTGTTGATGTCTCCATGAAGATGGAGAAGACAAGGAAGTTCACAACACCGGTTGTGGATGATGACATGAAACTTGTTGGATGGGTTACAAGCTTTGATGTTATGAGGGGCCTGCGGGATGGACTTGAGAGTGTATCAGACATCATGCACCCCACAGAGGAGATCGTTTATGTCAATGAGAACGACCCTGCAAGGCTCGCTGTCCTTGAAACCGCCCATAACAAGCTTGTGAGCATACCTGTCCTTGATGATGATGGCCGTGTGGTGGGGGTTGTCAGGTCCTTTGATATTGTGGAGACACTGTCACAGCTCTATGAGATCAAGGTCTCAAAGATATTCGAGGCCATGAACCAGGAACTCAAGGGTGTGAGCTGGGATGAGCTCATGGAGGCAGCTGCAATAATCACCAGGAGGCGGACGGGTAAAAGGATAAAGCCGGCGGAGTATGAGGAAAGGATAAAGAATTCAACCTTCGGGGAGGCTATATGGGCTACGGGGGGCCTTGAGAAGTTCTTCGTCGGCCTTATAGCCATAGGTGAACTTGTCATTGCAAGGAAGATTGCAAGGGCAAGGAAGTAATCCTTTTTTTCTTTCAATTACCGGTCCTCTTCTTTTTTCACCATTTTTCCTGGAGCAATCCCCCTGTCACATCATAAAGATTTATAGATCATGAATACATATGAATATGTATTCATATGTTCAGGTGATGTGTATGGGCTGTGAATGCAGTGAATGTTACCACAGCGGAAAAAGCAGAAAGGTTCTTTTAATCTCAGCAGCCCTCCTTGCAGCAGGGATCTACATGCAGTTTACTGACAGTAGCCTCTACATCATCCCCCTCCTCCTTGCGGTTGCAGTATCTGGCTACAGCATATTCAGGGGTGCATTCAGGTCCCTGAGGCATGGAAGGTTCAGCGTAGACTTCCTCATGACGGTGGCGGTCATCGGCGCCATACTCCTCGGGGATTACGCCGAGGCAGCCCTCGTAACCGTCCTCTTCTACCTTGCAGAGTACCTGGAGGAATACGCCGGTGAAAGGTCAGAAAGGTCGGTGGAGTCCCTCATAAGATTAAGGCCAGCAGAGGCCCGGGTCATTGAGGACGGAGCTGAAGGGACAAGGAGTATTGATGAGGTCAGGAAGGGGGACGTTATCGCTGTAAGGGGCGGTGACTCAATACCCCTGGACGGCATCATCATAAGGGGAACCTCAAGGGTTGATCAGTCAAACATAACAGGAGAATCCATACCGGTTAAAAAAGGGGAGGGTGATGAGGTATTCGCAGGGACGCAGAACCTTGACGGCTACCTTGAAATTGAGGTTACAAGGACCTCAAGGAACACCATACTCTCAAGGGTGATTGAAACAGTGAGGAGATCAGCACTGAGGAGATCCAGGAGGGAGAAGTTCATTGAAAGGTTCGCATCCATATACACCCCGGCTGTCATGGTCCTTGCAGTTCTAACGGCAGCAGTACCCATCATACTCGGCTATAACCCCATGGAGTGGATATACAGGGCACTGGTGCTCCTGGTGATATCCTGTCCATGCGCCCTCCTGATATCAACACCTGTTGCCATGGTCTCAGGGATGACATCAGCCGCAGGAAGGAGTATACTGGTCAAGGGATCCGAGTTCCTTGAGAAGATGGCCTCAGTTAACACGGTACTCTTTGATAAGACAGGTACACTTACAGAGGGTAGCTTTGAGGTGCTTTCTGTTGAACCCGGCGAGAGGTCAGAGGAGATCCTCAGGATCGCAGCATCCCTTGAGAGCAGATCATCCCATCCAATCGCAGAGGCCATCAAAGGGGCATACACTGGAGAAACAGATGAAGTGGATGAATTCAGGTCGGTTAAGGGGAGGGGTGTTTCAGGAAGGATCAATGGAAGGACCTACACCATTGGAAGCCCAGAGCTCTTCAATGAAGGATCAGATGGAAAGGGCACCACCGTACTCCTTGCCGATGAGGATGGAATCATGGGAAGGATCACCCTGGGCGATCAGCTGAGGGACTCGGCACCTCGTGTCATGGAAAAACTGGGGGAGAAGGGGATAGAGACCATGATGGTTACAGGTGACCATGAGGGTGTCGCATCTGAGATTGCATCAGGAGCAGGTATCAGAGATTACAGGGCAGGGCTATTTCCTGAGGATAAGATGAGGATAATCAATGAAATGGCCTCCAGGGGTACTGTTGCAATGGTAGGTGATGGTGTTAATGATGCACCGGCACTTGCAGCTGCAGATGTGGGTATAGCCATGGGTGTTCGGGGATCCGATGTTGCCCTTGAAACTGCGGATGTAACCCTTGTTGAGGATGACCTTGAAAGGATAGATGAACTCATTGACCTAAGCAGGAGAACAATCCGCACGGTGAAATTAAACACTGGAATCACGGTAACCGTCAAATTATCACTTGCAGTTTTCTCCATCCTGGGATTCGTACCCCTCTGGCTTGCCGTGGCTGCAGGTGACGTGGGATTATCCCTCTTTGTTATAGTAAACAGTCTCCTTGCAGGGAGGATGTGATTTTTTTGTCTTTTAATGTGTTTTGAGTGGGCAGTCTTGTCGGGAGGATGTGATTTTTTGTCCTTTATGGTTCAGATCCTGAAACTCTAAAAAAATAAAAAGTGGTTGAATGAACCACTAGAAGGGGAGACTTGCGTATTTTCCCCTTATCTTTGCTGTTGCAGTATTCCAGTTTCTCACAGCTCCCAGGCTGTTACTTGAACTTGTGGGGTCAGCGGCGTACCATGTATCCCCTACAAGTACCTGTGCCCAGACATGTCCATAGGTGTTACCTGAGTTGAAGGTACATGTACCGTGGACGTACCTTGCAGCCAGACCCGCAGCCCTGAACAGGGCTATAAGGAGGTGGGTCTGGTCCACACAGTTACCTGTCCTGTATTTGAGGGTATTTACAGCACCGTACCTTGTGTTGTAGTAGAAGCTGTAGCTGACCTTATCCCTGACCCAGTTGAAGATTGCTGTTGCCTTATCCCATGCACTGCTAAGTCCCGCCGTGAGGTTAGCTGCAAGGGATCTGATTGTTGAATCATTCACCTGACAGTTCGCTGTTGCAACAAGGTAGCCTGATAGGCCCTCACCATTATATGGATCATTCTCCCGCCTTGTTTCCAGTGAAGCTGGTGGTGATGTTGATGTGATTCTCTGTACTGTTACGTAGTTTGGGAGTCTTTTGTTGGTCTGGTGGAAGGTGAGGATCTTTGATATTGCGTGTATGAAGCTCTGGTAGGATATTTTTCCTATTCCTGCTGTGATGTAGTTGGGTGCTCTGTTGTTGGTGTTGATGAAGTTTAGCACGTTCTTTGCCAGGTCGAGGTATGCTGTTTTCTGGAGTGTTCCTGTTGCTGTTCCTGATGGGTTGGGTGCTGTCTGAACTGTTCTTACCGTGAGTGCTGTTGCTGTCCCTGAGATCCTCAGGAGTGTTTTGAGCATGAGGTCCATGAACTGGTCCACGGTCAGGACCTGTCCTCCAACGGTCACCGTTGATGGCAACTTTCCACTGGATTCGATGTACGTTTTTAGTGAAGCTGCAGCTAAAAGGACAGCCTCCTGGGTTACTGAACCGCTAACCGGAGCAGGTGTTATCGCCGATGTGATTCTCTGTACTGTTACGTAGTTTGGGAGTCTTTTGTTGGTCTGGTGGAAGGTGAGGATCTTTGATATTGCGTGTATGAAGCTCTGGTAGGATATTTTTCCTATTCCTGCTGTGATGTAGTTGGGTGCTCTGTTGTTGGTGTTGATGAAGTTTAGCACGTTCTTTGCCAGGTCGAGGTATGCTGTTTTCTGGAGTGTTCCTGTTGCTGTTCCTGATGGGTTGGGTGCTGTCTGAACTGTTCTTACCGTGAGTGCTGTTGCTGTCCCTGAGATCCTCAGGAGTGTTTTGAGCATGAGGTCCATGAACTGGTCCACGGTCAGGACCTGTCCTCCAACGGTCACCGTTGATGGCAACTTTCCACTGGATTCGATGTACGTTTTTAGTGAAGCTGCAGCTAAAAGAACAGCCTCCTGGGTTATAACCGTGCCACCGGCAGCCTCATAGAGGGTACCTGAATTGTCACCGTACTCTTCACTGTCCTCAGCCTCATAGAGGGTACCTGAATTGTCACCGTACTCTTCACTGTCCTCAGAATCATTTATAGAACAATCGGTCTCACATTTAACTTCACAGGGTGCTAAATCACCGTTCTCAGTCTTTGCAGTGTCCTCTGATGTGGGTCCTGAATTACCTTCTCTACTCTCCATCAGACTCTCTGATACGGTTCCTGAACTCGATTCTTCACTCAGGAGTGTATCGGTCTGGTTTATCGTGCTCTGAAATCCTGCAGAGTCTTCCGCCGCCAACTCATCTTCATCTGCCACGGGTGCTGTGTTTTCATCTGAATTTACTGCATAGCCTGCTGAACTCAAATTTATGAGAAGTATGCATGCAAGGAGCATGCATACGGATCTTCTCATATCTACCGAAATTTTACCGCCTCCAATCCACAGTGACAGTATCACTGTGACACTAAAACTTGAATTCGAACCAATATATAAATATTACGATTTATTTAACCGAAAAAAAACAATATTTGAGCTTTTTAAATCAAAATAAGCACTATTAGAGCTTTTCATTCTGATGGATAAAGGATATCCATGTTCCATGTCATTTTTCAATATAGGGGCTTTATCAGATTTTATTTTAACCATAAAGGCTCTATCCATGTCATTAAAGATTATATAAGCTTCTCCAGATCCTATTTCGAGGATAGGGATCAATTCTGCAGGGTATAAGAAGGAATCAAAACACCGATAAACTGGCATGAACCACACCAGCGGATTTAAAGTAATTTTAAGGCCCTATAATGCCTTATAAATACATTCAAATCCATCACAACATTTAATTGGCATTTTTAATTGATTTAAACCCTCCAATTACAGGAACTTCTGATTACATAAAATGGTCGATTAACATGGGGTTAAGGTTTATCTATCCATTTCAAGATACCCATAAACGGTGAATACCATGATGACTCAGGAGATGATGGATGCAGTGGAAAAAGAACTTGTTTTTGTTGCAACTGCAGATGAGGAGGGCACACCCAACGTTGTGCCAATAGGATTCGCAAGGCCCCTCGATGACAGGACAATCCTCATCGCAGATAACTACATGAAGAAGACCATCAGGAACCTCCATGAAAACCCCAGAATAGCACTGATACCCCAAAATGCCAGGGAATGCCCCTACCAGTTCAAGGGAACCGTTGAAATATTCAAATCAGGGAAATACTTCGACATGGTTGTTGAATGGGCCCAGAACGTAATGACAGAACTGGAACCAAAATCAGCCATCCTCATGAAGGTGGAGGAGATATACTCAGTGAAACCAGGACCCGAAGCCGGTGAAAAGGTAGCTTAAACTCAGCAGTGAAGAGAATGTGCGGAATCGCAGGTTACAGGGGCCCCGGAGCAGAGAAACTCGTGGAGAAGATGCTGGCAGCCCAGAAACACAGGGGACCCGACGCATCAGGCATCTACCATGACGGCAGGGTAAGGATAACCACCCCTGCAGGGGAGGAGGTGTTGGAAGCGCCGGTCACAGGGGACGTTGCCCTGGGCCACAACCTCCTCTCAATAATCGGCGGACCCCAGCCGGTAACTGGAAGGGGGGTCCTGGTCTTCAACGGGGAAATCTACAACCACAGGGAACTCCATGGTGAAGGATCCGATGCAGAGGTGCTCCTGAAACTCATCGAGGAACAGGAGGGCGACATGGAGGAGGTCCTCAGATCCACGGTTAACACCATAGACGGGGACTACGCCTTCGCCTACTATGACGGTGAAAACCTTGCACTGGTACGCGACCCTGTGGGTGTTAAGCCACTCCACCATTCAGGAGAGGCCTTTGCCTCCGAGAAGAAGGCCCTCTGGAGGATAGGCCTGGGGGATGTGGGGACACTTAAACCAGGGCACGCACTCATAAATGGCAGGGAAGTCAGGCTTAGGGGGTTACCTGAACCAGAACCCCTCAGGGCAGGATATGATGAGCTCAGGGATGAACTCATAGCAAGGCTAAGATCCGCGGTTGAGAAGAGGACCCGGGGACTTGACAGGGCAGCCATGGTATTCTCCGGGGGCGTTGACAGCACAATGCTCGCCGTCCTCCTCAAGGAACACCTGGACATCAGGCTCTACGCGGTGGGCACCAGGGGGGCAGGGGACCTTGAATTCGCCTCAAGGGCTGCAGATGACCTCAAGCTGGACCTTGAGATAATTGAAGTAGACGAGGAGACGATCAGGGAGGCCCTCCCGGGTGTCCTTACAGCCATCGAGGAGTACAGTGTCATGAAGATAGGGGTTGCCATGCCCCTCTACATTGCATCAGGGAGGGCGTCCTCTGAGGGCTACAGGGTCATGTTCTCTGGTCAGGGGGCAGATGAACTCTTTGCAGGTTACCACCGCTACAGGCGCCTCCTTGAGGAGGGGAAACTGGAGGAGGCCCTCATCCATGACCTTGAAAACATATACCATGTGAACCTTGAGAGGGATGATGCGGCTGCAATGGCAAACTCCATGGAGCTCAGGGTGCCCTTCCTTGACCTGGAGGTTATAGGACTTGCGGTGAGCATACCCATCAGTTACAGGATACTGGGCCCTGGGGATGAGCTGAGAAAGAGGATACTCAGGGAAGCGGCCCTTGAACTGGGGGTTCCTGAGTACATAGCCATGAGACCTAAGAAGGCGGCCCAGTATGGTTCAGGGATAGACAGGATACTCAGGAGGAAGGTCCTGCCGGAATTCGACCATGAATCCTTCATGGAGAAACTCATGGGGACTCGCGAAAGCAACCGGTAGGGGGTGCAGGGAATATTCTTTTTCTACGATTTAGAGTCATTTTTTATGGAAGATGGTCATTCTGATGCTGGAAGACCCATCTTCCATATCGCTCTCCCCACCACAGGATGACCTGAGCATAACCCCATATTTTATATTTCTTGTTGCAGATATAAGGTTCATAATGATCCAGTCATGATAACCTTTATGGGATATCTGATGTTTATCAGGAGATAACCTATCATGGAGTTTTAGAGGCGTTGGCAATGAAGATAGAGAAAGAGGCTGAGAAGATACTTGAAGAATTTTCAAAGGCCCTTGAAGGCGTGCCTGAACTTGAAGAGACATACTACATCGTGGATAACCTTAACAGGACAAAGGAGGACAGGGTTGAAAAATTCAACCCCGAGAAGATCCTCAGAAACGCCCCTGTTGATGAGGACGGTAACATAGTGGTTGAGAGGGGTGAATGGACCCAGTAGGTGTTTCTGATGCGTTTGAACCTTGTAATTGAACTTCGGGACGTTCCAGGGCAGCTCGTATCGGTCCTGGAGCCCCTGGGAAGTTCAGGTGCGAATATAGTCACGGTTATACATGAGAGGGACCGTGAATACGGTCCGGTGGTCCCTGTGCAGCTCACGGTGGAGGGTGATAAGGAGACCCTTGACCTTGCAGTCAGCAAACTCAGGGAGAGGGGCGTGAATATAATAGAGATGGATGGAGTCCCCCTCAAGGAGAAGTTCACAACCATCCTCATAGGCGACCTGGGTGAGGGCGACCTTCAGGAGACAGTTAACTCCATAAACAGCCTGGAAGGCGCCACGGTATCCGACCTATCACTGAAGATATCAGAGAAGGGTGGATCAGCTGCAAGGATAACCGTTGAGGCAGACCACGGGTCAAGGGACACGGTACTTGAAAGGATACAGGGCATAGCCAGGGAGAGGAAACTCCTGGTTATAGGTGAGGTGTGATAATATGGATGTGTGTCTAGTGGGGGTTGGAGCAGTCGGTCAGGGTTTCCTCCGCGCCGTCCAGCTTAAAAGAAAGCACCTCATGGAGAAGTACGGCCTTGAAATCAGATTCACGGGTGTAGCGGACTCATCAGGCGCCCTCTACAGTCCGGGGGGCCTTGATGCAGGGGAAATCCTTGAACAGAAGAAGGCCACCGGCAGAATAGCGGACCACCCATCGGCGGTTGAGGGCATGACGGGCCTTGAACTCCTCCATGAGGCAGAATACGACTGCCTTGTTGAGGCAACACCCACCAGCATAACCGATGGTGAACCAGGAAGATCCCTCCTATTAGAGGCCATGAATGAGGAGAAGCATGTTATAACATCAAACAAGGGGCACCTGGCCCTCTTCTACTCTGAACTGATGGAGGCGGCCGCCGAGAAGGGTGTTGAACTCAGATTCGAGGCCTCTGTAGGGGGTGCGATGCCCATCATAAACCTTGCAAGGGACACCCTCTCATCATGCACCGTTGAGTCCATAATAGGCATACTTAACGGCACAACCAACTTCATCCTCTCAAGGATGGCGTCAGAGGGTTCATCCTATGAACAGGCCCTCCTCGAGGCCCAGGAGCTTGGAATAGCAGAGACAAACCCTGCTCAGGACGTTGAAGGCACTGATGCTGCCTGTAAAGCTGTTATACTTGCCAACGCAATACTTGGAAGGCCATGCACCCTCAGGGATGTCAGGGTTGAGGGGATAACAGGCATAACACCAGAGGCGATTGAACTGGCAGCCCAGGACGGCTACATGATAAAGCTCATTGCAGAGGTATCAGGTGAGAAACTGGAGGTGGGACCCAGGCTCGTGAGGACGGGTTCACCCTACGCGGTTGACGGGACACTCAACATGGCAACCCTCAGGACAGACCTTGCAGGTGAGGTCACCGCGGTTGGCAGGGGGGCAGGATCCCTTGAGACGGCCTCTGCAATGCTGACAGACGCTGTGAGCATATGGAGAAACAGGGGGCTCTGAAAGGGCCCATAGTATATTATTCGTTTTCTGTAATGGCAGTGATACCGATGAAGCATGTTATTCTCGTTGGAGATGGAATGGCAGATTACCCGCTGGATGAACTTGACGGCAGAACACCACTCCAGGTGGCTGATAAACCGAACATGGACTTACTTGCAGCAGGAGGGTCCTGCGGACTCCTTAAAACGGTCCCTGATGATATGGAGGCAGGTTCAGACGTTGCGAACCTGAGCATAATGGGATACGACCCTGAAAGATACTACACAGGGAGGGGGCCCCTTGAAGCTGCAAGTATAGGTGTTGAGCTCTCTGATGAGGACGTGGCATTCCGCTGCAACCTCATAAACGCTGATGGGGTTATAAATGACTTCAATGCAGGCCACATAGAAACATCAGACGCCACAAGGCTCATCGAGGCCCTCAACCAGCACCTTGAAACCCCTGGAAGGTTCTACCCCGGTGTAAGCTACAGGAACCTCTTCGTAATACCCGGAAGGGGGTACAGGGATGTAAGGACCTATCCACCCCATGACATCGTCGGGGAGGCCGTTGATGAACACCTCCCTCAAGGATCAGAGGAGGCCCTCCACATAAGGGAACTCATGACATCATCAAGAAAGATCCTGGAATCCCATGAGGTGAACCTTAAACGGAAATCAGAGGGTAAGAGGAGGGCCACCATGATCTGGCTCTGGGGCCAGGGACCAAGGCCCTCAATGGAGCCATTAACGGAGAGGTACGGGTTAAGGGGGGCCACCATCACGGCTGTTGACCTCATAAAGGGCCTTGGCATATACGCGGGACTGGATAACATTGAGGTGCCCGGTGCCACAGGCTACATCGATACAGACTACCGGGCCAAGGGAAGGTACGCTGCAGATGCCCTTGAGGAATACGACTTCCTCTACATCCACGTTGAGGCACCCGACGAGGCAGGCCATGCAGGGGACCTTGAGGAGAAGATAAGGGCCATAGAGAACATTGACAGACTGGTGCTGGGGCCGGTCCTTGACAGGATAACCGAGTATGAACACAGGATAGCCGTGCTCCCGGACCACCCCACCCCTGTGGAGGTAAGGACACATGTACATGACCCTGTACCCTACCTCATCCATGGCGAGGGAGTGAAGGGGGATCATGTCACATCATACGATGAAAAAGAAGCATCTAAGGGGTCCCTGGGTCTCATGGAGGGCCACAGGCTCATAGACATCCTCATGAACCCCTGAGGGTAAGTTCAATCAAAGGTGATGGACCCGCAGGGAGTCCCTATTGCAATTTTTTAATAGAATGAGAGACATAATCTATCCATTAATTATCATCGGAGGAGTTGGTTCATCTGGCTAAATACATTATAGTAACAGGAGGAGTTGTAAGTTCAATTGGAAAGGGAATCACAGCGGCTTCAATAGGAAGGATACTCAGGTCCTATGGATTATCGGTGACCGCAATAAAGATAGATCCCTACCTCAACTTTGACTCGGGGACACTGAACCCCTACCAGCACGGTGAGGTCTTTGTAACCGATGACGGTATGGAGACCGACCTCGACCTGGGACACTATGAAAGGTTCCTTGACTCAGACCTCCCAGGGGATGCCAACATAACCACAGGGAAGGTCTACCTTTCGGTCATCAAAAAGGAGAGATCCGGCGACTACCTGGGCTCATGCGTCCAGATAATACCCCACATAACGGATGAGATCAAGGCCATGATAAGGAAGATCGCCGAGAGGAGCGGTGCGGACGTGGTCCTGGTTGAGGTGGGGGGCACGGTGGGTGACATTGAGGGCCAGCCCTTCCTAGAAGCCCTGAGGCAGCTCAGGAACGAGGAGGGCCATGAGAACGTTATGTTCGTCCATGTAACCTATGTACCCTACCTCCGGGCCGCGGGTGAATTCAAGACCAAACCAACACAGCACAGCACAAAGGAACTCAGGAGCACGGGTATAAACCCTGACATGATCATCTGCAGGAGCGAGATGCCCATAGACTCATCCCTCAAACGAAAAATAGCCCACTTCTGTGACGTTGAGGAGGAGGCCGTTATAAACGCACCCGATGCATCATCAATCTATGAGGTCCCCCTGGTCCTTGACAGGGAGAATGTGGGTGACTACATTGTGAGGAGGATAGAACTGGATGTTGAGGGGGAACCCGACCTTGAGGGCTGGGCAAGGATCGTTGAGTCACTGAAGATAGAGAAGCCAGAGGTCAGTGTGGGCATAGTCGGGAAATACGTTGAACTTGAGGACTCATACATCAGTATAAGGGAGGCCCTCAAGCACGCCGCAGCCCAGCTGGGCGTAAAGGTCCATATAGAATGGATAAGTGCCGATGACGCCGTCAGTGAGGATGAACTCGCCGGCCTTGACTCCATCCTCATCCCGGGGGGCTTCGGTGAGAGGGGTATAAGCGGCAAGCTTGACGCTGTCAGATTTGCAATTGAAAGGGAAGTGCCGATATTCGGCATCTGCCTCGGAATGCAGTGCATGGTCATAGAATTCGCAAGGCTACATGGCATGGAGGGTGCCAACAGTACAGAGTTCGATGCAGACACACACTACCCGGTTATTGACATGATGGAGGAGCAGAAGAGGATCAAGAACATGGGGGGTACAATGAGACTAGGCTCCTACAAATGCAGGATCAGGGACGGCACCCTTGCCAATGAGGCATACGGCACCGAACTTGTAAGTGAAAGACACAGACACAGATTTGAACTCAACAACGAATTCAGGGATGAACTTGAAGAGAAAGGACTTGTAATCTCAGGCACATCACCTGATGACTTCCTCGTGGAGATAATTGAACTCAAAGACCACCCATGGTTCCTGGGATGCCAGTTCCACCCCGAATTCAAGTCAAGACCAAACAGGGCACATCCACTATTCGTTTCATTCCTCAGGGCAGCCATGGAGAATAAAAAGTAATTTAATGTAGATAGAGGGACATTTATTTTTAAGGGTCAGTGCCCTTTATCATACTTTCCTGCAGTTTACAGTTCTATTTATTCTATGGGTTCCCAGAGGGTCACGTCACCGCTCCTCATAACAGCCCTGAACCTACCGGCACCATCACCCATGAGGACGAGTCTGACGAAGAGAGAGTCCTCATATTTAACAGGAACAGTAACGGTCCGGTTCCTGTCCTTCAGGATATATACATTGAAGCCCGATGAGGGGTCAACGGTAACCACATCAACCCATCCTTCCTTGACGGTGAAGACCCTGCAGGGTTTCATCCCCTTAAAGAGGACGGTGCCGTTAAAGGTGACACCATCACTGCTTATAAGGGGGTTTCTGGAGATGATCTCACCTTCGGAGTAGAATGGCTTCACCGTGGGCCCCGTGAAGTTCCAGCTTCCATAGTAGAGTATCCAGTAACCCTTATCGATGAGGCTGTCAGAGGTTACAAGGACATACCCGGATCTCCTCTCCATTAAAGCTGCAATGGAATCCGCTGCCGAAGCACTGATCCCCAGGGACTCAAGGTAGGTCATTCGCTGGTCTTCATCCATTCTGATGAGCTCTTCAATTATCCTGACAGACCCTGCGGGGTCTCCTGTGGCATCATATACTTCAAGGTAGCATTCATCACCAGATGATGCCAGCATGCTGAGGATGCCATCTGCAAGGACAGGGTCCGATGTTGCAAGTGCCCTGTCCTGCCAGTATTCCCTCCATACACCTGGGACCCTGGGATCAAGGGGATAACCATGGTTCCGCACTGGCAACGTTTCAATATAGCCGAGCCTTCCATCGAAGTTAACGGGCCGATCAGCCATCCATGCGAAGAAGTGTCCATGGACCCAGTTACAGACCACAACTGTATCCTCCGCTGTGTTCTCCCTGATGTAAACTGCAGCATCCATCATACAGTCATCAACCCTGGGGTGGAGGCTGCCGTAACTGTCAAGGGCGATTAGGGGTGAGGGTAGGACAAGCATGACTATGATTGAGGCTGAAAGAAGACTCCTGAAGGGTGGGTCCATGTTTTTCCTGCGGGCGAGGCGGGTTCTTATTTCACTGAAGAAAAGGGCGGATGTTACAGAGAGGGGGGGCTATGAGGACTTCAATGAAACGCAAACCCCCGCTGAGGCACACCAGACCCGCAACAAGCCAGATCATCACAGTCATGAACAGGAACCCATCATCACCCCTGAGCCTCCTCAGGGGCTCTAAACCCATTATCCCCGCAATCAGAAGGCCAGGACCTGTACCTGTTATGATTTCAGCAAATCCTGGAGGCTGAAGCTCTGTTATGTTCGCATAGGGACTGGGAAATGCACCTGTCATTGTGGATGACCCTGTATTCAGGATTTCAGGAAACAGCTGCCCTGCAGCACCGGAGGCCATAAGGGGGATCCCCCGTATGAGTGAAGGTATCCTCCCGGGATCCGTGAGTTCAATGAGGGCCGTGGTAATTAAGAGGAAGAGGAGGATGTTCCTGTCCCTGTACCTGAGTATGAATATCCCGCAGGAAACCAGGAGCACGTAATAGAGTATCTGCCAGCCGTTCCATGCAGTCGAGTAGAGGGTGATGAGCATGGCAGAGACGGTACTCCACCTCCAGTCATCCCTCCGCACTGAAAGGTAGAGTGAGTGGACCACCATGAGAGGGAAGAGGACATTGAATATGTCGGTATCATAAAATCCAGGGACGGTCCTCATGAAATAGAAGGGTGCTGTGACTGCAAGGAGCCCTGCAAGGCCGGATGAGAGATCATCACAGTCAAGGCTCCCTGCAAAGAGGAACACCGCAACCCCTGCAGGGGGGAGACCACCGCAGGGAGCCAGAAGGCCAGTTCACTCAGGCTTAAAAACCGGGATGTTAGTAGATGAAGGATGATGGTGATGAAGGCGAGGAGGGGTGGATAGTCAAGGGGGACCCCTGGAGGATAGTATGAGTGCCGGTCCCATCCATCACCATCAGAGAGTTCGCCATGATCCAGGAGGTTCATGGCGAGCCTGAGGTTATAGTATGAGTCCATATCATACATGAGGGGTTCATGGTGCCTTTCACTATGCAGGCTGCTGTTATCGGTACCTGCCCTTACCGCAAAGCCGGTAGTAAGGAGGATGAATATTACTATCAGGGATCCTCTGGTCAACTTTATCATCTGCCATGTATGTTTACATCCTACTTTTATCATAAAATTATAAATATGGACAGCCCGAGAGTATTCCTAGTATATAAGCATATGGAGTGATTATCATGATTATAGATATCTTAACGGTTTTAATAGCAGTTCTGGTCTGTCTTTACGCATCCTACAGTGACCTGAAGAAGGGTATTATCCCCAACAGGATCACCTTTCCTGTTATAGGGGCGGGTCTTGGTATAAATGCTTTGAAGGCCTATCTACTTGAGGATCCATGGTTATTCATTTACACGGCAATCTTCACTGCAGGAATATTTGCACTGGGCTACATCCTCTGGAGGATGGGGGCATGGGCCGGTGGTGATGTCAAGCTCTTCACGGCGGTAACAGCTCTCCTCCCCTTCCAGCCACACATCATAGACTACAAGTTCATGGGAATAAACTTCCCTGTAACAGCCCTCTACCCTTTTCCTCTCACGGTTATCATAAACAGCATACTCTCCCTCCTACCCTTCCTACTCATATTCGTGTTCTTCATAATCTACACATCCCGCAGGGAACTGATGGATGAATTCATGGAGCCGCTGAAGCAGTACCGGGCCAACATGCTACTGTCCCTGGTCATAACATCTGCAGTAACACTCTCATTCATTGTAATAGATTTCCTGCCATTCCAGATCATAATACTGACACTCTTGGTGATCTACCTCCTCACAATGGCCATATCAAAGCTTCCGCCACGCTTAAAGGCCATTGTTGTCTCAGCTGTCCTCGTGTACTCCCTCTACAGGAACTTTGAGCTTACGGTGAGCGGTGTTGTTATACTCTGGGTGTCCATCACCATCATCCAGCTCATCAGGAAGCTCCTGACATCTGTTGCAAGGGAGGCCCTCCAGGACACGGTGAAGGTGAGTGAACTCCGTGAGGGCATGATACTCGCACACTCACTCTACAGGAGGGGGGATGACTACTACTTTGATGACGCATCCTTCCTTGACAGGTTCAGGACAGCCGCAAGGACAGGTGATGTATCCTCTCTTACATACCGTGGTGAACCTGTGGTATCTGCAATGGCTGCGGGTCTCCGGGAGGAGGAGATTGAGACCCTCAGGGGGCTGGTATCTGAGGGTAAGATAAGGGATGAGTTCCGTGTAAGGAGGGGTATGCCATTTGCCCCTGCAATATTCATCGGACTCATGATCTCACTCCTGGTGGGGGACCTTGCAATGCTACTCTCAAGGGTCCTTGATGTGATATTCTAGCCAAATCTTATATGTTGTGCTGAACATAGAATCTATTAGAGATATGTACAGGTGATCTTGATGGATAATGGGGGACAGGTTTCCCTTGAATACCTCCTGCTGATACTTGTCGTCACACTTGTACTTGGAGGCGTGACGATACCCCTCATAGGCAGCTCCATAGAGGCGAGTACGGATGTTTCAAGGGCCTCTGATGCAAAGATAGCCGTCCAGACCCTTGCCGATGCCGCGGATATAGTCTACTCCAATGGACCAGGTGCCAAGAGGACCGTGAGTTTCTACATACCGGTAGACGGCACACTGCTTGCAGGTAACAGCCGTGTAATATTCACGGTAACCTACACCAACGGAACGAGGTCAAATATAACAGCCAGCACACAGTACAATATAACAGCCAGTGCAACCCAGCTCACCAGGGGATGGTACACGGCTGTGGTTTACTGGCCTCTTAACTCAAGCACGGTATCTGTAATCAACATTACAAGGAAATAGGGAGAGATCATGATGGGTTTTTTTTCAAGGCTGGGTAAGGCAGTGATAACACTTTTCAATATTATAGGAACGGTCATATTCTGGATAATCGAACTCCCGGGAGTGATAAGGCAGCTGCCCTCCATCATAAGGGAGGGCGTATCAGGGGTTGATATGAATGGTATCATGGAGAGGGTCCATGAGAGGACAAGGGGCCTTGCCAGGGAGATAAATACCGGGCAGGATGAGGAGATCCAGGAGATCCTTGAAGAGGCCCGTAACCATAACATCGATATCCCCAGGGATGATGCGCCCATAATCATAAAGTCCCAGGGCTTTGACCCCTCTGAAAAGGAGAACGCTGTCCTTAAACTTCAGATTGCGGCTTCACTCTTCATCATAGCATCCATCGTATACGTCTTCAACTTCATATCCATCATCATATTCGTGCCGGTGGCACTCATACTTGTTGCCCTTGTTGTATACATCCTCTACAGGCAGATAAGGGTCATGTACCCGGCTGACTTTGAGGCCTACAGGGACTTCTTCTTCATGTACATGGCTGTTGGCCTTGTTATCATCATAGTATCAGGAAACCCATTCCTGACAATGGCGTTTCCCTTCCTGTTCTTCCCCTCCCTCACGATATTCATATTCGCTGTGCTTGCAGCTGCAGCGGTGTTCCTCATATTCAGAATAAGGTATGTGCGTGATTACACCTTCGGTGAGGTTATTGATGCAGGTGAGAACACATCCTATGTCAGGGTTGACTATGATATAAGGAGCAATGTGAAGCCCGATGTCTACATAGTTGAGAACAATGGCTTCGATGTCAGGGTCCATGATACCGTGAAGCTTGCGGTTGATGGCTCGATCATGAGTATGAGGGGTAACAGGCCCATAAGGATCATAGGTGTTGAAGAATAAGCTTCTATTTTTTATATGCTGAGGGTTAGAGGTACGGTTTCAGGAATAGGTTTTTAGTTTTTTATGGGCTGAGGGTTACTGTGTAGGTTTTATCTCCAAGTTTAACCGTCGTGTCATTAACCCTCACACATCCTCCAAGGTTGAGGATGTATTCAACCGTCCGGTTAATGACCGTGGCCCTGTAATTCTGGGGCAGAGGACTGTCAAGGTTTATGGTCACCGTCTTATTCCTGTCCCCTGTGATCCTCACACCCATAACCTTCACAGGCTTCATGGACACGTTGGAGTAAGTGATCTCCGCAACAGCACTTGAAGCCCCCTCCTTTGCAGAGGCAGCAATACTGTTTTCCTGTGACTGGGGACCTGCTATTGAGGAGAAAACAAGTACTATTATGAGTATGAATGAAGCGATAAGCAGGAACTCTGCAGATACCTGGCCCCTTAAATCCATAACAGATCATCTCCAGAAAATATTATAGATCAACAGATATATATAATGTTTCATCTCATAAATGAACACAGATAAGGAGAAGGGGATAAATTATATGGATATGCTGTCTGATAGACGGGGATTTGCATTTTCACTTGACATTCTACTTGCACTCATACCACTGACGATCCTCCTCGGTATGCTGGCTGCGGATATGGACAACATAATGTACCTCACCCAGAGTACCATATACCAGAGCTCACTGGATCGCCACGCCTCAGATGTTGCAGACGCCCTTGTTGAGACTTCAGGGGTACCATTCGACTGGGAAAAGAGAGGGAACCCGCAGACAGTCGGCCTTGCAAGGCATGACCCAGTTAAAGGTCTTCCACAGAAGAACTACCTCTCACCCTCAAAGGTGGCGGGTATAAATACCACGAATATGGGTGAACTTATAGGGCCCAGGTACGGCTATTACATCAACATAACAACAGCAGAGGGACTTACAATCAGGACCCTCGGCACGCTGAACACAAGCGCAAGTGACATCGTGAGGGTTGAACGCTATGTCCTCACAAGTAAGGTGGAGCGTGTGGGTTCAATAGAGGGCCTTATAAGGGACGCGGGACAGCCAAGAACCTACACCACCAATTTCCCGACCAATGAGGCTTACCTACGAATCTATGACTACTGGGTCCTCGTGATTAACAGGGGATATAATTCTGCCTTTGTTGATGTTAACAACAACCGTGTGGTGCCACCAAACGATATAAATCAGCATGTAACCGAGATAAAGCGGCAGATAAATGAAACCTACCTCTACAATGACACCATCTTCAGGGATAACATACTCAGCGTGAGGACCCAGAGTAACCCCGGCGCCTCCATGGATGTTTACATACTTGCAGCTCCAAAGGGCACACCTCCGGGGCAGATAACTCTGGATAATGTTAGACTCAGACCGGCTAAATTCATACTTTACCTGTGGATAAGGTGATTTATCATGATCCGTGATCTTAGCAGCGATGAGGGTGGATTAATATTCACAACAGATGCTGTACTTGCACTTATAGTGGTATTCATCCTGACAGCTTCAATTGCAACCTACTTTGCACTCCCATCATACATGGGCTCTGATCACCAGCACCTCGAGACCATGGCGGCGGATGCCCTTGACATCATGAGGGAGGACGGGACACTCTACTCTGCAGCCGCAATGTACTCAAGAAACAATACTGCAGGTGCAGAGAACCTCATAAAACAGGATCTTAACTCCATCCTCCCACCAGGGGTCGGGTATGAATTCCAGATAGGCACCTACCCTGCCATAAGGAATGATAGCGGAATACTTGTCGCAAGGGACACAGCATCAAGGGCCATTGTAATCTCGGGGCCTGAGGAGGGCTGGCTCGGACGTGCATGGTACAAGCAGGAGGAGGTGACCCTTGAGGACCAAGAGATAAACTCAACCACGACGGTCTGGAACTTCCACAACTGGTTAACCAACTTCTGGAACCAACTTTATTCAAGACCCTACTGGGGCTACAAGACAAGCCCCAGGAACATCAGCTTCTCTGTCCCATCAACAAATATCCACTGGGGAAAATTCCTGATGGGATCATGCAACAGAGTGAACAGGTCATCCTACGGCGCGAACGTTGTAATAAACAACGTACCCCACATTGTAGGGAATGACAGCTTCACATTCCTCAACCTGAGACCTGGCACAACAAGGGAGCGAATGTACAACTACCAGGGCAACATCACCTCCCTCACAGGGGGCGCCAACAACTTCTATGTACGGTTCACCAACATGACCACAACTGGTTACTCTGACTATGACCTTCCATGGTTTTCAATCATAGCAAACTACACCACCACCATAAAGGTGCCCAAGGGTATCATCACCAGAACCTACCAGTTCAATGATGCTGCTGGACTGGCCGTGCCCAGCCAGACAAGGCTCGACCTGAACGGGACCATGGGTTATGGCCGTATATATGACCTCAACAAGGGTACTGTCACGAACCTCAATACGAGGAGGGTGATAGCCTGGAGTAGCATGGTGAGGCAGAACCATATATACTCTGATGGACTTCCATTTGTAATCGATAATGTTAATGGAAGAGGGGCTGATGGATGCGCAGTCAGCGTTACCCAGGATATACCCATACCTGCCGGTTCAAGGATACTGGACGCCTACACCATCGTGAACCCCTATGGTGGTGTGGACAATGCCCTGGTGGAGGTCTGGAATGGTACAGCATGGAACGTGGCCTTCTGTTCCTTCAACTATGGAGGGGTAACCTACAGTACAGTCCGTGATGGATACGGTAACGTCCCGGGCATAATTTATGTGAGGGACTACCTGCGGGCAGGTCAGACAAATAAGGTCCGGGTTACGATATGGGATAACGTTCCCGGGCAGGACTATGACCTTGTTGGACTCGTTGACTCCTACACCACAGTCTCCTACACGTCTCTCCCAATCCAGTGGAACAACTACCCCTTCAACAGCTACCAGAACTCAACCAATGTATCAGCACCTGTAAGACAATTCACCATTGGCCCAGACGCCAAGAAAGTCCTGCTCTTTGTGGGCGCAGGTCTTGATACAAAATCAGTGAAGGTCGAGGTTAAAAACTCAACAAGTGCCTGGACCCAGCTCTACAGCGGCCCTGTCCCCTTCTCACTGGATATCGGGGCAATTGATGCTGCTGGAAGCAGGATATTCGCAACAGGCAGTCCTGGCAACTACAGTACAAGACCCGGCACATATAATATCCGCGTGACAGTAAACTCAGGGCAGGGCTGGGAGTCAGGCGACTCCAATGCAGAGATCTACTCCGGTACACGTGTCGCCGTCATCTACCCCAAGTTCCTTGCAAACATGTGGGCCACCCAGTACTCAAATGACGCCTACACGGCCCAGGCCCTGGCTAAACAGGAGCTTATCGACATGCTCAGACAGTCAGGTTACACCATAGATGAACGCCTCATAAAGACGGAGGCACTCTACACAGGGGATATCCCCAACTCGTTACCCGTCAGACTGACACTATGGAGGAGTTGATTATGAGAATAATCCACGATGAGGATGGATATGCATTCACACCACTTGCAGTGCTCCTCTTCATACCGGTCATTATAATCGCAATATCCTATGGCAACATAGTCAATGAGGCCAACATGCTGGCCGGCCTTGCAACAGGGGGGGACGTTACCGTCACCGTGGCAGCCTCCATATACTCAACCATTGAAAAGGCTGCAGCAGACGCTGGGCGTAATGCTGCATACAATGCATCAAGGAATGTTATTGATAACGCAGAGTTCTTCCCCCATGGAACAAGCAAGGCAAATATAACAGGTAACATAGTTGATGCAATAAACTATAACGTTATAAACACGTCCCTTGAACTTGAAAGGCAGACAGGGCGTCAGATATACATAAACGACATCCCCATAACAAATTATACAAGCGCCACATTCACAATGGCAGATGTTAACATAACACAGGATGACCCCTTCGGCTTCAAGGTGAATATACGTGGGGGTATACCGATAAGGATAGTTCAGAAGGAGCAGGTATATGAGTTCAGGTTACCACCAACATCAGCCTATGTGAGCATTGAGGGTATAGAGGACCCCTACATCTGGATAAACACAAAGTTTCGTCAGAGTAACGTCATATACAAGTACCCATACTATGCAACTAACGGCTCATATCGAGATTACCGTATGAATGAGAACGTTGATAGTGACAGCCACCTTCAGAACCTGTGGTACTGTTTAAACGGAACAGATAACCCCAGCAATATAACACCACGCTCCTACTACTTCATTGACCCCTACGGACTTTCATTCTTTGATAGACTTGAGAACCGTTCAACATCAGCTGACCCGGAATATACCCGTATGAGCACCTTCATCCTCGGGGATCCGCTCCTTGAGGACCATAACGGTAACCAGTACATCTCAAAGGTTGATAGGGACTATTTCAGGGGAATTCCAGGTACAGCCATAAGGGTGAGGGGCAGTGACATGAGCGACCCCCTGGGCGCCCTGTTCTGCCTCTCCCAGACATATAAGGATCTTCTTGGACTTGCAGCAAATAATTACACTTAATGGTGGTTTAATGGATGATAAGGGTATTTTAAGCATAGACTTCATCTTCGCAACCCTCATAGCCATACTGATAATGGCGGGGATGGTGGCAATGGTTAACAATGAACTCTCAAGGACGCAGACTGGGGAACTTGGAGAGGCAAGGATGGTCGGCGAACGCGTGGCAGGAGCTGTCAATGCAGCCTACACCAATGGACCGGGATTCGCTGCAAATATAACAATACCATCCCATCTTAACTGTACGGTTGAAGTGAGGAACGGTGAGGTCAGGGTCTTTTACGGGACATATACAGTGAACCTGGACATCATCCCCAAGGTCAATGTCACCACAACCAACATGACACCCGGAAAATATACCGTGATGAACAGGAATGGTACGGTGATTATAACTCGGATATGAAGTAATTTCTGTATGTTGATGGAAGGAATGGTACCGTATAATCATGATATCTTCCCGCATACCATATGGCTATTGAGTACGTTTAGCAAAACCATGAACTGATTTAGGAGGATTATAGATTGCTGGATGACCTAAGATGGGAGTATAAAGCACTTGGCCTCATAGTGATTATAGGATTATCCATAACAGCCTACTCTTACCTTTCAATGGGCGGCGGAGAGAGGGTATCCCTTTCAAATAACTCGGGAGATCAGCAGCCAGAGCCTGTCCCGATGCCCTTCCCTGAATATAACAGTACCGGCAGTACAGAAAATAATACAGGGAATATCACAGCCGAGGAGGCGAGGCAGATAGCGGCTGAATCAGGGTACACCGCAGGCGACCCCACAATGGGTTCAATAAATATCAACGGCACACAGATACCTGTATGGGTTGTTCCACTCCAGAGGGGTGGGAAAACCGTGAGGGAGGTCTATGTAAGGTTAGAAGATGGGGAGATCCTTGGAAGCAGGGAGTTCAGTTAAATACTTGTCTTCATGGTCAGAAAAACCATAATTTACCAGAATCACAACATATTTAAGTGGAGCATGGATATACTAATGATAACTGATCTCACAAGGATTCCTGGTGGATAACATGGATACGCTGACTGTAATCGTGATGCTGGCTCTTTTCATTCTTCTCCTTGGGTTCATATTCTCTGCAGGGCTCATGACACCTGTAATCGGGAAGAAAAACATTTTCTTTGTGATATTCATAGGATTCATTGCGGGGGTTATTGGAGGGATCTTTCTCATATCACCGGTCTATGATGAACTCCCCTTCATCGTAAGGAACATTTACATGTCAACCTCCGATGTGAATGAAACCATCACCGCCGACGTATCAGCAGGTAAGGATATACTAAGGTTTATGGATGAACTCTCTGCCCAGGATGGTGTTGAGGCCGTCTACTCTGAAGGGATCTTCCTGAAAACTGACAGATTCTCAGAGAGCCGTAAACGTATAATAGAGGATAAGATTTCATTGATAGACCCCAATATAACCTCCTGGCAGGTTCACACCAACGGGACAATAATACTCCAGGTTAAAAAGGGCCATAACCCTGTCAGGACCCTCGATACCCTTTCAGAGTGGCTCATGTACACCGGAGGTATAAATACATGTTACAGTGCAGTGCACCTTGTGGTGACTGTAAGGCCAGATAAGGTGGATTCAATCGTTTCCTACCTCCAGGCAAGGGATGTTGTGGTAACAGGGATTAAAGGACCTGCAGAGGAGAAGGCTGCTGCTTTTAAGGCAGCATTACCTGATAAGTCCAACATAATACTGTTCTGCGGATTCCTTGGCATGTTAACAGGTATTGCAGGTGTCTTCATAGATTCCATCATAGCATTCATCGGGAAGATAAGGGGCAGGGAGGCATGAGATTCCTGGATGGAGTAAAAGATCATGAAGTCCGTGGTTCTATATTCAGGTGGCAAGGACAGTACAATGGCACTCTACCATGCCCTAAGGGAGTCCGAGGTCCTATTCCTTTTATCGATGGTATCGGAGAACAGTGAGTCCCACATGTACCATGTGCCCAACATCAGACTCACAAGGCTCCTCTCAGAGGCCGTGGGGATACCGCTGATTGAAGCAGAAACTGAGGGTGTTGAGGAGGAAGAGGTTGAGGACCTTGCAGGGATACTTGAGGAGCTCAAAGGGCAGGGTGTTGAGGCAGTCTACTCAGGAGCCCTCTATTCTGAATACCAGAAGTCAAGGATAGACTCCATCTGCAGCAGGCTTGGTCTGAGGTCAGTCGCACCCCTATGGCAGAGGGATCCCCTGGAGTATATGGAGGAGATTGTTGACCTTGGATTTAAGGTTATGGTGACCGCCGTTGCAGCTGAGGGGCTTGATGAGTCATGGCTTGGGAGGATAATTGACAGGGGGATGATAGCTGAACTTGCAGATCTCAGTGAAAGGTACGGTATAAACCCCGCCTTTGAGGGGGGTGAAGCAGAATCCCTGGTCCTTGACGGGCCCATATTCAGTAAGAGGCTTGAAATAGTTGAATATGAGAAGAAATGGTTCTTTGATAACGGTTTTATTGATATAAAAAAAGCTGTTCTTGTGGATAAATGATTTTTTAGGTTGTGTGTAGTTTCAAAGAGACCTTTTCCTCTAGATGGGTTATTTTTAGGTTGCAGGTTACGGAGAGGGCCGTTCCTCTGTATAATTCACTCTTTGAGGTTCAGGATGAACCTTAATCAGCTATTCTGGGGGTCAGCCAGTCTATAAATCCTGTTATATCATCACATCTTACCTTCACCATGATATCTCCGAGGGCAGAGACGGGTTCTTCAAGGACATTAACCCTTCCTATAAGTGCTGCCTGCTTGTTAATGTACATCATGGTTGAGTTGCCCCTCATATTGTTGAGGAGCACGGTCCTTGCTGTTGAGCGTATCCTTCTCTTCTCAAGGGCTTCCCTGAGTTCCATGAGGTCTTCAAGGCCCCCCTGTCCTGTGATCATTTCTTCCTGAATTTCAGGTTCAATTCCAGGGAAGACGTTGGTTATGGCCTCTGAAACCTTATCAGGATTCTCTGTGGGTTTAACAGGGGCTCTGATGGTTACCTTACATTCCATTAACCTTCCTCCATGTTAAAGGGATATTAGGTTTTATTCACCTTTCCCATGTTTTCTCACGAGCTTTTTAATTATGGATTCGGCCTGTTTTTTTATTTTCCATATCGGGCCCTCATTGACTATCATGTAATCTGAGGATGCTATAACATCCCCTATGCCGAATCCAAGTTCCCTTTCATCCCTTTCAACAAATTTAGTGTATTCTGATGAGTCATCCTCTCTTCTACGCCTCTTAAGTCTTCTGAACCTTGTCTTCCGGCTTGAGAATATGGATATCACCCTGAAGCCGGGGAAGTTCCTCTTAAATATCTCAACCTCGTAGGGGCTCCTGATCCCCTCTATGAGGAACATGTCTGCATCAGAGTTCTTTATGATCTCAACACATTTTTCAGCGACAACGTACTTTCCATGTTCCTTCCTTAGCCTGACCGCGGTTACACCAGGGTCTTCACCCCTCCTCCGTGCTTCATCCCGTATAACATCCCCCATCCGTATAACCACGAATCCCATGGACTCAGCTATCCTTGATACAACGCCCTTCCCTGCACCGGGCATCCCTGAAACTCCAATAACCATCATTGTCCCACTCTTATCTTTCTAGGTTAAAGTTCTGGATTGTATTTTCTGGTGTCAAGTATTTCCTACTCTTCTAGGTTAAAGTTCTGGATTGTATCTTCTGATGTCAAGTAATTTAATGGTTTCTCTCAAGTTCTCCCTGTTATCAAATTCCTCAAGGATCCTCTCAAGTTCCTCCCTTTCACTCCCCCTGAGTTCCCTGACAGAGGCTGTGATGGCAGGCACAGCCCTTACTATGTTATCTGTTATGCTTATACTCGCCATCCTTGATGTCCTTGAGAGGGGGTTGAGGTCGACTGTTATAACAGTTTTACCTGATTTCCTCAGGATCTCTGTACGGTCACCGTCCTCAAGGGGTACGAGGACAACGTCTGCACTGTAGATACCATCAGGGCTTGCCGTGGCCCTCGGGCTCATGATCCCGTCAATATGGGTGAGTTTATCCACTCCAAGGACCTCATCAGCCCCCTTATCCCTCAGGACCTCCTCTATCAGCTTCACCCGCCTGGGGGTCCGGTGGAAGAGGTTGATCTCAATTTTACCCTTTAATTCGCGTGCCAGTTTAACCATTTCACCGGGGACAAGTGCTGCTGTGTTACCGTTAACCGATAATACAGGCTTCCTGGCGAGGAGCAGTGCAGCTGCAGCCGCCCTTATAGCCCTTTCTGCTGGTTTAGTGGTCTCCTCTCCCAGGAGGTAATCGAAGGCTTCGCCTCTCCCGTGTGCTATCATCCCTGAATCTGCAAGGATGCCCCTCTGCCAGGCATCCACTATCATCTCCCTGAGCCTCAGTGAATGGTAGCGTGGATGGTCCTCTGAAATCATGTTAATCTATTGCACTCTACCAGTATAATAAGTTTATCAGGACGGATTACTTGATGTGCAATGCTGTATCAGGGCCACACTGTGGCCTCGCGATGTTCTGGAAAGGGCGGAGAATGACAGCTCATGTCCTTTATCATGTTCACATGGCTGCCGGGTTTTCATGAGGTGTCATTCACAGGTGCCTAAACTTTTATATAAAATCCAATATACTAATTAGGAGGGATAGATATGGAAGATGAAGTTGAAATTAACCGTAAACCACGCAGACCGCCATCAGACAGGAGTCTCTGGGGAGTCTACCTTGGAATCATACTGATCATCATAGGAATACTCTGGTTTGCCTTTGCTGCGGGTATAATACCGCCCCAGTATTCAAGGTTCTGGCCCCAGGCCCTTCTGGTGATTATAGGACTTCTGGTACTTATTAAGTCACTTAAAAAATGATTCATGGTGGTTATATGAAGAAACTCATGAAGCGACTTTCACTTGCCAGTGGAGTCTCTGGCTTTGAGGATGAGGTAAGGGATATTATTGCATCTGAACTTGCAGATCATGTTGATGAAATAGAGGAGGACAGTCTCGGTAACATAATCGCCGTTAAGAGGGGTTCAGGTCCGGTTATCATGCTGGCAGCCCACATGGATGAGATCGGACTCATGGTGAGGCACATAGACAAGAAGGGATTCATCAGGTTTTCAAAGATAGGTGGTATCAGCGACCAGATGATCCTCAACCAGGCTGTCTGGATACATGGAAAGCAGGGCAGGGTTGCAGGCGTGATAGGGTCAAAGCCGCCTCACAGGATGAAGGCTGCTGAGAGGAAGAAGGTAACAACCCATGATAACATGTTCATTGATATCGGTGCATCCTCAAGGGAGGAGGCAGAGGAACTTGTCTCTGTGGGTGACCCGATAACCTTCCAGGCCCCCTACGCTGAACTCCCAAACTCCAGGTTTACGGGTAAGGCCCTTGATAACCGTATAGGCTGTCTGGTCATGATTGAGGTCCTCAGGAGGGTTAACTCAGAGGCCACCGTGTACGGTGTTGGCACGGTCCAGGAGGAGGTTGGCCTTAAGGGTGCCAGGACATCTGCCTTCAGGATAAACCCTGACATGGCC
Source organism: Methanothermobacter wolfeii (assembly GCF_025397995.1). Lineage (NCBI taxonomy): Archaea > Methanobacteriati > Methanobacteriota > Methanobacteria > Methanobacteriales > Methanobacteriaceae > Methanothermobacter > Methanothermobacter wolfeii. The sequence goes on from NZ_CP104550.1 coordinate 761,681, forward strand.
GTTGCCCTTGATGTCACCATTGCAGGGGATCACCCGGGTATGAAGGAGGATGAGGCACCTGCTAAGCTTGGTAAGGGACCTGCCATTATACTGACCGATGCCAGTGGGAGGGGTATCATCACCCATCCACGTGTAAGGGAGTGGCTCATTGAAACCGCGGAGGAAGAGGATATTCCAGTGCAGATTGAGGTGAGTGAGGGGGGTACAACCGATGCAACCGCAATACACCTCACAAGGGATGGTGTACCAGCCGGTGTGGTTTCTGTCCCAACAAGGTACATCCATACAACAGTGAGCATGGCGAGCATGAAGGACATTGAGATGACGGTTGACCTCCTCGTTAAAGCCATTGAAAGACTCTAAAAACTCACCTATTTTTTCACTGGTTTAAGTCCGGTTCCATTATTCTTTTCCCGGAGCTCAGTTCCTCGCAGGGTGTTTTCACACCCCGATGAGCGGCATCCAGTTCAATTATTCTTTTCCGGGAGTCCAGATAGAATATTGATGGACTGTCATCCCACTGGTCATACACCTCCACTATATATTGAGGACCCCCGTTCCCTTCTTCAGGGATGGCAGGTCTTCTTCTCAGCATATCATCGGCGGTTTTCTCAAAGACCATGGTCATTTCAGGGAATTCGTACTGTCCTTTACTTTTCTCAGGAACTATAGCCTCTTCAAAGAATTCGTACTGTCTACTGATTTCAAAGATCCTTATCAGAATCTTCTTCAACCAATCACCCCCTGGTGAAATTACAGATAATAATTAATAATATATTATCATATATAATTATTACTGATGCTGGTGTGCAGGGACACGATGTTAAAGGCAGAAACTTTCCATGAGATTTAAAAAAAGTTTTCCATGGGAGAATTTCAGGGCCTATTCCTCAGGGACTTCAATCACACGGAGCCCATCATCCGATATCATGTAGGGTATGAACTCCACGGGGGTCCTTGTACTGCGCATCTTGATGATGTCCATGACCCTCTCTCTTCTACCGGTGTAGGGGTTCTCCCTCTTTATAAGCCTTATGGCGCCGTAGACGGCAAAGAGCGCTATCTCATTGAATTCCCTTGAGGTTGCGCTGTCAAGTATGATCAGGGTGGTTATGTTCCTTTTTTTGAGCTCATAGATAAGAAGGTCGAACTGGTCCCTGAACTCGTATGTTGTCAGCTTCTCTGTCTGACTCCCGATACTGTCAATGACCAGGACTTCAATATCATCGGGGATCTCACTGATTATCTTCTTGAGGTTTCCCTTTATGGGTTCTGCGCCGATGTGCATCTCTGCCTCGGTGAGCCTGGCCTTCACTGCCGTCAGGCTCAGTATACGCAGGGTGCCTGGTTCCAGGAGGTCACCGATGTCCCAGCCCAGGGAGCTGCACTGGATCCTGAGGTCGGTTTCATCCTCCTCTGTTGTTATGTAAAGGGTCCTGAGCCCTGCCCTGGCGCTCTGGATCGCGAACTGAAGCGCCATGATGGTCTTCCCTGAACCGGCATCACCCGTGATAAGAATGCTCCTCCCCACAGGGTATCCGCCTATTATCTCATCAAGGCCCTCTACACCCGTCCCTATCCTCTGTATCCCTTCATCACTCAATCAAAAACCCCCTATCAGTAATATTCTTCGGTTGCTTCCCCCATTTCAGGGAATTATTTTTCAGTGAGGTGGAATTCGAATGTCATGTTCTCATCCCTGCTCCTGAGTGTTGATGTCTGTATGACGCTTCCCCTTATACCGGTCCATGTGAAGCTCCTCATCAGCATGGCCCTGAATATCAGGGAGAATATTGGGTTCTTCCTTGCCTCGTCTATCCATGGGAAGGTTTTAAATTCAAGTATGTACCTCGCCTTCTCTCTTCGAAGCTCAGTCTCGATTCCCAGGTTCCCAAGGAAGGATGAAAGCCATTCTATGTAGGCCATAAAGACCCTGTTTGTATCGGCACCACCTGAGAGACCGAGTTTATCCATGGTCCTCTGGAAGTTGGGTTTAATGTTCTTCTCAAAACGATCAGCAAAATTCTTTATGATGGCATTACGCAGCTGGGGAGGGATGGATGATGCGAAGACAGGAACGGCCGAGACAACGAAGCCATAGAGTTCAGCCTTTGACCTTTCCCTGATGAGTTCCTCCCTCTTTTTCTCGGCCTCGATTCTGTCTGTGATGTCATGGCCTATTACCTGGATTAGACCCCTCTCGGTCGCCGTCTCAATGGACGCCGCATGGACCTCAATGAAGCGCCTTTCACCTTTAAAATCAAAGAATTCAGCCTCAAATGTTTTCTCTGAACCCTTAAGTTCAGATAGGGATGCCAGGGTTTTCTCTGAAATGAAACCCTTCTTCTGGAGGATTGAAACCCTTTTACCCTTCAGCGTGTCCCTCCTGAGACCCGTGAGTTTCTCAAATGCCCTGTTTACGAGTATTATCCTTGATTCGGAGTCAAGGAGCATTATATAGTCAGGGGACCTCTCGATGAGTGCCCTGTATCTTTCCTTACTCTCCTGGAGTTTGCTGTCCATCTTGTGCTTGTAGAGGGCCACCTCGATGGCGCTGTGAAGTTCACGGTCCTCAAAGGGCTTTATTATGTAACCGAAGGGTCCTGTGAGCTTCGCACGGTTGAGGGTCTTCTCATCGGAGTAGGCTGTAAGATAAACAACTGGTATGTTGAGCTCCTCCTTTATGACATCCGCGGCCTGTATACCGTCCATTTCACCCTTGAGGACGATGTCCATGAGGACAAGGTCCGGTTTCTCCTTACGGGCCAATTCAATAGCCTCCTCGCCGGAGGCGGCCATGCCAACAACACGGTACCCCAGGCCCTCGGCCCTGTGTTTGATGTCCATGGCAACTATACTTTCATCCTCAACAACAAGCAAACTCGTGGGTGACATGAAATCCTCCCGGCACATCCTTTAATAATAATTCCGGCTATCGTTAGTGATATGTTCCTATGACTATAAATACTTATTGAAGGGTCTTAGGGCACCGTGGTGGTGTTGAAGCGTCATTAACATTAAGGATGGGTTTATTCAGGGTTTCCTGGCCCTGAAGTGGCTGTGGATCCTCTCTGCAACATCCCTGTTCATGTTCCTGACGGCCATGATCTCCTCAACACTTGCCCTTCCAAGTTCATCCAGGCTCCCGAAGTGCTCCATAAGGGCTCTCTTTCTCATGGGACCAACACCCCTTATGCTGTCAAGCTCTGATTCCAGGGAACTCTTCTCACGCATCTTCCTGTGGTAGCTGACAGCGAACCTGTGGGCCTCATCACGGAGATGCCTTAAGACCTGGAGGGGGCCTTCTGATACCTCCACGGGACTGGAAAGGCCGGGGACGTAGATCTCCTCCCTCTTCTTTGCTATGCTTATTACGGGCACATCAACCCCCACCGACCTCAGACCCTCAAGGGCTGATCTGAGCTGGCCCTTCCCGCCGTCAATGAGTATAAGGTCAGGTTTATCCAGTTCAGGGTTTGAGTATCGTCTTTCAACAAGTTCCCTTATCATGGCATAGTCATCGGGTCCATCCGTCCTGATACGGTACCTCCTGTACTGTGAGGGTGCAGGTTTACCATCAATGAAGACGGCCACCGAACCGGCAGCCGACTCTCCTCCTATGTTTGATATGTCAAGGCCCTCAATTCTTCCGGGTATCCCTGGAAGTTTCAGCTCATCCCTGAGTTCAAGGAGCACGTCCCTCCTTTTACTCTTCTGTTTGAGGATCACCGAAGCATTCCTCCGTGCTATGTTAAGGAGCCTTCTCCCTGCACCCCCAGCCGGTGAGTGGATCCTGACAGGGGCGTCCCTGAGTTCAGAGAGCCACTCCTCTATCACGGCGTCCCTGACAGGGTGGTTCACGATTATCTCCCCCGGGATGTACCTGGGGATGCCATAGTACTGCTTTATGAAGGCCTCCATGACCTCGGTGTCCGTGGCGGACCCCTTCATTATGAAGTCATCCTTCCCTATTATCTTCCCGTCACGTATCTGCAGCACCACAACGGCAGATGTATCCCCTGAACCCTCTGAGGCTATGATGTCCTGGTCAAGAGAGTCGGTGAATGCAGCGTACTGTCTCTCCATAACATCACGTATTGATTCAATCTGGTCACGTATGATGGCGGCCCTCTCAAATTCAAGGTTCCCGGCGGCTTCATTCATCTCGACCTCAAGCTCATCTATGATCTCGGTGTAGCGGCCCTGGAAGAAGAGCTCAACCCTGTCAATGATCTCCATGTAGTCCTCCCTGCTTATACCCCCCGAGCACGGGGCGTGGCAGAGGTCTATCTGACTGTTGAGGCATGGACCATCCATCCTCCTGCAGCTCCTGACCCTGAAGAGGGACTTTATGAACTTCAGGGTCTTCCTGACGGCGCCGGTGTCAGTGAAGGGGCCGAAGTACCTTGCGGAGTCCCCTCCTATGGTCCTTGTTATGAGGACCCTGGGGTACTCCTCGTCAGTGATCTTTATGAAGGGGTACCTCTTATCATCCTTGAGCCTGACATTGTAGGGGGGCCTGTACCTCTTTATAAGGTTTGATTCGAGTATCAGGGCTTCCTTCTCATTCCCTGTGAGTATGTACTCTATACTGTCAAGGTGCCGCATCATGGCCCGGGTTTTGGGGTTATCGTTCTCCCTGAAGTAGGATGAAACCCTCTTCCTCAGGGAGATGGATTTACCAACATAGAGGACCTGGCCCCTGCTGTCACGGAATATGTAGACTCCGGTCTTATCTGGAAGTTCACGGTAGTCCTTAACCCTCAATTTATCCTCCCATCCAGTATTTCATTAATAGTTCATACGTTATGGTAAACGGTTCCGCTCTGCACAGCCTATACAAGTATCTTATTCGCTTCAGGGTAAACAGTTTCACACTACACAACCTATATATAATGCTACACTAAAATATATCTTCACCATAAAGGTCCTTATTTTCAGTGATCTGTGATGAAATTTAAACTGGTATCTGATTACAGACCCCTCGGGGATCAGCCAAAGGCCATAAGATCCCTTGTTGACGGTATAAGATCCGGGATGAGGGAACAGACCCTTCTGGGTGTTACAGGGTCAGGGAAGACATTCACAATCGCCAATGTCATTGAGGAGGTCCAGAAACCCACCCTTGTAATCTCCCACAACAAGACACTGGCAGCCCAGCTCTATGAGGAGTTCAGGGAGTTCTTTCCGGAAAACGCCGTCGAGTACTTCGTCAGCTACTATGACTTCTACCAGCCGGAGGCCTACATACCCCAGACAGACACCTACATTGACAAGGAGGCCTCAATAAATGATGAGATAGACCGTATGAGGCACTCCGCAACCCAGGCCCTCCTGTCAAGGGATGATGTCATCGTCGTATCAAGCGTCTCCTGCATCTACGGTATAGGAGCCCCCGCGGATTACGGTGAATTCACCATACACCTTGAGGTGGGCTCCAGGATGGACAGGGAGGAGATACTCTCAAACCTGGTCCACATGCAGTACGAGCGGAACGACGTTGAATTCAACAGGGGCCAGTTCAGGGTCCGCGGGGACACCATAGAGGTTAACCCGGTCCATGGAACCCCACCCATAAGGATAGAGCTCTTCGGTGACGAGGTGGACTCAATATCACTGGTCCACAGGGTGACGGGTAAAAGGCTCCAGGAACTTGAAAGGATAACCATATTCCCCGCCAAACACTTCGTGATACCGGAAGACCGCCTTGAGAGGGCCATAAAATCCATAGAGGAGGAACTCGAGGATCGTTTAAGGGTCCTCAGGAGTCAGAACAAACTCCTTGAGGCTCAGAGACTGGAGCAGAGGACACTCTTCGACATTGAAATGCTCAGGGAGATGGGTTACTGTCAGGGTATAGAGAACTACTCCATGCACCTCAGCGGTAGGAAGTGGGGTGAAAAACCCAACACCCTACTTGACTACTTCCCCGATGATTTCCTAACGGTTATAGACGAGTCCCATGTCACGGTACCCCAGATAAGGGGCATGTACAATGGTGACAGGGCAAGGAAGAATACCCTGGTGGAGTATGGCTTCAGACTCCCCAGTGCAAAGGAGAACAGGCCCCTGCGCTTCGATGAATTCCAGGAGAGCATCAAACAGGTGATATACGTCTCAGCAACACCCGGAAGATATGAGCTTTCAAGGAGCCAGAGGGTGGTTGAGCAGATCATAAGGCCAACAGGACTCGTTGACCCTGAGGTCCTGCTGAGGCCGGTCAGGGGACAGGTGGATGATCTGCTGGCAGAGATAAAGAAGAGGATCTCCAGGGGCCAGAGGGTCCTTGTAACAACCCTTACAAAGAGGATGGCCGAGGACCTCACCGACTACTATTCAAAGATGGGGATAAAGGTGAGGTACCTCCACTCGGAGATAGACACCCTTGAGCGTGTTGAAATCATCGATGACCTCAGGAGGGGTGAATTCGACTGCCTGGTGGGTGTGAACCTCCTGAGGGAGGGCCTGGACCTTCCAGAGGTTTCACTGGTGGCCATACTTGATGCCGATAAGGAGGGGTTCCTCAGATCAGAAACATCCCTCATACAGACTATAGGGAGGGCGGCAAGGAACGTTAACGGCCAGGTGATCATATACGCTGACAGGCTGACGGATTCTGTGCGGGCCGCCGTTGAGACCACCAACAGAAGAAGGAAGCTGCAGATAGAATACAACAGGAAACACGGCATAAAACCCCGGAGCACAAGGAGAACCCTTAAAGAGAAGAAGGACCCTGAAAAGATTGATGCCGGGGAGATACCCCCTGATGAGCTCAGGGTCCTTATAAAGGACCTTGAGGCTGAGATGCGTGCAGCTGCAAGGAACCTTGAATTTGAAAGGGCAGCCAGACTCAGGGACCAGATAATGTCCCTTAAGGGTTCACAAGGTTAGCGATTATTGAGTCATTCTCTGATAGATTAAGATTATTGAGGTATCATATGAGTGGAAAGATAGTTATTAAGGGTGCGAGGGAGCACAACCTCCAGGACATTGACCTTGAACTGCCAAGGGACAGGTTCATAGTTATAACAGGTATAAGCGGGTCAGGGAAGTCCTCACTCGCCTTTGACACGATATACGCCGAGGGCCAGAGGAGGTACGTGGAGTCCCTCTCAGCCTATGCAAGGCAGTTCCTCGGACAGATGAAGAAGCCTGAGATAGACTACATTGAAGGATTATCCCCTGCAATATCCATTGACCAGAAAACCACGAGGGTGAACCCGCGTTCAACCGTGGGGACCATAACAGAGATTTATGACTACCTGAGGCTGCTCTTTGCAAGGATAGGTAAACCCCACTGCTATGTATGCGGGAGGGAGATACAGCAGCAGACATCCACCCAGATAGTGGACAGTATAATGGAAGATGATGAGGGCGCAAGGATCCTTGTACTCGCCCCCGTGATAAGGGACCGTAAGGGGGAACACCAGCGGGTTTTTGAGAGGCTCAGGGGCCAGGGCTTTGCAAGGGTACGTGTGGATGGCGAGATACATGAACTCGGGGAGGACTTCAACCTTGAAAAGAACAGGAAGCACTCAATAGAGGTGGTTGTGGACCGCCTTGCAGTCAGGAAGGACACGGAGTTCAGGAAGAGACTGGCAGATTCCGTTGAAACAGCACTCCAGCTCGGTGAGGGTACAATAAAGGTACTATACCATGACACCGGCGAGGAGAAGGTCTACAGTGAACACTTCGCATGCCCTGACTGCGGCATAAACTTTGAGGAGATAAGCCCCAGGATGTTCTCCTTCAACAGTCCCCACGGAGCATGCCCCGAGTGCAATGGCCTTGGAAGCAAGCTTGAAATCGACCCTGACCTGGTGGTGCCCTACCCCGAGAGGTCCATAAATGAGGGCGCCATCGTACCCTGGAGTAAATCAGGGAAAAGGGATAACTACTACCACCAGATGCTAGAGGCCGTGGCGGATCACTTCGGCTTCAGCCTCGACACACCCTTCAGGGACCTTAAAGAGGAACACAGAAGAGCAGTACTCTACGGGACCGATGAAAAGATACAGTTCGTATTTCAGAGGAAAAACAGGACCTACAGGGTTAACAGGCGATTCGAGGGCGTGATACCCAGGATGGAAAGGATCTACATGGAGACAAAATCTAACTACATGAGGACCTATATAGGGAAGTTCATGAGCAACCATGCGTGTCCGGTCTGCAGGGGAAGCAGGCTCAGACCAGAGAGCCTCTCAGTTACCGTCGGGGGTAAATCAATACATGAAGTCACCGAGATGTCAATCTCAGAGGCCAGGGACTTCTTCGAATCCCTTGAACTCACCGAGAGGGAGGAGTACATTGGAAGGGAGGTCCTCAAGGAGATACGTGAAAGGCTGAACTTCCTCGTGGATGTGGGCCTCGACTACCTCACACTCTCAAGGTCATCAGGGACGCTTTCAGGCGGAGAGGCCCAGAGGATACGGCTGGCAACCCAGATAGGCTCGGGCCTTGTGGGGGTACTCTACATACTGGATGAGCCAAGCATAGGACTGCATCAGAGGGACAACAGGCGCCTCATAAGGACCCTCGAGAGGCTCAGGGACCTTGGAAACACCCTGATAGTGGTGGAACACGATGAGGAGACAATACGCTCCGCCGATCACGTGGTTGACATAGGACCAGGGGCAGGCGAACACGGGGGCCACGTGGTTGCACAGGGAACGCCCGAGGAGATAATGGAGGACCCTGAATCCCTCACAGGCGCATACCTCTCAGGAAGGAAAACCATACCGGTACCCGAGTTCAGGAGGAAGCCATCAGGAAGGTACATCACAGTGAGGGGGGCGAGGGAGAACAACCTCAGGGACATCGATGTAAGGTTCCCTGTGGGCCTCTTCACCTGCGTCACCGGGGTCTCGGGGTCAGGTAAGAGCACCCTGGTGAACGAGATACTCTACAGGGGCGTCTACGAGCTCCTGAACCACAAGCACATGAACGCAGGAAGCCACAGGGACATCGAGGGGCTTGAACACATTGACAAGGTCGTGATAATAGACCAGTCACCAATAGGGAGGACGCCCAGATCAAACCCGGCGACCTACACCGGTGTCTTCACACCTATAAGGGAACTCTTCGCCCAGACACCCGAGGCAAAGAAGAGGGGTTACCGTCCGGGCAGGTTCAGCTTCAACGTCAAGGGTGGGCGCTGCGAGGCCTGCAGCGGTGATGGTATAATCAAGATAGAGATGCACTTCCTTGCAGACGTCTACGTGCCATGTGAGGTATGCAGGGGGCGTAGATACAATGATGAAACCCTCGAGATAAGGTACAGGGGGAAGAACATTGCAGAGGTCCTTGAGATGACCGTTGAGGAGGCCCTTGAATTCTTTGAGAACATACCATCACTCAGGAGCAAACTCCAGACCCTCTACGATGTGGGCCTTGGCTACATAAAACTCGGCCAGCCCGCAACAACCCTCTCTGGAGGGGAGGCCCAGAGGGTTAAACTTGCAAAGGAGCTGGGCAGGAGGAGCACAGGCAGAACCCTCTACATACTTGATGAACCCACAACAGGACTCCACTTCGATGATATAAGGAGGCTCCTGGACGTCCTGGGACGCCTTGTTGATGCAGGGAACACCGTGGTTGTCATAGAACACAACCTTGACGTTATAAAGTCAGCGGACCACATCATAGACCTGGGCCCAGAGGGAGGTGACCGTGGAGGACTTGTGGTTGCAGAGGGGACACCTGAGGAGGTTGCAGCTTCAGGGACACATACAGGCCGCTTCCTGAGGGAGGTCCTCGCTGAAAGATCCTCCGGGGGTGAGGTGGCCGAGAAGGACACGGCCAAATAATTCCCTCCATGATCATCCATTTCTCCCTCCAGGACTTAGTAAAGGGCTTTCAGACCATTATCCTGAGATCATTCCCCTATTTTTCACAGCAGCAGAGAATTGAGGAAATTTTTTATATGAAGTGGCACAGAAATTCTATGTGGTAATCATGAAATACCTTGAGGAGATCTCGATGATCATTGCAGCATCCATCATGATGCTTGCAGTTAACTGGAATCCTGGAATCGCAATGTTTCTACCCCTCATAACCATTGGACGACCCTCTCTGAAGTCTGTGAGAATGGCCCTGCTTCTAGTGGCAGTCTTCACGGCGCTTATTCTTATCCAGCCAATGGCCGGTGCAGCCGGAATTAACCTCCCCGATGAGCTCTTCAGGCTGGTTCTCCTGATGCTCTTCATAGTCATGGTGGCCCTTCTCATTGAGAGGGTTGAGAAGGTCCGGTCCTGAGGGAACTTAACAGGGAACTTAAAAGGCAGGCAGAGAGACTGGAAGATGCAAATAAGGAGCTTGAAGCCTTCGCATACTCTGTATCCCATGACCTCAGGGTCCCCTTGAGGGCGATAGATGGGTTTTCAAGGATACTCGTGGAGGACTATGAGGACAAACTTGATGAGGAGGGTGTCAGGCTCCTTGGAATCATAAGGGATAACACCAAGAAGATGGGGCAGCTCATCGATGACATACTCATGCTCTCAAGGGCCGGAAGACAGGATATGAAACTTGACAGGCTCGACATGAAGGCCCTTACAGAGTCCGTATACAGGGAACTTGCAGATCAGGAGGACAGGGCCATAGAGTTCTCGGTTGCTGATCTTCCCCCGGCCTATGCGGACCGGGCCCTCATGACCCAGGTGCTCAGCAACCTCCTCTCCAACGCCATCAAGTTCACCCGGGAGAGGAACCCTGCAAGGATAGAGGTTGGCTTCTATGAGGAGGACGATGAATACGTGTATTACGTCAGGGACAACGGGGCCGGCTTCGATATGAAGTATGTGAATAAACTCTTCGGACTCTTCCAGAGACTCCACAGCTCCGATGAATTCGAGGGCACCGGCGTGGGGCTTTCAATAGTCCAGAGGATTATAAGGAGGCATGGAGGAAGGGTCTGGGGTGAGGGTGAAGTTGACAGGGGAGCCACCATCTACTTCACACTTCCAAAGGCGGTGAGAGAATGATTGATGCGGACATACTGCTGGTTGAGGACAACCCAACAGATGCAGAGCTTACCATGAGGGCACTTAAGAAGAACAACCTTGCAAACAAGCTTCATTGGGTTAAGGATGGTGAAGAGGCCCTTGATTACATATTTGCAAGGGGAAAGTACGCAGACAGGGACCCCGGGAACATACCGAAGCTCATCCTCCTGGACCTCAGGATGCCCAAGGTCGATGGGCTTGAAGTCCTCCAGGAAATCAAGAGGGATGAGACAGCAAGCAGGATACCCGTAGTGGTACTCACATCCTCCAAGGAGGATGAGGACATAGTTGAGAGCTATAAGCTTGGAGTTAACAGTTACGTCAGCAAGCCGGTGGAGTTTGATGAGTTTATAAGTGCCGTGTCCACCCTCGGCTTCTACTGGATGCTTATAAACCAGCCACCTGAATAGCAGGGAATCTTTCAGAGGATTTAGAATGGCAGACAGGGTTAAGGTGCTGATACTTGAAGACGTACCCATTGATGCAGAGCTCATCGTAAGGGAACTTAAAAGGGACGGTATTGAGTTTGACCATGTCACAGCAGATGATGAGGATTCCTTCAGAAGGGCCCTTGATGAATTCAAACCTGACATAGTCCTGGCAGACCACTCCCTCCCCAGCTTTGACGGGGTGTCAGCCCTTAAAATAGTCAAGGAAAAAAATGACATACCCTTTATATTTGTGAGCGGGAAGATAGGGGAAGAATTCGCTGTTGAGATGCTGAAGGCCGGGGCAACGGATTACGTGCTGAAGAGCAACCTTTCAAAGCTCCCCCTTGCAGTAAGGAGAGCCCTTGATGAGGCTGCTGAGGAGAGGAAGATCAAAGAGGCCCAGAGGGCCCTTGAGGAGAGTGAAAGGAAATACAGGGCCCTCTTTGAGAAATCAGGGAACCCCATATTCATCTGCGCAACCGATGGAACCGTCCTCGACGTCAACCCGGCCGCCGCCGGGTTCCTGAAATCATTCCATGAGGATATCACAGGAAAGAACCTCCGTGAATGGGTAAGGGAGGATGACTTCAGGAAGCTTTTCACCATGGTGAGAGCGGCCTTGTGAAGTTCAATGTTGGATTGAGGGGTCGTCTGCTGGACGTGTCCATGACGGCCGTGGACATGGGCGGGGAGAAGATCATCTACCTCCTGGGTAAGGATGTAACCTACCAGAAACACATTGAAAAGGAACTCAAATCCAGGAAGGAGGAGTACAGGGTCATATTTGAGAACACAGGTACACTTACACTGATCTGTGGCAGTGACATGGTAATAGAACTTGTTAACGGCGCCTTCGAGAGTTTCTCAGGTTACAGCAGGGGTGAGATTCAGGGGCAGATGAAACTCACAGACTTTGTTGATCCATCAGACAGGGGGAGGATCGAGGCATACCACAAGCTCAGGCTCTTAAAACCCGATGCAATACCCAGAAACTTTGAAGTCAGGCTTCAGAGCAGGAGGGGTGATGAGGGGAATTTCTTTGCAACCATGGTCACCCTTCCAGGTGAAAAATGCCTCATATCCCTCATGGACATAACAAAGAAGAAGATGGTGGAGGAACGCCTCAGAAAGTCCCTGAGGGAGAAGGAACTCCTTTTAAGGGAGATCCACCACAGGGTCAAGAACAACCTCCAGATAATATCAACGCTGCTGATGCTCCAGGCATCCACAACCAGCGACCCCCGCCTTGAGGAACTCTACAGGGAGAGCCAGCACAGGATAGACGCCATATCCCTCATACACGAGAAACTCTATGAGTCAAGGGATGTGTCCAGCATAAACCTCAGGGACTACATCAAGACGCTCATCGGGGACCTCCTGGAGTCCTATGGAACCGGAAAAAGGGTGAATGCAAGGGTAAAGGTTGAGGATATAAGGCTCAACATAGAGACAGCCATCCCATGCGGCCTCATAATCAATGAACTGGTATCAAATTCCCTTAAATACGCCTTCCCTGACGGTGAGGGTGAGGTCACGGTTGAGGTTAAAAGAAGGGGGGACTGCTACAGGATGCTGATATCTGATGATGGCGTGGGACTGCCAGAGGACCTTGACCCGGAAAGGGTGAACACCCTGGGGCTGCGGATAGTTAAGAACCTTGTGGAGCAGATAAACGGGGAACTTGAAATCAAAAGGCCAGCGGAGTTCATAATAACCTTCACCGAAGTTGAATACCACAGGAGGTTCTGAGGGCATCTGCTGTAATCTGCAAGGACTTACAGATACATGAAATATGATGGGGGTAACAGCCCTCCTTAATCGTCAGTGAAGGAAGACAATATCTGATTGATAGTCAAGAGGTATTTTTATGGCCAGAATTCTTGTTGTTGAGGACGAGGCAATAGTTGCCATGGGAATAAAACATAAACTTGAGACAATGGGTCATGAGGTTGTTGATACAGTCTCAACAGGCAAAGACGCCATAAGGGCCAGTAAGATCCATGAACCGGACCTTGTCCTCATGGACATTGTCCTCAAGGGTGAAATGGACGGTATAGAGGCGGCCAGGAAGATCAGGGACAGGTTCAACATACCCATAATCTACCTGACAGCCTACGCCGATGAGGAGATGCTCACACGCGCCAAGGTCACCGAGCCCTACGGTTACATAGTCAAACCCTTCAAATCCTCTGAGCTCAACGCAAATATAGAGATGGCCATATACAGACACCGGGCCGCCATGAGGGAGAAGGAGCTGATGAAGAAGCAGATAATCTCAGACTTCTACAACTTCATCATCAATGCAATGCCATCGGCCGAAGCAGATGAGGATGCCATCAGGAAACTTCTATCAGCCATATTCAGGGAGAGGATCACAGAGGAACTCGCACCGGGATTTAAGGCCCACATGGAGGAATACTCCGATGAGGACAGCCTTGAGGCCTACCTTGCATGGGTTGCGGATATATTTGAGAACTTCACGGTGAGGGTGGGGTTCCTTGAGGATGATAAAAACGTCTACGTTGAATTTGAAAACTGCCCGTGGTTCGAGGATGCCAGGAAGAATCCGGGCTTCTGTCTTAACTGTGAGGGAATCCTCAGGTTAAGCTTCGGATGGAGCAAACTTCCAGGAAACTTTGAGGTTATGGACCGCATCGTGAACGGGGGAGAAAGGTGCCTCTTCAGGTTTGGTGTGAAGTAACTGGAGATGTTATCGTCCAGACTGAGCTTTCAGCAGGATCCGATTATGGTTTGGAATATCATGGATCCTCACCTTGATTTCTGGGACGGGCACGGAGGATACCATGAGAAGAACAGGCATCGCCAACTGCCCCTCCACGGGGGCCACCCACCGGCATGGCTCATGAGGAGGATGATTAAACTCTCAGGGGCCATTGCAGAGGTCATAATCGAGGAGTACGGGACCTCAGAGTTCATATCAAGGATATCAGATCCCTTCTGGTTCCAGGCCTTCTCATGTGTAATAGGCTTTGACTGGCACTCATCAGGGACAACCACAACAACATGCGGAGCCCTCAAATCAGCCCTTGATCCTGAAAGGCATGGTATACTCGTTGCAGGTGGTAAGGGGAGGGCCTCAAGGAGGACCATCCATGAACTTGAGGGGGCGGGTGAACTCTTTGGCCTTGACAGCTCCGGGCTGCAGTATGCAAGCAGAATCTCTGCAAGGGTGGATAACAGCTGCATCCAGGACGGCTTCCAGCTCTACCAGCACACCTTCATGGTTGATGGGGATGGTGAATGGACGGTGATCCAGCAGGGCCTCAACTCTGGGGGTGGCTACGCCAGGAGGTACCACTGGCTCGGTTCAGGGGTTGATGAGTACACAGAGAACCCCCACACAGGAATCTCATCCGATAGAAGATTTGATGAGGTCCTTGACATGACCTCACCCATGAGCAGGGGTGCAAGGAGGGTCAGCGTGGACCTTGTATGCGACGGACCCGAACATATCAGGAGGTACCTGACGGGTCAGAGGACGCTCTTCGACTTCAACGTCCTTGACATACCGGCCCATCACCATGTTGAACTCTCTGAGGGGGATATGGCCGTACTTGAAAGGGCCCATGAGCTGCAGCCATCAGACTATGAGGAACTTGTCATGGTGGAGGGTCTTGGGGCGAAGAAGATACGTGCCCTTGCCCTTGTGGCGGAGCTGGTCTATGGTGAGAGGGCCAGCTGGAGGGACCCTGCGAGGTACAGCTACGCCCACGGGGGAAAGGACGGCCACCCCTACCCTGTGGACAGGGAGACCTATGACTCCACGGGGGATTACCTGAGAAATGCCATTGAGGATGCAGGGATCGATAGGAAAGACCGCCTGAGGGCCCTGGAGTCCCTTGGAAGATTTTTGAAATTATAAGAGGACATGGCATTGCCTTCCTGCCAGCTGCTGCGGCGTCTTTTTCAGGACCCATATTGAAAAAGAATATGGTCTCTGCGGAATCTTTAAAGCCTCAGCTGAGATTATATTAAACATCCTGAACTGTGTTATCTTTATGATGAGGTGTTACCTGTGAAGGGAGTTCTTGTGATATCAAACATGTATCCCAGTAAAGAGAATAAATCCTTCGGTAGTTTCATTAAGGTTCATGTGGATGCATTCAGAGACCATACCGACCTTGAACAGTTTGTTGTTGCAAACACTGACCCCGGGAAGGGCCTGCCACGCCTTATATACAAGTATGGATCCCTGCTTTTACGGTCGGTGTGGTATTCCCTGCGGAAACCCTTTGATGTGATCCACGCCCACTATGTATTCCCCACGGGATTCATAGGCCTTATATGCCACTGGCTCACAGCCAGACCCCTCATAGTAACGGTCCACGGGGGTGATATCAATAACCTTGCAAGAAGGAACTCCATCCTCTTTAAAATTTCAGGCTTCATCCTCAGGAGGGCCGCCGCAGTAATCGCTGTTAGCAGGGATATCAGGGACAAGCTTGTGAACGAATTTGGGGTTGACGGGGGGAGGGTGCATATAATCAACATGGGCGTTGACACAGGGGTTTTCAGACCGCTGGATAGGGAAAGGTGCCGGGAAAGGCTTGGCCTCTCGGGTAATAAAAGAATAGTCCTGTTCGTTGGGAACATAATACCACGTAAGGGAGTGTTATACCTCCTGAGGGCCCTTGAGGGTCCGGAGTTTGTTGATGTTAAATGCATAATACTGGGGGCGGCTGTGGACAGGGAGTACATGGATACCCTAAGGGAGGTTTCAGGGTCTCTGGATGCTGATGTGGAATTCACTGGACCCGTATCCTATAGTGAGGTTGCTATCTGGATGAATGCTGCAGATGTTTTTGTTTTACCATCCCTTGAGGAGCCCTTTGGTCTTGTTGCACTGGAGGCCCTTGCATGTGGCACTCCAACCATTGCAACTGCAGTAGGGGGTCTTAAGGAATTTGTAAGGGAGTCAGAGACCGGCTACAGCGTACCACCAGGGGATCCTGATGCCCTGAGGGAGAAGATAAGAAGGGTACTTGACCCGGAAAACAGGTCAGAGGTTGAGTCTATGAGGGAGAGGGGACTGCGAGTGGCGAAATCATTCAGTACACTGAAGCAGATTGAAAGGATACTTGAGGTCTACCGGCAGGTTTCATGAAAATCTCCCTGGAGTATTTTTTCAGTCCATCCGTTCTTTTTATTCTAAATTAACCCTGATTTCTTTTAGGGGGAACATTTACCACATGCCATGATTATTACCATGATTATTACTTTTTCCTGTATTAACAAAAGATAAGTAATACTATTTTTATTTCAGAAATTATTAAATACTTCCTGGGGAATAGTGGATTACAGGTGATAATTTTTGATCCACATGTATTTCCCTTCACAGCAATCAGGGGCCAGGAGCTACTCAGGAAGGCCCTCATACTTAACGCAATCAACCCGAAGATTGGTGGAGTACTTATAAGGGGTGATAAGGGGACAGGAAAGTCCACCGCAGTAAGATCCCTCAGGGAACTCCTACCTGAACGCCCCGTGGTTGAAGGATGCAGATTCGGCTGCGACCCCACTGGAGGAGAGCTCTGTCAGGAATGCCAGGAAAGGCTCAGGAGGGAAGGAAGACTCCCTTCAAAGCCCGTCAGGATGCAGGTGGTTGATCTTCCAGTATCAGCAACAGAGGACATGGTCGTTGGTTCACTGGACATAAAGAGGGCTCTTAGGGATGGTATAAAGGCCCTTGAACCAGGAATACTCGCCAGGGCCAACGGGAACATCCTCTACATCGACGAGGTTAACCTCCTGGACGATTATGTTGTGAACACACTCCTTGATGCAGCGGCCATGGGCATGAACATCATTGAACGTGAAGGGATATCCATAATGCACCCCTCAAGGTTCATACTTGCAGGTACAATGAACCCTGAGGAGGGAGACCTTAGACCCCAGATAATAGACAGGTTCGGTCTCTGTGTGGATGTGGAGGCCCTCATGGATCCCGATGACAGGATAGAGGTTATAAAACGTGCAGTTGAATTCCAGGAAGACCCCGAGTCATTTCACAGGAAATTCATGAAAAAACAGGAGGCGCTCAGAACAAAGATTATGAGGGCCCGCAGAATCCTCCCAGATGTTGAAGTCCCTGAAGACGCCCTTTCACTGATAGTCAGAATATCATCTGCCCTAGGGATTAGGACCCACAGGGCTGACATCATAACAGCAAGGACAGCCAGGACCATGGCGGCCTTAAAGGGGAGGGAAAGGGTCACTGATGATGATGTAAGGGAGGCAGCACTCCTTGCAATGAAGCACAGGCTCAAACAGCTCCCGTTCCAGAGGGAACAGGAACTCGACCAGGACATGATCCAGGATATCATGGACGGTGAACTGGAGGATGAGGACACAGGGATTGATCGGAACCGGAAACTTAAACTGAACCTTGAAGCCACAGACCTCAGGGGCGCCCTCCAGGGAAAGACCAGCAGGGCCGTTGAGGCAAGAAAGGGGAAGTACGTCCGTGCAAGACCGAACCCTGAACCTGAAAGCATAGCCATGGATGCAACCATAAAGAGGGCGGCTGCAGATGGAAGCCCCGTGGTCCTCCCGGAACACCTCATGGAGAAGGTCCGGGCTGGGAGGGCCGAGACACTCTACATAATCGTCCTTGACACATCATCATCCATGCGCCTCGAAAGGAAGATAAAATTCGCAAAGACCGCATCATGGCTCATACTCAGGGACTCCTATGAGAAGAGGAACCGTGTGGCCCTCATTGCATTCAGGGGCCATAAGGCGGAGCTCGTGGTTGAACCAACATCAAACTATGAATCAGTTGAAGAAGCCCTTGAGGAGCTCTCGTCAGGTGGAAGGACACCCCTGACACCCGCCCTGAAGCTCGCGGCTGAGGTTTCTGCCTCACATAAAGATGATGCAGCCACCATCATCGTAATCTCGGACGGCCGCTGCAACGTCTTCATCAACTCCAACCTTGAGGAGGACATCAGGATGCTCGCACCGGAACTTGATAGGGTGAACATGATATTCGTGAATGCAGAGCCATCAGCAAGGAGCCTTGGAATCCTTGAGGATATAGCGGCGAATTTCACATCAGAGGTCCTCTACCTTGACGATATACTCATATAGGAGGTTTTCAATGTTTAAATTCGAGAAATTCACAACATCGGATCTTGCATTCACGGGACTCATAATAGCCCTCATGTACATAGTCCAGACCATCACCATCCTGGGTGTATCCGCACTCACCCCTGTAGATGCCCTTAAATCGGTTGCATCGGCATTCTTCGTATGCATAGTGATAAGCATAGGCCTTGCAAGGGTGGGGAAGATAGGGACCTTCACAATCATAGGCCTCGTTAACGGGATAATATGTGGCCTTATAATGCCCGCCTTCCTCCCCCTCCTCCCGGCAACATTCCTGGGGGGACTTGCAGGTGATGCTTCGGTGGCAGCTGTATACGGGGGATACTCATCAAGGAATTCCCTCCTCATGGGCTGCGGGGCCGCCAAGTTCATCGAGACAATGGTCATCCTCACATTCCCCTTCCTCCTGGGATTCTCAACCTTCATGCTGGCACCCCTCCTTATCCTTGCATCAGCGGTTACCGTGGCGTTCCTTGCAATGCTCGGAGCCCTTGTCGGTTACGGTATCATAACCGAACTCCGGATGGCAGGAGCACTTCAGTAGGAGGATCCATAATTGGATTTCGAAAGCCTCTTCTCACCATTCACAGCCGGCGGAGGAGGGTTCTTCAGGGACATAAACCCTGTTGCGAAGCTCATGGCGGTAGTAGGGGCCACAGCACTATCAGTGATGGTTTCCGACCTCATGCTCCTCATCACCATGGGCCTCATCTTCCTGGTTTTCATAGTACTCTCAGGGGCCCTCAGGGCATCCATCCCCTTCCTCTCACTCATAGTATTCTTCTGGCTTGTCTCGGTCATGCTGGCATCCTTTACAGGCGGGGGCATCGGCTATGCAATGGGTTTCAGCCAGTTCTTTGCAAGGTTCTTCATCATATCAGGGGCCGGCATCTTCTTCGCCTTCACAACATCACCCCTACAGCTTGCATCAGCCATGGAGTCCCTGAAGATCCCCGGTGAAATCATATTCACACTCACCGTGACCCTCAGGTACATACCCGTCCTTGCACTTGAAACCGCAGCCATATGTGACTCCCTCAAACTCAGGGTTAATCTCTCAGGCTTCAGGATGCTGTTCAGCCCATCAATACTCTACAGGGGCCTCATAGTACCCCTCATCATAAGGGCGGTTAAGATCTCGGATGAGGTTGCAGTAGCAGCAGAGTCAAGGGGATTCGACCCTGGAAGAAGGCATAACACACCCATGGAGTTTAACGGGAGGGACCTTGCATTCATGGCCCTATTTGCACTGTTCCTCTCATCCATAAAGTTAATTGAAATCGTGAGGTGATCCACCTTGCTCATGGTATCAGTTGAGGACGTCCGCTACAGCTACCCCCACCAGAGGGAGAGGGCGCTGGACAGTGTTAACTTGAAGGTTAAGGCGGGTGAATCACTCTTTGTAACAGGCAGAAGCGGGAGCGGAAAGTCAACCCTTGCAGCTGCCATCACAGGCATAATACCAAACATAACCAGGGGGAACTTCCAGGGAAGAGTTACCGTGAACGGGAAGGACACGAGGTCCACCCCCATCAGGGAACTTGCAGCCGAGGTGGGATACGTCTTCCAGAACCCTGAATCACAGTTCTTCACCCTCAAGGTGGACCAGGAGGTCTCCCTAGGCCCAGAGAACCTTGGACTTGATGACGTTGATGAGAGGGTTGAGGAGGCCCTCAGGATGGTTGGCCTTGAGGATAAGAGGCATGAAAGCGTCTTCAACCTCTCGGCGGGTGAAAAGCAGAGGGTTGCAATAGCATCACAGCTCTCAATGTCCCCTGAGGTTATTGTGATGGATGAACCAACAGCCAACCTCGACCCCCAGGCAACAGAGGACTTCTTCAGGGTCCTTGAGAACCTCACAGGCAGGACCCTCATACTCATAGACCACAGAACCTTCAGGGTCCCTGAGGTCTTCGACAGGGTGGCAGTCATGGAGGAGGGAAGGATAATCCATGAAGGAGACGCTGATGAACTTATGGATAGGGACTTCAGAGAGAGGTACGGCCTCAGAAGCCCTGAAAGGAAATTCAGCCTCAATAAGAGAAACAGAAAAGGAAGAACGCTTCTGAGGACATCTGGGCTCTCCAGGAGCTACGGGGACGGGTTCAGACTGGAGGACATAAACCTTGAACTTGACGGCGGCACGGTACTCGGAGTCACAGGACCCAACGGTTCAGGGAAGACAACCCTTGCAAGACTAATAGCAGGGCTCCTGAAACCCCACAGGGGAAGAGTTGAGGTCCGTGGAAGCGTCGGTCTGGTTATGCAGGACCCTGACCACCAGCTCTTCATGGACACCGTTGAAAGGGAGATAACCTTCGGGGTGGAGGATTACAATCCCGGGGACGTGGAGGATGTCCTGAGAACCATGAACCTCCACAGGCACATCCACAGGCACCCCCATTCACTGAGCGGGGGTGAGAAGCAGAGGACGCTAATATCGGTCTTCCTCTACAGGAAACCCGATGTTATAATCATGGACGAACCAACCACGGGGATGGACCTTGATAACATGAAAAGGTTAGCCTCCTGGATAGAAAGGCTAAGGGAGATGGGAGTGGCCGTCATGATAATAACACATGACCATGAATTCCTTTCAATGGTGGCAGATGACATCATGGTCCTCAGGAATGGACGCCAGGTAAACAAGGATAAGGGTGATCTTGTATGAAAAAAATACTTGCAGTTACCACGATAAACAATACAGCCTCCCTTAAGGAGGCCATAACCAGGATAAGGAGGAGCATGGGGAGATACTCAGAATAAGAAAGATATACCTTGAAAAATATGAGGACCCCCACGCACCCCTTGATGAACTCGGGGAGGAGGTTGCTGAATCCGATGTTATACTTGTGGATATAAGGGGTGATGAGAGGATAGGAAGGGAACTTCCAGGGATACTCAGGGGCATGGACAGGACCGTTATAAGCCTTGTCTGGGGCAGCAACCATATCCTCTCCATCACATCAATGGGCAAACTTGATCTTAGAGAAATCCTTGAAAGGGCCCCCCAGGGAATCGACCGGCAGGTAAGGAGGAGGGACGCTGAAAGCATCATTAGAATCCATGGCTCGGATGATATAAGGGAGGACCTTGAGAACTGGTTCAGGATCATGGACTACTATGCTGGAGGCGACCCTGAAAACCTCAGGAACATGCTGCTCTTCATACTCAACAGGTACACGGACCTTGAAATCCCCTACGATGAACCCATGGAGGTACCCTCGTATGGGCTCTACCTCCCCTTCAGGGGATTCTATACCGATCTTGAATCCTACAGGAGGGCTTCGGGCTTCGACCCGGACCTCCCAACGGTGGGTATGCTCTTCTACTCAGGGATGCACTTTGATGATACAAGGCCCCTTGTGGAGGAACTCTACGCAAGGCTCCATGGAAGGGTGAACTGCACCGCGGTCTTCTCAGACGTTGAGAACAACCTCAGAGCAATAAAGGAATACATGGATGACGTGGACATCTTCATAAACATGCAGTACTTCCAGCTAAACGGCGGACCACTAGGCGGTGACCCTGCAGAGACCAGGAAGATCCTCTCAGGGATAAACGCACCCTACCTGATATGCCTCAGGGGCTATGAAACAGACCTTGATGAATGGGAGGCTGAACTCCCTGGCCTGAACCCAATGGAGATAATCCTTGGAATCACCCTCCCAGAACTTGACGGCGGCTTCGAACCCCTCTTCACTGCAGGGATGAGGACCATGAAGGATGAGGACCTCGGTGAGGTGCGCCTGGTGGAGGTCCTCCCTGAAAGAATGGACAGATTCGCTGCAAGGATCCTTAACTGGCTGAAGCTAAGGGAGAAGGAGAACAATGAGAAGCGAATCGGCATAATAATCTACGACTACCCTCCAGGCGAGGCAAACCTTGGAAACGCAGGCTACCTTGACGTTCTGAAAAGCCTTGAAATATTCCTCAAGGAACTGAAGGATAGGGGCTACAGGGTCAGGATCCCGGAAAGGCCGCTGAAAGAGATCCTCATGGATGAGGGAATTATGAACAGTCCAGTGTACATTGAAAGCGGAGGGATGCGCCTCCCTCTGGATGAGTACATGAGATGGTTCAGGACCCTCCCCGAGGGCATCCAGGAGGATGTCAGGGAACACTGGGGCGAACCACCAGGTGAAATCATGGTGAACGATGAGGGGATAATAATACCCATCCTTGAACTGGGATCGGTCTACATAGCCCTACAGCCATCAAGGGGTGTTCAGGAGGCTGAAGCCTACCATAGGAGGGACATCCCACCCCACCATCAGTACCTCGCATTCTACGCCTACCTTCAGAGGAACATTGACGCTGTGGTCCACTTCGGAATGCACGGCACCCTGGAGTTTCTCCCTGGAAAGGAAACAGGTCTGGGCCCTGAATGCTACCCCGACATCCTGATAGGCGAACTCCCAAACATCTACTACTACTGGGCGGGTAACACCTCCGAGTCAACCATAGCAAGGCGGAGATCCTACGCCCTCCCTGTCTCCCATGCATCACCACCAATGAGGCCATCAGGGCTCTATGGGGACTACCTGAGACTCGAAGAACTCATAGAGGAGTGGTGTGACGGCTCAGATGAGGCAGAGAAGCTCATACTTGAAAGGGCATCCGAACTCAACCTCCCGGCTGACGTGGCCGGGATTGAAAGGGAGATCTACCGTATGAGGAGGCGCCTCATACCCGGAGGCCTCCATGTCATGAACCGTGAATGGACAGAGGACGAACTGGTAAGCTACCTCATGGGCGTCCTGAGATTCGACCGTGAACACCCCTCAATCCATTCAATAATAGCTGAGAGGATGGGACTGGACTACGCTGAGGTGAAGGACACATCCAGGGCCCGGCTTATAGAGGATGAGGCTGAGTCTATAATCAGGAAGATAATACGCGGTGAAGAGACTGAGCTCCCTGAGGATTACAGGGAATGGGTTATGAGCATCTGCAGCCGATGCAACTTCACAGGGGAGGCTGAGGCCATAATGAGAGCCCTTTCAGGTGAATACGTAAGGCCCTCACGAGGCGGTGACCCTGTAAAGGACCCTGAGACCTACCCGACAGGGTATTCGATGTACGCCTTCGACCCCATGAAGATACCCACCGCCGCTGCGGAATCAAGGGGGAGGAGGGCGGCGCGGCTGCTGCTGGAGGATTACTTCAGTGAGCACGGCAGATACCCTGAAACGGTTGCGCTTGTACTATGGGGATTCGAAACCCTTAAGACCGGCGGTGACACGGTTTCAATGATCCTTGAACTCCTCGGGGTCCGATTGGACAGCAGGTACGGTCCATGGGCCAGGAACCTGGACGTCATCCCCCTGGAGGAGCTTGGACATCCAAGGGTGGATGTCCTGATCAACATCTGCGGAATATTCAGGGACACCCTCGGAAACCAGATAGAGATCATTAACAGGGCCATCACGGAGGTTTCAAAACTTGATGAGGACCCTGAAGACAACTATGTCCTGAAGCACATCATGGAGGACGGCTCCAACACACCACCGGCAAGGATATTTGGACCGGCACCCTCAGAATACGCCAGCAGCCTCCCGGACATGATCGGGACCGGTTCATGGGAGTCGGAGGAGGAACTTGCCCTTGAATACATTGATGACATGTGCCATGCGTACCTGCCCTCAGGGGTTTCTGAGGCCGGGGAGGACTTCAGAAGGAACCTCAGGAGGGTTGATGTTGTTGCCCAGGAGAGGGATAACGTGGAGTATGAGGTGACGGACCTGGACCATTACTACGAGTTCATGGGGGGCCTCACGGCATCTGTAAGGAACCTTGGGGGGTCATGCAGTGTCAGGGTTCTTGATTCAACAGAGGATGAAATCTACCTTGAAGGACTCGAGGAGGTTATAGGTAGAGCTGCAAGGACACGCCTCCTGAACCCTGCCTGGCTTGAGGGGATGCTCGCCCATGACCATCACGGTGCAAAGAATGTTAAGGACCGTGTGGAGCACCTCCTTGGTTTCTCGGCGACCACGGGGAGTGTTGAGAACTGGGTCTATGATGATGTGGCAGACACCCTCCTCCTTGACCCTGAGATGATGAGGAGGCTCTCTGAGAACAACCCCTTTGCAACCATGAGGATGGGTGAGATACTCCTTGAAACATATGAGAGGGGATACTGGGACGCTTCAGAGGAGAGGATCCAGAGGATAAGGGAGATGATCCTGAAGCTGGAATATGAACTTGAATAGAGCACTCAGAATCCCACTAACAGTATACATGAAAGTGGTTGATTAATACATCTTTCCATTCCAGTTAAATGAAAAATGTTAATACTAATGAGAAAAGTAGATATACATGTATGTTATCTGCCCTCATTGTTGTTGATGACACCGTCACATCAATGGAAATTGAAAAACTCCTTGAATCAATGGGGTACCGTGTATGGAAGGCAGGAAACAGTGAGGAGGCTATCAGAACAGCCCTGTCAGTGAAACCGGACATAATAATCATGGAAACAGTCCTTGAATCAGGCGATGATGGTATAGAAACTGCGAGGATCATAAAATCCCACGCTGACGTCCCGGTGATCTTCATAACATCACAAGCCGATAGAGATGTCTTTGAAAGGGCATCAGGGGCTGAACCCGACGCATTCCTCCTGAAACCCCCTGACTCAGGGGAACTTGAATACATAATAAGACTCTCGGTTGACAGGAACAGGATTTGGAGACTCTTTTTATCTGCAAATGAACGCTACAGAAGAATACTCAATACAACCAGTGATGGTGTCTGCATCCTGAGGCATGATGGGCTCATACAGTACTGCAACGAGAGGATGGCCAGGATACTCTCAGCAGGCACCGATGAAATCATCGGAAGAAACATCAGGGAATTCCTACACCCGGATGAAAGGGAGAGATTCACAAGGTTAATCGATTCATGCAGGAAAGGCTCCAGGGGGAGCCACGAGCTTAGATTCACAGGGGCTGACGGGAAAACACTGTGGCTCATAATGGAAGGACACCCCCTGGACGACCCAGACTCAGGGACCTGCTTCTCCATGTTCCGGGATGTGACAGAAGAGAAGGTACTAGCTGAGAAACTGAGGAGAAACAGAAGGTGTCTTGAACTCCTCAGTGAAATAAACCACCTGGCCGCAGTATCCTCAGAGCCGCCCCAGCTCATGAGGGGAATCTGCAGGGAACTTGTCAGTGCGGGTTATTCGTACGCAGCCATCCTTGATGATGAATTCATGACACTTGAGGATGAAGGGGAAAGACCCCCTGGCAAGTTCACCACTGGATTAAAAAGGGATGGTGAAATGGGGGTCTATGTCACCGAAGTCCCCCTCAGGAAATCATACATCATGGTAGCAGGCGGAATCATGGATGAAACCGAAACCAGGGTCATTGATGAGATCGCATCAACACTGGCTGGGACCCTGAGGCGTATGGAGTCCGAGCGAAAATTCGAAGCAGCAGACCTCAGGTACAGGGAGCTCTTTGAAAATGCAGGAGACGCCATGTTCATCATAAGGGATGACAGGATAATCCAGTGCAACAGGAGGGCCAGGAAGCTCTTCAGGGCAGATAAGGATGAGATAACAGGAAGACACCCATGGGACCTCTCCCAGGAATACCAGGGCGGGAGGAGATCAGATAAACTGGCCCATGAACTCATGGAAAGGGCCAGCCGTGAGGGTGCCTATGAATTCAACTGGACCCACCGTAAGATGACAGGAGAACAGTTCCCTGCAAGGGTCACCCTTAACAGATCAGGGGATGTTCTCATGGCAATAATCAAGGACATGTCAGAACCCTACAGGGCCCATCAGCGGATAAAGGCGGAGCACCGGAAATTCAGGGACCTTTTCGAGTCAATCCCGGATGCAACCTTCGCCATAGACACTGAGGGCAGGGTGATTGCCTGGAACCGTGCAATGGAGAAGCTGACAGGTATTAAAAGGGATGAGATAATCGGGAGGGGTAACAGGGAATACGCACTCCCCTTCTACTCCCGCAGGACACCAGGCCTCCTGGAATCCATACTCACAGGTGAAGAGCCCCCAGGCAGTACCTTCACCTCACCAGGGATGGTGACCTCCTCAATGCAGAGGTCCATGTAAAGGGAATGGGCAAACACTTCCATCTAAGGGCATCACCCATATATAATGAAAAGGACGAGGTAATCGGCGCCATAGAGATAATACGAGACATCACAGACTACATTGAGACAGAAAAGAAGCTTGAAAGATCAAGGGAAAATTACAGGGCGATATTCGAGAACAGGGCAACACCAACAGCGGTCCTCGACAGGAAATGGCGCGTGTTGAAGTCAAACAGGGCATTCAGGGAGACCCTCAACATACAGGACGGGTTCAACCTCAAAGGCATCATACACCCTGACGACATCCATAGACTTGAAGGACTCTCTGACTCAGGGAGAACACATCTCAGGATAAGGTCCAATGGAGAACTCCTCCACATGATAGTCCACAGGGGTGATCTTCCAGGTTCAGACAGGACGGTGCTGAGCTTCAATGATATAACAGGCCTTAAAAGGTCCCAGCGGAGACTGAAAAGGGAGCTCAGGGTCAGGAAACTCCTGAGCGAGATACATCCCATCGCGGTATCCTCGGAGGATGCGGACAGATTCACCGAGGACGTGCTTAAACTCATATGTGAACTGACAGGGGCAACTGGAGGGATGATAAGCCTTGGAAACACTGTTATCAGGGATGGTCAAATAGGGGTGGAAGAAGAACCCCCGGAGGGAATAAGTCAATCCGGAAGGCTCATACACCTCTCATCAGAGGACACAGGCGCAGTGATAACACTCAGGGGAGAATTCAGGGACCATGACCTCCGGGCACTGAGGCACATACTGCACTACTATGACCTTGCAGTGAACCAGATAAACTACAGGAACAGGATAAAGGAACACAGGAACAACCTCAAACTCATAAACCTCATACTGAAATCATCGGAGAGAGAAAAACCTGAAGACTTCCTTGAAGAGGTTATTGATCTTATAACAGAGTACACAGACTTTGACTCAGCCGCAGTACACATGAAGGACCCTGATATAACGGTAAGCAGGGGTTCATTAAAGGCCCCGGACACCATACCATCCACAGGAGTGGTGAAATGCCATGAAAGGAGGGCTGAAATTCCCATAATCATCGAGGATGAGTACAGGGGCGTTCTGATACTCCGGGGAGATGAACCTACCAGAAAAAGAGAGTTCCTCGAGGTCCTGTCAAATGAAATATCCGATGGACTGCAGAGGATCCTCCTGAAAAACAGGATCATCGAATCACTCCATGAAAAGGACGTTCTTCTAAGGGAGATCCACCACAGGGTCAAGAACAACCTCCAGATAGTCGCAAGTCTTCTTTCACTGCAGGCAGGTTACACAGATAACAGTGATGTTAAGGGGGTTCTGCAGGACAGCCAGTTAAGGGTCCGTGCAATGGCCCTGGCCCATGAGAAGATATACAGGTCAAGGAATGTCTCAGAAATCAACCTTGCAGGGTACATCAGGACACTGGCAGAGGAGATGATAACCCTCCAGTCACATCACAGGATGTTCATCGACCTTGACCTCGACCTTGATGAGATAAAGGCTGAGATGGACAGATGCATACCCCTGGGCCTCATAACAAACGAGATAATCTCCAATTCAATCAAACACGCCTTAAGGGGTGAACGCGGCAGGATAAAAATAATCCTCAGGAGGGAGGATGGTCATGGAATCCTCACAATCTCGGATGATGGCAGGGGACTCCCCCAGGACTTTGACATTGACAGGGTCAGGTCCCTTGGGATGCAGCTTGTATCAAACCTTGTAAGGCAACTTGAGGGTGAACTTGAATATGGAAGCAGAGAGGGGGCATGGTTCCGGATAAAATTCCCCATCTAGTGCACCGGATAATCAGTCAAACAGCGCACGGGTCTAAATGTTTCTTGATAGGGACCTGAGTATCAGGGAACGCTCCACCCTCGCAGCGAAGGATTTCATTTTAAGTATCTTATCGGGGCTTGTTGAGATACCATCAACCCCCATCTCAATGAGCCTCCCCACCAGCATGTAACTGGTTGCAGCATAACCGGCGGCATAAACCTCAACCCCGGCCCCATGGCAGGCATCCACCACACCCCTAACAAGCTTCAGTACAGCGGGGTGTGAAAGGTCAAAGATTCCGGCAACCCTGGTGCTCCTCCTGTCAGCGACAAGGCTGCACATGGTAAGATCACTCATACCAAGGGATACGAAGTCCACACCCTCAGCCAGGAGCTCATCCACCTGCAGGGCAATTGAAGGTGTTTCAACGGACGCACCAACCCTGAGGTCCCTGTGCGCCTCCACACCAACCTCCTCAAGGACACTGACGGCCATCCTGTACTCATCCAGGTCCCGCAGGAAGGGGAACTTCAGTTCAAGATTGCTGTAACCGGCGTCAAGCAGATTCCTGACAGCCTCAAATTCAGCCCTTAAAACTTCAACGTCCCTCAAGTCCCTTGTAATGGCCCTCATACCCAGGAACGGGTTCCTCTCACTAACCTCGAAGTCCCCCTCAAGATTCCTGAGTTCATCCCCGGGGATGTCGAAGGTCCTGAAGACCACAGGTTTCGGGTGGAAGGCGTCGAGGATCTCCTCAAGACCTGACTCAAGGACACTTGTTAACCTTTTTTCCCTTAAAAGGAGGTAAGGGTGTTTCCCGGTTTCTATGACCATGTTCTCTATCCTGACCGAACCCACACCATCTGCGAATTCTGAGACCTTCTCTGCAAGCCATGGGAAGTTGAGATTGACCATCACCCTGGTTGCTGTTTCATGTAAACTGACACTCTCATCAGCCGGCACCCAGTCCATCACTCCACGGTAGATGTTACCGGTCTTCCCATCAACGGTTACTATCATACCCTCCCTGAGGACTTCAGTTGCAACCTCGGTCCCAAGGACGCATGGGATGCCGAGTTCCCTCAGTGTGATGGCAGCATGACTTGTAAGTCCACCATAATCTGCAACAACAGCCCCGGCCCTTTTAATTTCAGGGAGCATATCCCTGGCTATCTTCTTCAGGACAGCCACTTCACCCCATTCAAGGCTAGAGGCATCCTGGAGGTTCCTTATTATACGCACCCTGCCACTGTGCCGTTTTGCACTTGCACCTACACCCCTCAGAATATGCATAGTACATATTATGTGAGGGATGAATAAAATAGTCTTCTTTTTACGATAAAAAATGAAAGGTTTTCATGTCAGCACACGGGATCAGTATTCGATATAATTGAACCGCCTTTCAAGTAGCATGACCAGTGAAAAGCCGGCAACCCCTATGATGACGGATATGATGATTGAAGCTGAATCAACCATGCTTATCCTGTTATAGGGCAGCCTCAGGGTTCCAATCATGAGACCCACAAGAAAGGATAGGGTGATGGCCTCATGATTCCTCAGAAGGTAATCAAGGACCCTTGAGAAACTCATTATCCCGAGACATGCTCCAAAAAGGAATACCACTATATCAGTGATGACGAAACGGTTCAGGACACCCAGCATGTACTCATACTGGTTCAGGAGAAGTAGAAGGAAGGCACCGGATATCCCGGGGAGTATCATTGCACATATAGCCACGAACCCTGATATGAAAATAACAGGGAGCGTGTGGTTTGCCTGTATGGGGTTGAGGCCAACGAAGATGTAGGCGAAGATTAACCCTGCAGCTCCAGAAGCAAGGTTCCTGAAAGAGAATCCATCTATCTTACTGTATACTATGAATGCGGATGCGATTATAAGTCCTGAGAAGAATGCGTAGGTGTAAGCCACATAATTTGTTATGAAGAAGAGTATGACCTTTGAGAGTGTAAGTATTGCAAGACCTATCCCTGCAAGGAGTGGTATGAAGAGTTCGAAGTCAACCTCATCCCTCAGGGACCTCCCCGCCCCCTTAATGTCACCCCTCAGAAGAGGCCCGAGGAATGTGAATTTTATTCTGCTGATTGCATGGACAAGCCTCTCATATATACCTGTTATAAGGGCTATGGTGCCCCCTGATACTCCGGGCATGACATCTGCACTTCCAATGAAGAGTCCGCGAAGGAATATGGCTATGAAGTTCTTGAGTTTATCAGTGTAATCCATTGGAATCCTCCTCCTTAATAGGGATGATATTTATCCCCGAAGTTTATAAAGCTGTTCACCATGTGAAGCCGGACATGGAATGGAATTCAAAAGGTAATTCACCATACCTCTGAAGAGCAGTCCTCAAGGACCTCCCTTATCCTCTTAATTTTAATGTCCCCCAACATGAGGCGATTGTGCTCTATGTACCTTGGGATCATGCACGGCTTCATGACCCTGCAGAATTCATCCTCCTCTATGATCCTGTAGCTGTTGTTAAGGAATGCTACAATAGCGTTAACCCAGGATACATGTATATCCTCTGAGGCAAGGAACTCCTTGAGGGTGGCCGCGTTCCTCTTTGCCTGGGCTGATGGTGATTTCTCCTCCCTCATATCGAGGTCATATCTAAACCACTGGTCACCCTTTATGATGTAGTTGCCATTGTAGTACTTGGTCTCGATCACATAGAGACCTGTCGGTCCAAGGACAACGTGGTCGATGTTACCGTAAGAGCCCGGGAAATGGACGTCGTTGAAGATGACGTAGTCATCAGGGAGTCTCCTGAGGCAGTTGATAACCACAAGTTCCCCAACGTAGCCCTTTGCCCATCCCATACCCCTCTCCTCACTGGCAGACATAAACCTGAAGGATACCGGGATGAGTGCGATTCCAAGGACTAAAATAGCAATTGCAGCTGTGAAACCCTTCAGGGTGAGAAATAAACTGAGGGGGATGCTTAGAAGGCCTGTGATGGAGATCAATTTACCGGCCCTCCACATCCCCCAGTAGTGTTCCGCCATTCTTCCGGTGTGGGTCTTCTCTAGTGCTGATGGAATTTTCTTTGTGAGGCGGTTGTATTCAGCGAGGCTTTCAACGTATATGAGGAGTGAACCGCACTCGTCACACATGTAGAATACCCAGAATTCTTCCTCACCTTCAACTTCCCAGTAATGGCTGCATTTCTCGCATATGATATAGGGCATGCTGTCACTTCAGGGTCCTTTTACCTTAGTTTTTTAATGAGGAATTTATAAAGATTTTTATGATTGTTGAAGGATTGTCGGTTACCATCAATTTTATGAGCTTGGGAGAACATGGATACGTGATTTACTCCAGCAGTATAACATAGCATTCCCACAACAAGGATATAATTAATCCATATCTTTATCTGGTGTTTAAGAGAATCATTGACATTAGACTTTATGTTTTTAGGATGAAGTGTAAAGATAGAGGGGTGTCCCTAGAAGGTGTATAAAAATAAGATCTTTAACCCCTACCGGCCAACAAGGGGATGGTGAAACCAGATGGGAGGTGTATAAAAATAAGATCTTCAGCACGGCACCTTCGCTATACATCAATATAACGAATGTCAGCGGGTGGGAGGTGTGTTGGGACTACCCCGAAACCATCCCTAAAAGGACTGCGACCCCAATGAAAACTATAGGAAAAAACAGTTTTTCACCACTGCAGGGAGTCATAACCTTAATATAACACTAACCCAGTACCCTTTTAATATGGAGAGGAAAACTTTAAAGAGGGTTGTGATTATATTATTAATTTTAATTACGGTCATAGCTGCTACATCCATCTTTACCCAACCTAACACAGAATCTAATGACAGAAATATCAAAGTAGAATCTAATAACACACCAGATATACCTGCTCCTGAACCAAAGGAAAAAGAACAAAATTATACAAATCCAGAGCACGGAAGAAAACAGAATTTAATAAGTCCAGAGCAAGCTATCAAAATAGTAAAAAATACCGTCCCCGGCTATGGCAAACTTCATTACAGCGCCACATTAACAACCTGTAGGGGCAAACCAGCCTATCTGGTCACAGTCTATGATAAAGACCCCGACAGTGAAACCTATGGCCAGGCCATTGGCGGGGCTTATGTAGATGCCACCACAGGAAAACTACTCTATGGACATGGCTAAATTCAGACTCAAATTCTATTTAATACCACTGATTGGTTTTATGTCTCCAGATATATCATGAGCACCCCTATGCCATGGATTCACCACTTAAATGTTCTCCTGAAGGTTTTCTGATTGTTATCCTGAACCCTGTGCCATTATCTCTATTTATGGTGAGGGTCCCGTCAAGCTGCTCGGTGAGGATCCTGACAAGCGTAAGCCCCAGGGTGTCGGTGCTCTCAGGGTCAATATCCCCTGGTAAGCCCACACCATCATCAGCCACAGACACGGCAACCTCACCATCAAGGGACCTGACCTTAACCCAAACCGTCCCGGTACCAGCAGGGAAGGCGTACTTGACGCTGTTTGTCACAAGCTCATTGATGATAAGCCCCAGGGGTATTGCCGTGTCTACATCGAATTCCACATCATCTACTTCAATCTTCGTCCTCACACCGGCACCGTATGAGATGACTATATCCTCCACCAGTCTCTCTATGTAAGCCCGGAAGTTGATCCTTGCCAGGGACTCTGACTGGTAGAGGTGTTCATGTATCATCGCCATGACCTTTATACGGCCCTGGCTTTCCCTCAGAACGTCACGGACCTCAACACCCTCTGTACTGAGGGTCTGGAGGTTCAGGAGGCTTGATATTATCTGGAGGTTGTTCTTGACCCTGTGATGGATCTCCTTTAGGAGGATCTCCTTCTCATGGAGGGATCTTCTGAGCTCCTCATCAGCCTCCTTGATCTCCGTGATATCAACCATGGAGGCCACGCTTTTCATGGTGCCTGGGATCATATCAGCGGTCATCTGCATGTACCTGACCTCACCCTCCCGGGTCCTGAACCCGAAGGTGTACCTGCGGGGTGCAAGTTCAGGGTTCCTTCTTCGAAGCTGATGGTATTTCATCATTTTCTCAAGGTCAGCATCCACCACAAACTCTGTCCAGCTCTTCTTCCCCTCTATCTCCTTCCGTGAATAGCCGCTCAGCCTCTCAAATTCCCGGTTTGCAAGGACTATAGTTGTATCCTCATCCACTATTGTTGTTGCAGCGCCAGTATTCTCAAATATGCTCCTGTAGAGCCTCTCCTTTTCTTCGAGTTCCTCTTCAAGCTGTTTCTCCCTTGTGAGGTCCTCATAGACCGCCACAACTTCACCTGAGGGTAATCGGTATACGAAGTTATCCCTCCACCCGATTTTCCTGTTATCATGGTAAAGAGCAGCTGGGAAGTGTTCAGACTGTCCTGTCCTGTAAACCCTCCTTAGGACCTCAAGGAGACCGAAATCCCCTATACCCGGGAAGACATCGGTCACCCTTCTTCCGATGACATCATCCCTCTTAACATCCTCGGTGAGTTCAGCGGCCCTGTTGAAGTCCTTTATTATGAAGTCTTCGCCATCATCCACAGCCTCATAGACCGCGACGCAGGTATTGATGTGTTCAAAAAGGTTCCTGTAGCGCTCCTCCCCCAACAGAAGCCTTTTGATGATAAAATCCATGCATCCCCTAATTTCCTCTCTTCTGATGGGCTTTCCAAGGCAACCATGGGGGCATGTTACAACAACGTCCTCCTCAAAGTCTATGAGGTACATGAGGGGCGCCTGGATATCACGGGCAGCCCATCCTGGAACCTTCTCCGGAATTGTGTATACGAGTACAAGGTCGGCCTCCATTGACTCTGGGATAGTTCTGGTGAGACTCACCTCAAGTCCCATGGATCCGAGCTCCTCCACAAAATCAGACAGATCATCATCGGCATCCCTCACGATAAGAATCCTGAACATTCCCTGCACACCCTTCACTTGATCTGAACTCATCTTCACAGGTATATCAGTTTATCTGTGATTCCCGTTACATACTCGTTCCTGAAAATTAGCTGTCCCACCCTTCAGAGGTATATCAGTTTATCTGCGATCTGTCAGAAAGCAGGTCTCATGGTGGCCTTAATCTTCCCTGAAGGACCTTCTCCTCTTCATCTCCTCAAGGTTTGAGACTATGCGGGGGAGTTCACCTCCAGGTATGCTCACCATGACGTCTTCATCCCCCAGGCCCATATGTCTCCTTGAACCTGCATCCCCGAATCCATAGGTCACCTTACCTGTGAGGTAGGGGAGTGCAGCCATGGAACTGCATATGGGGCCTGAATCAGCGCCAAGTCCACGGGAACCTGAATCATAGGCGTTGGCGTGGAGTATCTCCATGGCCTGCCTTGCATTGCAGATCAGGAATACGAGGTCCGCGTGGAACTCATCCTTGAACCTTATGAAGTTCTCGGGTGTGGCTCCCCTGAATCCGTATATGCTCTGGTCCTCATCACCGACCAAGCATATGTTAGAGTTTTTTCCTGCTATGGTCCTGAATATCCTCTCCTGGAGCGGGCTGGTGTCCTGGTACTCGTCGATCATCATGTACCTGTACTTCTCTCTGACAGACTCAAGGACCCTGCTGCTGGATTTAAGGAGCATCCATGCCTCCTTTTCAAGGCAGGGGAAATCTATCTTTTTCCCTGATTTAAGGAGTTCAAGGTAGTCCCTGTAGCACTGGCAGAGGCCGCGGTATTTCCTGTCTACCTTCTCAAGGAGCCTTTCAGGGTCAACGCAGTTTTCAGTGCACATGTTGAAGAACTCCATGACCTCAGGGACGTCCCTCATCTTCACGTGCCTGTTCAGTCCGAGCCTGTAGAAGTTAGCCCTTAAAAAAATGAGCTGTGATTCCTCATCAAGGACCTCGAAGCCCCCGCCATATTCATGGTCCTCGGGGTGGTTCTTGAGTATGGTGCTGCAGAAGGAGTGTACCGTGGATATGTGCATGAGTTCAGCGTCAAGGCCCACACAGTTGAGGAGTCTTGCCTTGAGTTCATCTGCAGCCTTCTCTGTAAAGGTTATGACCAGTATGTTCTCTGGTGGGACATGCTTCCTCTTAACAAGGTATGCGACCCTCTCAACAAGGACCCTTGTCTTCCCGGCCCCCGGCCCCGCTACTATGATGATCGGTCCATTGGTCTTCTTAACAGCCTTCTTCTGGTTCTCGGTACATGCTTCCCCCTTTCTGCAAAGTGACCCCGTCATCGTAAGTTAAAATCTGAATTGATGTGATGAACATTATCTATATTACTATGGGGGATCGGATATATAGTCATTTTCAGCTGCTCCCCACCCCGGCCATGAATTTATATCAGGATCAGTATTATGGTCCTTTTCAAGGGTTGATTCCCTCTTGATTGGTAGGGGTTGTCTGTCCGGGTACCTGTTGCTGTCATCTTTTGGTAAGGGTTATCTCTTGGCTGCAGCATATAGTTAGTTATGGTTCCATCAGCTCCTGTTTTCAATGCATTTTTTGCAACGATTTTCACATGGCTCATGACACTTGCAGGTGCAGGGATGGTTTTCCTGCCCTTCAGGGCTGATAGAAAACTCCTTGACGCTTCTCTGGGATTTGCAGCTGGAATAATGCTGGCGGCGAGTTTCTGGTCCCTCCTTGCACCAGCAATTGAGCTTTCGGTCTCGGGTGGTTTTGCAGGGTGGCTCCCCCCGGCTGCGGGTTTCCTTACAGGAGGTCTCTTCCTCTCGTTCCTTGACAGGCTGATCCCCCACCTCCACCCAGGGTGTCCGCCCGAGTATGCTGAGGGTTTCAGGACGACCTGGCACCGTAACAGGCTGCTGCTACTTGCAGTGACGATCCACAACATACCTGAGGGTCTTGCCATTGGGGTTGCCTTTGCAGCGGCATCAGTTGAGGGTGTTATTGCAGCTCCACTGGCCCTTGCACTGGGTATAGGCATCCAGAACCTCCCTGAGGGGGCTGCTGTCTCACTCCCCCTGAGGGGTGAGGGTGTGAGCAGGGAAAGGAGCTTCTTCTACGGGCAGCTCTCGGGTGCCGTGGAGATAGTTGCAGCGGTACTTGGAGCCCTCATCCTATCCGGTTCATCCTTCTTCATGCCAGCTGCACTTGGATTTGCAGCCGGAGCCATGGTATTCGTGGTTATAGAGGATATCATTCCCGAGTGCCAGAGGGGAGGTAACACTGACCTTGCCACGGTAAGCGCCCTCCTTGGATTCACCCTTATGATGGTGCTGGATGTTGCCCTCGGTTAGGTGGCCCGGGCATCGGTTTCAGGTGACCATGAAATGGTTTTCGCCTTCTGCCAGCCCCTTAATGAAATATTTTCATATATTTAAAATTTTAATCCGACATATGCACATGGCACATGGTTTATAATGGATAAAATACAGAATATTTCATGGTGTTTAGTATGGCCAGGGTTACACGTGAAATGGTTGAAAACTCCGGGATAGATGTGGATGAACTTGTCGAACTCCTTGTGAAGAATGCGGCTGCAGAGCTTACAACCTTCTACTACTACACAATACTCAGGGCCAACCTCATAGGCCTTGATGGTGAAGGTATAAAGGAAATAGCAGAGGCCGCCAGGATAGAGGACAGGAACCACTTTGAGGCCCTTGTGCCCAGGATATATGAACTTGGAGGGGAGCTGCCACAGGATATGAAGGAATTCCATGACATATCAGGATGCCCCCCCGCATACTTGCCTGAGAAGACAACCGACACAATGAAGATACTTGAAGTCCTTGTGGCTGCAGAAAGGTGCGCAGTACGCCAGTACACCCACATATGCAACATCACCGCAGGAAAGGACCACAGGACCTATGACCTTGCACTCTCAATACTCCACGAGGAGATACAGCACGAATCATGGTTCTCAGAGTTCCTCGGTGAAGGGCCATCAGGACACTTCATGAGAAAGGGAGAAACATCACCGTTCGTGAGGAAATTCCTTGAATAAAAAGGAGACCGGTAAGAAGACTTAAAGATTGAGGAGAGACTCCCTGGGATGATCCTCAGGGAGCTCCGGAGATTCAACGGCAGATCAGGACCCGCCTACGTCGCCTTCAGGGGAAGGGTCCATGATGTGTCTGAGAGTTTCCTCTGGAGGGGAGGGGTGCACCAGGTGGTCCACCGTGCAGGTGAGGACCTTACAGAGGCCATTGAGATGGCGCCCCACGGCCCCGAACTCCTTGAAAGATTCCCTGTTGTGGCTTTAATCAGATAGGAATAGAAGGTGTCTTTGATGGTGGAGTTCAGGTGCACGGTCTGTAACTATATATACACTGAGGTAAGGGAGGGTGAATTTGACTCCCTTCCTGAGGACTGGCGGTGCCCGGTATGCAACGCCCTGAAGTCGGCCTTCGTGAGGCTGAATCCGGAGTTCCATGAGAAGATTGATAAAACAGTTTCGGACGTCTTCGTGGCCCAGCTGGTTGAGTGGGGTGTCAGATACGTCTTCGGGATACCCGGAACATCAACCCTGGGCCTCGTGGACGCCCTCCGCAGGAACAGGTCCATCAGGTACATACAGGTGAGACATGAAGCCTCAGCCGCCTTCATGGCATCAGCCATAGGGAAGCTCACGGGCCACCCTGCGGTCTGCATGGCGGTTGCAGGGCCAGGAGCATCAAACCTTACAACAGGGCTCATGGACGCGGCCCTTGACAAGGCACCCGTTATTGCGGTCACAGGGCAGGTTGAAACTTACAGGATAGGTACCGGGGCGAATCAGGAGATAGACCAGCACTCCCTCTTTGAATCAGTTTCGGTCTACAACATGACACTCACAGGCCCCAAGGGCACCCCTGAGGTGGTGAGGCAGGCGGTAAGGCACGCCATCATCAGGCGGGGGGTGTCACATATCGATATCCCCCGGGATGTTCAGAGCCTTGAATGTCAGGAGGAGGTAAGGCCGTTCAGGGGGAGTATAGCTCCGGGGGTCTCACTGCCACCTGAATACCACCTCAGGAGGGCTGCTGACCTTATTAACGGCTCCATGCGCCCTGTTATAATTGCAGGATTCGGTGCCCTTGGGGCATCAGAGAGCATACTTGAACTTGCAGAGAAGATCGATGCACCCATCGTTGCCACCTTCAGGGGCAAGGGAATCGTGGATAATGACCACCCCCTCTACATGGGATGTCATGGAAGCATAGGGACAGCTGCAGCATCTGAGGCCGTTAGAAGATCTGATCTGCTCATAGTTGTAGGAGCATCCTACTCTGACCTCACACAGATACCTGGAAAGAGGACTGTTCAGGTTGACTTCGATCCCCTCATGATTGCAAGAAGACACCCCGTCGAGGCGGGACTTACAGGCAACTCCTCTATGGTTATCCCGGCACTCATACCCCTGGTCTATGAGAAGAGGAGGGATGAGTACCTTGATGAGCTTGGAAGACTTAAGGAAGAGTGGTTCAGGCTCCTTGAATCAGAGGCAGACCCTGAGATTAAGCCTTTAAGGCCTCAGTACATCATTAAGGTCCTTAACAGGGCCGTGGATGATGATGCCATCATATCCCTTGATGTGGGTGAGAACGTCTGGTGGTTCGGGCGTAACTTCATCATGAAGAGCACCCAGAAGCTCCTCCTATCAGGTTATCTTGGTTCAATGGGTTATGGGCTGCCAGCAGCCCTTGCAGCCCGGTTAGAATTCCCTGACAGGCAGGTTGTATGCATAACAGGTGATGGTGGTTTCTCAATGGTGATGGCAGAGTTTCTGACTGCAGTTAAATACAAGCTCCCTGTTAAGGTCTTTATACTCAACAACAGTAACCTTGCAATGATAATGCAGGAGCAGAGGGTTGAAGGTTACCCTGTCTGGCAGACAGAGCTCCAGGACTGTGACTTCGCAGGGTTTGCAGAAAACTGCGGAGGAAGGGGCATAGGGGTTGATGATCCATCAGAACTTGAAGATGCCACTTCAGATGCCCTGTCAGCGGATGAACCGGTTATCGTGGACATTAAGACAGACCCGAGGAGATTCATCTAGCAGTATGGCCATGCATGTTGAGTGGCTGATGTGGTTATCCCTGAAGAGGGGATTCATCTGGCGGATTATGGATGCTATTTTCATCCAGTACTGGCCACTGAAGGTCCTGATGGATTATTCTTGCAGAGGGACTCATCTTTCTTTTTCATCTATAAGATGTACGGCGGATGCCTTGAACTCGATCCATACATCTGAACCCCTATGAAGTCCCATATCATGGAAGGACTTCCTTGTCATGTAAACCGTGAAGACCTCACCGCCGCACATGACCTGGATGTGGTAGAGGGATCCTGCCTCACGGATACCGGTGACCCTCCCCCTTAACCGGTTGAGTGCACTAGACTCAACCCTTTGGAATGACACGGTTATATCCTCGGGCCTTATGGTTGCATAGACCCGTCCCTCCCGGGGCTCTGATGAGTAGAGGGTTACACCATCACACTCTATCACGGAGAGATCCTCACGGACCCTTGAATACCCCTCAATTATGTTCCTAACACCCACGAATTCAGCGACGAAGCTGTTTGCAGGTTTCCTGAAGACCTCACCGGGCCTTCCTGTCTGCATCACCGTCCTGTTGAGTATGGCTATCCTGTCGGCCATCATCTGACCCTGCAGGAGGTTATGGGTTGTGAATATAACGGTGATATCCCCCCTCAGTTCGTCGATGACACCCTCAATCATCCTCCTTGAAAGGGGGTCAAGGTTCGCTGTTGCCTCATCAAGGAGAAGGATTTCAGGTTCATTTATGAGGGCCTGGGCAAGGGCGAGCCTCTGCCTCTCACCGCCTGAAAGTTCATCTGCATTCCGATCATGGTATCCGCCGAGGCCCACCAGTTCAAGGATGTCATCAGCCTCACCCCCCGCAGGCTTGAGGCCACGTACCGATGGACCGTAGAGCACGTTATCAAGTACCGTGCCCCTGAAGACCGGGGAGTTCTGGAATACCATTCCCATCATCCTCCTCGCATCCACTGTGGATGTCACAGGAGACCCCCTGAAGAGTATCATGCCCTCTGAGGGTCTCTCAAGGAGGTCGATTATCCTGAGGAGGGTTGATTTACCTGAACCTGTTGGTCCTATGATCCCGAGTACCTCACCCTCCTCCACGGTGAGGTTAACGTCCCTGAGGACCTCATTTTCACCGTACCTCTTTGATATTCCCTGGAGTTCGATTATATACACATCTTTAACCTCTTGTTCTCGTTCTGCAGGATCTGGATATACATTTCACTTTATGAATCCCTCAAAGTATGATTTATTTCTCCTGGAAGTGGTGGAGGATGGTGTTAACTGCCAGTGATATGATGAGGAGTATTATGCCGAGGGCTATTGAGAGTTCAAGGTTCCCCTTGGAGGTCTCAAGGGACATTGCGGTTGTTATAACCCTTGTATACCCCCTTATGTTCCCACCCAGCATTATGGCAACACCCACCTCGGATATGGCCCTTCCAAATCCGAGTATTATGGCCGCCATTATGGCGTACCTTGCCTCCTCCATGACCTTAAGCATGGTCTGGTACTCTGTAGCGCCGAGCGCCCTTGCAAGGTCCCTTACCCTTGGTCCAACACTCCTGAGGGCTGTTATACTGGAACCCGTGACTATAGGGAGTATAAGGACCGTCTGCCCCAGTATCATCCCCTGGGGTGTGAAGAGGAGGTTGAGGGATCCCAGGGGCCCGGACCTTGATATGAGCATGAATACCAGTAGTCCCACAAGTACCGTTGGCATGCTGTAGAGGGTCTGTATGATATTTATCAGTGTGCCTCTACCCCTGAAGGGCTTGAAGTCAATGAGGAGTGCGAGGGGGATGGCTATGAGTGATGCGAGGATGGTTGATGAGATCGCTATCATGAGGGTCCTTACCGTTATATCCATGAGTTCAGGGTCCATGATGATTATAAGGCGAGCCGCCTCTCCTATTCCATGGATTATTTCGTTCATGATCATCAGCCGCCACTGGATGGTTTCATTGAGTGTATAGGGTTAATATTATAATAATGGGTATAAGAAATGATGGGATGGGTCGCGTGATTCTTACAGAAAGAAAGGTTTTCAGGGACCCTCTTTCTGGGAGTAGAAAATCAGATTATTCTGCCGGGTCCCTGCCTCCGGGTAGGGTCATGAATAGGGGGGTCCCGTACTGTTTCTTACCGTACTCTGATATGAGCTTCTGGCACTCGTCACTCAGCAGGAATTCTATGAATTTCTCTGCAGCGTCTCTATTCACTCCACGGACCTTCTCAGGGTTTACTGCTATTGCTGAGTAGACGTTAAGGAGTTCTGAGCCGCTGGTGATGTAGGGAACCAGTGTTATGTTGCTTCTGTAAGCGAGGTATGTCCCTGAATCTGAGATTGTGTATGCTCCCTTCTGGTCTGCAAGCCTGAGGGTGTCCCCCATGCCGCTTCCGCTTTCAATGTACCAGTCTGAGCCCCTTACCGTTGAGTTGTAGTCTGTTATGTTCTTCCAGATCTTTATCTCCCTCGTGTTGGTCCCTGAATTATCACCCCTTGATACGAATTTAACATGCTGGGGGTCCTTTTCTGCTGCTTTAAGTATCTTGCTGAAGGCTTCTGTGGCGCTGCTGCTTCCATTTACGCCTGCCGGGTCATCGCGGGGTCCGATGATGTAGAAGTAGTTGTAGGCGAATGGATACCTTTTGATCCCGTAGCCGTCAGCTATGAACTCCTCCTCTCTTTTTTTATCATGGACTATGAGGAGGTCTGCGTCACCCTTCTTACCCCTTTCAAGTGCTATCCCTGTTCCACCTGATACTATCTGCACATCGATGTCGGGGTACTTCTCTTCAAAGGCTGCTTCAACCTCCTCAAGGAGGCCTGTGTCTTCAAGGCTCGTTGTTGTTGATATCCTCAGCACTTCTTTTCCATCGGTGCCGAGTAAGTAGTATGTGGCTGCTGCAAGGATTACAGCCAGTATTATTATCCCCATGTATTTTCTTTCCATACTTTAACACCTCAACGATATGTAAAATACTATAACTCGATTGTCCTATAAAAGGCTATCGGTGCCTTAATAATCATAGATGTCTGAGGAGCCCTGAAAAATCGGATTATAGACCCCCTCAGATAATAATAATTACATACACCGCTTAAACAATTAAAAAAAATATAATTATCAGCTCCTCCAAATAATAATAACTAGATTAACCACTGAAAAAAATTAAAAATCCTCATAAAATGGGCAGGGGAGTTACATTGCCGGAATGGTTCGAATTCTCAAAGATGGAAATTAAAGATGTTCTGAAGTCACTTGAGACCTCAAAAAGAGGGCTCAGTGAAGCTGAAGCACGTGCAAGGCTTGAAAGGTACGGGTACAATGAAGTGGAACTTAAAAGGGAAAACCCG
This sequence comes from Methanothermobacter wolfeii, assembly GCF_025397995.1. Classification (NCBI taxonomy): domain Archaea; kingdom Methanobacteriati; phylum Methanobacteriota; class Methanobacteria; order Methanobacteriales; family Methanobacteriaceae; genus Methanothermobacter; species Methanothermobacter wolfeii. The sequence goes on from NZ_CP104550.1 coordinate 804,468, forward strand.
ATTCTGAGGTTCCTGAAGCAGTTCAGAAGCCTCCTTGTCTACATACTGCTTGTAATCTCGGTCTTCACCCTCCTCATCGGTGAATGGGTGGACACCGCTGTTATAGTGGGAGTGGTGATTATAAACTCCCTCATAGGTTTCATCCAGGAAGGGAAAGCCAATGAAGCCATGGAAGCACTCCAGAAACTCGTTAAAACAGAAACAACCGTCATAAGGGACGGTAAACAGTTACAGGTACCATCTTCGCTCCTGGTCCCGGGGGATATGGTTAAGATGGAAATGGGTGACCGTGTACCCGCAGACATAAGGGTTATACAAGCAAAGAACATCTTCGTGGATGAATCAACGCTTACAGGGGAATCGGTACCTGTGGAGAAGACTCCCATTAAACTCTCAGAGGAAGCCATCAGTAAGGGTGAATTCAGGAACACCCTCTTCAGCGGCACTCTCGTAACAGAGGGCAACGGGACAGGAGTGGTGGTTTCAACCGGGGCAGAGACAGAGATAGGTAAGATATCAAAGACGGTGAAGGGTGAAGGTGTGAAGACCCCCCTCATCAGGAAGATTGATGAATTTTCACGCTCCATAGCCCTCGCTATAATATCCATTGCACTCATTAACTTTATCGGTGCCCTGATATTCGGATATGACATCATATTCTCCTTCCTGGCATCCACCTCCCTGGCCGTTGCGGCAATACCCGAGGGTCTGCCGGCGATAATAACCATCACCCTCGCCTTTGGTGTTGCAAAGATGGCGGGGAAGAATGCAATAGTAAGGAACCTTCCATCGGTGGAGACCCTTGGAAGCGTCACCGTCATATGCTCGGATAAAACAGGCACCCTGACAAAGAATGAGATGACCGTTAAGTGCATCTATGCCGGCGGAGAATTCTATGAAGTTGAAGGGACCGGTTATGAAAGAGAGGGTGAAATAAAAAACACGGGTTCAGGGCTGCCCGGACCCCTCAGGATGACCCTTGAATGTGGATTAAACTGCAACAACGCCTCAATGACCGATGGCAGGCTCCAGGGAGACCCCACCGAGAAGGCGCTGATCATATCAGCCTATAAAGGAGGGATTGTCAGGAGGGCTGAGAGGATGGATGAGATACCCTTCGACTCAAGGAAGAAGTACATGGCGATCCTCACAGCCGATGGAATGATCTACGTTAAGGGCTCCCCTGAGAGGATAATTGAGATGTGCAGCCATGAACTCAGGGACGAACCCATGGAGATAGACAGGGAGAGGCTCAGAAAAGAACTTCACATCCTCACCTCCAGGGGCCTCCGCGTCCTTGCCTTCGCAACAAGGGAACACTCAGATGGGACAGTTGATGACGGTGACCTCAGGGACCTGATCTTCCTTGGCTTCCAGGGTATGATGGACCCCCCAAGGCCAGAAGCCATGGAGGCCATCAAAAAGTGTGAGAGTGCCGGTATAAGGACCATAATGATCACAGGGGACCATGCAAGAACCGCCGAGACCATAGCAGAAAAGCTCGGCATCCCAGCCAAAGGAGCCCTTACCGGGAGTGAGATCTCATCCATGGATGATAAGGAGCTCATGGAGGCCGTCAGGGAATACAATCTCTACGCCAGGGTTTCACCCGAGGACAAGTACAGGATAACAGCTGCACTCCAGGGCCTCGGGAATATAGTTGCAATGACAGGTGACGGTGTGAATGACGCCCCCGCCCTGAAGATGGCGGATGTCGGGGTTGCCATGGGCAGCGGAACCGACGTTGCAAAGGAGGCATCAGACATCATACTGACAGATGATAACTTTGCAACGATAGTGGCCTCGGTAAGTGAGGGGAGGGCTGTGTATGAGAGGATACAGAGGATAATATATTATGTGCTCCCCACAAGCGGAGGCCAGGGACTCATAATACTCTCATCATTCTTCATGGCAGCCTTAATCCCTGTATTCAGGTTCCTGCCACTCCTCCCACTCCAGATACTCTGGATAAACCTCTTTGATGGTATATTTCTTGCCATGCCCCTTATAACTGAACCTGGTGATGCTGATGTCCTTGAAAGGCCCCCTAGAGACCCTGATGAGAAAATAATTAACAGCACCTTCATAAGAAAGGTTGGTATCGTCTCGATGGCCATGGCATTTTCAGGTCTTTCAGTGTTCTACATTGCAGAGCAGAGCCTCACAGTTACCCAGGCACGAACAGTAACCTTCGCCACCGTTATAATGGTCCATGTATTCTACCTTCTAACAGCAAGGTCAGTTGAAAACTCAGTGCTTAAAATGAATCCCCTCTCAAATAAGTGGATCCTCTATGGCATCGGCACAACACTCCTCATGATGATGCTCATAATCTATGTGCCGCAGCTTGAATTCATATTCAGGACCCGACCCTTCCCCCCTGAGTGGTGGGGTGTCGTGATACCCTTCTCATTAACTGGATTAATCATGATAGAGATTGAAAAATTAATCAGGAGGAGATTGAAGGGTTAAATCTGGAAATACCCCTACATCTACTTATACTTCTTCTCATACCTCCTCCAGGACTTTGCAATGTAGGGTTCACACTTATCAAGTTCCGTGAGGAGACACATCCTTATGGTGTCTGTCCTTATTTCTTCTTCCCGGTCAATCTTCTCTGTAACAGTCCTTAAGACCTTATCAATGATCTCCTTCTTCTCATCCACGGTGTAACCTGCATCCACCGTGGCCCGCTCAAGTGAGGCCCTGATCTTTGAAGGGTCGAAGGCCTCAGTAAAACCCCTGCGCTTTATAACCTTCATTTTCTCACCCTCCCACTAAAGTTATATCCTTGGGGGAATAAATCTTTTTTGATACTATGAAAACATTAAAACCTGATTTATTGAAAGGTTACATTGATAAAAGGATATAATGAGATGATCCTCTTCCTGAGAGGTTGGAGTCATGAAAACGTGTCCTGATACGAAGAGCGGGTGGAAGCAGAAACTCCTCACCCTCATGCGCATAAGCCTTGTAATCATGGGTTTAATAATAGTCATATTCGGGGTCAGGGGAATAAAGGTCTTCGGTATCATGACACTCATTGCAGTTGCCATCATATACCTCCCGGCCCTCAGGCACCCCATGAGGATGAACATAATCCCAGTGGAGATTGAGATACTCTTTCTCACCGTTGTAACCCTTGAGTACATACTGGGGAACACCTTCGGGTTCTACGGGAGAATACACTACTATGACAAGTTCATGCACTTCACGGTCCCCTTCATACTCGGACTCATCGGGGTGATGTTCATGTACACCGCGTATGTCTACGGGAAGATCAAGACAAGCCTCCCCATAATGGTGTTCCTCATAGTCTTCGTGACCCTTGGACTGGGGGCCCTCCTTGAGATCATCGAATACACCTACGACAACCTCCTATACCAGTACATAGAGCACTTCATGCCAACAGGCCCCACCCAGGGCTCCCCCACCATGTCACCCCTTGATGATACAATATTCGATCTGATCACGGACCTCGCCGGGGGGGTATTCGGCGCCCTTGCAGGGGTGCTCATAATAAGAAGGGCCGAGAAGAAGAATTACTGCCTGGACCTTGTAACTGAAATAGCAGAACTGGAGGGCCTTAACAAAGAGGAATAAAGACAATTACTTAGATAACCTAAGGCTCAAGAATAAAGTCAGAGGGGTCTTAGAATGTCCCTCTTAAGCTCAAAGGAAGCCGCGAGTATGAAGGCCATCATGACCGGCAGAAGGCAGATCTTAACAACCTCAAGGGAGTCTGTCAGGAAAAACTCATTCACAAGCCTCACAGAGACCAGTATAACCCCAGTTACAAGTGCCATTGAAACAAGTCCCCAGACACCTGAGGCGTACCTTGTAAGCAGATAGTTTTTAATGGAGAATACCGCTGCCAGGGTGAAAAATACCAGTGCAATCACCTTAAGAATTATCATAACTCTGCCTCCAGTCTCCTGTTTGATGATATGGTTGCATAGAGGAAGAAGAAACCCGAAATAACTATGAAGACCCACTCTACGGTCCTGAATGTATCAAATAAAAAGAATTCCCTCATAACCCCTGCCAGACTGGATATGAAGAGGGCCGCGACCGCAAGGGTTATCTTAAGCCACCTTCCATCCTTCAGAACAGCTGTCACCATGTATATAAGGCTGATACCTGTTATTATGGTTGATATTGCCTGTGCAATCTGGAATTCCTCTCCATACATCACCATGAAAATACACCTCTATGCGTTCAGGTACAGGGAAATCTCATCCTGAAGCGGAAGCCGTCCTTCCCGTCAACCTCGAATTCAGCATCAAGCTGCCCTCCAAGGCTCCTTACAAGGGTCATGCCAAGGGAATCTGATGTTTCAGGGTCATAGTCCTCAGGAAGCCCGACCCCGTCATCCGAGTACTCAAGGACACATTCCCCGTTATCACTATGTATCCTGATCCTTATAAGTCCTCTGCCATCAGGGAAGGCGTACTTAAGGGAATTCGTTATAAGTTCATTCATTATAAGGGCCAGTGGAAGGGCCTTTTCAATATCAAGCCTCAGATCATCCGTTTCAACCTCTGATCTTACACCCGAGGCACCGTAACTTGATATGAGGGAGACTGCAAGCCTTGGGAGGTACTCCCGGAGGTTTATCTCAGAGAGGGTCTCTGACTGGTAGAGGCTCTCATGTATCATTGCCATGGACCTTATACGGTTCTGGCTCTCCTCAAATAACCTGACATCCTCCTCATCCCTCAGGGCCCCCTTCTGAAGGTTCAGGAGGCTTGATATTATCTGGAGGTTGTTCTTAACCCTGTGATGGATCTCCCTTAAGAGCGTCTCCTTCTCCCTCAGTGACCTCCTGAGGGACTCCTCATAGCTCCGGGACTCGGTAACATCCCTAACAAGGAGGCAGCGGAGGATTTCAGATGCCCTGACATCAAAACCTGAAACCGAGATAACTCGATCACCTAAAAGGAACTCCCCATCACCGGTTTCCTCCACCAGGCCCCTGCACAGATCATGGATATTTCTTCCAAGGGAGTCATCCCTCCTTATGGATGTTATACCCTCAAGGGCCCTGTTCCAGTAGATTACAGTGCCGGATTCATCTGTGAGTGCGATGCCATCGGAGATCCTGTCAACAACCCCCCTGAACCTGAGTTCGCTTTCAATGAGCCTCGCAGTCGCCTTCTTCTGGAGGCTTATATCTGCAGCGCTGACCACGAAGCCCATGGCCTCACCCATACGCCCCATTATGGGTGAAATGGTCACTATAACCTCAAGTTCCCGGCCATCTGCAGATTTTACGGTTGATTCAAACTCTGCAGAGTCAACAGCCTCCATAACCTCAGTCATCATTTCCCTGTCAGAGGGGCTGAAGAGCTCCTGGGCGGGTCTTCCCATCAGTTCATCTTCACCGTAGCGGAGCTTATCCTGGACGCTCCTGCTTGCAGCGGTTATCCTCCCCTGAAGGTCTGTTATCATCAGGAATGATGGGACCGTGGCCATTATCCTGTCGGCTGCAAGTGCCGGTGTGAGGAGGGGGAAGTCGTACTTCCAGATGCCGTATGAAATGAAGATTAGCCCCACGGTGAGCATGGTCTGTGTGAGCTCAGGGAAGGGTATGGCCATGAGTTCCCTTACAATGAAATCCGTTGAGAAACTTATTATTAGGGGTATGAAAAGACCGCAGAAGAGGTAGAGGGCCTCCCTCCTCTCAGGACCCTCCGTTCTTACATATTCCCTGAGGGCGTTGCCGGCAGCTATCAGGGTGACCATCACCGTCCAGATGGAGAATACAAGGAAGACTGTGGGGTTCTCAGGGAGGGAATAGGTCCACCCATAGTAGGTGTGGACGGCTCCGGCTATTAGAAGATCGGTCCCCAGGCCGATGAGTATGAGGATGACTGCCGGTAAGTATATCAGCGGGGTCATCCAGCGCCTCAGCCTCCCGGAGTAGAACAGTGAAATGTGCAGTAGCAGAGCAGGTATAACCGGCCAGAGGAGGCTCAGTTTAAGCCATGGATAGGCACCTGAAGCGGTCTCCACTATGCGGTACATGAACTCGGTGAAGGCCATGAGGGAGACCGCAACGCCGAGGCCCGATACAAGGAGGTTGAGCCTGCTTTTTGGGTTGCGGTAGTAGATGAAGGTTGCGGTGTAGAATGCGAGGACGGATGCAACCAGTGAGAGTATGGCGTAGGGGTTCATCTGTTCATCCCCCCTTCCTCACCGTGTCACCCTCCATTACAAGGTCTCCGCGGGCGAGCATATCATCGATGACCCTCCTTATACCTGCAGAGGTCTTCCTGCTGGTGTTCCTGAACCCGAACATCCTCGCAACCCTGACGGTCAGCTCATCCACCGTTAATGGTGATTTAAGGGCCATTTTAACAGCTTCCTCGATCTCAGCAGGGGATATGAGGTTAATATCAATCCTCCCGGTCCTCTTCCTCACGGTGATGGGGGTTGACTCCCTGAGGAAGAGGAAGTCACCCTCCCTCTTGATGTTCCCGTTGTTCTCAGCCATCTCGATGGCGGATCCTATTATACTCCTCACCCTCCTTCCAGCCCTTCTGAGACCGCATGACTCCCTTATCCTCCTTATAACCTCCTCAACATGTACAGGGGCCTCCATGGCCACTATCTCACTCACAATGGATGAGATGGCAGGTGTTGAGCTCCTGTAGAGGTCATCGGGTTCCCTGAGTTTATCTGTAGTGTATTCCATGTAGCCTGTTACACCATCATCCATGGAGGGCCTCACGGCACCTGCCTCAGGGTCGTCCTGACTCACGGAGCCCTCATGATCAGACTCATCATTCTGAACCACACCACCTTCGGCTTCCATGTCCATGGTTTCCTCCCGTGCTTCATCTTCATGAGCCTCTTCCTGGATTAAATCCTGATCATCAGGGGTCCTGGCCTTCCGCTCCACGGTGATGATCTCCTCAATGGTCCCCCTGAGTTTGCGACGGGTCTCCTCAGGGTTCCGGTACCAGTCCGATGACCAGAGGTGGACTATGTTCCAGCCAAGGTTGCGGAGTATCTCCTCCCTGAGCCTGTCACGGTCCCTTGCAACACTGGACCTGCTGTACATCTCACCATCAGTGAGTATGCCTGCAATGTATCTCCCATCATCATCAGGATCCCTGATGGCAAAGTCAACCCTGAACCCTGCGCATCCAACGCCCCTGTCAACCTCAAGGCCCTCCTCTGTGAGGAATTCATACACTGAGTCCTCGAAGAGTCCCTGGGCATCAGCGTATGATTCATCGGATTCAAGGACCCTTGTCTCGGCGTACCTCAGGAACCTCTTAAGGGCCCTCACACCGAAGGGTGTTCCTGGGCCTGTTTTAAGGTCGGATGAACGGAAGTTGGTGAAGACAACGCACTTCTCACGAGCCCTTGTTATAAGGACGTTGAGCCTACGCTCACCACCATCCTGGTTCAGTGGCCCGAAGTTGAGGGATATGCGTCCGTTCTCATCGAAACCGTAACCTATACTTATGAATATAACGTCCCTCTCATCACCCTGTATCGTCTCAAGGTTCTTTATGAAGAAGGGTTCCTCCATCTCCCCGTTTATTATCCTTTCAAGTTCAGGGTTCTCCCTCAGGCGGGCCTCAAGGGCCTCGAGGATGGCGTTCATCTGGGCAACCGAGAAGGTGCCCACACCAAGGCTCCTGGTGTTACCGTACCTCATGAAATGCTCCTCTATGGCATCGACAACGGCACTGGCCTCCATGGGATTGGATGAGGTCCTGCCCCTCTCATAGACCGTTTCAGGGAGGTACCTGAGGTGCAGTCCCAGTTCCTCATCATCCCTTGCAGGTGATGGATACGCCAGGAGCCTGTTATCATAGAACTCCTGGTTCGAGACCGCTATAAGGGACTCGTGGCGACTCCTGTAGTGCCACATGAGCATCCTCACAGGGAAACTCCTCTTGCAGAGGTGCAGTATGCTCTCAATATCAGCCGCGCTTGCCACGTCCTCAGAGTCCTCCTCAGAGGACACCATCTGGTCAAAAAAACTTGTTGGGGGGAGCTGATTCGTATCACCCATAACAACGGCCGTCCTGGCCCTCAGAAATGCGCCGAGGGCGTCCTCTGGTTTGACCTGTGAGGCCTCATCGAATATGACCACGTCAAACTGGAGTTCGCTGCTCCTGGGGTCAAGGTACTGGGCAATGGAAAGGGGGCTCATCATGAAGCACGGCTTTATCCTCTTTATAACACCCCCCGCCCTTTTAAGGAGTTTCCTGAGGGGCATGTGCCCCCTTTTACGTGTGAATTCACCGCTCAGGATGCTCTCCTCTGAATCAGGGGCGGCCCCCCCAAAGACTCCTGGCATGGACCTGGTGAGTTTATAAATGAGCCTCTTCCTGTTCAGTTCAATGATCCTGGAGTCAAGCTCCCTGAACTCCCTTATCCTGGCCTCATGGAGGTCTCCGATGAAGGTGTAGAGGACGGGTATCTCCCTGAAGGCCTTCTCAAGGAGGGCGTCTGCAAGGTTGCCCTCCATTGCCGGCCTGATGTCCTCAAGGCCTATTATACCCGATTCAATGAGGGGTATGAATGCAGCGCCCCTGGTCTTCATGCAGAGCCTCTTCTTCTCAAGGTACTGGGACCAGAGGGGGAGTATGCTGATCTTATCCTCCCACTCCCCTATTATGGTCTTCCAGCGGGTGAAGGGGACATCATCAGGGTCCATGTTGAATATGACATGGGCGTGGGTGTTTATGGCTGACTGGAGTCTTTCAAGCTTCTCTTGGAGCCTTTCATGGATGCCCCTGATCTCCTCAAGCTCACCCAGGAGTTCATCCCGCTCTATGCCCTCTGATATGGCCTCAAGGGTCCTTTCGGTTATAAGGCCCTCTGAGTGGAGGTCCCTGAACCTCACGATCCATTCTGCGGTGGCCCTTAAATCATCTATCCGGGGGTTTTCTGGCTGCCACATGGACCCGAAGAACTTCTCAGCAACTTCACCGTAACGTTCAAGTTCCTCCCTGAGCTTCAGGACATCTATAAGGGTTTCAAGGTCCTCGATGATCTCATAATCATTTTCAGGGGCCTTCCCTATGTAAAGGGCGTCTATCTGATTCTTAACCTTCCTGTACCTTCCGCTGAGGAATTTTATACGGCTTGATGACTCATTGAGGTACTCCCTGAGGAGGGATTCGATGTCCGCCTCATGGACCGATTCATGGAATCCATCAAGCACAGCCCTCTTCCGGGTGTAGTCCTCAAGCTTATCAAGGAGCGTGAAGGCATCCGCCCTGTAACGGTCCCAGAGCTCTGTCCTGAGGACCTCCAGATCAAAGGGTCTTGAATCAGCGACAACGGATGCTATCTCCTCAAGTATCCTGAGCTCCCCTGAAGTCCTCACCCTTTTAAAGCCATACTTCTCCTGGAAGACATCCAGGGCCCCCAGGAGTTCATCAACGGTCCTCACCACCGAGTCAAAGAGGATTTCAAGTTCCCTCACATCAGAGGGGAGTATCATACCGGGATCAGTCCCGGACCAGGGGTTCTCGGGGAGTGGTGGTAGGAGTTCTGCAAGCTTTGCAAGGTTCTGGAGTTCTATGAGTGCCTCATCCCATTCATCTGGGGTTATGGTCTCGGGTGAGGGTATCCTTACGAAGGGGAGCTCATCAAAGTGCCTCTCGGCCTTCTCCTTCATCCCGAAGAGCTGGAAGGGGGATAGGCCTATACCGTAGAGGGGTTCATGCAGGGCCCTCCTGTACTCATTCAGCTCATCCCTCAGCTTCTCTATCCTCCTGAACTCCCTCTCAGCCTCCACCCTCTCTGCCTCGGCATCCATGAGGGTGCTCTCAAGTTCATTCAGAACATCCTTCTTCCGGGCCTTATGGGAGTGGAGTTCAAGGCAGAACCTCCCAAGGCCGATGCTGTCAAGCCGGCTCTTCACAACCTCAAGGGCAGCCATCTTCTCACTGACAAAGAGGACGGTCTTACCGGCTGCCATGAGCTCCGCTATCAGGTTCACAATGGTCTGGGACTTACCGGTCCCCGGGGGTCCCTCAACAACAAGGTTCTTACCTGCCTTAACATCCTCTATAACCGCTATCTGGGATGAATCCGCATCAACAACATGGTAGAGGTCCCTGTAGGGTATCTCATCGATATTAACCTCGTTCTCGTCACGGTCTATCTCAAGGGAGAAGAGTGACCTCAGGAGGGGCCTCTCTATGATCTCATCCCAGTTGGAATAGGATGAAGGGTCAAGGTCCATGTACATGAGGAACTTTGTGAAGGAGAAGAAACCAAGCTGGACATCATCCGTCACACACCAGCCCTCCATGGATTCCACCGAGGACTCAACATCCTCAAGGTACCCCTTAACGCCCTCAATGTCAGATGGCATTCGGAATTCAGGTAGCTCCACACCCTCCTCCCTCAGCCTGGCCTGGAGAGACATGTTTGTTATGATCTCACTGCCATCCCATTTCACGGTGAAGGTGGAACCGGCCCTCCTCCTCTCAAGGAGCACCGGTACGAGGATGAGGGGGGCCTTCCTGATGTCTGGTTCATCAGGGGTCCTCCACTCAAGGAACCCCAGGGCAAGGTAGAGGATGTTGTAGCCCTGCTCCTGTATCATGGTCCTGGCCCTCTGGTTAATGTAGAAGAGCCTCCTCTGGAGTTCAGAGCCTGTTAGGTCCGTCTGGAGTACGTTATCATCGGGTTGATGATGTGCCTGGTGCCCCTCCTCCTGGGGGATGCCATCTGCATCTTCCTCACTGGAGGGGTACTCCCAGAGTTCCTCCTCACCACAGTCCTCAGGCGCCTCGGGCCTTGGAGCGAATTTCATCTTCCTCTCGTTCAGGACAAGGTAACCGTAGATGTGGGATGGGTCGTGGTTTACAACCTCAATTGTCCTTGACCTTGGCCTGAAATTCAGGAGCTGATTCCTCATTGTGAGGTCAAGGAGTTTCTCCCTTAAACGCTCAAATTCTCTTTCAATTATCTCCTTTGCCGGGGACTCCATCTTCAATTCTCCCTCTTAAAAAACTTTGATCCACCCTTTAACTATAATAAACTTACGTGCTTCTAATCTATACCCCCAGACTTATATCCTTTCACCATACCCTGCACCTCAATCTGGTGAGGTTATCCTGGACATCCTGTGGAATATGATGGCAAGGATTATGCTCACCGACCATATAACCGCTGCGATTATGGTGTCGTTCATTGGAAGGTCAATCACCATGTCAATGATATCCATGATCCTTGTGATGCTGAAAAGGAGCATCGAAAATGCCAGGAGCCTTATCATACTGGTGCTATCCTTCAATTTAGACAGAAAGAGTCCAAGGGAAGCCTCACGGAACCTGAGGATGTTCATGAGCGTCCTCAGTGAGAAGTAGAACACCATTAAAGGGGGGACAAGTATCAGCCATTTCAGCCACATCATCTCCCGGGCACCCCCATAACCGATGAGAGAAGCATAAGCCCTGCCAGAAGGAAGAAGGCGTTCAGGTTAAGGAATGATTCAACAACAGATTCCTTCTGCCCTGTTATGAATGATAGACCCACAAGGACTGTGAAGACGGATGCAATGAAGAAGAAGACGAATACGAGGACCGATGACCGGCTCCTGAGGAATATCATTGACATTGCCATCTCCCCCTCCCTGAGTTCATCCAGTATACGGAGGCAAGCATAGATTAGTAGGACCCCCATCACGAGTCCAGCTATCCTGTTCAAAGCCACGAGGATGTCCATAAAAACACCACGATTATTATGTTCATGACCTTATTTATCCTTTGAGGTGAGCTGGAGGTTAAGGGCTGAGAGTATGCCTGCAAGGCTCACTATATCCTCCCTATTATGCTCAACAACAGGTACCAGGGGACCAGGATTCCCGGTTGAAAGGTAGGCTGAATAGTACTCTGGGATGTCCATTGTCTCAGCCCATTCACCGACCCATTCAGGTTGAAAGGTAGGCTGAATAGTACTCTGGGACAATGGCTCCGGGAACATCAAGGTCCCGATCCACCCCGAGGACGTGCTTTTCCACCGTGCAGAGTCTGCAGTCCGGCAGCAGAGCCCCCCACCTGCGCCTGGAGACATGGTAAAGGTCAACGTTAATATTGTCAAGGTTCCTGTTAAGTCCATGAATCCTCAGCCTTCTATGGATGTAGGGAATGTCAAAACTCGCCCCATTGAAGGTTACAAGGACATCATCATCCCTGACCGAATCAAGGAGTTCAAATACTCCAGGTTCATCCTCAGGGGAAACAGCAAGCCTCTGCTTAACCACCATGGACCCCCCATCAATCCACCCCATCCCAAGGAGTATAACAGGTTCATCTGAAAGGCCGAGTGTTTCAATGTCAAGGAACACAAGCCTCCTCTCATCCATGAGGTTCAGGCACCTCAGAATGTAGGGATGGTATGATGGGAGATTAAGGTGGTCCCTGAGGCCCCGGAGATCACCTTCAAGGAGGAGATCATGGACCCTGACAGCATCGACGCCGTAGACCGGGTGGGAGCGGAGGTCCTCAAGGGTCCGGTAACCTTCACTTCTCAGTTTAGATGCCCTCTTTCCTCCAACCCCCCTTACAAGTTCAAGGTCCCCCATGAGGTCATCAGGGGGGCTGACCCTCCTGAACTCAATCTCCACCTCCTCTGTTATCTCCAGTGCTGTGTAGTCACCGCAGTCAACCAGGGAGCCAGCAAGGGCCTCCTCAGGGGCTATGCCACTGTACTCCATTATCAGTTCATCCATTAGACAGTGCCAGATCAGCAGCACCCCCTGACATAATACCAGCGCCCACAAAAAACCCTGTGCAGAGTACCGGATCATCGGCACCCCCTGAAGACCATAAACACATCATGAGTATCCGTATCATGTAGCCCTCCTTATCCTCTCATGGAAGTATTCGGCCATCTCAGCCTCCCCCTGCTCCCTCAGGATGGCCCCCATCAGGTAACAGGCCCCCGGGTCACCGGGCTTCTCCTCAAGGATTTCATGGAGCCTCAGTTTGGCATCAGAGAACATTCCCTCAGTGTACAGCCTTGCAACCTCCTGGAAGGGGTCCTCCCCATGCTCTGCTTCAGCATCCTCCACGGGACCCCCCGCAAGGGACCTCAGGTGCTCCAGTATCCTGACAGTAGCCCCCTTATGGAGCGGTGAATTATCATTACCACACTTTGGTGAATAGATGCAGGAGGGACATCCGTCACGGCACCCGCACCCGGATACATGCCCCAGGGTTGAAGCAAGGAGGTCCTCGAAGACCGACATGGCCTTCTCTGAGAGCCCAATACCCCCCTCAAACCCGTCATATATGAATATGGTGGGGGCTCCTGTGTCAGGGTGCTCAGGGGTCGAAAGCCCACCTATATCCATCCGATCACAGAGGACATGGAGCGGGAAGAGTGCTATGATAGCATGCTCCGCACCATGAAGGCCCCCCTCAAAGGCGTCATCCTCATTAAATAAGACCTCAACTTCACTCCTGAGGGAGGATGGTACAGTGAACCAGAGGGCCCTGGTCCTGAACCTCAAGGGCGGAAGGTCCAGTTCCCTCCTCCCCATGACCCTGCTGTAGCTGATGAGACGGTAGCCTGTGTAGTGCTCCGTGACCTCAACCTCGCCGAAGTTAAGCTGGAGATCATTCAGCATCCTCCTCCTCAGCACCCCTATAACCCTTAGCTCTGTTTCCTTGAGCACAGCCGTATGGTAATCAACATCCTTCCTTCTCACCGTTATCCTCCGCCCCTCAAGGTCAAAGTCCTCAACGATGTAACTGTTACCATGGTTCAGGAGCACAGCCCCCTCATGGGCCTCACGGTAGGCCTGGGACCTGCTGAGGGTCTCAAGCACCCGTCCATCCGCTATAACCGTGAAGGTATCCGATGAGGCATCATTGAGGCCGTGCCTGAAGTGGGGGTCACCGCTGCAGCCGAGGCCATCATAGGATACCTCAAGTTCCCCCTCTTCCATCATGTCCCCAGCGACCCTGACACTGAAATCATAGTCTGAGAAGTCCCTGAGGGTGAGGGGGAGCTCGGAGGCTGCGCAGGCGGTCTGGTTCCTCAGTATGAACCGGTTCTCAAGGTCTATTATGGCGTTCTCATGGGGCCTCTCAAATAGGAAGGAGGGGTTCTTCATAAGGTACTGGTCAAGGGGGTTCTCGAAGGCCACCAGGACAACCATGGAGTCATTCATGTTCCTCCCAGCCCTACCGGCCTGCTGCCAGGTGGATATAAGTGTCCCTGGAAAACCCGATATGATGACGGCATCAAGGGATCCTATATCTATCCCCATCTCAAGGGCGTTTGTTGCTGTAACACCAAGGAGGTCGCCATTCTTGAAGTCCCTTTCTATCTTTCTTCGCTCCTCCGGACGGTAACCTGCCCTGTAGGATGTGACCCTCTCCACAAGTTTACGGTTCTCACTGTCAAGCTGCTGGCGGGTCCAGCGTGTTATAAGCTCCGCCATCTTCCTTGAGACCGTGAAGCAGAGGGTCTGAATGTTCCTCAGGACGAGGAAGGTGAGTATGTTGCTGGTTTCAAGGTGAGCTGATGGTTCACCCCTCTTAAGGTAGGGGTTGTAGAATACAAAGTGCTTGGGACCTGATGGTGAACTGTCCCCTGACACCACATGGAAGTCCAGTCCTGTGAGTTTACGGGCGAACTCCTCAGGGTTTGCGAGGGTTGCGCTTGCAAGTATGAACACCGGACTGGAGCCATAGTATCTGCAGATCCTCCTGAGCCTCCTCATGAGGAAGGCCACGTTGGATCCGAAGACCCCCCGGTACTGGTGGGCCTCATCCACCACCACATATCTGAGGTTCCTGTAGAATCCCCTCCACTGGTGGTGCCATGGGAGTATCCTGTGGAGCTGGTGGGGATTTGTTATCACCATCCTGGAGTTGCTCCTTATCCAGGGCCTCCTCTCCCTCGGGGTGTCACCATCATAGGCTGCAGGGTTGAGTGTGAGTCCAAGTTCCGATTCAAGTCCCTTAAGGACCTTCAGCTGGTCTCTTGAGAGGGCCTTCGCAGGGTAAATGTAGAGGGCTGTTGCCCCAGGATCCTGGCTGAGGGCTTCGAGGATGGGGAGGTTGAATGCAAGGGTCTTTCCTGAGGCTGTGGGTGTTGTTATGAGGACGTTTTCACCCCTCCTTGCAGCCTCAAGGGTCTCCCTCTGGTGCCTGTAGAGCCTTATACCATTCCCCTTAAGATACTCCATGATGTTCTCAGGGAGGTCATCGACGTCAGAGTATTCCGCCTCCCTCGCAGGGATTGTCTCAACATGTTCTATGGCGTCCCTGAACCGCCAGTACTTTGTGAACCTCTCAAGGACCTCTTTAACCATGAGTAAACTCTGATTTTAGTATTATATAATGCTTTTCAGGTGTCCGGCCGCATGGTTTATCTGTGAGTTTTATCAGAATAATACTTAGGGGGTTTAATGGTACATGAGGGGCGCGTAAAACAGATTCAATCATCGGCGGAGTCCATGGACACCGATGATACACTTTAAAGTCTCAGGAGCGGATCATAAATCCCTCCTGGAAATCATAATTAAGGGGTGGTATATTTGAAAAGGTACATTCTAGTGGTCCTCCTTGCTGTGATGGTTGCCGGATGCGTCTCTGATGAATCAGAATTCGATTACACGGGGACCGGCAATGACACACCCTCCATTGAGAACGTCCCTGACAACCAAAGCTCCAGCATCAACTCCACTGACAACTCAACAGATACATCAGGGGTTAAGTATGATGCATCAGGTTACTGCTACCATGTGGTTGACGGTGACACCATCGATGTTGAGGGTGTTGGCAGGATACGATTCGTGGGTGTTAACACTCCGGAGAGGGGGCAGTCAGGATACAGGGAAGCGAAGGACTTTGTAAAATCAAGTTGCCTTGGCAGAACCGTCCAGCTGGACATCGATGATGCCAGGAGACATGATAAGTATGGCAGGGTCCTTGCGGTGGTCTACGTGGATGGAGTGAACCTCAACAGGGAACTCCTGAGAAGGGGATACGCCGAGGTCATGTACATACCGCCATCAGAGTTCAACCCGTATGAGTGGACATGAAGAGTTAATTAAAAGAGGACCCTCTGCTTAATAAGGGCTTCACAGTCAACCATCAGTTAAAGGCTGCTGACTGCTGAACCCGCACCCTTTTCCAGAATTTAATCAGTCCAGAGGGGGACTCCCCATTCAGGAGGCTCCGTCCAGTTATGACTCGAGGTTTGGTTTTACATTGCAATCTCAGATTAAATGTTCATGACTTGTTATCCAGTTATAGAGATCAATGAAGGTATTCATGTATGAGGATCAGCCTCTCTCATAGAAGACCCAACAGGACATTCCAGGGTGGGGTGCTATTTCCCTCTCTATCTACGGTGCACCGGCATATACACCAACAGTATACTATCCTCATCTTTTTAAGAATCTTCAGCGCAGAACATGATCTTTATTGGTTCACACAGGGGTGCCAATGGTCATCCGACAATCCTCAAACTAATTTTCTGATTTGACTCTGCATATATATTAGCTCTTATATTAGTCAAAGATGATTTTAATCATTCTTTTACTCTGATATCAGGGACCTCCTCGGAGAATTCTGGATCTATATATGATATTTGTTTTTTTATGATGCTCCTCATCTTGATTGCTGGTTCAAGGCAGAAAGTTTTGAATTCTTGGTTTTCGATATCTTCGGGGCCTGATACATGCGGAAAAATGAGTTTAAGGTAGGCTGTTGCTAGTTTAATTATGGCCTTTTTATCTCTTGTATCTGCATCCTTTGGTATATATAACATTTTTTCTACGACATTCCTAAATTGAGACTCCATTCTTAGTTCATGTAAAATTTCAGAGAAATATTCAACGTTTAATGCGTAACCCTTTATAATAAGGTCCTCCCTCATCCTTGGAAGCTTCCATCCTTCAATAAACCCATGGAATCTATCTAAAAGGGCGGGATCATTGAAGAACCTATGTAAATTAGTGAAATACTTTTTAGAGATAGGTGTTTTTTCTTCTGTTAGTGGAATGTTTCCAAGAACTATTAGGCCAGAAGATGATTCACCTTTGTAATTAGCAACTGAAAATGTTCCTGATTCTAAATAATTTTTTAAAGCTCCTCGTAGTTCACTTTCGTCCGTAAATTTAATTGTCTCGACTTCATCCATGGCAACAAAATCATAAAGAGTGAGTAAACCTGGTGTTTTCCGGGATATGTCATACAAAAGTTTCGCCCGGCTTACAATACCTCCGCTTATAACCCATCCATACTTGCTTAGATTGTTAAAAACATATGATTTACCAGTCCCCTTTGGAGCCAATTCAAACATATTAAGGTTCGGCTCAACAAAAACCAATAGCCTTGCAATAAACAGCATCTTTTGGGTTAAACTTTCAAAACCTTTAGGATTATACTCCATTGATCTAATTAACAGATCGATCCATTCTTCAATGGTAAACTTTCCTCTTTTTTCTTTAAAGTAATCCAAGTCAACAGAATACGGTTTAAATGATCTGTAATCTGCAATTTCTATAAATCCATTTTTTCCATTATCGGGCGGATTATATGAAAGTTTGACTACCCCCCAAATTTCACCACCCTTTAATTCAGGATACTTTTCAGCGATATAGTTGGGAACCACTCCTTCATTTGAACCGATGCCAAGATCAGGGATTGCGAATTTTAAAATACCGCTTTTTATATCTGGTTCTATTATAATTCTGGCCAGCAGTTTTAGGGATCTAAGATCATTAATTAAAGTGCCCTTTATGTTCTTATTTTTTTGAGCTATATGCTGATCCAAAAAGAACTTTAAACTGTGTTCATCAAGTTTTCCTTCAGTTGTGGTATTCATTTGGATCAACCAGTCCTTGACAAAGGAGGGTAAATTATACCCTGTAAATATACCATACATCTCTGGTTTCTTTAGAACGGACTCCACTGGAAATTCTTCCTTTATTTTGTAGTCTAAAAGTTCCATACTTTTCACCCTTTAAAAGAGATCTGTTTCCCTGAACCCGGCCTTCAAATTAATTTTTAAGTCTAAAAACTGTTTTTTAAGGTTTATCTTGACATTATATTCTCCAGCCTTTAAATCAGACACATCAATTTCATAGCATCCCTTACCAATAGTTTTAATATTTAACTCCCTCTCATTCAGCAATACCTTTGGAGTCTCAGTTGGTGTGGGGTATATTTCAAATGGTACTTTTGGTTCACTTATTTCAACTTCAATTTCAGACTCTTTTAGACGGTATATGATTTTTTCTTCACGTTTTGATAGACTGATATAGGGTACCAAAACCTCTTCTGGTGTTGCTCCTCCATGAGTTTCCTTTGAGGGTCGTTTGGATAGAGAAGCATGTTTTAGAGCAACCAAAACATTAGAATTATCCTTACACTTAGAGCTGACAGTAATATAATATTCATCATTTAAATTTTTATTATCCTCAATAAAGGCATATCGTCCATCATGCTTAGCTTCGTCAAAACCAAGGGCTTTATTATTAAATTTTCTCAATGTTAAAAAGCTGAAACCATGGTCAGAGTAGATGTTTATTGTATTATAACCTGAAATGGATTTATTAGAAATTTCTTTTATGATATCTCTTATTATTTTGAGTTCGTTTATTAGGGTCTCGGGGTGTTTGTAATGTTCTTTATGGATGTATTCATCCAGTTCCCTGAATTTTTGGAATTCGTACTTGTTACACTCAGTAGTACTCGGGAGGTCAACACGCCGAATGTATGCATTTATTTCATATTCATCATCAAAATGCTCCGCTATCAAATTAAATATTAAAGGAAGCCATTCAACACCCAGACCATCAATCCAGCAATTAAACACCCCAAGTTCTTCTGGAATAATCTCAGGCTCTTCAATTTTATAAAACCATTTAGAAAATGATTCTTCATCCCTATTTTTCTCTTCAATTATTTCTTTCAAATTTTCTGAAAACTGGTACCTGATTTTAGAGATATTATATTCCTTAAAATAGTCTAATATCCAACTTTCAGTTTCTAAATTATATTTTATGTTATCCCAGTCAGTATAGTAATATAGGTCAGTGAAACAATCTTTCAAGTAAGGCCTGATGTTTTCTAAATCATCTACCTCAAGATTTTCTATTTTCTTAATTATAAATGACTTCTCAACATCGAGAATTCCCGTGATAAACCTTGCAATTTTTTCCCATGACAAATCTTCAAGCTTTTCAAGCTGATTTTTGATTTTAAAATCTTCTATTAACGGTATAACCTTCAATATTTCTTTTCTTTCCTCATAAAATTCTTCAATGTTATCTGCGTTAAATATTTCAAGCCAGAGGATTTCAATCAATTCACTATTCTCAAGAGTTTTCATACATTTAAAACAATGCGTTAAATAAGACTTGTCCTTTAAATTCACAAAATATGATTTAATTAGCCACTTATAAAAATCGCTCTTTTCATTCAGAAATGATTTGACAAAATGAGATCCTTTCAATTTTCTAAGATCCTGTACATTCAGGTAATCTTTAATGAGGGAAGATACACTTTTTATTCCAGTTCTACTCTTTTTATTGAACTCTTTAATTAGATTATTCCAATATAGAGACTCTTTTTCATCAAAATGTATCTCAACATTTATATTCATTATATCATTGAGGAATTCCTTCTGATTCTTAATAATCCTCAAATTAAATATTTCATCAGGAAGCCATTCTTCGTGAAAAAATGAAATTACGGGTGAAAATGATAAAAATCTATCATTATAATAAGTTTTTTTCCATAAATTAAACCAATCATGTGTATTTCTAATAATTTCAAATTCCTCTAATTCTAATTCTACTTCGAAATCAAAATCTGCATGATAAATAGTTAGTTGATCACTAGTTCCATTTAAACACCATATGGGAGCCCACTCATCTTTCCTATAAAATTCCTCCATGAATTCATTTGAAAACCTCTTGTATAGCCCCACAAGTGGAATATATATCTTGGTCTTATCATTAGTTTCTATTTCAGATAAGCCCTTTAATAGAGCATAAAAATCCTTTTTAGGTGAAAACCTTAGAAACTCCGAAAGAGGGACAACACATATCCTTGAATCCTTTTTAATGGCTTCTTTTATATTTTTCAGTATGTTATCAAAAGACAGCCATTCACTTCCATCTAGCATGCCATCTAAAGAAACTGTTTTAGAAATCTCCCCAATATATTCCATAAATTTTTTTAGTTCTTCAAATGAGTTTAGAAAAATAAATCTAACAGGATACCTATTGTCAGTCTGTAGATCGTTTTCCATCTCTAAAAAGAGTTTATTAAAGGAGTTGAACTCCTTTATATTTGAAGAAATCATAATCTCCCCATCAACCTTCTTATTTCTTCAGTGATGTAAGGGTTGTCTTCTATGAGTTTTATCAGGATCTTTTCCAGTTTTTCGCGATCTGATTTTTTTATTTTATTTTTCAGTTTCTCTGTTTCCTCATTACCGGATCCTTCTATGTCTTTATCAATTTGATTCCTGGTTTCTTTAGGATTTTTTATTAGTACTGGTTCATGTGGGGTGCTGGGTGTGTGGTTTATAATCCAATCTTTAAATTTGGATTCTGTTTCTTTTTCATCCCAGTGACTGATAGATTCTTGCATGTTCTTTTTAAGGTAAGTTAATATTTCGTTGCTTTTCTCTGAAATGGTTTCTTTTTCAATGTTGAGTGTTGCGGCCCAATTGCAGAATGCTTTTTTCCAGGTTTCTGGTTTGTTTTTAGTTTCTTGTATTATAATGGATTTGAGGTCTATTTCGTAGTCTGTTATTTCGTTAAGTAATTCTTTGAGTTTTTCAGGGTTTATTTCGTTGTCGTTCATTTTTGTGAATTCGAATATTTTTTTGAATTTTTGGCTTGTTTTTTCATTGGCCCTGGTTGTATATTTGAAGAGCCAGAGGGGGAATTCTTCTTTGTCAACCCATTTTTTGATTTCCCATTTGGTGTCGTTTAAGCTTTCTAAGCCTTTAAAGTTAAAGATGTTTGAGATGCATTCTATTATTCTTGTTTCTTCTTCTGAGCCTTTCCTGATGTGGAGTTTGTTGCGGTTTTTGTTGGTTTCCCAGTAATTGAATATTTCGAGGATTCTATCTCGCATTCTTTCTTTGGTCCATTGGATTCCAGTTCCTGAGTCGAAGAAGTTATCTATATATTGGCGCATTAAAAAGGAGAGTGCTGCGATGTTTATTTTGGATTTGTATAGTCCATATGGGGGTTTTGATAAGAATTTTAGTTCATCTCCTAGGTTGAAGTTGTTGTCGGTTTGGGTTTCGATGGTTTTTTTTATTTCTTCTTGCATCTGTTTTAGTGGGTGGTTGATTATGTCTTTTTTTAAGTTGAGGTTGGTGTCTACAATGTAGCTTCCGTCGTTGTCTTTTAGTATTGATAGGAGGTATTTATCGATGCCTGTGGCTTTTTCTTCTATTACTGATCTGTTTTCTGAGAATAGGAATATTTCGGCTGCTTTTTTTGATTTTTCTGGCTTCCAGACGTTTTTGTTCTGGTTGATTTTGATGTTTTCAAGTCCCTGGTTAAATATTCTGGGTGAGAAGTATTCTTCTATTTCTTTTCCAAGTTTTCGGAATAGGAGTTTTTTTTCTTCTCCGTTAAAGAAGCAGGTGACTGAAGTGTTTAGTATTTCGTTAATCCATTTGTCTATTGTTTTTTTGGCGTGATCTTCGTTTTCTTCTTTTTCGTCATTGTAGTTGTGGTTGCCTGCTATGATGCTTCTTGATTTGTAATCTAGGAATCTGTTGAATCCGTCTTCGCCTAGTTCTTTGTCGCTTAGGATGAGTAGTTTGTTTTTAATGTGTTTTGAAGTTTCTAATAGTTGGTTTCTGATTTTTTCTTTTTCGGAGTTGTTTATGCTTAAGAATAGGGCTATGGGGACTGCGTAGTCTTTTTTGAATTTTTTTTCTAGGATTGATTTTAGGTTTGATGTGTTTCTTGGTGCATCTAATATTTTGATTTCTATTTCGCGCAGGGCATTTATGTTGTTTTTTAGTTCTTTTTCCTGTTCGGAGTTTAGTATTTTTGTGACTTTGTTATAGATTTTTTTAAGGGTTTCTTTTTCTTTTTCTATCTCTTCTGGGGGTAGTGAGGAACTGGAGATGATGAATAGTCCGTCAGGGTTTTTGTTGATTATTTTGTTTTTGTCTATATGGTTTAGGATGTCTTCTACTTTTTTTTCGTTGAGGTGTCCTTTGAGAATGTTGGAGATGTTCTTGGTGGTTGGTTTTAGGATGCTGGTTTCGCTTAATTCAACGAGACGGTATATTAGGTTTAGGAGGAGGATGGTTTTGAAGACGGTTGTGTAGTTTTCTCCGGATTTTTTGAGTTTGTTGTTATATAATTTGTAGCGTTCCATGACAGAGTAGACTTTTTCGTTTTCTATCCTGTTAAAATCGGTTAAGAAGAAGTCCCATAGGTAATCGGTTGTTAGGAATGGTTTTTCTTTGATATTAGAGTTTAGGAATTTTTTGAATCCTTTTTTTTCATCGTATAAGAATTTGAATATGCTTCTTTCTGTTGATCCGATGTTGCGTGCGATTATGGTTGCTATGAAGGCTGTGTATGGGTGTATTGGGAAGATATTTTCGAGTGATTGTGTGGTGTTGTTTTCATGTCCTGAGATTTTTTCTATGATGTCTTTTATTTGTGGTAGGTGATTGTTTTTGAGGGATTCCCATTTTTGGGGGTTTTTCTTTTTTATGCTGTTTTCGATTAAGTGGTATGTTGTGATGGTTTCCATGGAGTATTCGATGAGTTTGAATCTTCCGAGTATTTTTTCAAGGTCTTCGTCTTTTCCTTTGTTTTTTAAGTGGTATGGTGTTCTATGTGAGATTATGAAGAGGTAGATGTCGTGTTTGGCGGATAGTTCTGCTATATTTTGGACTTCTGTGATGATTGGACTGATGTTTTCTAAGTCCATGATTCCGGTGAATTCGTCCCAGAAGATGATTAAACTGTCAGCAATGCCTCTTTCCTTGAGTTCATTGTTGATTTCTTTAAGCCATTCGTGGATGCTTGATGTTGAGTTGATATTAATCGCGTTTTTTAAGAGGATTTTTTCGATTTTTCTTTGGATGTTTATGTCTTCGTTTTCAAGTAATTTTATTATTTTTTCTTTGTCTCCATATAATTTTTCTATTTCAGTTCCTTTAAAGAGGCTTTCAAAGTTTAGGTGTCCTTCGTTTAGGACTTCGATGAGGGTTTGAAAGTCTGTTTTTGTCCTGAAGTCGAGTCCTGCTTTTTGTAGGGATTTTTTAACGGCTCTTTGTATTTGTAGTCGGAATTCTCCGGCGTCGCTAATTCCTGATGTTCCTTTGATTATGATTGGGAAGATTTTCTTTTTTTCTCTGAAAGATTTTAATTTGGCTTCAAGTTGTGGGTTTTTAATGTCAAAGTCGTTAAGTATGTTGGTTTCGTCTGTGAGGAGGTGTTTAATGACTGCGGCTGCGTGGCTTTTTCCGGTTCCGTATGTGCCCTGGATCCATATGGATTGTTTGTCTTCGATTCGGTTAGTGGTGAGTGAATCTAGGGTTTTGGATAAAACTTCTCGAAATTTATCTGTTGGGATGAATGTTTTCCAGTGGTCTTCTATTTCGTTTTCGAGGTCGTAGGCTGGTTGGAATCTTTCGTTTAGGGTTATTATGTCCTTGTATTTCATTATAAGGCACCTAAGTATATTTTAAGTATGTCTTTTGGGGTTAGATCGTCTCTTAAGTGTATGTTGTCTAGGTCGGCGGCTAGTTCAACGTTTAAGGTTCTTTCTTTTCTTTCTTGTAATCCTCTTAGTGTTTTTTCAAGTTCTTCTTGTGGTAATCCAAATATCTTGTATGGTCCTCCTCTGGTTTCTTCGTTAAAGAGTTCTGTGATGGTGAAGTTTCTTCTTGAGGTGTTTTCTGCTAGTTTGTATAGGGAGTAGGCTACTGCATATGGTTCTATGTTTCTTACTCCGGCTTTGGTGATGGATTTAACTGCTCTTCCTTTTTTTTCTATAATTCCAATTCCAAGTTCTCTGCCGAGTGGTGAATTGTCAAACATGTTAATCATGGCATCTATTGGGTTGCTTAGTGTGCCTTTACTGTATCCTGGGTAATCCTGGGTGATTCTTTCTTTGAGGTCTTGTTTATTAGTTGTAATTTTCCATGGGTTTTTATCTAGATACCATTCAACCACGGCTGAGTTGTAGTACATGTTATTCCAGATGATAAGCCAGGCTAAAGACCTGTCCTTTTCATAAATCTTTAATAATTGATGGCCCAGTTCTGTGATTGTTTTTTTAGTCCCATCAAGGATTTCTGCGTCGATAAGCCATCTTAAAACTGCAGGGACTTGTTTTGGGCCAAGAGTATTATTAGATAACCATTCTTCACCAGAAACAAAAAATTCATTTAACCATTCCTGACGCAGTCCAAAGGTTGAATATTTATCGATCCCACTAGTTTTCTTTTTCATTTTCCCACCAACAGAAGTATAGACAGATGCTGCTACAATACAGCCATTCTTTGAAAAATATGAGCATTTATGGCAATTTTCACAAAGATGAGGGTTAATTTTGACACCGCCTATTGATTTCAGTGCGAAATTAGGGCATTCAGATTCACAGATCCCGCAATTCACGCAAAAGGTTGTTTTATATAATACTTTTCTAATCTTGGATTTAATGGATGAATTTTTTATATTCGAGAATTCGATTACTTTTCTTTTCCCTGAATTGAAATTTTCGGATTTAAAGTTTATCTTGTGCTCATCTATTCTTATTTCTCCTTCAATAACCCCGTTGTGTTCCTTATAGATTCTTTCACCAAGGACTTTTGACCATTCCATGAAATCTTCTCTTGGTTTTTCAAGGATTCCTTTTAATTTGTCTTCTTTTTCGGAGAATATTATGTTTGATTTTAAGTCTAATCCCATCCCGCCGGCTCTTTTTTTCCATTCCCCGTTATTAATAAATTTTTTTATAGATTTCTGAGGGACACCTCTTGCTTTTGCATAGTCTTCAATGAATGAAATGTAAGGAGTTATTGATTCTTTATCGATTTTGGAGTTAACAAATTCGGTCCAGGAAGATGCGTAGGGACATATTATGCACCCTACCCTGTTTAAACCCCATCTATATGCCCTGTTTAAGTGCAGTTTTCGATAAAATATATAGAGGTAGACTTCAGTGATGTTCCATTCAAGGATAGGCCTGGCATTAATACTAGCTGAATGTTTAACTCCATGTTCAATCCTAGAGTAGTTTAATCTCTTAGAGCTTTCCTCAGACCTAACCCCTTCAAAAACGATGACGTTAGCATGTTCACGGGAAATGCTCCGAAGAAGATTATTAAAGGGTGCTGTTTTCAAAGCGTCAGTGCACCACCTTTTGAACCTGCTGGGTAAACCAGCATATTCCATCAATTTTATAGCGGTTTTAGCTGGTCTAGCAGTTCTAAATTCCAGGTTAGGGTATTTACTTAAATAATGGCTCCTGGTTTTCTTTAAATTCTCATATGTAAACTTGCTTTCAAGTGTGGTGTCTGAGAATACAACTATAAGTTTATCAGGTGGAATTACTCGTGTTACTAAATCTAAGACTGCTTGAGAATCTTTACCACCACTATAAGACACAGTGAAAACAGATTTATCCTCATAGTTATCATAGAGGCCATGAATGAAATCCATCGCCTCATTTTCCAGGATGAATAACTGTTTTTCATTTACCTTTATCAGGTTTTTCATGTTAACAGGCTTTATTTCCAATTTTTCATCCTTAATGTCTTTAATCAACTCAATTTTAGGAGTTTCGAAAAAGGCACCACCCTTTACTTTTAAGATGGGCTCACCATTATAGTAATAGGTACGGCCGATAGCCCATAATAAAGGCTCTTCACATTTAGGGTATTCAAGATATTCATACAATTTTAAGAGATCCATCTCTTCAAAAAACACCGGCCTTGGAGCATTAACACTATGATAAGCTTCAGTTAATACTGGAAAATTTCCATTAATATTCCACTTTAAATTATAAATTTAAATGCACCCCTTATAAGTTCGGATAAATTATTCACACTTTAAAATTCTTACCATTTTGTTAAATTAATTCTATTAATTTAATATAACAGTTACTATCATAAAATTTTAGAAAAATATTTACAATAAAAATTAGAAAGCCTCTATTACTATAAAAGAGCAAATACAGTACTATTTATTGGGTTATGATGAGCTAATAACTGTGGATTAATTAAATAAAAAGTGACACTGAAAAACTGAAGCAGGGCCGTTCTTATAACTGATGATGAAGGTCGGGGTATATTCCTTCCCCCTGGGAGGTACTTGTTCTTCAAGGAACCCGGGAAAAAGTCCATCAGACGTTTGAAGGCAGATATCTCAGGAAAAGAGGATCTTAAGGGAAAGGAACTGATCGTTGATGAACATGGGTTCTACACATCATTCAGAAACATCTTCATATCCCTCATGCTCGATTACGGGGATAATATTACCATAAAGAAATCCTATATGGAATGGAAGGGTTTCAGGGCCGCTGGTGAAGATCCTGAGTGAAAGACTGTTATTTATGATTTCACTGAGGTGGTAGAGTTTCTCACCGTATCCTGATTCGCCGTTAACGTACCAGTGGAAACCGGATTCCACCATTTCACCTATAAGTTTCAGTGATAGGCGCCTGGCAGCCCCAGGGGCACCGGATACCTCACCCTGCGCCCTGCAGTCTGCAAGGAGTTCCATCTCATCCACGTCAGGTTGCCATTCCATGGAGACGTAAAGAACATTCTGAACACCATCACTGATGCTATCTTCAATTCTCCCATAGACCAGGGCCACGTCTATGGAGTTATCCCCTGGTCTGAAAAGCTCTGAATTGTAAATATCCTCCCTGGTTATGTGGTGGATTCTTAGGTCCCTGAGGGATGAGCCGGCCAGAAACCCGTTGAGTGTGTCTATTTCATCGCCAAAAAGCTCACCAGGTTTATTCTTTATGGATTCAATCAATTTTCTCCTAACTTCACTGGCCTCAGCATCGAGCTCCGGCCTTTCAGGGGCATAATTTAAGAGATGATCTGTGAAATCATCAAGGATTTTCTTTGAGCTGATATCCGAGGACCTTACAACATCATCTTCAGGGGAGATGAGAAGACCGGCATCATGGAGCAGGTTCCTGAGGCGGGGTTCTTCGGTGCCAAAAAGTTTGAAGGGACCCCCACCGGCGTTTTTATGATACAGGTCCCCTATCCTTATCTCCCGGAGCCCCTCCTCCTCCATCAATCTGATTACCGAGTATGCAGCGACATGGGGCTCAATGGAATTAAGGTGGATCCTCCTGATTTCCCTACCATTCCCCTCATCTGAAACAAGCACTCCGAGCCGTGAAAGTTTAAACATGTTCAGGACTGCTGAGACCGGGTTTTTAATTGTGGTCCCTTTAAGACCAGGTAATGCTTTACTGAATATTTCAACAAGATCATCCCCGCTTAGTTCGGTTTCAAAATCGGTTTCATCGCAGAATAAGCGAACAGCAGGTGAACCGTAATAGAATTCTGTCCATATGATCTGCCAGGCAGATTCCGGATCATGGAAATAGATTTCACGTATACTTCTGAAAAGAGGAGTTATCCCATTTTTATCTATGAGTCCTCCATCCAGGAGCCAGTTCTTAACGGCTTTAACCTGGACAGGTCCAAAGCTGTTCCTCTCAATCCATTCATCCTCATAGGTGAATATTGCCGGAAGCCATTCATCCCGCAGACCGAAGGTTGAGTATCTGTCAATACCGCCGCGAGGCATTATCATAAACTATAATTGAATGAGGCTAATAATAAAATTTTGGGGTGGTAATCTGGTTATAAAATATGTTAATCTCTCAATAGTATCTAGCAGGGAGGAGATAAAGAAGGCTCAGGATAAAATGAGCAGTATTTTAAAAAGCAGGGCCGATAAGGTAGTTGAAGGTGGTGCCGGCTTTCAGGGAGGTGAGGAACGAGGAAAGGTCTACTGGATCTCCGATCTTAGAATATGGTACATGTACAGGTTCATTGAGGGCAGTCGCCACTGGAACGGTTTTGGAACCGATGAACCTGAAGAGGGAGAAAACAGGACCATAATATGTGAAATAAATTCCCCGCCTGAGGGTATAAACAGGAGGATAGGGGGTGCCTTTGCACGTGACCCCCTGGGGAACTATTACCTTGTGCATCGAGGAAAACTTGGCGGGAACTACAGTAAAAAGTTGTTCACTGAGAAATACAGGGGTGAGTGGACAGAGGTCATCGATGGTAATCAGACATCAGAGGTTGTGGTTATAGGTAAAATAGATGAAAGCATCCCTGAAAAGATAAGGGACTTTGTATATGAAGTTAAAAGAATGAAAGAAGATTCTTCAAACCTACGGGACATGATACTGAAGGTCCTTCAGGAATACTCCAATGCAAGGAATGAATCATTCACAGGCCACCCCCTGGCGAAGCTAATACGCAGAAAAATCCCCAGGGAACTTGAAAGGATTACTGGAGATGAAAGATACCTGGTCAGGGGATCTGCAGGCCAGGGAAACTGGGCCACGATACCATGGATCGCAGTCATGGATCCCCAAATAACAGACACAACCAGGAATGGCCCCTGCATCGTCTACCTCTTCAGGGAGGATATGAAGGGAGTATACCTATCATTACACCAAGGCGTCAGCGATATAAATAAGGAATACGGTGAAAAAAGGGCAAATAAAACACTAAGGGCCATGGCAGAGGAATTCAGGGGACAGATAAATCAGGAAGGTCTGCTTGAGGAAATTTCACTCGGAAAAAGGGGTCTTGCACCCCTCTATGAGGCAGGAAATATATACGCAAAGTACTATCCCGCATCAGCCCTTCCATCAGAGGAAGAAATTGAAGGAGACCTGAAACTATTCCTGAAACTCTATGATTCTCTCAAAAACATTGAAAAACCTCCCCGTGGGAAAGGAATATCATTAGAAGCTTCATTCTACGACTATTTAACTTCTCATGGTTTTTATTTTAAACCCGAACTTGTTGAGAACTTTCTCCTTGCCCTTAAGGTTAAGAACTTTGTTATACTGACAGGTAATTCAGGGACCGGTAAGACCAGGCTTGCCCAGCTCTATGGCCGTTACCTCTCTGAAGGGGAGAAAAGGTACCTTGTCGTTCCTGTTGGGGCTAACTGGACCGAGAAGAGGCATATCTTCGGATACCTTAACATCATGACCGGCGAATATCAGAGCACACCGACCCTGGACTTCATCATGAATGCATCAGAGGACCAGGAGAACCCCTACATCATCATACTTGATGAGATGAACCTCTCACACGTTGAACGCTACTTCTCTGATTTCCTCTCAGCCATTGAAAGCGGCGAGCCAGTACCACTTCATAACAGTGAATGTGATTTCCCGGAGAGCGTTGAGATTCCAAGAAACCTCCTTGTGGTCGGCACCGTGAACGTGGATGAGACAACCTACATGTTCTCACCCAAGGTCCTGGACCGGGCGAACACCATCGAATTCGAAACCACAGCACCCGAGGAATACCTGAGGGGATGGGAACATGAAAACCCGGAAGGTGACCTCAAATTCCTCGAAGACCCCCTCAATCACCACGAACCTCAAATCGAAAAGATAAGATCCGACCTTGAAGGTGTATGGGACAGCCTGGTTTCTGAACTCCAGTTCTTCCACAATGCACTCCAGGAGCCAGGATTCGAATTCGGATTCAGGGTCACAGAGGAGGTGCTCAGATTCATGCATGCAGCCTGGATCTACAAGGGACGCCCGAAGCCATGGAGGGGCTGGGAACGGTACATGGACGCCCAGATAAAACAGAAGATCCTCCCCAAGATCCACGGCCCAGAAAGACTCCTTAAGGGGACGCTGGAGGATCTCAGGGACCACTGCAGCGGAAAATACCCCGCCTCGGAGAGAAAACTCAATGAAATGATAGAAACCCTCAAAATCCAGAGGTACGTCTCATTCATAAGGTAGATGGGATGATGGACCGGGAGATCATCATCAAATTCAGACAGGGAACCCTGAGGATCAACGGGGGCCCGGCAACAACCCAACATCCTGAAAGGGAAGTTGAAGTGAACGGTTACACCGTGAGACTCATAAACGTACCGGAGGTGGATAGACCGGGCATTGAAAGCCTTGAATACTGCCCCTACTATGATAACCTGAGTGAGATCATGCTCCTGGAGGAGACAGAATACCAGGTACTCATCGAGGGAGCCCCCGATGCAGAGTTCGCCCCCTCTTCAGGAAACCTTTTCAGGAAGATGCGCTTTGACCTTGAGGGTAAGACAGCCGGGATACTGAACTTCAAAAGCTATGCCGGCAAGTCCTTCCTTGGGATCAGAACATGGCATGGCACAGAGGAGATACCCGTTGAGGTGAGGTCAAAAAAGATAAACTACCATGAACAGTACCCTGCCATGCTGGCTGACCTCTCAGAGGAGATAACATCCATAATCCTTGAGAGTGATTCATCCACCTTCCAGTTCTTCAGCCCTGAGGCTAGGAAGAAAAAGACCCTCTATGAGGACTTCCTCCTCCTTGAACACATCTTCCGGCCCCGGAACCTTCCTGCCGCGGCTGAATACATCAACCATAACTTCTACTCTGGCCTTGAACGTGAAGTGGATGTGGTGCCCGCTGCCCTTGCATCCGCAGTGGATGCCGATGAACTTCCCATGGTCATCTCGGACCCGACCAGCATTGATGCCAGTGGAACACCCCTTAACCTCCCCCACGTAAACCTCAGGGAGACCC
This sequence comes from Methanothermobacter wolfeii, assembly GCF_025397995.1. Taxonomy (NCBI): domain Archaea; kingdom Methanobacteriati; phylum Methanobacteriota; class Methanobacteria; order Methanobacteriales; family Methanobacteriaceae; genus Methanothermobacter; species Methanothermobacter wolfeii. The sequence continues at coordinate 835,253 of NZ_CP104550.1, forward strand.
CTGACACCCCCGAGAACCGCTTCTACAGGTACTTCCTCGAGAACCTTGAGGATCTCATCCTTGAACTCCTTGAAACCGCCCCTGAGGGTTACCTAAAGGATTCACTCATGGGCTTCAGGGATGAAGTGAACATCCTCCTCTCCGCTGGCTGGCTCAGGGAAGTGGGGACCCTGAGGAGCCTCCCCCTGAACTCCCAGGTACTCCAGAAGAGGGAGGGATACAGGGACATCCTCAGATACTTCTTCATGCTTGACCTTTCACTGAGATTCACCTGGGATGAACTCGAGGATGCCCTAGAGGGCTTTGAGAGGAGGCTCAGTGAACTCTACGAGTACTGGTGCTACTTCAAGATAATCAGGATCCTGGAGGATATAACAGGGGACAGGGCGGATCCCTCTGAAATATTCTATCTGAGGGACTGGAAGGTCAGCATAAGGAGGGGTAACTCAATATTAAGTTTCAGGATGGATGATGTGAGGATTCTGCTATCATACAACGGGAGGTTCACCAGGGATACCGGCTGCAGGTCCTATTCCCTTCCCTTCAGACCGGACTACTCGATACTCGTGGATGTGGGTGAGTGCACCTACTTCATACACCTTGATGCCAAGTACCGCTCCACCGTGAAGTTGGAGGACTTCTATGAGGATGTTGACCTCAGGGACAGGAGGGAGGAGCTTGAAAGGGACTACCGGGATGGTGATGTCTACAAGATGCACACCTATAAGGACGCCATACTCCACAGCAGGGGCGCCTATATACTCTACCCTGGCTCGGAGGAGGTGGTGTTCCAGGAGGATGACGGGCATGAGGTTCCATCCGTGGGTGCGTTCCCCCTGAATCCTGGTGGAAGTGAGGATGATGAGGGGAAGCTCAGGGACTTCCTTGAAGCGGTTATTTTAGAGCTTATGAAATATAAGAATTAACCCGTCACATCAAATCTCTGATTATCAGTATCATGGTGGAGACGAATGACGTTAATAACTATATCAGATGAATTTAATTCACCAGAATTATTTTCAAAGACAAGTAACCTTATATCAGATAACTATGGTTTGATGAAGAACTAGAGTACTATGATGTGCACCATGGAGAATTAACAATAGAAGACAAGAAACACCTTGAAGACTCATAAGAGAAAAGTTTAAAGAATATGGATTCAGTGAGCTGTTCTTTTATCATTCAAGTCCACTACTGTCCACGCCCTACTTTGAGATTTTATGGTTCCCCATAGACAGCTATCTAACTCAAAAATCTAGCTAAGAAATAAAACCATAACAAAAAAATTGAAAAAAAATGAAAATATTTAAAGTTTAGAATTAATTTAAATCTTATTTTAAGATAGTCAGGCTAAAAGGTCACCAACCCTCTCGGCACTTCTTTTCATCTCTATCCTTATCATACCGAGGTTCACATCGACCTCTGTTATAACAACAAGGATCCCCTCACCGGCGTCTATCATGAGGGTCTTACCCCTTTTACCCTCTATCATGACCTGCTCCAGGGGGTCGTGTCTGATCTCCTCTGCGGACCTTTCGGCTGTACCGAAGACCGCTGATGCCATTGCAGCCACGAGTTCCGCGTCGATGTCACCGGGCACCTGGCTCTCGATTATGAGACCGTCCTTACCAACGACCAGGGATCCGTTAACACCGTTTATTCTTCCAAGGTCCTTGAGTATCCTCTCTATCAACCCTAACACCACCTATTCAAACATCTTCCTCATGCATCTTCTTATTGTTCCCTCAGCCGCCCTTTCACCCATAACGGTTTTAAGTTCAGCTGTGAGTGCCTGGGCAGCCACCAGGTCTGTGTGATTAACATCAGCACCATCTATCCACTTCATAACATCCTCATTGAGGTCTGATAGTTTCCTGAGGGCTGCGTCGAGTTCCTCCTGCTCATCAAGGAGGTGCATTGATTTTGCGCTCTTTACAAGGAGTTCTGGGTTCATTGCCCGTGCCATGCCCCTGACGCCTGAGGTTTCAACCAGGGATGCCATTGTCTGGAGTGTCATGAGTATCTGCTTCTCAACCATCTCCTCAGGCGCCCCTATGATCTTTGTACCGACGTAGTAGTAGTCCAGGACTCCTGAGAGGGCTACTGCGGTCACCAGGGACCCCATGTCTGCAACCGCACTTGATACGTCTGCAGGGACCACGTATGCCTTCTTACCTGAGCTTTCTGCAAGTTCAACGCATCTTGCTATCTGTTCATCCGTTGCCATGTCAAGGTCGCTTGTTGCGTGTCCGCCTATGACGTAGTGTTCGTGCTGTGGTGTGCCTGGTACGGCTGCAGGGTGCATGGATGCTATGCCGATGTCCCTTCGCTCCATCCTGAGCTCCTTCTCAAGGACGTAGTAGAGTACCACGGGTGATACGGTGCAGGTGTTTGCTATCACCGCGTTTTCAGGGAGCTCCGGGAGTATGTTCTTTGCAATCTCAAATGTCTTCTTACCGAAGGGTGTGAATAGAACTGCCACCTCGGCCTCCCTGGCGGCCTCTGCATCATCATCAGTTACGGTTACACCTGCCTCCTCAACCAGGTTCCAGTGGTCATCATCAAGGATTCCCCTAGCTGGCTCTGCAAGTGTGACTTCATGTCCTGCCTCTGCAAATTCAATTGCCATCCGGCTTCCACCGTATGGTGCCTCCCCACCGTATTTTTCAGGGAGGTTCAGGTTTTCAATGTATAGTTTCTGATTACCTGCTCCATAAACCGTTACCTTCATTGTTATCACTCAAATGGGTTTATAACTGGAAAATTTCATTATTGTAACTCATCCTATTAAAGTTTTATCTTCAAAGGAGCCCTGGGAATGGTTTTATAGATCATTGAACCGTTCTAAGGGATATGCTGAAAATTTTAAGGGTATGTGTCATGAAAGTTATAAATAATCCTATGAACAGAAAAATATCATTAAAATGACACGGTGGCTCGGTTTATGGATGACCTTCGAGAAAAAATCAGACTGTTATCAGAGGCCCTCCTCCTTATACTGATTGGTGTCGATGCATTCGCTCTCACAGTAACCGTATTCCTTCCTGTGAAGCCGGGTACATTCAGCAATATCATCGTCCTTGATCTTTTAACCTCCCTGATCCTTGCAGCCGCCTATCTTCTGAGGCGGGATTTCACCAGTCGTTCACTGAATATTCTGGTTGTGGCTGTTCCATTCTACTTTATAGGGTTTTCAATCCTTGGCATGGCTCAGTATTCGCCTTTACTTCGTTTACTGAACTTCATCAAGGTTATGGGTCTTTCAATTGCCCTGGTGCAGCTTGCAGGGTCCCTTGGTGAATTTCTGAGGAGGAGTCGTCTCAGTTATGGGCTGGGGTTCTTTGTGACATCCCTCTTTGTCTTCACGGTTATATTTTACCTTGCGGAGAGCCCTGTTAATCCTTCGGTGTCAACCTATGAGGATTCCCTATGGTACGTCCTCCAGACCCTCACAACCGTGGGTTATGGTGATATAATTCCTGTAACCTTCCCTGGGAGGCTTGCGGGCATCCTTCTAATGTTGAGTGCCATTGCAACCACAAGTCTCGTCACTGCCTCTGCAACCTCAACCCTCCTGGAGAGGATAGGTGAGGAGCAGGAGCGGATGGTGTCCGAGAGAAGGGAGGCCTTCCGTTTACTTGAGAAGAGGATTGATGAACTTGAGGGTCGTCTTGAAAGGATTGAAAAATTAACCAGGGACCTTGTTGACATCATGAAAAAGGATTGAAAAACTTTAAAAGTTGGATTCACCTATTCATATTTGTCCTGTGGTAAGTTATTCATGAGCCATTTACTAATTCTATCTTCCCATGTCTTCGTTCTGTTTTTGGAGAATTCTTATCTGAATATATTGGAGTATTTTTATCTGGATAAATGTATCTTTTTCCGGAGATCGGTGTTTCAGTTTCCTCGATCTTTTGAAGGTCTTGCTCAATGTAATGCTTCAACTGTTTATTCAAGGTACTGTAATCACCGTAGATCCTCTTGATATTATCTCCAGATCCATGAAGATCTTCAGATACATGCTCATTATTATCACCAGCAGAAGAGACATCAGCAACTGGAGAACCATGTTCCGCCTTCCAGATACCGCATAAACTTGAGAATATGCACCATCTACATAGATCACTTTCTTTCGGTGCAAAATCCTCCATTCTTATACCAGATGTAACCTTTAAAAGAATATCATCAATATTTTCTGCAGGATCAACCAGTACCCATGAGGAATCCAGAAACGTGTAAATCCAGTGTGCGGCAAATTTATATCCAAGTGAATGCCTGTAAATTCCTAGCTGGAGTTTAAGTTCCTCAATATCCAGTGAATCAACGGTCGTGACCTTGAAGTCCACTATTTCCATTTCCCCTCTATCATTTTCAATTATAAGATCTGTCCTTCCCCTTATGAGAACTCCATCCTTAAGTATGCTGAATGGTTTCTCAGCGGACACAATCCTCCCGGCCCTGGACCTTATATTTTCAGCGTATCTCCTGAGGAGTTTACCAATAGTCTTTAGACTTTCCTGACTTATTTCAACCCTCCTGAAACACTCGGATGTTAACCTTTTAATGTAGTCATCGGTTATCTCCATGTTCTTCATCATGCGGATATTTATTCTTCTAAGGCAATCATGGACTGCCAGACCAAAGAGCTGATTCAGTGTTGGGGGCACTTCAAAACCAAACTCATATTCCATCATGTAAAGGAAGGGGCATTTGAGGTATTTTTTGACCTCAGAGAAGCTTATCTTTATCGTGTCTGGAATCTCCGTGTCCCTGACTTCGCATCGGTTTTTTATTATAAGAGGGGCCTCATTAGCATCCACTGGCATGAGTCCAGATTTTCCCTTTAACTCCTCTATAAATGGGGAGTAGCCGATCCTCTGCCTGTGGTTCTCTGTGGCGGATATTATAAGGAGATCCTGTGCTCTCGTCATTGAAACATAAAACAGCCTTCTCTCCTCCAGAAGATTGGAATCAACTTTATATTTCTTCAAGGAGTCGGGGAGCTCTACATCTTTATATGACTTGAAATTTAATGGTACTTTGCCGTTGAAAACGGAGCAGACTATGACCACAGGAAATTCAAGTCCCTTTGATCTGTGCATGGTCATTATGTTGACTGAGTATGGGTTTTCAAGAATTATCTGATCATAGGTCTTTTTCAGTTTGGCCATCCTCAAGAATTTAAGGAAGCCATCTATGTCTGCATCGTTTGATACTGTGGTGTAATCCCTGATGATTGAAGTGAATCTTGCTATGTTGTAGAGTTTCTCCTTTGAGAAGTCGTCATACCTGGAAATCAGCTTTTCAGGATATCCTGATATTTCAAGGATTTCATAATACTTCTCAAGGAGACTCATCTCAGTGTCCATGAGCCTGTTAAGAGATACCAGTTTCTTGATATCTTCTCTGTTACTAAAGCCAGCCTTAAGGAACTCATTATGGTGCCTGTACTTCCTGACCTCATTTTCGCCTATCTCCATAATTCTTTTTATTGTTTCCTCACTGATTTCAAGCACCTCTCCTTCAAGATATTCAAGTCCCGTTCCACGGGTCTTTGTGAGTATTCTTTTATCTTCATCCCTCAGGTAATGGAAAATATAAAGGATGTAGATTATTTCTTCCCTATCAAAGAATCCTGAATCGCCCCATAGATTAAAGGGGATTCCCTCTTTTTTGAGTTCATTGATTATTTCAGTCGCATCCTTTTTGACGCTTCTAAAGAGCAGTGTGACGTATCCGTAATGTGGAATTATACCGTATCTTTCAAGGTCCTTTATTATTCCAACGACATTGGAGGGTTCATCAGCATGGGTGTGGTTATCGAGGATGAATACCCTGTTACCTGAGTCCCTTACGGGCTCTATCTTTTTAGGGTACATCCTGTGTTCATCAATAAATTTCTGAGTCACCCGGACTATACCTGGAACAGATCTGAAGTTCTTATTGAGGATAACAGTTTCTGCACTGTACTTCTTCTGAAAGTTAAGGAAGTTTTGGGGTGTTGACCCCCTGAATCCATATATGCTCTGATCCTCATCACCCACTGCAAAGATGTTTTTTTCTTTACCTGCAAGAAGTTCTATGAACTTCTCCTGCACAGGACTGGTGTCCTGGTACTCATCAACCATGATGAATCTGTAATGGGACCTCAGATCCTCAAGAACGTCAGGGTTGTCCCTTAGAAGCTTTATAACTCTCCACTGCAGGCCTGAGAAGTCAAGGAGTCTCATTTCCTCTGTAAGTTCAAGGTATTTCTTGTAGGCCATGGCAGCTCTTTTCTCTTTCTTTGAGCCACCAAATTTTTTATAGTAATCCATGAGTTCATCAGGGCACACCATGTTTTCCTGAGATTCATTGAAGAATTTCTGTATATCTTTGAATGCAAGCTCGTTCACGATTCCAAGTCCCAGCTCTTCACGTTTTTCAAATATGAACATTAGCTGTGCCTCTTCCTCAAGAATGTCAAAACGCGAACCCAGAGAATGTCTATCCGCATGGTTTCTGAGGATGCGGTTACAGAAGGAGTGTATGGTTGATATCTGCATTGTTTCGCCGCGGGGTCCTATCCGTTTTATTATCCTTTCCTTGAGTTCATCTGCAGCTTTATTGCTGAAGGTTATAACAACGATTGAATCTGATGGAACACCCCTCTCATCAATCAGTTTAACAACCCTTTCAACTATAACCCTCGTCTTCCCGGCTCCGGGTCCCGCCACAACAAGCATCGGCCCCTTGAAGTGTTCAACAGCCTTTTTCTGTTCATCTGTCAGTTCAATCCTGCCGGCCTGCATGGAGTACACCTCAATGTTCTGAATCTATGTTTACTGTTTACTTTTATAGTTTTTTGATTGATAACGAGGTCTTTTGGGTGCAACCACCTAATAATTAAAATTAATTTTAATATAATTAAAGAAAAACTTAAATATTACTTCTTGTTAAAATAAACCTGAATTAAATTAAAAGGAGGTGAAATTATTAGGAGACTTTTACCTCTCGTGACAGTGATACTTCTGGCTTCACTGACAGCAACAGCAAGCGCAGCAGAAGTCTCAGGTCACGTTAAGGAGATATACAACGAATCATCAGGAACCTACACGACACTGGAGAACGCCATACCCGTGAAGAACGCCACGGTACAGGTACTCGGAAACGGGACATTGCTGAACCAGACACTGACACTGGATGACGGTTCATACCACCTCACATTCACTTCAGAGTCCCCTGTTGAGCTCAGGATAAGCTACCACACCTACAGGACAGCCACCTACACCCTGAACGGATCATGCATCATCAACCACACCTTCATGCCTGATATAGCCATCATAAGCTCGGTCCCCGAGAAGGGACAGGTACTGAGATCAATGGGTAACAGGCGTATAATCTACCATGACATGTGGAACCCTGCATCTGCAGCAGATGACTGGATAATGGAGCACGTGAACTTCGCATACCTTGACATGGCAATGCCAGGGACCGGATGGGGAGACTCATGGTACCCCTACCTCCTCAGAAGCCCCGCAAACCAGAGGAACATGATAGCAGCCGCCTTCGGGTATCCCACCGACACCGACAGCGACCCCTGGGGTGGAACCGGACTCCACCTCCTCGGCGGAACACCCGACAATGACACCCCCAACACCATAGAGAACACATACATCGCAAGCTACTACGCCCTCGCCTCTGGCCCAGCAGCCAGGGAGAACCTTGAAAACATGATCAGGTACATATACTACCTCCTGGGTGAGACCACATACAACCCAGTGGAGAACGACGAGGGACCCGTGATGGCAGCACCTGACTGGGGCCTCTACCACCCCGACGCCGGTATTATGAGCGTCTCGGCTTCAAGGGCCAGGATAAAGGAGTGGATAGAGACCAATCCCGGCCTGATACCACCCTACGACAGTCTACGGTGGATAGACCAGAACTTCAGCGCATGGGCAGAGAACATGAGGGCAGACATCTACAGGCAGTTCGAGGAATGGTACGGTGCAGCCAAGAACCTGACAGGCCCCTTCATTGTGGTCGTAAGCTACGGACCATCAGCCACGGTTGACGCCATAATAAGGGAGGCCGAGTCTCAGGGCAGGGCAGCCTTCAACCTCTACCAGGGAGCCACAAATCCACCAGTAAGCAGACTCCTTGAGGAACTTGTACTCGGAGTTGAAGGTAAGGGCCCGATGGAGAGGAAGATCAGCGCCGTGATATCCCTATACTCATGGTCCCTTAACTATCCCAACCTCCCCAGTGGCGGTGCCCTTGAGGAATTTGAACGGATAAACGTGCCGGTCATCAAGGGAGTCCAGCTCGACAGCAGCTCAAGCCTGACAAACCCCCTGGGTGCACAGTACGAGTGGACCTGGCAGGTTACGATTCCAGGATTTGAGGGTGTCTTCGCACCCGTGGTTGTATCCTGCACAGACGACTCAGGAAGCGAGGTGCCCCTGGTTTCAGGGGTCAGGAAGATAGTGAAACTGGCAGATGGCTGGGCGAAGCTCTCGGAACTCAGCAACACAGAGAAGAAGATAGCCCTCATACTCTACAGTTACCCGCCAGGTAAGGATGGTTTCACAGCATCCTACCTCGATGTCTTCAGGAGCCTCCACGACCTGCTGGTGAAGCTCAACGAGACAGGTTACAGTGTTGGAGACAGGATCCCCGATGCTGAGGAACTCTACACCCTGGTATCGGAGTTCGGGAATAAGGGCACATGGGCCCAGCCTCTCCTTGAGAAATACGTCTCAGAGAACAGGGCCGCCCTTGAATCAAACCGACAGCTAATAGACCCTGAAAAGTACCTTGAATGGTTCAACGGGCTCCCAGAGAACCTCAGATCAGAGGTTATATCCAGGTGGGGTTCCCCTCCAGGGAGTATAATGACGGTGAACGGTTCACTGGTCATACCCGGCATGGTCCTCGGAAACATCCTCCTGACGGTGCAGCCGGCACGTGGCTGGGATGAGGTCACCGACTACCATGACCCCTACCTGCCGCCCCACCACCAGTACATAGCATTCTACCGCTGGATCCAGGACGTCTTCGGGGCAGATGCAATGATCCACCTTGGAACACATGGAACCCTTGAATGGCTTCCCGGTCGCATGATAGGACTCATGGAGGATGACTGGTCCTTCCAGCTAACAGACCTACCAAACATCTACCCCTACATCGTATCAAACCCTGGTGAAGGTATGGTTGCAAAGGACCGCAGCTGGGCCCTCATCATAGACCATATGACACCTGCCATGGTCCAGAGCGGACTCTACGGTGAACTCATCGAGATCCACGACCTCATACACCAGTATGAAAACGCCATAAAGGTGGGGAACTACCAGATACTCCCGAGCCTCGAGTCCCGGATAAGGGCCAGGGCAGCCTCCATGGGCATGAACATGTCAGGGAACTTCACCGAGGCCCTTGAAAGGCTCCACCTCAAGCTCCATGAAATCGAACACGACATCATACCCCTGGGACTCCACAGCCTTGGCAGGGTGCTCACAGGGGAGGAACTGGTTGAGGAGGTCCTGACCATCGCATCATCAAGGACAGAGCTACTTGAAAACATCAGAAGGACCCTCTACCCTGACCTTCCAGCATACAGTGAGATGATCAGAAAAACATACATCTATGAGACCGAAATTGACAGTATAAAGTCCACTGCACGTAACTGGATCGTTTCAATCATAAACGGGACAGTCCCTGCAGGCATAAACTTGACAGACCTTGAATTCATCAACGACACTGTACAGAAGATAAGGGCAAACATGGAGTGGGAGAACATCCTGAAGGCACTTTCAGGCGGCTTCATAAAGCCGGGCCTTGCAGGGGACCCCTCATGGAACGACGTACTGCCAACGGGAGTGAACTTCTACGCTGCAAACCCTAAGAAGATGCCGACAAGGGCCGCCTGGGAGACCGCCGTGAAGGTGGTGGACAGTATGCTCGCAGACTACTACCTCAAACACGGCAGCTTCCCTGAACTCGTGGGTATGGTGATGTGGGGTACCGAGCTCCTGAGGACCGATGGAATAGCCATAGCAGAGTTCCTCTACCTCCTTGGAGTTAAACCTGAATGGAACCCCAACGGTGATGTTAAACCAGAACCGGTCCTTATGGACGCATCCCAACTTAAGATAAACATCAATGGCGTTGAAATTCCAAGGCCACGCATAGACGTCCTTGTAACTGCCGTTACAGGGAACCAGTTATGGATAGACCTCATGAATAAGGCGGTTAAAATGGTTGCAGAGGCCAATGACACCATGAATTACATCAGGAAACACTACGATGAGTGCGGATCCCTTGACAGGGTCTTTGGACTGATGGGCCTTGTACTTGAGGGTACGGGTGTCTCTGACCTTACACCAGCAACATCAAGGTGGAATGCCACCGGTGAACTTGCAGACGTCTACCTCTCAAGGGTATCCTATGCATGGAGGTCCGGGCCGGGCGGCGTTGATATCCAGCAGAACCGTGGAGTATTCCAGTACCTCCTCAAGAACGTTAACCTGGTGACACAGAACCTTGACAGTACATGGAGGCTGATGGACACAGATGACTACTATGACTGGTTCGGTGGAATGGTCCTTGCATCACGACACCTTGGAGGAAACCCTGACACGGCCCTGGTTGATATGAGGAACAAAAACAGCATCAGCATACGCACCGTTGCAGAGGAGATTGAACTGGAGATAAGGTCACAGCTCCTGAACCCCAGGTACATGGACTCACTCCTGAACTCACCCAGCGGATGGCTTGAATACGCCCAGAGGTACAGGAACGTCTTCGGTGTTGCCGTGACAACCGGCGCCGTCAGTGATGAACTCTGGAACCTCATGGCAGAGAACCTCCTATCAGACAGGTTCAGGGCTACAAAGGACTATGAGGGTGTTGCAACACAGTCAATGATAGCATGGCTCCTTGAGGCCTCAAGGAGGAACTTCTGGAACGCCGATGAAAGGATACTTTCAGGGCTTGCGGATCGCTACATCCAGCTCGCAAACCAGTACGGTGTTGTCTGCTGCCACCACACCTGCGCAAACATGGTCTTCAACCAGTGGCTTGTGAAATTATCCTCACTTGACAGGGCATCACTCCAGAAGTTCGCAGCAGCCATGGCGGCTGCAACCGGCATGAGCATCGATGTTCCAGGTTCCGGCGGGTCAAACCAGCCAGGGAATTACGGTGAGGGTCAGAGTACGGGTACAGCAGGAAGACCATCCCGTGGATCATCAGGTGAAGGAAGAAGTCAGGTCACTGCTTCCAGTGCTTCAGGGAATTCCGGTCCCGGGGCTGAACCTCAGGAGGGAACTTCTGGAGAAGAAGGAAAGGCCTATGAGGTTTCAGCAGCCACTGAAAGCGGATCATCAGAAAGCCAGGTCCCGGTGTACGCCATCCTCGGGGTAATATGCCTCGTTGCGCTTGTTGGAATCGGATACTTCAGGGCCAGATAACCCCTCTTATTTTTTATTTTTCCTGATCCCTAAGGATTCTATATACACCCTGTCTGTTTTTCCAGTAACTCAAGGATACGTTTAAGGAATTCTCCACTCACACTCCATTTACCATTATCATGAACCAGGAACCCGGCAAGTTCAAGTTCCTCAAGTTCCCTACGGACATCTCTCCCTGTTTCCTCTTCTATTTCATCTTCATCCATTGATTTCCTGTATAGAAGGGAGATTATCCCTCGCTTGACACCGTTTAAACACTGAATCTCAGCCAGCCACCTGAAACCTATCTGCTGAAACTTAGCCTCAAAGTGTGCCTCAAGGAGTGATGGACCGTATATGGGTCCGTCTGAGAGCACGTTCAGGAAACAGTCTGTGAAGAGGGGGTTGCCCCCTGTGAGTCTGTGGAGGTATTCGATACCATCCCTGGTGAACCTGATTTCCGGTGCCTTAATCTTCAGGTATTCCTCAAAATTCCTGAGGATGAAGGGTTTTAATTCGATTATTTCTGCCTCAGGAAAGTTATCATGGATCTCACCGATAACCTTCTGACTGTAAGTCACTGCAAGGGCCACTTTTAAGTCGGCGGAGACCATACGCCTTATCCCTTCAAGGACTGATCCATCAGGGGATACATGATCAATCAGGAGGTACCAGTTCATGGTCCTTGTCATCACAATCTTACCCGGGAGCCCGGATTCCTGATGATTCCAGCTGCCGCACCTCGTATCCATGAGGCTCGTGTTTCCAGGGTTTTCGGCATGAAATCTTTTAAAAAGAGTTGTTTTTCCTGAGCCCATGGGTCCTGTAACCACGGCAGGACCGCCGGCTTCAAGGGCTTCCTTCAGTCTCTTCAGTTCCCTTTCCCTTCCATAAAACACTTCAATTTTATTCAGGGGGATTATGGGCATTTAAGGCACTTAATAAGAAATTATAGTACTGCCAGTTCGCCGGCAGAGGTTATCTCGAGTTTCTCCCTGTCGATGAATCCCATGTCACGGAGTTCCCTTATGTGGTTGTAGGTCATTCCCCGGCTTATTCCTATCTTAACTGCAAGGTTCTTGACTGACTTCTCACCTGCCTTGAGTTCCTCAAGGACCTGTTTCTTTGTCTTGGAGATCCCGAAGCTGAGTATGGGTAGGTCTATGAGTTCACTGTCCTCCTCTGTAACGTAGACTATGCGCTGGACGTCATGGTTCCTTGCATAGCACCCGAAGAGGGCCCCCAAGGCCTGGGTCTTCCTGCCCCCGCTTATGTTTACAACCACACGTCTACCCTTGGCCCTTTCCTCATCGATGATTTCAACCATGTCCCTTGCAATGGTCACAACGTCATAGAGGCTTGTTTCACATGTTGTGATCTCCATGAAGTTGCCGAGGGTGTCCCTGAGGACCTGTTCAACCTGATCCTTTTCCTTCGGAGCCTTGTCCTCCTTGAGTAAGACCACCTTCTTCGGTGAGAACTGTGTTATGCAGATCATCACCGGTTCAAGTGAGTATATGGTGGATATCAAAGTGGTATCTATATTATCACTCCCATCCCATTTTCACATCCTGAAAACTTGTTCAGGATGAACAATCCATATAATATAATAGTATTCTCTACTGACCATTCTATATATATTTTGTGCCATTCAAAACTCCTTTTTCCAGAGTTAAGTGTCTATTTCATGGAGGAGTTCCGGTTCATTGAAGTATCTCCTTTACATTACAATGGTTCATGGTTTTCTATATGAAATAGAAAAGTTCGATCACAGAATCCTGTCCATCTTCAGATAATCATTTAAAGGATTCAGGGAATTTTGGATGAATTTCAGGGTAAAGTCTTAAATGGTTAAATATTTATTTTACTGGGGCTGGCCTCCAGCATATCCCGGACCAGACCATTTTTGTAAATGAAAAACATATACATTTATATATTAGAAGATAATTTATAGTATACATAACCAACATTACGTTTGGATATGGTGATTTCAGAATGAAAATTAAAGGTCCATTAAAATATGGGTCATACATGTCAATTAACGTATATGAATACATTAAAAATGTATTAATAACGATCTGGAGTTATGTATTCATAGAAATTATAAAATATTCTCTGAAGAAACGCGGCAATCATCCAGATTCCCACACATCCATGGAGTACAGCAATAATATTGAGATGGCTGAAGTCACAGGTTACTGAGCGATGATACTCATCTGAAATCACGCTTCAATAAAAAGGAGGTGAAAGAACATGAAAAAGACCTACATGGCCGGAATACTTCTCCTCCTTGTAGGAGTTGTATTCGCTTCAGGTTGTGTCTCAGACACAGCCCCACAGGAAGAGAAGACGGTGAACGTAACAGACCTCAAGGTCGTTTCAGAGGGTTATGGCCTCTACTCCGTGAGTGGGAAGATAACAGCGCTAAAGGACTATGGCTACCTTGAGATGCACCTTAACTGGTACGACTCAGAGGGGAATCTCCTATATGAAAACCCACTTGCATGGAACACCAACAATGCAAAAACAGGACAGACAATTAAATTCAAAGCCGAAGATTACATTGACACAGGGAAACCCGCAAGGGTTGAAATACTGATATACGGAACACCATTCGGGGGAAGTGAAAGCGACCTGATCTACAACAACACCATAAAGGTCTAGGTGATTAAGAATGAGCGAAACTGTAGAGAAATCAAGGACACTTGAACTTGTCCTTGGAATAATTGGAGGGGTCTTCGGGCTGCTCGGAGGCTTAGCCGCACTAGTGTTTTCAGTGTTCGCCACGGATATTCTATGGTTAGGTATCAGCGCCATCCTTGCATCCATTCTGGGAATCGTTGGATCAGTATATGTCAGAAACAACCCCCGGAATGGAGGAGTACTGCTCATTGTAAGTGCAGTCTGGCTACTGATAAGCATATCTGCCTTTGCAATTCCAGGCACAGTATTTCTGGGTCTTGCAGGAGTCCTGGCCCTCTTAAGATAATTCATCCTTTTATTTTTTTTGGAAGAAAACCCTTGCATAACATGTCAATCATTAAAAGAGGTGAATAAATGGATACATCTACACTGATAGCAGTCCTTGGGATAGGATTCATATTGATCTTATTCATGTCAGGTGCAATTACCGGCGGATCAGAAACAGAATACGTTGAATATAATGAAAATACTGTTGAAGATACGGTGCCAGAAGAAACAGAAAACTCAACAGAAGAAACAGAAACCGCATCATACTCAGAATCGGATGATTACTCAGATCTCATGTACCCCGAGGATGTAAAGGAAGTTCTAAGCCTGTATGACTATAACTACGATGGGAAAATAGAATTCCTGGACGAGGACAGTGACTACCCCGATGGAGAGGAAGAATTTATAGCCTGGGCTGTTACAGCAGGCCTGGATAGCTCAGACGCAGCGGAAATAACAGATTTCTTCATGAACTATGATGAAGATGGTGACTGGTACCTTGACAGGTACGAACTGGACATGATGTTCTACGACTACTACAACTAAATACCAATCCTTGAGAGCTGATATTTCATTAATACATTTCTTCTTTTTATTGTGTCGATTATTACCTGTAGAGAGCATCCACCTGCAGCTAAAAATGCTCCCTTCATAACTGAAAAGTTATTTATACTCCCTTCCACAGATATTATTACTGGATTACAATGATACACTACAGAATGGACCAGCCGGAAAGGGTTAAGTGCAGTGTATGCGGTGGTACGGCCGAGGAGGTAGAGGAGACCTACCCGGAATCAGGAAACTTCATCATGGTCCTCTACAGATGCACCAGTTGCGGTCATATCGAGAAGAGACAGTACGGAAGACCCGTTAAGATTATTGACTGAGGTGATTGGATGGCTGATGAATGCCAGGTGAATGGATACGATGTGATATCAGAAAAATTCAGGACCCTTCTGGGCCTTGAAAAGTCCCCTGTTGCAGTTAAACTCGTCCTGAGGGAGGAGGACCTCCCTGAGGGTATTGAGAAGATTGATAAACCTGCAAGACACTGTGAAATGGTTCAGATGGCCGCTGCAGGCGAATCATTCTATGCGCCGGCAGATTCGCAGGCATGTAAAGGTGGTGCGGATGCCCTTGGAATCGATGAGGCCCCTGCCAAGGTGAAGACAGGTGAATTCTACTACCAGCTGGGACGATTTGCAAGCTTCGCATCAGCAAAGAGGACCTTCGATGAGATACCATCAATAGACCTTAAATTCTACGCTGCAGTCTACGCACCCCTGGAGAAGGCAACCTTTGATCCGGACGTCATAGTGATCATCTGCAACCCTGCACAGGCCATGAAGATATCCCAGGCCCTCCTCTACACCCTGGGCGGACGTGTGGAGGCCGACTTCTCGGGTATACAGTCAATCTGCGCAGACGCCGTCGCCGGGCCCTACCTCCGCAAGAGGCCGAACATAACCATGGGGTGCAGTGGCTCAAGGCAGTACGCCGGTGTGCGTGATGATGAACTCATCGTTGGCCTTAATGGTGAGAACATAGGCTGTGTTGTGAATGCCCTTGAGGCAATAAGCTGATAACATGAGGGGGGTGATAGAATGGTTGAGACAAAGACCTTCAGGATCCTTGAGGACGTGGCCGACCTTGAAGAGAAGATAAAGAAGTACGAGGACGAGCAGACCAGGAACTCATTATAAACTGGATCTACGACACCCTTGAAATACTTAAGGGTGCTGGCAGGCTCCTCGAGGAAATTGAAGAGAGGCTTGACCTCCTTGAAGAGGAGATCGAGAAGAAGAAATTCTGATACCGTGGCTGATCTTTATTCAGCCACAGGATTTGTTTTTTTTATTGAAGTTCAGATCCCAGTTAAAATCTACCTTCTAAACCAAACTGCAGTCCCACAGTCACGTGATGAATCAGTCCCCATTAGAACTGAAGTATCTCCTTATCTCAAGGTAATCGTTGTAGTGGTTTATGTTTATGAGTTCAACCGGATCTTCAGCCCCAACACCGTAGAGCCTCACCCCATCCTCCACCATCCTCCAGAGGATGGGGTTGATGTTACCGCTACCATGGGGGAGGTAATCAAGAAGGATCCTCCTTGGAGCCGCAAATGGCATTCCAAGGCCCTCTGCACCTTGAAGCCACCCTGTATCCCTCCTGGCGAGTATGGATATTCTGTCATCGCCTGAATATTCAATCAAGCGTCTGTAGGTTCTGCTGGAAACCGCTGGCTGGTCTCCTGCTGCGCAGAGCACCATGTCACCCCCTGAGGCCCTGACACCGTTGAGGAGGGACTCGGAGAGGGGCACGTCCGGGGGGCTGTTCCTCACGGTTTTAACGTTAAAGCCCCTGATGCGCTCCTCCACCTCCATGAAGTGGTGGCCGGTTACCACGATGCACTCATCAACTCCTGCATCAAGCACCCCGGCTAACGTATGCTCAATCACCGTCCCCCCTTTGAGGGGCAGGAGGAGCTTGTGGACCCTCTCAAGTCCAAGTTCAGCCAGATCCCTCTTCATCCGGCTCCCGCGGCCTGCAGCCGTTACAACCGCCGATATCATGGGGTTACCTCATACAGGTTCAAGGCGATAGAGCCTTGCATATATCTTTGTACCCGCACCTGAACCGGTGGTCCACATCTCGATGAGGACAGGGTACTTACCCGTATTCTTCACCTTTATTCCTGTTGCAGGGTTGAATCCAAAGAGCACGGCATGGAACTCCCAGGTCATCCCCCTGGGGAGGGGCATCCCTGCACCTGTAACAACGGCCCTGAGGGCCCTTGCGGGTGGACAGGACCCGTGGGAGGCATAGCCACCGGGGGCCTCAGGGTCCCTGGACGCTGTGAACCTCACGGTCTCCTTCCCGGATCCCTCAGTACCAGGAGGGATTATGGTCCCATTCCATGCAGCTGCAAAGGCCCTTGCATTGAATGCCCTCTTGTTGTCATCGTATTCAGGATAGGATCCAAGGTAGCTTACCGCACTCGAAATCTGCACCTTACGGTAATCCTTCATGTAGACCATCACCGGGGAGCCAGATGGATAGTTCTCCATGTAGGTGATTACCTCCTCACCGAAGAGCTCCTCTATCCGTTCAGGGGGTACTGGAAGCCTCCCATCAGTGAAACCTGAGAGCTGATAGTCCAGGACTATCCTGTCCCCATCATCAGCCCTTTTAAACCACCTCTTTATCCTTTCAGCCGATTTATACCTGTGGGGGACGGTGCTGTTACTTATACTGTCAGCCGGGACCTCTTTAATCTTCCTGCCATTTTCAATGATCTCAAGAACATCCCCTCTCCTGACACCATAGGTGTAGGGCGTCTTGTAGGCCCAGAGGAATGCGGGGGGTTCCTGGACAACAAGTTTATCCCCCGAGACCCTGATTACCCCGGGGCCATTAACGGTTGATCTGCCCTCATGGTCTATTCCACCGGTCATCTCAGAGACCGGTGTGCGGACAGCGCCTGTGAGGAGCGCCATGAGGAGGTTGCCGGGGTCCATGTAGTTGAAGCTGTCAAGGAGGTAATCGGGGTGCAGGAGGAGGGGAACGCTCCTCACCCCTGACTCGTCGATGACATCATCACCCTCAAGGACGGTGCTGCCAGGAGGGAAGGCCGCTATCTCCTCCGGGTTCTGGGGCTCCATACTATCCTCAAGGTAGAGGCCTGCTGCGGCTGCCAGTACAGTAATGAGGATTATGATTGAAAGGCACCTAACTGAACGCTTCCTCAGCATACCTGAATCCTCCTTCACCGATTATGAGCACGGTATCATCAGGACCCGCGATTTCAAGGGCTTTCTTCACAGCCTCAATTACCTGTTCCCTGCTGGCTCCAAGTGTACCGGCCCCTGCCCTTCTCCTGCTCGATTCAATGTTAACGGTTTCTGTTTTAATCATGTCTGATGCTCTTCTTGCAGCGTATGAGGCCGGGATAACGATATCTGCATCTGAGAGGATTGATGCTATCTCCCTGTCACCATCAATCCCGCTCTCTGAGGCGACCGTGTTAACAACGATCAGCCTTCCATCCATTCCACCAAGTGTCTGCATGACCGCCCTCACACCGGCAGGGTTATGTGCATAGTCAAGGATGACCCTTGGAGTCTTTGAAATCTCCTGGAACCTTCCCCTGACACCGCTGAAGGACTCTATGCCCTTAACGATCTCATCAATCCCCAAGCCCATCCTACATGCCGCTGCCGCTGCTGCAAGGGCATTGTAGACATTGAAGATGCCAGGAATTGGCAGTTTAACCTCCCTCATCCTGGACCCTATAACCAGTTTGAATCCTTCAGGGGACGCCTCCACGGCCATGACCTGGGGCTGGGGCCTCCTGTATCCACATAAGCACCTGTAGTCGCCCAGGTGGCCCATGTATCGTTTCATGTACCTTAATTTGTTACCGCAGTGGGGGCATTCTCTTCCCTCAGGGATGACGTTGTCGGATTCCATGCTCTGGATGCCATAGAGAATCGTTCTGTCCTCCGGGAGTTCATCCGCAAATGATGCCACCACAGGGTCATCCGCATTAAGTATTAATGTGTCTGCAACTTCAAGGATCTCCCTCTTACATTCAACATAGTCCTGAAAGCTCCTGCCGCCGGAGAGGTGGTCCCGTGAAATGTTTGTTATAACCCCTGTGGAGACCTCCGATAGGAGGGCTGAATTCCTGATCTCACCCCTCCTCCCGAAGGTGCCTATCTCAACAACAGCAACATCCCCTGGCAGCCTTGCCTGGAGTGCGGGGACGAGTTCCGTGTTACCCTGTATTCTGAGGTGGTGCTCGGGGACATCCATGCCGGCTGTCCTGAGGATGGACTTCAGCATCCCTGTGGTGGTTGTCTTCCCGTTGGTCCCTGTAATCCCTATAACGGGTTTTTCTGGGGGGTAGAGGTTGAGGACGTCCTCCACACCGATAACCTCCCCTTCAAATCCCTCAAGGAGTCCCTGGATTTTTCTGTTATTCTCAAGGGATGGGGTCACTGCGATGGTCCCCGCCCTCCTCAGAACCTCAGGGTCATGGCCGCCCAGGTCCAGTTCAATCCCCTCAGCCCTGAAGACGCCCTCAAGGGGTGTTTCGTCGCTGATATCTGACACGATGACCCGGTTCCCCCTGGCCCTGAGATTCCTTGCCATGAGGCTCCCCACGTTTCCGCATCCGCCGAGGACAACCGTGTAGTTCCTGAAGGAGTCAATGGCCCTCTCAACGTCTTCCCTGACCTTACCGTAGGCATTCACAACCCCGGGGCCTATGTGGAGTATTATGTCACCCTCATCTGCCATCTGCAGTGCCCTGAGGATGCTCTCATGGACGCTCCGGGTCTTTATGGTTTTATCCTCACCGGCACCCCGGGCCACCTCATCGGCGGCTGACATGTCCAGTTCCTCGGTTGTCTCGTTCATTCCACTTACAATGACAGTATCCGCGCCTTCACCCAGTATCTTCCCTATCCTGTACTTGTCCCTCACGGTGAGGGTGTCGGGGTTGTCAAGGCTTATTATAAGCCTCCCCCCTGTTTCAACGCCCTCGAGGAGTTTCTCCATGCTCTCAGGGTTGTGGGCTGCGTCCATGTAGACCCTGACGCCATCAACCTCGTCTATGAATTCGAATCTGCCCCTTATCCCCCTGAAGTTCTCTATACGTTTCTTAACATCTTCAAGGTCCATGCCAAGGGCCAGGGCCACCGTTATGGCTGCAAGGGCATTCTCTATGTTGAATATTCCCGGGACCCTGAGCCTTATCTCTGTTGAGACATGTCCCTCAAGGTCCCCTCCCTTACTGCAGGAGGCTGCAGGGACCCCTGAGATTTTGAGGGTGAACCTTGAGCCATCCAGGCCCATGAGTTCTATGTCCGAAGCCTCCACCTGGAATTCCCCTCCATCATCACCCCTGATTCCATAGATAACATGTTCCACTTCAAGGCCGCGGCTGAGTTCCCTGACCACCGGGTCGTTGCCGCAGAGCACCAGGACCCCGCCAGGGGCTATAAGGTCCTTTATTGAGAAGTTCCTCTCAATGTACTCGTTGTGGTCCCTGAATTCATCCATATGATCAGGGGTCAGGTTTGTCACGACACCCGAGCAGAGCTCAAGGCCGTCAGCCATCCTTATGGTCCCGTGCGGTAACTCGAAGACCGCCATGTCCCTCCTTGTGATTTCACCCTTCACAACAAGGTCCACCAGGCCCTCTATCACCAGGGAGTCCTGGAGGGATGAAAATGAAACCGTCCTGTACTCTGATGAGAGTATGAAGTCTATCATGTTGGTGGTGGTGGTCTTCCCGTCGGTACCTGCGATTCCAACCATGGGTATGACTATGAGTTCATTGAGGATCCTGCCTATATCCGATGTTGTGATCCTGATTATGTCCTTCTCCTTCTCGGCCTCCCTGATGAGTCCATGTACATGGGCATCCCGGGGTATGTTCGGTGAGATGAATACTGCGTCTGCCTCCAGTATGTCCTGGATGCTGTGGCCTCCAAGCCTGAACCTTATCCCCTCGGCCTCCATTTCAGGTATCCTCTTCCTTGCCTTGGGGGGTAGCTCCTCGAATCTTCTGATGTCATTGACAAGCACTTCATTGCCAAGGTGTCTGAGTAATCTTGCTGCTGGTCTTCCTGCGTTTCCTGCTCCGAGTACAAGCACGTTCATGTTCCTGATCAAGTTATGCACCCATCATCCTTTATTTAACAATCACTGGAAGGGAGATCATGATCCATTAATCCTTCAAGTTCCTCCTGGATGGCCGTTATCCTTTCCTGGCCGTTCCCACCCACAAGTATCCTCCTGTACTTTCCTGAGAATTCAAGGATCATTTCAGGGATCCTTCCTGCATCATCCACCCTCAGGACCCGCATGCTGCCAGGGTCCCCCAGGTACTCCATGGCCTCGTCAACCGTGTCCTCAAGGCCTGGGAAGAGTACCAGGACCTCCGGTGGTGATGAAAGAACCTCATCCAGTATCCTGAACCTCCATGTCTCTGACCTCCTGGGGGTTCCTATGAACATCACATCGAAGGGTCCCTCTGAGAGGACGGCCCTCAGGGCGTGGGGGTTGTCTGTTTTCCCGATGGTGACCTTTGAACCGTTGATGGTGAATGACCTCACCCGACCCTTCACAGGCTTAAAATTAGCAAGGTACTTCCTCAGGGCATCTTCAGGGACTCCCAGGAATCTCAGAGCCTCCAGAGCGGCCCCCGCGTTCTTTCTGTTGAATCTTCCCTCAAGCAGGAGTTCGCCGGTGTAATCACGGTACTCTCTGACCCATGACGCATCCGCCGTGAGTTCTTCAAGGTGGGGTTCATCTGCACTGATTATAACATTCATACCACTTAAAAATTTCTGAACCGACCTCCGGTAATTCTCAAGGGAGTCATGGAAGTCCATGTGGTCCTGGCCGATGTTCGTAAGGACAACCAGGGATGGGTTGAAGCACCTTGATGCGAATTCAAGGGTCATGTCACAGACCTCCACCACAATGTAGTCGAATTTCTCCTCCGAGGCCCTGAGGAATATCTCTGTGTAGCCCTGGAAACCTCCGCCTGCGTTTCCTCCGAGAAGAACCCTTCTACCGGACTCCCTCAGCACATGGGCTATCATGGATGCCGTTGTTGTCTTACCGTTGGTCCCGGTCACCAGTACCGTGGGGATCCTCCTGTGGTCATCAAGTACCTTGCATAGGAGTTTTTTATTGAATCTCTCGGCGATCTCTGTCCCCATCATTGAGGGGCTGAGGGCAACGGCATCCGCGGATTCTATCCTTTCCATGTCATGGAATCCAAGGTCAACATCCACTCCCTCAAGGTCAGCATTGACATCCTCCCTTATGTCACTGGCATATACACTGTGACCCCTCCTTTTAAGGGATTCAGCTGCCCTTAAGCCCTCAACACCAAGTCCCAGAACCGCAACCTTCATTGCTTCACCGTCAGCTAGTCCTCTTCGTCTTCCCTGACCCCGTACTCCTCCCTGAGCTGCTCCACAGCATCCCTTGAAACCTGGGGTTTAACTGGTTTTTTCTCCTCTTCCTTCTTCCTTTTACGTTTCCCCAGGGATATGATGATGAATATGGCGGCCGCTGCCGCTGCTGTGAGGATGATGACCGTTATGATAACCTCCATACTTACCACTGGAGCCTCTGTACCTGAACCGGGTCCCATCTTGACACCTCAATTTTATATGAATAATAACACAATATATACATTACATGATAATAAAGGATCTTAGGGGTCAGGGAGGTGCTGAGTACATACTTCTTTTTGGAGCCATCATAGTAATAGCCATAGCAGCCCTCTACATATACGTATCCTACTTCAGGATCTCCGGTGATGAAGCGGTGGATGTTACCCTCACCATCACGAATACCGGTCCCTCGAAGAGCTTATTCATATATGAGGCCAACAATACCACGGGCGGCGGGAGCAGACATATATCATCAGGCAACCCTGGTAACAGGTTCTTCCTGCTCCAGCCAGGTGCCAGCAGCACCTTCAGCCTTGGCCGGATGACGGCGGGGACATCGTTCACCATTGAGGGGGGTGTGGGTGACCCCAGGCGGGGTGCGGATGACCTCAGGGGTATAGGCCAGAGGGGCCTCTGGACCCTCAGGATAGGCAACCAGACATATTCATGGACAATAAACGGTCCCTACGACTACAGGAAGAACCCAACGGGCAGTGTGATCATGTCGTTCTCGATAAGCGGTGGTAAAGGTTCTCCATTCAGGTTCAGCGCCGACCAGCTCAGGGTCAGGGGTAACGTCTCAGGAGGATGAATCATGGGAAAACTCAGGAAGGCAACCTTTGGAGCCGGGTGCTTCTGGGGTGTTGAGGATGCCTTCAGAAGGATAGATGGAGTTGTATCCACAAGGGTTGGTTACATGGGGGGTCACATGGAAGATCCGACCTATGAGGATGTCTGCACCGGCCTCACCGGTCATGCAGAGGTTGTTGAGGTGACCTTCGACCCGGATATTGTAAGCTACAGCGACCTCCTTGATGTTTTCTGGAGCATCCATGACCCCACGAGCCTTAACAGGCAGGGCCCTGATGTTGGTGAGCAGTACCGTTCCGTGATATTCTACCATGATGAGGAGCAGAGGAGGCTGGCCCTGAGGTCAAGGGATGAAGTTGGAAGGGCAGGGAGGTTCAGCAGGGAGATAGTCACGGCCATTGAACCTGCAGGGACCTTCTATGAGGCAGAGGAGTACCATCAGCAGTACCTTGAGAAGAACCCCCAGAGAAGATGCTACATAAGAAGAATGTTCTAGGTAGGATGTTCTGTGGGGATGCGGGAAAAACTCCATCTGAAATGCAAAGGGGTGTTTATGATGAAGATAGAAGGTGATGCTGCCCTTGTCCTTGGTGGTGAGGCAGGGCAGGGCATCCAGACGGTCGAGGCTCTCCTGATAAGGGCCTTCAAGGCCACGGGTTACCATATATTCTCCTCAAAGGAGTACATGTCACGTGTCAGGGGAGGTGAGAACTCAACCCTCATAAGGGTCTCATCCAGGCCCGTGAGGGCCTACACAGAAAGGATCGATGTGCTTTTTGCACTGAGCAGGGGTGCTGTGGAGCACCTCGGGGACCGTATAGGGGACACCCTGATAGTTACAGATGATGGGTACGGGATTGAAGGGGCAGTGGCCCTCCCCATAATCTCAAGGGCGGAGGAACTCGGCGGACCCATATTTGCCAACGTGATAGCTGCAGGAGCCGCTGCAAGCCTATTCCAGGTGAAGCAGGAGGTCTTTGATGATGCTGTGAGGTCACTCTTTGAACGTAAGGGTCCTGAAATCCTCAGGAAAGACCTTGAGGCGGGTAGAATCGGCTATGAAATTGGAGAGAAACTCAGGAACCACCTCCATGTCATGGTTGAACCCGACCCTGCTGTCAGGGACCACCTGCTCCTTAACGGCACCGAGGCTACGGGTATGGGGTGCATTGCAGGGGGATGCCGGTTCATGTCATCCTATCCCATGACACCCTCAACACCCCTCCAGGTCTTCATATCAGAGAATGCTGATGAATTCAACATGGTCTTTGAGCAGGCGGAGGATGAGATTGCAGCCATAAACATGTGCCTCGGCGCATCCTATGCCGGTGCAAGGTCCCTTGTTGCAACGTCAGGCAGTGGATTCGCCCTCATGGAGGAGGCTGTTGGACTGGCAGGGATGATGGAGACACCCCTTGTTATCTATATCGGTCAGCGCCCGGGACCCGCCGTGGGGCTACCTACAAGGACAGCCCAGGAGGATCTTAACCTTGCACTCTATTCCGGGCCGGGGGAATTTCCAAGGGCAATATTCGCACCTGGAAGACTTGAAGACGCGCCAGGGATAGCTGCTCATGCCTTTAACCTTGCAGACAGGTACCAGATCCCTGTCTTCATCCTTTCTGATCAGTACTTTGCAGACCTCTACTACAACATCCCTGAAATTGATGTTGATGCTGAAATAGAGGAGCATATCACCGAAACAGGGCCTGACTACAGAAGGTTTGAATTCACAGATAGCGGAATCTCCCCGAGGGGTGTGCCGGGTTATGGTGAAGGTCTTGTCCGTGTGGACTCTGATGAACATGATGAGGATGGCTTCATAACAGAGGACCTTGATGTGAGGAGGAGGATGGTTGAGAAGAGGAACATGCGCCTTGACATGCTCAGGGAGGAGGCGCTGCCGCCGGAGGTCTACGGTGACGACTCCTCTGCAGTGATATGCTGGGGTTCAAATTACTGGCCGGTGCGGGAGGCCATTGAGGAATCGGATGCAGAGGTCAGCATGGTGCACTTCAGCCAGGTCTATCCCATCCCCGGTGACGTCCTTGAACTCCTTGAGTCCTTTGACAGGACCGTTGTGGTTGAGAACAACTACAGAGGACAGTTCGCTGACCTCCTTAAACTTGAACTCGGATTTGAGGTCCATGAAAGATTCAACAAGTATAACGGGATGCCCTTCAGTGTCGAAGAGATAAAGGGCCTCCTGGATGAGGTGGGAGAATGAAACCCGAGGACTATGATGTTGAAGCCGACGTGGCATGGTGCCCTGGATGCGGTAACTTCCCGATCCTGAGGATCCTGAAGATGGCCCTTGCAGAGCTTGATATTCCACCCGAGGGGCTGGTCCTTGTCTCAGGTATAGGTCAGGCAGGGAAGCTGCCCCAGTATTTAAGGTGCAACTACTTCAACGGTCTCCATGGCTGTTCCCTCCCTGCAGCGGTGGCCATAAAGGCCGTTAACCCTGAACTCACGGTCATCGATGTCAGCGGGGATGGGTGCATGTACGGTGAGGGCGGTAACCACTTCATACACAACATCCGGAGAAACCCTGACATCACCAACATAGTCCATGATAACATGGTCTACGGCCTCACGAAGGGCCAGGCATCGCCAACAAGTCAGCGGGCCTTAAAACTCCTGTACAGGTCCATGGGGTTTTTGAGAAACCATTCAATCCCCTGGCAGTTGCCATTTCCCTGGGGGCCACCTTTGTTGCCAGGGCCTTTGCCGGTGATGTTGAGAAGACCAGGGACATCCTTGTTGAGGCCATAGGGCATCATGGCTATTCACTGGTTGACATCTTCCAGCCATGCGTAACCTTCAACAAGGTCAACACCTTCCAGTGGTTCCGTGAGCACACCTACTACACTGACCATGATGCTTCGGACCGGATGCTCGCCCTTGAGAAGTCCCTTGAGGGTTATGATTCAGGGAAGTTCCCCCTGGGGATCATATACCATTCTGAGGGTGGTCA
The DNA here is from genome assembly GCF_025397995.1 of Methanothermobacter wolfeii. Taxonomy (NCBI): domain Archaea; kingdom Methanobacteriati; phylum Methanobacteriota; class Methanobacteria; order Methanobacteriales; family Methanobacteriaceae; genus Methanothermobacter; species Methanothermobacter wolfeii. The sequence goes on from NZ_CP104550.1 coordinate 861,424, forward strand.
AAGCTTTGAGGAGAACCTGAGTGTATATCGGGATGATTCTGAACCCCTCTGGAAGAGGCGCCATGACCCAGATAAACTGAAGGCCCTTGTAGAATCAAAGAGAAAGCTTTAACCTGTAATTTAATTGATGGTGTCTTTGAGGAGAAGATGTGATGGAGAAGATCAGGATCTACATAACCGAGGGTGAGATAGAGGACTATGAAGTCTTCCTTGAGAAGCTTAACCGGTCAGGAATTGAATGGGAGAAGACAGGGCCAGGGGATGCAGACGTGGTCATCATACTTGCCGGCCTCTGGAGGGACCGCCCGGATGAAATCAGGGCCGTCCTTGATGATGCGGTGAGGTCCTCAAGGCCCGTGATAACCGTAAGGCCCTATGGCCTTGAAAACGTCCCCCCTGAACTTGAGGATAGGAGTGACGAGATCGTTGGCTGGAACCCCTACTGTATTGCAGATGCAATAGAGGATTCAATAGATCAGAAAAGAACTTCCTAATCCCCACCGTACTGCAGAGGCGGTAGAAGACTCAATACAATCAGAAGAGAAGTTTCGGTTACAGATGCAGCAGAATACGTCAGAAGTGCTTGCTGGACATAAGAATTTAAAAAAATAGAAGGGGGGTGGCTTATAATTAAGCCGATGATTTAACCACAAACATGCCGGGTTTGCTCCTTGTCGGCCAGTATATCTTGTTGTAGCCACTGTAGCTGTAGTCCACCCATCCACCGTTCCTGTACACCTGTACAGTACGGTGCCTTGGTGACATGCTCGTGGCGTACTGTATTATACGGACCTTCTCACCGGATGCTGTGAGTTTCTTATACAGATATTCGCTCATAGCCCAGCAATCTCCTATACTGGAATAGTGGTATGTGCTGGTGCTGTAGGCAGCCCGCACCCTCTTCTTCTTATAGTACTTACTTGAGTACCTTTTCCTTACACTGGTACGGTAGCTTGCCCTGACCTTTTTCCGGTAGGTCTTCTTGTACTTCTTGTACTTCGTTTTCTTGTAGGCGGCCTCAACCTTAACAGGTTCGACCTTCAAGTTTCCTTTTTCATTAACAATTTTTGCGTTTTCGGTTTCGATATTTGTTGCATCGGCAATGGGCACTGAACCCACTGCAAACATCAGTGCAAAGAGCACTGACACTGTCTTGAATCGCGTAATTCTATCGCCTCCATGTCCAATATTAACCCTAAGGTCGCTAAGGACACTGAGTCAACTGTTACATCATCATAGTATATAAATATTTCTATAAAATAAAAGCTCTGAGAGCTCCTTTAATCGAAAAAATCCCTCAGAATGCTCATTTAACATTCATGCAGTGATTGAGGATCTCCATGGCTCTGTTTGAATAAAGGACCGTCATCCGAATCCCTTTTTATCTGCAGAGGCATTATATAAAGAAGATGCAGAAGCAGCCAGAATGTGAAACAGTATATAGAACGGTGACCACGTGCCTTATCTGGACCCGAAAAGAAATTAAAGGAATTAAAAGCTATAAGGGGACATGCTAATTGCTTAAAGATTTTTAAAAGGATAATGGAGTGTGAATCCGCATTGAAATGATGTTAAGACCTTAAAGGGTAGTGGGGAAACCCCGGGATGGGTGGAAAATCCTAGAGGACCTCCTCTATCCTTGAAACACCTGATTCCTTGTTCACCAGGTATATATGGTCAGCAAGGTTTTCAAGCTCCTCCTCATGGGATACTATGATTATCTGGGGTGAATCAAGCTCATCAAAGATGTCCTTGAGCTTGTAGAGCTGTTCCTTGCTGAATCCATCTGTTGGCTCGTCAAGTATCAGTATATCGGACTTCAGTGTTGTTGAAAGGCCCTGAACGACCTTGTTCAGTGCAAGGCGGTAGGCGAGGGCGACGCTTGTCCTCTCACCACCACTGAGGTACCTGAGGTCCTGTTCATAGCCGTCCTGTTCAACCATCGGGGTGAAGTCCTCATCGATCCTCACCGACTTGTCAGGGTCATCAACCAGCATCCCGAACCACTTCCTGAAGTGGCTGTCAAATTCCTGGTTGATCCATGCAAGGACATGCCTTTCAATATCATCAAGGGCTGGTATGAAGTACTCGGCAAGCCACTTCACGTAATCATCCAGTTCATCAGCCCTCTTCAGGTAGCCCCCCTTGGTCTCCACCACCGATCTGAGGTCATCTATACGGTTTTCCTTTTCCCTGATTGAACCTTTGATCTCCCCGAGGCGGGAAATTACACTATTATGTGACTTCTTTTTTTCCTTTATCTCAGATTCAAGCCGCTCTATGGCGGATTCAACTTCATCATGGGATGATATGATCTCCTGAAGCCCTTTGATTTCACGTTTCTTCTCTTCAATCTCCCTTTTCTTCAGTTCAATCTCTTCAAGGTTTTTCCTGTACTCCCTGCTGGTTTCAGGGTTCAGTTCCCTGATCCTCCCCTGCATCTCTGAGATCTTCCCATCAATACCTGAGATCCTGCCTGAAATCTCCTTCTCCCTTTCCCGTGCAGCATCAAGTTTCTCTTTAAGTTCATTCATCCTGGATGCTGTATCCCCGAGTTCCTCCACAGTTTTCCTGTTCTCATTTATCTGATTTTCTATATCCTTTATTCTGACTTTGAGTTCCTTAAGATCGTCCTTCTTTTTTCTGAGTTTCTCCTCTTCTTCCTTCAGAGTTCTCATCCGGTCCCTGAGTCGGTCCTCAATAACCCTGAACCTTCTTATATCATCGAGTAGTTCTTCCTGATCCCCTTTTTCAGCCTCAAGTTCCTCAATCTCCCCATTAATTTCTTTGATCCTCTCACCTGCTGAGGCTATCTTCTCTTCCACTTCCGCCGGGTCAACCTTCCTGTCACAGGTGGGGCATATGCTGCTGCTCCTTATGTTAGCGTAGTCCTCAAGTTTTCCCTCAAGTCTTGCCCTTTCATTCTCCCTTTCACGCAGTTCAGCGTTGAGTTCCCTGATTTTCTCATTGACCTCTTCCTCTGTGACTGATGGCCTCTCCATTAATGATTCAAGTTCCCTGATCTCAGAATTAAGTTCTCCTATTTTTAGTTCAAGTTCCCTGATCTCAGAATTAAGCCTCCTGCAGTCCCCTGTCTTCTCATTCAGCGTGGCCTCAAGGTGCCTGAGTTCAAGGCCCGCCCTCTTAAACCTTTCATAATCATCAGTGAGAGTCTCCATATCATTCTGGAGGGCATCTATCTCATCTTTGAACCTTTTAAGTTCCTCTGATAGCTTATCCCTTTTCTTTCCGCAGTTCTCAATCTCCTCGAGGGTCCTGTTGTACTCCTTCTCCAGGTTTTTATTCCTTTTCCTCAGGGAGTCCACTGTCCTGTTTATAGCCTTTATCTCCGTTTCAAGGAAAGCCAGTCTGGCCATTGCATCCTCAATCCGCTTTTTCTTATCGTTAAGAGCTTCAAATTCCCCTTCAAGACCCTCAAGTTCAGATTCAAGGGCCTCTCTTCTGGATTCAATTCCCGCCTTCTCCTTAAGGAGGCTGTCCTTTTCTTCCCTGAGCCTCTTCAGTTTTTCCCTGTCATCTTCAAGGCCTGACGACCTGTCCCTGAGTCTCTCAGAGAGTCTTTCTATCCTCCTTTGGATTAACCTGGCGTTTTCCACTGCCACACTGTACTCTTCAATACCGAAGGCCTTCCGGAGCCTTTCAAGCCGGTGTTTGGGGTTCATCTCTATTATGGTCTTCATTTCCTCCTGGGGTGTGAAGACCGCGTAGCGGTAGATGTGGCTCTTTGCACGGGGGTTTGATGGTTCATTATACCTCAGGATCTCAAGAACGGCCTCCTTCATCTCATTCGCAGATAATTTCCTCCTCCCTCTGGAGGTCTCAAGGTAGATGTTCTGCTGCTGTATGGTGTTTGAGGTCCTTTTAAGTTCCCTGTAGGCTGTGTAGACCTTATCATCCACCCTGAATCTGAGTTTGACCGACCCTGAATTTGCATCAGTCCTCAGTAGGCTTGCGCCCTTCTGGTCCCCGAGGCCGAATAATGCGAATTCTATTGCAAGGAGTATGGTGGATTTCCCTGATCCTATGTCCCCCTCAAAGAGCGTCACACCCTCCCTGAAGTCCACTGACTCTGATGTGTAACTCCTTATGTTGCGGAGTTCAAGTGACTCGATTATCAGGCCCCGTCACCCCCTTCGATCTCCAGTCCAAGGACCTCAAGGGCATCTTCAATTATCCTCTGCTCATAGTCCTCCCTGGTTTCACCCTCCCTCTTCTCATTCCGGATCCTTTTAAGGACCTCTGATGCCATTTTAAGGCCTGATGCTGATTTAAGTTTCATGTTCTTCACCCCGAGGCCTGCAAGTTTTTCCCTGAGTATCTTCTCCTCTATCCTTGGTATTTCAGTCTCAGAGACCCTTACCTTCTCTATCTCAGGGGGTCTTATCCCGTGTCTGTTTATGTTAACCGTGAGGGCTCCCCTATCCCTGAGGATCCTCCTTATAACCCCCGAGTCTATCTCTGATGTCTTCCCTGAGCTGAGACCTCCCCGGATCCTGAGCATGACCACCCTTCCCCTCACGTCATGTTCGGCTATACATGACTCTATCTTCCTCATGGCCTCACGGGCTGTTATTCCATCAACATCAACCTCGATGTACTCGAATCCTGCAGGCATTATCTCCCTGAATTCAAGGCCCCTTAGGGTTTCATTGAAATCAACAAGGTAGTATCCTCTCATCTCACCCCGGGCAGTGTCTTCAAGGTCCCTTGCATAGGATCCGAAGAGGGCCCCAGGGAATACCATGCACCCGTAGCCGTCCTCATTGTGGGTGCTTCTTTTGTGCACGTGTCCACCGGCATAGTAGTCGAAGCCCCTGGGGAAGAGGTTGAGGTCTATGGACTCCGCATCCGCAATTTCCTCGGTTTTGAACTGGGTTATGGCGCTGTGGAAGACGAATATCTTGAAGCCCTCCTCTACCTCAAGTGCTTCACGGTCAAGCATCATGTAGTAGTCCTTCTCAAGGTTCCTCGACCTCCCTGAGAGTCCTGTGATCCTTGCACCCGTGGCCTCATCCTCGGTGAATTCAAGTCCAAGTTTCCTTCCCGGGACCGGCCTGACAACATTCTCTATTAAACCTGCACTTTCAAGGATGTCTATCATTGATGTGTGGGATGGGCTGTAGTCGTGGCTCCCATAGTTGACGTATACCGGGATGCCCTCATCCCTGACCCTCCTGAGCTCCCTGGTGGCCATCTTCACCGTCTTCATGTTGGGCAGGTTTGAGTGGAAGAGGTCGCCTGCTATTATCATGAAGTCAATATCATTGTCTAGCGCATCATCTATTGCCATCCTGAAGGCCTTGCCTTCCAGTTCCTGGAGCATCGCCTGTTTCTGTGCTCCAAGGTGGCAGTCAGAGAGATGGGCGAATCTGTACATCAGTCAGCCTCCTTTACAGGTTCGGTTGAAACATGATTTCTATTAAAATCCATTAATGGTCCTCCAGTATTCAGGGAGGGAATCATCAAATTCCCAGTTCAAATCCCACACCCATTTTAAGATCAAAAAAGGAACATCATTGAACTCCTATCCCCTGCTGCACCTATACAAATTCAAGTGGTGGTGCATCATCATCCTTCTTCTCTGATTCTATGAACTCCTCAAAGAGGGGGATCTTGACCGGAACAGCGAACTTTGTGAATATGCTGCTCACTATGGCTTCACCCTTATCAAGGCTTGCTATGGTCCTGTTATCATCTGAGAGGTCCTGGGAGGCGCTTGCAATTATCTCAGCCCTCTCCTGGGCCATCTCATTCCCCAGGATTATCTTGGTGTTCATGTTAGCCAGTATGGTCCTGGGGATGAGGCTCACGAGCTGTGTGATGGCCACAAGTCCGATGTTGAATTTACGGCCCTCCCTGGCTATGGTGCTGTAGATGTTGTGTCCCTGGTTCTCGATGACCTCCTTTCCAAGGACGCGGGGAGCCTCCTCTATAATTATCCCTATGACCGGTTTGCGTCTGAGCCTGTTCTCGGCCTTGTATCTCTGGTACCTCCTGAAGATGGCCCCTGCTATGATACTTCCAACGAGGATCTCTGCTTCACCCATGAGTCGGGATGTGTCAATGATGACCGTTTTACCATCCTCAAGGTGGCCTATGATATCCCTTATTGTGGATTCACCCCCTGATTCCCTGAAGACACCTCCCCGGGATTTGAGTTCGCCGTCCTCCATGTAGACACCCAGTATGTTATCGAACTTCCTCTTGAGAACACGGAGGGTTGAATGGTGGACGTTCATTATCTCATCTGACTTGACGATTCCCGCTATCCATTCATCACCGAATCTGTTACGTGCCGCCCTTATGGCCTCTTCCTGGGGGCCTGAGAAATCTATGATCCCGTCGAAGTGTTCCGGCCTCAGGGATTTCAGGTTTATTATGAGGGTGTTGCCGCCCACCGGGGCGTCAGGGGAGTAGTACTCTATCCTTTCACCGGCTGCCGGGTGGCTGCCGAGTCCCTCATCGTTCCTCCCGTAGTACTCGTCGTGGGGGTCCAAGACGAGCATGCCCACACTGTCCATCTCCACGAGGCTCCAGAGCATGACCTTCACAAGGTTACTCTTACCCCTCCCTGTTGTTGCTGGGATGAGGATGTGGTGGGTTATTGCGCTCTCCGCATCAAGGTGTACTGGTGTTTCAAGGACCTTGGACCCGCTCCTCACGTTACCGAGGTAGATGGGCCTTTGAGGTCTTTCAAGGAATTCAAGGTCCCCCTCATGTATCCTGCGGACCGACCTGAAGAAGCCGGGTAGTAGCTTGGGGAGTACTGGCCCCTCATCCTTTACATGGAGTATGGGGCGGGCCTCGGCGATGATGTAGTTTCTGAGTTCAGGTTCAAGGAACTCCACCTCACCCCCCTGTCCTTCAAGTTCAAGGCCCGATGCCAGTTCATGCATCCCCATGGGTATCTGTGACCTGTACTTGAGCTCCTTAACCTGGAGTATTATCCTGCCATCATCCTCCGCAACAAGGAGGTCGCCGATCTCAATCCGGGAGCCTGTCTTCTCCCTTATCAGTATTGTGGCTGTTTCACCACCGATTATCTGCCCTGCAGCTTCCATCAGTATTCACCTGCATACCTGTTGAGTTCATCATGGAAATCAAGGCTCTTGGCCTCATACACTACGTCTTTAAGGATTTCTCTTTCTGGAATCTCAGCCAGGATCCTTCTCCTGTAGATCTCTATCTCATCACGGGAGACGCGCGCCCTCATATCCACGTCCACCAGGCCGTAGGGGTAGCCCGGGAAGCATGCGTCTGCAGAGTTCCTGAGGAGTCCTGATGCCACCCTGATGGGTGATTCATCCGTGTCCTCTCCAAGTATGTCGAGGCGGAATATCCTGCCGGCCGGGTTGAGTTTCACCACTGTTATGACTGTTGGGCGGTCCATCCTCACGGCAACCGGACTGTAGCACCATCTTTCACCGGCACCGTATCTCTCTGCAAGTTTCCTCACTGTTCCGAGGAGTGATGCTGAGGTGGTGGTGTAGAGGCTGCATGTCTTTGAGAAGCCTGCAACGTATACACCCCTCCTCTTACCCTCCTCCATGAGCTCATGTATGTAGGGGTTCTCATTCTCAAAGGATGCCTGGAGCGAACCATCGGTTACGAGTATGTCCCCCTCACCGAGTTCCCCCATGAGTTCCAGGGCCATGGTCCATTCAGCGAAACGCCTTGGGAGTCCCTGGATGTTTGAGGGGTCCATCCCCTCCACCATGGGGATCTCTATCTGTAACCGGTCCTCGTCAGGGAGAATTTCCCTGTATGATGGGTCGAGGGGGTGTAAATTGAAGGTGTACCTGGAGTTCTCTGCATCAAGCCTCATGAGTGAGAGGAACTCGAGCCTTGATGGGATTTCCATGTTCTCACGCCTTTCTCCCCTGAAGATGCCCGCGGCGACCCTGTTAAGCTGCACCGAGAATGATGGTCCGGTGATTACCGGGCTGTTTCCACCATCAATGAATGCAAGGAGTGGAGTGTCATCCGGCACCCTGAGGGGTCTGAAGTTTTCCCTTCTGAACTCATGGACCTCGTATCTGCTGGACCTGAATACCGGCCTTCCGATTTCACATCTGACGGTGCCCTTCAGGGAATCTGCAATTTCTTCCAGGACATTCAATGAAAAATCCTCCACTGTAAACCTTTAAAGTAGAATAAAAAAAGATGTAGTATAAATAATTTGTGATTTTATTCTTCGGGTTCGATGATAACCGCGGTGCCGTATGCAAGGATCTCCTGCATGATATCGGAGATTGAGTCAGAGTCAAAGCGCACGCTTATAACTGCATTGGCGCCCAGTTCCCTTGCATGGTCCATCATACGGTCAAGGGCCTCCTGACGGGAGTGTTCCATCATCTGAACGTACTCCTTGATCTCACCACCCACAATTGACCTTAAACCGGCCCCTATCTGACCTCCAAGACCCCTGCTCCTCACTGTAAGGCCATAGACGAATCCAAGGACCTCAACAGCCCTGTAGCCCGGGACGTAGTTGCTTGTTACATATATTATGTCCCCGTGTTCATGGACCGCAGGGGTTGCGGTCCTCTCCTCAAGCCTTGTACCGCACTCATCACAGAAGTTTGACCTTGAATCATACTCCCTGCCACAGTTTGGGCAGAACTTCTCTGATGCAGGCGCGGTCTCTCTCCTAACAGTCCCGCCCTTCTTCTCGGCGAGTCTCCTCTTCATCTCTTCACTTGTAACCATATAAACACCGGTTCTATCTTTATACATTAACCAATAAATAGTTTGAATGACTTCCTGGTCTCGGCTTTTTTTCTCCTCACCCCACATCAATAAATCTGAATTAATGTGGGGGTATTCCTGATTCAGCAGCACCATCTATTCAGCTGAAAATTCAGAATAAGGGAATGTTCATCATGCCCTCCTATCCTCTCGCACCCTTATACCCTGTTCATTGAAGAAGTCCTTGATGTTTCTGTATTCTGATTCAGGCATCTCACCATCAGCTGAGCGTATGGTGACATCGAGTTCCACTTGAACATCATTGAAGTACTTCATGAGTACTTTCTTGATCTTCGTTATCTGTATCATTTCCTGGTCGGGGATTCTGAATTCCAGGCTGATGGATCTTATAGCTTTTGTTTTGTCGGGTTCCTGTTTAAACTCCATCTTCTCTGGTTCCTCAGGTTTCTCGACGATTTCGGCACTCTTCATGGGTGCGGGGGGTGCCTCTTCCCCTGCTGGTTTCTCTTCTTCCATGGGTTCCTTCACGCAGAGGTGGGGCTTTATTATTATTTCTCCATCTGAAAGCGATGGGCTGCAGTCCTCCTCAATAAAGGTGCATTCTGGTTTATCATCAACCAGAACCCCCAGACCAAAGGATCCTCTCTTAACACCAAGCTTTATGGCCTTCTTGAGGACATCCTCGCCGGTTATCCTTATCTCCCCAGGTACGCTGTAGAATGATTCCAGTATCCTTGCTGTCTCAGCGTAATCACCCTTAAGGTATCTTGCTGCCAGCACGTCATGGTTGAGCTTATCTACAAGTTTATCCTCCTGTTTCAGGAGGGATTCTATCTCGTACTCCACAGGTGTGTCCACACCATAGGCTGGCCTTCCAAGGTCTAACCTCTCTGTTCCCTCCTTTGCAGGTATGATAACATGACGGTAGAGGTTCCTTGTACGCGTATTTGAATCCTTCTCATTTTCACGGATCCTGTGTTTTATTCCTTTCCTTTCATTCTCATCCATCTGGAGGGTCCTGTCATTGTATATGCTTTTGAGTGCTGCCTGTGTCCTTACAAATTCATTGAATGCGGGTCTTTCGTCGGGGGCTGGTAGGAGGAAGATCAGGGAGTTCCTGTAGACCCTTGGATGTTTACCCTTATTGCTTATGAATTCATCAACCTCTGAGTCATCCCTGAGGACCACCAGTTTGAGTTTCATGGTGTCAGGGATGTCCGATGATTTCCCTGGCCAGATGTGCACCTCTAACTTCTTCTTACCCACTATCTTCTTGATGAAGTCCTCCTCCATTTCCCTGATATCATCCTCTGATACGTTCTCCTTCCGTGTCACTATGAGTCTTTCAAGGTTGGGTTTGCTGCTGAAGTAGTAGAGGCCGTCCCTCTCATGGAGGTAGAAGAGCCTCTTCCTCATCATCTCCAGCGCCTCGGTTACTATGCTCACCGGAAGATTCGGGTCTATGCATGAGAGTTTAATCTCCCTGATACCCGCACCAACCCTTTCACTTCCACCGGCGAAGGAGTAGAGGAATATCGTTGTGGCTATCGATGTGCCGAGCCTGTAGGGCCTGTAGCTCTGCAGTTTATCATCCGTCGCGACTGCACCTGAATCGGGTGATGTGATGTCAGATGCTATTATACTGTCAAACTCGTTGCCTGTGAATTCTATGAACTCCCTCTTTATATCCCCCAGTGAGAGGTCGAAGTCTGCAAGTCTTATGAAGGGCCTCGTTGAGTCGCAGAGTGACCTTACAACAAGTGCCAGTAACCTGAGAACACCCCTGGTCCTCTGGAACTTTGGGAAGGACCCCCACCTCTCATAGAGGACGTCTATGACCTCAGGCTGGAAGGGGTAGCTCTTGAGGAATAACTCCCTGTACTCTGACTTCTCCATGGACTCCGGGAGCAACCCGTTATCATAGGCAATGTCAACTATTTCATGGACTATAGACTTCTTCTCATCCTCATGTATCCTCTTGAAGAGTCTCCTGTTTATGACGTCATAGATCTCATCGTTCTCAACCGGCGCGATTATCTTATGGGTCCTGCCCAGGACCTTTGCGATCTGCTGGTAGAGCCTCTCTGCGGCCTCACCATAGTGTTCAAGGTGGCTTGATGGGAGGGTTACAACCAGTGAAACCTCCCTGAGGGATGAAACCACCTCTGTGAGCTCCTGAATGAAGGGTCCTATCTGCTCTGAAAGGGTGGAGTCACCAACAATGACACCTGCAGCCTTCTGTCCATAAACAAGGACCTCATCCATGAGTATCAGGACGGGACTCGTCTCCTGGAGGAGTCTCTTAAGCTTTTCTGTGCCTGGGGACGTCTCGTTTGTGAATTCCCTGTTCTCCCCCCTCAGCTGCCTCTCGAGTTCTGCCCACAGTGTTGTCTCGGCGGCGTCAAGGGCGTCGCCAGCTATAACAACAACCCTGGCATCCATCTCTGATGCCATGTGGTAGAGGGATATGAGGGTGTGGGTCTTACCCCCACCGAAGGGTGTCTGTAACTGTATTACAGGGTCCCCGGGCCCTCCTTCAAGCCTCCTTTTCACGGTTTCCATTATGTTCTTGAGGCCCCTGGTAGTGTAGGTCTTCTCCCAGAAGACATCGGGGTTCTGGTACTCCTCGGGTGCCTCTCCCCTGTGGACGCTCCAGAGGTTTGCTGCGAAGGTATCCAGGGTTAGTTCCTTTCCAAGTACATCATCATGCGGTTCAGCCACACTAACAAAGGGCTTCATCTTATCATCTCCTTTAGATTTTAAGAATCTTTTATGGGAGTTTCTGCTGCCTCTCTGTCTCTGCTGTTTTTCTCATGAGTTCCTCACGATTTAATGTGAGTCCTTCAAGCCATTTCTTTTCACTGCAGTCGGGCAGTGATTCTATAAGGGCCTGGGCGACCCTGTAGAAGCTGTCCATGGACCCGTAACCTGATTCTGTGAGTACTGATTCCATCCTCCCGGTTTCACCCCTGCTCCAGTGGATACAGGCAAGGTGCAGTACGTCTATAAGGTCCTTGGGTTTTATCTTATCAGGTTTTCTTTCATCAGGTCCAAGGACTGTGACCTTGCTACCGCTTATCCTTATGAACCCATCCTTCTCATTCTGGAGGTCTATTCCAAGGCTGCTTGCAAGTAGTCTTGCATCATCGAAGTCCGCCTTGTTGTTCCCGAAGTTCCACCTATAGAAGAGGTAGAATCTGGTTAAGGGTGAAAGTTCATCGGCGAATCCATTCTCAAGGATCTGCTTTATGGCGAAATCTGCTGCAAGACTCCTTATGTCCTCAAGTAAACGGGAGGCCGTGACCTTCTCACCACTGTAGGTTAATATACTGTCATAGCCGCCTATAACCTCAAGACCCCCTCCTATAGCTGATATGAAGAAGTCAGGGCCTGAAACCCCCTCCATCCAGAGGGATTCAAGTTTTTCATGGAGTTTTTCCTTGAGTTCAGCCTTCACCTCCTCATAGAAGCCGGTCCCCTTCTCCTCATCGGGTTTACGGGCCACTATGTAGATTGATGATCTGAGGGCGGCTGACTTCTGGGCCCTCAAACGTGCCCTCATTTCTGTGTTTATGGGCCATGAGGCTGTTACTGTGAGGCCTGATTCAAGGAGGGCGTTTATTACTGTCTCCCAGCCGGCGGCGGTCTTATGGGCATAGACGATGTTGGCTATGCCTCCTGGTTTGAGGACCCTGTGTATCTCCTGGAAGGACTTCCGGATCATGTCCTCAAATTGCTGGTTGGCCTCTGCCTTGGACTTTTCATGGGTGTAGGCAACCATTTCATCAGCCTTGGGGGTGAGGGATGTGAGGAAGAGTTCAGGGTAAAGGTCACCCAGGGCCCTTTTGAGCCATACGTAAAAGTAATCTGAGAGGTATGAATAGGGTACATTATCATAGTATGGTGGATCCGTGAAAATACCATCAAAATAATTATCTGGATATGGGATTGAAGTGGCGGAGGCCTTAACTACATTAGGGGTGTGGCCTTTAACTTCAGGGATCATAGAGAGATTATCAAGAACTTTACTGATCGTCTCTGGCCTCATCAACTTCCCCATTAAGGGGTTCCTTTCACCATAATCAAATACCATTAGTACAGCGGGTCTCCCAAATACATGCGCATTCCCTTCTTGATCAGGTCTCCAATAACACAAAGCAGAGTTCCAGTCCGCTAATTTGCCAAGTATCATTGCAAGATATGTTGTGATGATCTTTGCATATTCTTCATCGTATCCTTCCCTGATCATCTCTTCATATGCGTTTCGTATCATTTCTATAAATGTGATGAGGCTGAGTTTCTGTCGTGGGTTGAAAAGATCGCCCCATTTTAACATGCCATACCCCGGAACGTTGACACTTCTTCTATTCTCAGGAGGTATGGGTTCATCTGGTATGGGGTCTATTAGCCACTCATCCATCAGTTTCTCCCTTTTCTTCTCAAGGTGTTTTTCTGCTTCCAGGAATATCTTCATGTCATCCTCTGTGGGGAGTCTGTACTCCTTACCCCTCCTATCCGGGTGGCTTGTTACCACTGCTATGAGCCTCTCACCGGATTTACCCTCCTGGAAGAGTCTCCTGGTGTCATCTGCCTTTATTGTTGAACCACATACTGGGCAGGTTACGATGGCCCTGGATATGGTCCCCTTTCCAGGGTCGAAATCAGGGTCCTCCACCATCTCAAAGTCAATCCTATCTCCTTCAATCACTGTTTTCAGGGCTATTTTATTTTTATTCGTCCTTGAAAGCCAGAAACGTCCCATTAATGGTATTTCAGCAGCACATGATGGGTTCTGGCAGGGTAGTGTCCTTGCCCATATGTAGGCGACAGGAACCGACCCATCATCATCAGCTGGATAGAACCTTCTGAGTTCCCCGGCAGCCTCCCTGAAGACCCATTCACCCCACCTCTTCACATCCCTTACGAGTCTGTTCTCACCCTCAGACCAGCCGGTGCCTGATCCAGCATACTTCTGGGGATACTCAAGTGTGCACTTCTGTATCAGGACAGCCACTGGGTTGTAGTCCATGCTGTGTGTCTCGCATCCAAGGCGGAGGGCCTCAAGGGGTATGCTGCCGCCTCCACCAAATGGGTCAAGGACCCTGGGGGGGTGGCCGTGCTCATGGAGTATGTCCTTCCGGGCGCGGCTTATGGTGTTCAGGTCATTGGTGTTCTCCCATTTACAGAGCTTCTTTATAAATTCCCGCCTCTTGATCTCCTCCAGTTCATCTCCAGCCCCCACGAGGCTCGCGTATATTGTGGCCCTGCTGCTTGCAAGGGGCTTTCTTGCCCACCAGATGTGGAGTGTTGAGATGTGACCGCTTTTTATATTCTTCTCCCTAGCTGATTCTTCACTCACATCCCTCAGGGGGAATGTCTTCTCTATTAGCGCTTTTTTCATTGACTTGCCTCCTTCCATTGACTGGCCGGTATCACATACCTTACCTCTTCCCTTATTATGGGTTTAAGTTTACTGTGGGGGTCCCTTATGATGTGCAGTCTGGGGCTTGTAGCTGCGCTGCTCACGATATAGAGCCAGTAGGACTCCCTGAATCGTCTGGCCTTCAGCCATTCATTCTGTGTGAGTTCAACGTTACCCTCACCACTCCTTGCCTTGACCTCAATGTACCTTGTCCCATCGGGACCTGATGAGCGGACATCAAAACCCAGGTTTTCCCCTGAGACATCCTCAGGGATTCTTCCATGTTCAAGCTCATACTTCATGGCCATATCCATCCCTATCCTCTCAATGGCAGGGTCCTCTGCCATCTCCCCCCTGACAATGATTGCTCCTATCTGTTTGGGCATGTTTATGCTGAGGGTCTTCTCCCTCTCTATCTCATCAATGAGACTATCCCGGCGTTCCTTGTACTCGCTGAGTCTTTCCTTCTCATTTCTGATTGCTAGTTTAAGGTCCTCTCCGAGTCCAAGACGCCTCTCATAATCAATTAGCTTGCTGTTTGATTCATTTATACTATAGTCAAGTGACCTTACACCATAGTTTCTCTTTATCTCCGCCCTCTTTTCTGCTTCCCTGAGGAGTTCATGTCTGAATCTCTTCATCTCCTCTATTGCGAATTCCATGACCCCTTCACTGTCATATTCAGCTTCAGATGGTCCTGAATCTGGTATGAGGTTCCAGAGGACTGATGGGTCAACTATACTCATCTCCCGGCCGTTGTTGAGGACGCCGAATATCTTCCTGCCCGCTATCTTACCGGAACCATCCCTGACGGCACCCTCAAAGAACCATATCACACCATCATATCTGCCTGTGGGGTCCCTGAAGACGGCGCCACGGTATATGTCCGATGCAAGTTCCTGGCCTATGTAGAGGAGGGTTGCCTCGAAGAGTGGGTGGCCGAAGGATACGAAGTCTACATCATCATCCTCTGTCTTCTCAAAGCTGAAGACAGGGTAGTTCCTCTGCAGGTCACCGTACCTGTTTTTGTATTTGTCTGTCCATACCCTTAGAAGTTCCGGTGGCGTTCTCATACCATAGGTTCCGGTGGACCTCTCCCTAAGTTCCCAGCGGTAGTGCTGGGCTGCCTTCCTGAAGAACTCCTCTATGTACTCTGGTGCAAGTTTGCGTTCCCTGATCCTCTGACTTATCCTGTCTATCTCTGCATAATTAACGGGTGTTGCGAGCTGTTCCTTTAGAACATCATCCAGTATATCCCATGGTGGCTCCAGTCTCCTGTCGATTTCATCAGGGCTTATACCTGCTGAGATGGCTTCCCTTATTATTTCCTGGATGTCCTTTTCATGGTATATTTCACCCACAACGTCGTATACCCTGTCTGAGCCGAGGTCCTTCCTTATCCTTTCAAGTTTTTCAAGGAGCCTTGTGACCACCAGACCCTCCCTCGTGTTTTCAGCTGCAAGGTTATAGACGTAGACGTCCTTACTCTGCTTGTACCTGTGTATACGTCCCATCCGCTGCTCGAGGCGGTTTGGGTTCCATGGTATGTCATAGTTCACCATGAGGTGGCAGAACTGGAGGTTTATACCCTCACCGGCTGCCTCGGTTGCAACCATGATCTGGGTGCTCTCCCTGAACTCCTTTTCGGCTGCTATACGTTCCTCCATGTTCATCTGGCCGTGTATGGTGCTCACGGTGTAGCCCCATTCCTCAAGTTTATCCACAAGGTAGTCGAGGGTGTCCTTGAATTCTGTGAATATGAGGAGCTTCTCATCACCCACCTCATCAAGTATCTTTCTTAGTTCACCCAGCTTTGTGTCCTCGGATGCCGCCAAGATGTCATCTGCCATTTTGATGAGTTCTGTGAGTGTCTGAACCTCCTCGTCAAGCTGATACCTGCTCTTTACAATTATAGTCCCTTCAAGTTTCTCCTCCTCCCTCCACCGTGTCGCCTCATCCTCATCCTCGATTCCACTGATGTTTATCCCTGGTTCTTCCAGGTCATGGGACCTGATCATCTCCTGGCACCGAATCCTCCTCCTTATCAGACTCTCCCTGAGGGCGTAGATGCTTGATGCCATCCTCCTCTGGAGGAGCATGAGTGCGAATATGTATATCCTGCCATCACTACCTTCCGCCCTTCTGTACTCCTTTCTTATGTACTCTGATAGTCGATTGTAGAGTTCAATCTCCTTTTCAGAGAGTCTGAAGCTGTGGGTGTAGGTGAACCTCTTCCTGAAGATGGGGTTGCCCTGGAAGTCCCTGAGCTCCTCCTTGGTCCTCCTTATGAAGAGGGGATTTTCATCCTTTCTCCTGGCCTCCTCTATGAGTCCCTTGTTTGCAAAGAAGCCAGGTTCAAGTAGATCCAGGAGGAGTCTGAAGCTTTCAGGGTTCCCGCTGTGGGGTGTTGCTGTGAGGAAGAGCATATTATCCGATGTCCCTGATAGGACCTCACCCAGCCTGTACCTCTCTGTCCTCTTCTTAATCTTCCCAGAGAATGTGGCTGATAGTTTGTGGGCCTCGTCTACTATCACGAGATCCCATCGCACGGCTCCCAGTGACCTGAGGATGTCGTCCTGCTTTGCGAAGTCCATTGATGTTATGAACTGGTTGCCGGTGAGCCATGGGTTTTCCCCACGCCGGGAATTGAAGAATCCCCTGTCAGCCATGATGAATCTCTCATCAAACTTTTCAGCCATCTCCCTCCTCCACTGTTCCCTCAGATGGCCCGGTGAGACTATCAGGATCCTTGTCGCAACGCCCCTGAGTTTAAGTTCCCTTATTATGATGCCTGCCATTATGGTTTTACCGGCCCCCGGGTCGTCTGCAATCATGTAGCGGAGCCTTGGCATTTTGAGGGCGTGAAGATAAACAGCGTCAAGCTGAAAGGGTAGGGGGTCTATTCTGGAACTGTTCATTGCAAGGAATGGATCGAAGATCGACGCGTTCCTGTAACGGTATGATTCAAGGGCAAGGAAGAACTCCTCCCCGGAGGCTGAAAAATCAAGTTTCACCTCACCGCCCCTGATCCTCCTGCATTCATCAGGGGTGAGTATCTGGTCTATGTGCTCGTTTGAGTTTATAAGGGCGCCTATGATACGTAAGTTTTCACCTATCCTTGAAACACTCTTTATCTCCACCGGTTCTGGCCATAAAGGACCCTCAATCACTGTTCCATTCCTTATCAAAGAACTCACCACTGTCCAGAGTTTCCATGTGAATATATCCCCATTTCATAGATTGATAGGGGCACTATTTAAAGGTTGACTTTTATCTTCACATTCATGGATAATCTGATGGATCCAAGCCCCTCCATTCACTTCAGGGATTGTGTTAAGCTGCATATCCTCAGTCAGGTGATGCAACCTATTACAGGGCACTGTATGAATGCTATCACTGGGGCGCCACGTCCTTATGTTAGTGATGAACTGCCTTACTCACAATAATTAACATACCCTGTGGAATCTTCATTTAAAAGAAATGTGAAAACAGACCGTGAATGTTATAGGTTTCTGAAATAATAACTGAGACATAATTATATAAAAACAACCCGACCCGTGGAATGATGGATGGTTATATGATGAGTGAAGGTCTTAGAAGGGAGCTCACATTCTTTGATGCCGTGAGCCTCGTCATCGGAACCATTGTGGGCGCGGATATCTACATAGTTGCAGCCTACGGTGCAGGGAGCCTTGGACCCGCATCCATACTCTCATGGATAATTGGGGGTCTAATGGCAATGGTCCTCGCCCTTGTATTCTCAGAGGCATCGGCCATAATGCCAAGGACAGGGGGCCCCTACTCCTATGCAAGGGAAGCCCTTGGAGAATTCGCGGGTTTTATAACCGGCTGGTCCCTCTGGGTATCATCCTGGATAGCCATAGCCGTCTTCCCGGTGGCCTTCGTCTACTACCTCTCCCAGTTCATCGGCCTCAGCCCCACTGCAGAGGCCCTCATCAAGGTCATCTTCATCCTTTCACTGACAGCCATAAACATTTCAGGTGTGGGGAGGGCCGGTAAGGTTAATGACGTCCTCACAGTCCTCAAGGTAGCCCCCCTGATCCTGCTGGTTGTCACTGGCATCCTGAGATTCATATGGGACCCCTCCGGCCTTCTATCCGGTTACACTCCCTTCGCACCCATGGGCCTCGGTGCCCTGGGCAGCGTGACGGTCCTGGTCTTCTGGGCCTATGTGGGCTTTGAACTTGTAACGGTCCCTGCCGGTGAGGTTAAGAATCCCGGGAGGATCATACCCCTTGCAATAATCATTGGGATGGTCTTCGTCATGGTCTTCTATCTCCTGACAAATTTCGTGATACTTGGACTTGTCCCATGGGGGGTCCTCACATCCTCCCCTGCACCACTCACACTTGCAGGTTACAGTGCCCTGGGGGGTGCGGGTGCTCTTATACTGACCCTCGGGGCCCTCATATCCATCGCGGGCTCTGAGGAGGCCGGTATGCTCACAACCGCCAGACTTCTGCATGTCATGTCCCTTGACGGGTTCCTCCCGGGGTGGCTGTCACGGATCCATCCAAGGTTCAGAACTCCTCACCTGAGCATACTGGTCCAGAACCTGACGGCGCTCGTGGCAGCCCTAACAGGAACCGCGGCGGGTCTTATTGAACTCTCTGTCCTTACACTGCTCCTTGCCTACATGTCAACCTGTGTTTCACTTCCTGTGCTCAGGAGGAGGCGCTACCGGGATGCCGGGGTACCCCTGAAGAGCATCCTCGGTGTCCTGATATGCCTGTATCTACTTGCAAATACAGGTACAGGCACCATACTTGCAGGCTCCCTCCTTATAGTCGCAGGGGTGCCGATCTACCTCAGGTACAGGAGAAGGAATCAGAACCTATAGACCCTAAAGGTCATGCTCATGGGTAAATTACCCTAACATGAATCAATGATCACCCCATGACGTTTTACTATTGGTTGTTAGTTGGATACCATTTAACGTGAATCAACGATCACCCCATGACCCCCTCGAAGTCAGAAGCTACCCTGAATCCCCATGGATAACCATCAGCTAGATTTCAAGCCACCTCTTAAGTCCCCTGAAGCTAAGGGTGTTTATCACATCATCACAGGTGGCCCATCCGCGCCTTGCAGTCAGCACCCCCCAGCGGATGTTTTCAAGGCCTCCCCTTGAGTGTGCGTCACTGTTTATTGCGAGTTTACAGCCAGCCTCTATGGCCATCCTGATGTGGGTGTCCCTTAGGTCCAGTCTGAGGGGGTTTGAGTTCACCTCAAGGGCCACCCCTGCCTCGGCCGCCCTTTCGGTAACCCTTTCAATGTCAACCACCGGCTCCCTGCTCCCCAGCACACGTCCCGTGGGGTGTCCTATTATATCAACCACCTCATGGTCCATGGCCCCCAGGAGCCTCTCGGTAACATTGAAGCCGTCATGCACACTTGCAACCACAAGGTCAAAGTCCTCAAGGACGTCCCCAGGGACTTCAAGGCTGCCATCGGCAAGTATGCTGACCTCAACACCCGCCAGGACAGGGATCTCATCCACCCCCTCAACGGACCTGAAGTAGGATTCAGGGTCAGATATGTAGTTTGCATGGTCCGTTACCGCTATGTATTCCCTTCCAAGGGTTTCTGCATAGGATGCCAGGTCAGCTATGGAGTCGATGCCGTCGCTGTGGAGGCTGTGCATATGGAGATCTCCCCTGACATCCTCGGAGGATATCAGTTCAGGGAGCCTTCCCTCCCTGGCGGCCTCTATCTCTCCACGGTTCTCCCTGAGCTCCGGTTCAATGTAGGTGAGTCCCAGGGCCTCCAGGACCTCATCCTCGGTCCTCCCGGCCACCCTCTCATCACCCCTGAAGAGGCCGTATTCACTGAGCTTCATCCCCATGGACTGGGCTATCCTGCGCAGTTCAACATTGAACTCCCATGAACCCGTGAAGTACAGGAGGGCCGAACCGAAGACCCCATCATCAAATACGCGGAGGTCACAGTCCAGGTCCTCCACAAGGCGGACGGTGGACTTCCTCGGCCCCCTGACAACAACCTCCCTGACGGTCTCCATGGATGTGAAGTAATCCATGACCACCTCGGGGTCCCTGGCGGTTACAAGGATGTCAATGTCCCCCACGGTTTCCCTTCCGCGCCTTATGGAACCTGCAACCTCAACCCTCTGGACACCCTCAAGATCCATTACCTCTGACTTTATCCTCTGGGCCAGGGGCACTATGTAGGCCAGGGGCTTCCTTGTTATCCTGCTTCTTGCAAGTTCTATGTTCCTGAGTATGGCCTTTTCCTTCTTCTCACCCATACCCCTGAGGCGTCTTATCCTGTGCCTCTTTGCCTGGTATTCAAGGTCGTCAAGGGTCTTTATCCCGAGTTCCTCATAGAGGAGCTTCACGGTCCTCGGACCCACACCCTCAACCGAGAGCAGGGCGTCGAAGTCAACAGGGTACTCCTCCATGAGCTCATGCAGAAGGTGGAGGGAGCCAGTGCCAAGTATCTCCCTGATCTTGGATGCGATGTTCCTGCCCACCCCTGGGAGTTCCTGGAGTCTGTCCTGGGCTGCGACTTCCTCTATGTCCTCCCCAAGGAATTCTATGGTCCTTGCAGCTCGCCTGTAGGCCTTTGAGCGGAACTCATCCCCCTTGAGGTCCATGAAGTCGGCGACCCTGTTAAGTATCTGGGCCACAAGCCTGTTTTTCATATTATTAATTATGTCCCCATGCATATATCACTTGTTCATCCAGGCACCGTTTATTTTACGGTTAACACGCCCCCTAACTTCGGGGGCAGAGAGCATACTGAGAACTGGATTTTCAGTTAATGAGTAAAAAACCTGTGATCATGTCTTCCTCTTCTTCAGGAAGTTACCTGAATCTTTAAGATAAAACCCGAAGGAAGCTATTCGTTTCGAATAACCTCTTTTCGGTGCACAGTAGCCTGAAAGATTATTATCTGCTTCAGATGGATAAAGATACATTTTATGGGCTCAGGACATTCTGGGATCTGGTATTCCTTAACACAGGTGAAAGATACTCTGAATCTGGCCTGAAACTCGTGGAGGAGGGCTGGCCGGATGTGAATTCAGCGACTGACCCCTTCAAAGGATAAAGTCCACTCCTGGAAGAATAAAAATTTTAATTTGAGTAGTCCCGGCCCCGCCCAGAAATCAATCAGCCATTAAATGTTTATAAAAAAGGATAAATGATCAGATACCGTTCTATCTTCAGGCTTATCCTCATTAGTCTCCCATACCTTCCCCTGAGGATGTAGATGGCAAGTAAAAGCACCAGGAGCACGATTATCTCTGCAAGTGATCACTATATATTTTTTTAAAATATCATCAGAAAAAAGAAGAAAATCCTGAACTAAGTAAAAGATCCAATTGAAATAAGTGAATTAAGAGGATTAATAAATAAAGAACGATTAAAAAAGAATAGTAACAGGATGAGACAGATTAAGACATAAAACCGGTTAAAATAAGAAAAGTGAAGTCATAGGGACCCGTTGATACCCTCAACGATCTCCCTGATCTTGTCCTCCACGTTGTCACTGTTCTCAACCACGGTACCGGTGACTATTACATCAGCACCGGCCCCTGCAACCCTTGCAGCATCCTCACCTGTCCTTATACCCCCACCAACGATGAGTATATGGTCCGTGCAGCTCTTAACAAGGGATATCATCTCCTCTGGCACGTGTTCAGGTGCCCCTGAACCCGCCTCAAGGTAGAAGAGCCTCATACCCAGGAACTCCGCTGCCATAGCATAGGCCGCTGCAATATCGGGTTTCCCGCGTGGAACAGCCTTAACATCACCCACCCATCCAACGGTTCCGCCAGGTTCAACAACAAGGTAGCCCATTGGAAGGGCCTCGATACCCATCTTCCTGACCGCCCCAGCTCCAAGGGCCTGGGCACCTATTATCCAGTAGGGGTTGGTGGAGTTAAGAAGACTCATGAAGAAGATAGCATCGGCGTAACGGCTGACACCCGTGGTGTTGCCCGGGAAGAGTATTATTGGTACATCTATCCTCTCACTGAGTGCCCTGGCTGTTTCATCAAGTTCATGGGAATCTGTGGTTGACCCTCCAAGCATTATGCCATCGGTACCTCCCCTTATGGCTGCCTCCGCAATCCTGACAGCCTCCTCAGGGCTCTGCTCCTGGGGGTCGATGAGTGTCAGGTGCATCTTCCTCTCCCTGAGGACGTCGTGGAAGTATTCTTCAACCTTCATTCTGAACACTCAAAAAAATAGTGGATAGTGGCTTAACCCCTCGGTTCCTTCGCCTTGTATCTTAATCCCTTGTAACCGCACTTCCTGCATGTCCTTGCAGTTGGTGGGTTTCTTGCGTTACATTTAAGGCAGATCTTGATATTGAACAGTCTGTTCTCTGCTTCTTCAAACCTTGCCATAATTAGCCTCCTATGAATTTTTTCTGAATCTCTACAACCTCAGAGCTGTCAGATGCCCTGGAGTAAGCTTCAAGCAGTTCACGATTGAGGTCTATAAAATGAGGACCCCACTTGAAGTATGACATTATGTCAGAGGCTATATCTTTCAGTCCAACTATATAAAGGGTTGCTGCCACAGCCTCTGCAGTTGAAAGTATGCATGGCCTTCCATAGTTCGTGGGGTTTGCAGCCACAAGGAAGGGGAGGGCCCTGTGGTTACGTGCTGTCTGGAATATGACAGAAGACTTCCTGACCCTCTTCCATGAACAGTCAAGTGCTGCGATACCCCTCCTGAGTACCATGTCCCTGTCCTCTGGTGAGACAGCCTTCTCTGCGAAGGGGTTGAGTACAAGGGCACCCCTCGGTATCTGGTTTAAACTGTTCACTATTTTAAATTTTCCCTTCCTGCCAAGCTTGAGGCTTGTGCATTTCTTCCTGTCGCATTCCTCTGCATGGTAGACCACAATCTTCATCAGGCTGATATTGTCTGTCCAGCTATAAATAATTTGGATTCAGCGGGCCTGGAAGACAGCCCTCTCATGTTCCATTATACTCTCAATGGCGGTTGATGGGTCTTTAAGGTTTTCAAGGTCATAGTAGCTCCCACCGGATGCAAGGGCCACCTCCATGTTGAAGTCCCTTCCGCCCCGGACACCCCTCTCAAAGTTTATCACGATTGATGGTATATCCTCATCCCTGAGTCTGGATGCGGCCTCCAGGGCCTCCCTCCTGGGGTTCCTGTTAAGGCCGACGTTGGGCATTCCATCACTGAGTATGACCATGAGGGGGACGTATTCCTTCCTTCTCTTCTCGGCCCTGAGTATCTCAAGGCCCCTCTCTATCCCCTGGGCCATGGGGGTTGTGCCCCCCACCCTTATACCGTCAACCACCTCCCTGAAGGATGCGCCGTGGGAGGTTGAGGGTATTATAACCTCGGCGTCCCTCCCCCTGAATCCAACAACGCTTATCCTATCATGGTGCCGCTGGGCGTCCTCTATGAACCTCTCTATAAGGCCCTTGACCATGGAGGCCTTCCTCTCTGAGAACATTGAACCGCTTATATCCACCACCAGGACTATGGATGCCCTTGCACCGTGCTTCCTTATCTTCTGGCGGATGTCCTCATCCCTGACCCTTATGTCACCCCTGGAGTGGGCGGCCGCAGCCCTTATGGTTGCATCGATGGCCACATCAGTATGGTCTCCCCTGGGGAACCTGCTCCTGACGTATTTTCCCCTGCGGGTCTTCGATTCAACCCTGCTACCGTACAGCCTCTCCTTCTTCTTACCCTTCAGTTTAAGGAGTTTCTTTATGTCAACATCCACATCTTCCGTTTCAGGGGTTCTCCCTGACTCCGTGGTGACAGCCATCCCCATACCTCCGGTTCCGGTACTCCCTGTGTCCCCTTCTTCAGGGGTATCATCCGGAGGTGTCTCCGGTTCACCCGGGCCCTGATCCTCAGCCTCCGGGGGTGACCCTGATTCATCACCTTCAGGGGAGGAATCTGATTCATCCCCTCTGGAATCATCATCAGAACCCCCATCATCCTCTGACTCCTTCTCCATCTCCTCCCTGGCCCTCTGCATTTCTCTTCGTGTGTTCTCACGGTTGTATGTCTTACCCGGGATCCTCTCCCCCAGGACAAGGATTATTGCCTCCTCAACATCCTCCTCATGCACCCTCCTTCTTCCACTGAAGGCTGCAAGGGCCCTGGCGGTGCGTACGATTGCAATGTCCGACCTGTGGCCGTCAACACCGGCATCCACACAGACCCTTGCTATGAGCTCAAGGAGGTAATCATCTATGGTGACTGCAGGAAGGAGTTTTCTTGCACCCATTATCCTCTCAAGGAGTTCCCTCTGGCTGTCCCTGAACCTCTCAATGAAGCCCTCAGGGTCCTGCTCGAATTCATCACGCCTCTTCATGATAAGGACGCGTTTTTTTATGTCGCTGATTGTGCCAACATTTATATGTATACCTATCCTGTCCGAGAGCTGGGGCCTGAGTTCACCCTCAGCCGGGTTCATGGTCCCCACCAGTATGAACCTGGAGGGGTGCTGGAGTGATATGCCCTCCCTTTCAACCGTGTTCACACCGTAGGCTGCTGCGTCAAGGAGGACGTCGACGAGGTGGTCGTCAAGGAGGTTTATCTCATCCACGTAGAGTATGTTCCTGTTCGCCTCAGCAAGTATCCCCGGCTCAAGGGCCTTTATACCCTCCCTTATGGCCTTCCTGATGTCAAGGGATCCGACAACCCTGTCCTCGGTTGAGCCGAGGGGGAGTTCAACCACCCTCATCTTCCGGTATTCAACCTCAAAGTCGCCTTCACGGCACAGATCACATGCTGATTCAGGTTCATCCGGGTCGCAGTTGAAGGGACAGCCCTTCACCGTCCGGATGGATGGCAGGAGATCCGCAAGTGCCCTTACAGCCGTCGTCTTACCGGTACCCTTATCCCCCTTTATAAGAACCCCGCCGATGGCAGGGTTTATAGCGTTAAGTACAAGGGCCTTTTTCACCTTTTCCTGTCCTACTATTGCTGTGAATGGAAAAACAAGGTTCTTCATTAACTCACCCGGTCATATGGACCTGTAATATTCTATACCGGTTCTGAATAATAAGTTTTTACGGTCCCCTGTATTACAGTATTCTCCACGGGTAATCCATGAGCACGAACTCAACACTGAAGACCAGTAAATATCCCTCAGCCAGGAGTACATCCGGGTAAAGTAGATAAATGATGCAAGATATAGAATTCAAAGGTGGTAGATATGTGTACCGTTGGAGGTCCAATGGCCGATATAGACATCAAGAAGATGAAGACAAGGAAGTGTAAATGCCTTGACTGTGGAAACGAGTTTAAGGGTGTTGGAAGGCGGGTGATATGCCCGTCCTGCCAGTCAGACAACGTGGAATGTGAAGGATAAGGGTGAGGGCACTGGATTTCAGGATAAAGGAGGACGAAATCCTATTCATCGAGGCCGAGAACGGTACAGTGGGTGTTATACAGTCTGGAAGGCAGAGAACACTGTTTATGAACACCCCTGAAGATGAGATAGCCCTCTTCCTTGAACCCAATGACCTTATAGTTATATCCGCCTTCATGTCTGGTGAAGGGGCAAGGAGGGGTATCATGGCCCTTGCATACCTCCTCCTTGAAATGGAGAACCCCCTGGTGGTGCTCCCCGAGAACCATCCAGGTTCAGGGAGACTCAGGATGGTTGTATCCGCAGCCGACACCATAAACCTGGACTGCAGCATAACACCAGGGACCCACCCGGACCATCACCTCCTCTGCTCCTGCCCTGAACTTACAGGGGTGGAGATAACCGGGAGCGATGGCAACATACACCTGAAGAACCTCCCGGAAACCGTTAGGGTTCATTCCATGAGGCTCCGGTGGCCATGAAGAGCATGACATGGGACTCTGTCTTCACAGATGAAAATATTTAAGTTCAAGTTACAGAACCTATAAATGTGAAACATTATGATAACTGAATTCTATCAGATCTTCGGACAGCTCGTATTCCTTGCAGGAGTCTGCCTACTCCTGATGCTGGCAGCAAGCCTCTTCCTTGGAAGGCTGCTTTTGAAGGAGGACAGGCTCATATTCCCTAAACTCCTTCTTATCACAGTTGACATGTTCTACGGACCCTTCAAGAAGTTCTCAGAATCGCTGGGGCTTAACAGCAGAATCGTTGACCAGATAGGCGTTGAGGTGAGGAACAAGATAAACGAGAAGAGGTTCAAATCAATACCACCCGAGGACAAGGCCCTTATATTACCCCACTGCCTCAGAAACCCCCACTGTGAGGCCCGCCTTGAGAGGGTGGGGCTTGTCTGCACCGGCTGCAACCGCTGCATCATAGGGAAGCTCAAGGAGAGGGCTGAGGGGATAGGTTACAGGGTATTCATCATCCCCGGCTCCACCTTCATAAAGAATATCCTTGAGGAGCACCGCTTCAGGGCCGTCCTGGGTGTTGCCTGCTACCAGGACCTGAACCTTGCAATGATGAAGCTGTCAAAGTTCTCGCCCCAGGGGGTCCCCCTGCTGAGGGACGGATGCTTCAAAACAAAGGTTGACTTCAGGACCGTCCTCGAGAAGATGGGGGTTGAGGCCAAAGTCAAAAGACCAAGATCCTGCATGAGCAATCCATCCAGGGAAACCCCCACTGAATAAATTTCAGCACGGTGAAACCATGGACATACCAATCACAGACAACCATATACATGTTGATGCAATTAATGGTGAGGGCCCCCTGGAGGTGGCCAGGAAGTTCCAGAGGGCCGGCGGCAGGAGGATGATAATACCCAACAAGCCGTCATGGACCGTGAATGCCGGGACAGACTACAGGAAGACCATGGACACCGTACTGAAGTACGTTGACATCATAAACAGGGAGACTGAGGTTGATGCATACGCGGTCGTCGGCCTCCACCCTGCAGAGCTATCAAGGCTCCTTGAGGCCGGTAAGGAACTCAGGGAGGCTGAGGAGATGATAATGGAGGGCCTTGAGTATGCAAGGTCCCTTGTACTCGAGGGGAGGGCCGTTGCCATAGGTGAGGTTGGAAGGCCCCACTACCCTGTGGGTGAGGAGGAACTGGAGGCCCACAACAGGCTCATGCTCCTTGCCATGGAATTCGCAGCCGAAGCCTCCTGTCCGGTACAGCTCCACACCGAGAGCTCCGGGCCGGAGGAGTTCAGGGAGTTTGCAGAGATGGCTGACAGGGCAGGGATCAGGAGGTCCATGGTGATAAAGCACTTCTCAGGGCCCTGCACCAGGAGGGAGGAGAACCATGGACTAACCCCATCCCTGATAGCATCAAGGGATGTGGTGAAAAAGGGTATAGAGAAGGGTGGCTGCTTCCTCATGGAGACAGACTACCTGGATGACAGGGGAAGACCTGGAGCCGTCCTGGGACCAAAGACCGTGCCAAGGAGGACCCTTGAGTTCCTGGATAAGGGGATATTCAGTGAGGAGGATGCATACAGGATACACCAGGACACCGTTGAGGGTCTCTACGGGATCTGATAAAACAAGCTTAACTCCACCCCAAATAAAAGAATACCCTTTCTTGATCTGATAAAACAAGCTTAACTCCACCCCAAATAAAAGAATACCCTTTTTTTAATGGGATCCTCCCAGTATGAAGCTTACAATGCCTATCAGTATGCCTATAATAACGATCTCAAGGCTTGTTTTGTAGATGTTCTCCCTTGAAACACGTCCAAGGTATAGGCCAAGGCCCACCAGGGCTATCAGGCATAGTATGACCGTGACCATGGTTGCCGTGACCCGGTCAGGTATCAGAAGGAAGGGGAGTACGGGTACAAAGGCCCCCATGAAGCTTGAGAACCCATGGGTGAACATGCTCATGTAGACCCTCCTCCTTGCCTGCTGGTGGATTATGGTATCGTCCAGTTTACCCTCAGCCATCATCATCTTCCTTTCAAGTTCCCTCATGGTCCTTGTCTCCTCCGCCCTTTCCCCGATAAATGAACCGAAGGCGTTGGAGAGCGCCAGGGCTATGCCTCCGCTTAGACCCGTCAGGCCTATCAGGTAGTTGTCAACCGCAAATCCCCCTGCACCGGCAACTCCACTGGCTGTGAGGGTGACCCCCATAACTGCAAGGACACCATCAAGGGTTCCAAGCGCCACATAGCGGCTCATATTGATGTATTCCCTTATAAATTCACGCAGATCCATCATAACCTTCACCACGCATGACTTAAGAGCATATTTCCTTCAATTCACAGGGGACCCGTCATGACCTTCCCGGCTCCATCCTCAGACACCATAAATCCATCAGCAGATCCTATCCCCTTCCAAGGTCCCTGTGGGCACGTGCAAGGTGTCCCGCTGCAAGGGCGCCCATAAGTGAAAGCTCCCCTGCAAGCACGGCGCCGCCAACGATCTCTGCAAACTCATGGACCTTACCCGAACCCCTCACACCCATTATGTCAAGGCACTCGGAGGCTGTTTCAAGTCCGGTACCGCCCCCGACGGTTGCCAGGGGGACATCGGGGAGGGACACCGAAAAGTAGAGGTCCCCATCACGTTCCTCTGCAAGGGTAACGCCAAGGCTACCCTCAACTATATGGGCCTCGTCCTGCCCCGTGGCAAGGAATACTGCACCTATGATATTGGCGTAGTGGGCGTTGAACCCCATGTTCCCTGCAGCTGCAGACCCAACAAGGTTCTTTGCTGTGTTAACCTCAGCTATCGACTCCGGTGTTGCCTTCAGCACCCTCTCAACAGTTTCCCCGGGTACCGTGACCTCGGCAACAAGGCTCTTACCCCTACCCTCAACAAGGTTAAGGGCTGATGGTTTCTTATCAACACAGGCGTTTCCGCTGAGGGCTATGACATGGGCTCCGGTCTTCTCTGTGAGGAGTTCAAGGGCCTTCTCTGTGGCTATGGTGACCATGTTCATCCCCATACTGTCACCTGTACTGTATACAAAACGGGGGTAGACGTAGGATCCCACCACGATGATGGGGTCTATCTTGAGGAGTTTACCGTGTCGTGTAGTTGACTCCGCCTCCTCCCTGAGGGCTTCAATGTTATCCTGCATCCATTTCCTCAGTTCAAGGGCCTCTGCAACAGAACCAGTCTTTATAACCGGGGCCCGGGTCATGCAGTCCCCTGTTACCCTCACGGTGGCCCCGCCTGAAGCCGTGATGACGGAGCAGCCCCTGTTTACCGATGCAACCAGGGCGCCCTCAGATGTTGCCAGGGGTACGTAGTAGCTTCCATCAGCGTGCTCACCATTTATCTTAAGGGGCCCTGCAACCCCGAGGGGTATCTGGATTACGCCCACAGGGTTCTCTATGTTCCTTGCGGAGGCCCTCTCCATGTCTATACTGTAATTTGCTATGTGCCTTAAGCTGGCCCCCGAGACCCTTTCTATGAACTCCCTCCTTACCCTGACGGCCTCATCAGCCGGGAGGTGCCTCTCAAGTTCATGGAGTTTCATCCTTCCATTTAGAAGATCATCAATAAGTGACATGATAAACCAACCCTCCAATCAGCTAAAGTTTTTCATCAAGTAACATGAGAGCCCTAAAGGATCTCCCTGATATGTTCCACCACTGCTGAGGGCTGGTCAACCACCACAGCCCCTGCAGCCTCAAGGGCCTCCCTCTTGCTTCTGGCGGTTCCCTTTCCACCCTCGATTATTGCACCAGCATGGCCCATCCGTTTACCCGGCGGGGCTGTTGCGCCTGAGATGAAGGCAAGGACCGGTTTTGACATGTGCTCCCTTATGTAATCGGCGGCCCTTTCCTCTGCATCACCACCTATCTCGCCTATGAGGACCACTGCGTCTGTATCAGGGTCCTCCTCGAATTTTTCAAGGACGTCAATGAATCCAAGCCCGGTTACAGGGTCTCCGCCTATACCCACACATGTGCTCTGGCCGAAGCCCGCCTCGGTGAGCTGGGCGGCGAATTCATAGGTGAGGGTGCCGCTCCTTGAGACTATCCCTATCCTGCCCTCATCAAATATGTGGGTTGGCATGATGCCAAGCTTACCCACACCTGGTGTTATTATGCCCGGAGTGTTGGGACCTATAACAGTCTTACCCATCCTCCTTGCGTACTCCATTATCTGCATCGAGTCGTGGACCGGTATGTGCTCTGTGATGATAACAACAAGGTCAAGGTGCCTTATTGACTCAAAGGCCGCGTCCTTTGCAAAGGGTGCCGGTACGAATATTATGGACGCGTTGACATCCATCTCCTCGGTGACCTCCTCGACCGAGTTGTAGACGTTGAGGCCCAGGAATTCTTGACCACCCTTCCCGGGTGTTACGCCTGCAACGATTCTTGTACCGTATTCAAGCATCTGTTCAGTGTGAAATGATCCCTGTTTACCTGTTATGCCCTGAACCAGGCATCTGGTATCTTCATCAAGCAGTATCATGATAGATCCCCTCCAGAGTATATTGGATGGACATAATAATAATTATTTCTCTATATACACAGGTCCTGTGAGACCCTAAAACCGGGGCGCGCTGCGGATTGATTCCTGTTCTTTCATACCCTGAGTATCCTCGTCCTCTCCTCAAAGGGCACTGCAAGGTCTATGAGATTACCGTTAAGGAATGCTGTTGCAGATACTATCACGCTTCCGGGTATAACATAGGAGGGCGACCCCCTCTTCACCAGGTAGACGTTCTTGTGTCCAAGGGCTGCCCCGATCATTGCCCCTGCTGCGACACCAACGCTCTCAATGTCCTCTATGGTCGCAACAACCACAGGGTCATCTGTCTTATCTGAAACATAGCCCACACCGGGGATTTCCCTGACCCCTGGAGCTATCTCATCACTGACATCGGTAACACCCCCCATACCCCTCGCGGCTTCTATTGCTGAATTTGCAACGTCAGCAACAAAGTCCTCACCACCATAGGTATCGAAGGCGAGTATAACTGCATCGGGGTAGCGGTCCTGCCTTATCACCGCCTCGGCATATGATATGCCCTCCCCTGCACCATCGGGTTCATCTGATATGCCTTCAAGGTCCCCAAGACTCTCTGATGAATCCCTCAGTATCTCAACTATTGCCCTGTTGACGGTTTCAAGTTTATCATCGGGTACGAAGGCGCTTATTACCACATCATCCCCTGTTATGTTTGTCAGTGCTGCGCCCTCTGCACCTGCATCAAGGAGACCTGGTATGGAGGCCTCCAGTGACCTTATAAGTTCCATGCTGCAGCTCGTATCATTGTCAGATATGTCTGCGCCTATTGAAGTTATCTTCAAAGAAATCACCTTAACCTAATTTAGAGTGAAGAGATAAATAGGTTTCACATTCAAAGAAATCACCCTTCTTCAGTGAGAATGTGATGGCCCATGAGGGATATGTAAAATTTTATTACCGCAAAGGACATATATAGATTTGCAGAAAATCTTTATTTCTCAGATAACCATAAGGAAGGAGAACCATTTAAAATGAAAACCAGGATCTGCGTCCCAGTATCCGAAAGAACACCTGAACTTGCACTTGAATCAGCAGGCAGAGCCATTGATAAGGGGGCTGATCTCCTTGAAATAAGAATTGACACCCTCAGAGAACCTGACCCTGACTCTGTGAAGGAACTGATAGATGATATAGGGTTTCCGGTGATAGCAACCTGCAGGCCGCCATCAGAGGGCGGCCAGTACAGGGGTGGTGAGGATGAAAGGATAGTCCTCCTTGAGGCCGCTGCAGAGGCTGCTGATTATGTTGATGTCGAACTGAGAACGGACCAGGAGCACATCATGAGGGTTACAGGGAAGGCCGAGAGGAGTATAATTTCCTACCACAACTTCAATGAAACACCATCCCTTGATGCCCTGCTGAGGATTGTCAAAATGGAAAAGGAACTGGGGAACATGGCAAAGGTGGCTGTGATGCCAGAAAACAGGGCAGATACCCTGGTGGTTCTCCAGTTACTTGCAGTTGAGGATGAAACCATCGCCATATCCATGGGGGAGATGGGCAGCTACACCAGGGCCGTCTGCGCCCTCTTCGGCTCACCCATAACCTTCGCATCCCTTGATGCCTCAACAGCCCCCGGGCAGATGGACCTTGAAAGGACACGGACCCTTATCGAGAACCTGATACTGGAGGATGATTAGAATGAAGAAGCTGGCTGTTGCTCTTATCGCGGTTATCCTGATTGCAGCTGCAGGTATATTTTATTATGCTGAGAACGCCGATGCGGTCGATATCACCATAAAGACGGATGGGGTTAACATTACAGTTGAGGCCAGGACAATGATGTTCACAAGTGCCCCTACTGCAATGGAGCAGGAGATCGGTAATTACATGGCGGATGTGATCAACGACCCTGACAGTACCGTTGATTCGATAAAGGCTGATGTGAAGGAAATAGCTAAAGAGTACGGTTACAGGAAGATTGATGTGAGGATAGAATCCCAGTTCGGTGTCGACCAGCTGCCGATGCCCGCGGTTGTGAGCGGTGACTCAATGTACCCGACACTCAGGGATGGACAGGAACTCATAGTGCTTAAAACCGATGATTACAGGGTCGGTGACATTGTAATCGCAAAGCACCCCGAATATGGCCTCATAGTAAAGAGGGTGGGTAAGATTGAAGGATCAAGGGTCTACCTCATGAGTGATAACAAGAAGGTGGAGCGAATCTACACTCCAACCTCAGTGATTGTGAGGACACCCCTGAATACATGGGTGCCACGCTCAGCCATTGTTGGTGTTGTGAAGAAGTACTGAGAAGCTCCTTACCTATTTTTCTGATTTCATTTTTTTAAATATAAGTGTATGTGGATGGAATCTCCTTCTGAATCTGCTTAAAAATTAAAATGTTCCCCTGGTGAACTCCAGAAGCATGTCCAAGGATTGAAATGTTCCCTAAGTAAACTCAGAGAGCCTCCGTATCTTCTTAACAGATTAAGGTTCCCTAAGTAAACTCAGAGAGCCTCTGTATCCTTTTAAGCATGTTCGGGTGTGTTGATATGAGTTCAAGTATCCTTGCACCTGCACCGACCCTGACGCCTGTGTACTTCAGTCTCTGGAGTTCCCCTGGACTTATGGTCCCATCCATGTCCATGTCAAGCTGTCTGAGGTCGTTGATCTCGTTCCTGGCATCCGTGACGTCGTTGAGGAAGAAGGCCTTCACGCCTTCAATCTGCTTGAGGTCGTCCCTGTCAAACCTTGCAGATCCATAGACCAGCTTGTAGAGTGCACTTGCAAGTTTGTGGGGCTGACCCCCAATTTCAATGCTCCCCTGGTCCGCATAGTACTCCCTGGTCCTTGAGATGAAGAGGACTATGAGCTGGCCAAGGAAGTATGCCAGTAGCGCTGCAAGGCCAATCAGGCTTGCATCATCGTCCCTGCTGTAGAGTGTGCTCCAGAAGATGTAGTAGCATATGAGTGGAACCGCACTCACAAGGGTCATTACTATCATGTCACTGTGCTTTATGTGGGATATTTCATGTCCGAGGACTGCCCTGAGTTCCTCCTCATCAAGGAGGTTGAGTATACCCCTTGTTACACACACCCTTCCATCTGATTTGCTTCTTCCGAAGGCGAAGGCATTCGGCACGTCTATCTCAGCTATACCAACCCTTGGTTTTGGTATCCCTGCGTTCATTGCAAGTTCCGACACCATGGCATGGAGCCTCGGGGCCTCCGCCTCTGTAACGTAGTGTACGTTCATGGTGAGTTCCACTATCTTGGGGGATATGAGGTACTGGATGAATACTATTCCAAGGCCCAGGAGGGCGTAGAAGAGGGGGCCTCCAAAGCCCATGAAGGCTCCTATGGCAATCAGTATGGCGTAGATTATTCCAAATAGGAGTGCTGTGGCAAGGAACATTCTGAGTTTAAGTTTCCATGTGCTGAGTTTTCTCATTTTGGGGTTTTCCTCCGTTCAGCAAATATTAGTTACAAACTGTTATTTTATTCAAGGCTAATATAAATTTTTCGTGTTTTATTAACCTGGTTTATCAACGAGAAACACCATATAAATGTTTAACGAGAAACACCATATAAATGTTTGGGGGTGATGTGGTGAATAACCTGAGACTGGGTATAATCCTGATTGTATTTGCACTTGCTGGCTGCTCACATGCAGTTAAGATTGGTGAGGGAAACTATGGCTGCATGGAAAAGGAGCACTCTTGAAACAAGAGCTCCAATGAAACCATAGCAATCATAATAGACGTCCACCCGGGGAATACTGTGTGCATAACGCCCTAAAATACCAGTTAAGGAAGAGCAAACTGAAGAAGAGATACGTGTATCATGTACATGTTACACGAAACCCCCTGAGCTTCTCAGGAGGGCCTATGAGGGGTCAGCTCCCTGCAAGGGACTTCGTGGTACCTGATGTCAGGAATGAAAAAACCCATGCTTGTTGTTGACACTCAAGGGAGGCTGGAGACTTTGTCTCATACTATGGGAATGAAAAACCCATGCTTGTTGTTGACTGTCATGAAAACCGTTACATGGAAAGT
Organism: Methanothermobacter wolfeii; assembly: GCF_025397995.1. Classification (NCBI taxonomy): domain Archaea; kingdom Methanobacteriati; phylum Methanobacteriota; class Methanobacteria; order Methanobacteriales; family Methanobacteriaceae; genus Methanothermobacter; species Methanothermobacter wolfeii. The sequence continues at coordinate 895,993 of NZ_CP104550.1, forward strand.
GGATACGCGTATCCAAGGTTCATATACCCCATATCAAAGGGTACCGCCACCATGAACTATGGAAACCAGATTGTATCAAGGATGCCATTCCTCAGGATTTACACACCTCCACAATCCACAAGTCCGGCCTACGTCACCATACCCATCGCATCCATGGGATACAGTACCATCATATATGAGGCCTACGCCTACGACACCTCTGAAAGGAAGCTCTGCGAAGCTGCAATGTTAATAGAATCCCTTGACAGCCTTAAAAGGGTGAGTGTCAGTGAAACAAAGGTCATATCAAGTTACCCCACCACTGGTGCAATCACTCCACGAAGAACCATGATAAAGGTGAGATTCTCAGAGAGGATCAGCAGTGGCAAAAACTGGAACCGGATCGTACTTAAAAACCAGCGCGGTCGAAGGGTCTACATTAAAAAATGGGTGAAGGGTAACACGCTCTATATAAAACCATCCATGCTCAGTAAAAACACATCTTACACCCTCACAGTTCCTTTCGAGGCCGTGAAAGGCAGCTCCCCGATAAAAACCTGGAGCGTCAGTTTCAGGACAGGGAGAAAATAAAAACTTTTTTTATCAGTAAAGGGATTCTGTTCACATGCAGAATCCTATTCCTCAGAAAAGAAACAGAAAAAACACCTTCTTCCAAATAAAACAGATTCCACACCCCTACAGAACACCATTCCTCAGAAAAGAAACAGAAAAAATAAAAACCTTTCTTATAACTAAAAAAACCCAATCCCCTACAGAATACCATTCCTTTTAAGTATCCTCCGGGGGTTCCTTACCAGGGCATCCTCAACCTCAGATTCTGTTAACCCGGCCCCGAGGCCCACCTTCTCTGCCATGTCATAATCAAGCAGGTCCCCGGGTGCATGGGTGTCCGTGTCAATGACAACAGGCACACCAACCTCCCTTGCTGTGACCGCCACATGACCGTTACCAAGGCAGTGCCCCTTCCTTGCGCTTATCTCAAGGGTGACATCATTCTCAAGTGCAGCTTCAGCATCCTCCACACTTATAAGCCCTGGGTGGGCCAGTATATCAACCTCTGGACAGTTAACGGCTGCATGGTTGGTCCCGGGTATCACCGGCTCCACGAGGGTCTCCCCGTGGACAACTATAACCTCAGCCCCCAGCCTCCTTGCCCTCACAGCAAGTTTATCAATTATCTCAACAGGGGCATGGGTTATCTCAGCCCCAGGGACCACATTGATGTCCCAGTTATCACTTATATCGGACACGGCATCTATAAGCCCCTCGATGGTGCCTATGTTTGATGCATCCACATGGTCCGTTACCGCGATTGCCTCATGTCCAAGTACACACGCCCTCCTTGCCAGTTCAGATGGCAGGAGCTCGCCATCACTCAGAAGGCTGTGGGTGTGGAGATCTATCCTCTTCCTAATTTTAATGCCCCTCCTAACAATTATATTACCTTATGAATATATCACCTAACAGTTAGATTCTGTTCATGGAAGTATTTAAATGAAGGCGGCTGTCTTTGTACCATCACACATAACAGGCTTCTTTGAAATCATAAGGAAGGATGACCCCCTCAGGACAGGGTCCCGGGGGGCCGGCGTTGTCCTTGACAGGGGTGTCATGACCCGGGTCAGGGCGTTAAGGTCTGAGGATAAAACCAGGGTCGTGATAAACGGAAGAACCGTTAAGGATGACCCCGTCACCCGCAGGGCGGTTGAACTGCTAAGGGAGCATACCGGTTTCAGGGGCGGTATCAAGGTCTGCCATAAAATCCAGGTCCCTGTGGGGTGCGGTTTCGGGACATCGGCTGCCTGTGCACTTGGAACCATCCTTGCAGCTGTAAGGGAACTTGAACTGCCGGTAACCGTGAACACTGCAGGTGCAATCGCCCACAGGGTGGAGGTGGAGCTTGGAACAGGCCTCGGAGACCTTATAGCTGAACTCACAGGGGGCATCGTTATAAGGACAAGGGAGGGACCCCCAGGCTATGGTGTGACGGACCGTATAGTTGACCAGGGCCTCCATGTCATATCCCTGACCCTTGGCGAGCTTGACACATCATCCATAATCACCGATGCCGGCCACGTGGAGCGCATAAACAGGACGGCCTCGGGGATGATGAAGAAACTCCTGAAGGAACCCTCCCCTGAACTTTTCATGAGGCTCTCACGTGAATTCGCAGAGAGAACAGGACTTATAAACCCTGAACTCAGGGAGATGGCTGATTCAATGGCTGAGGATACAGTCGGGGCCTCAATGGCCATGCTCGGCAACACGGTGTTCGCACTCTCAGAGAACCCTGACACTGAAATTGAAGGTGCGACGGTATCAGGGATCGACTTTTCAGGTGCAAGGTTCATAGACTGAATCTGGAGGCCATTACTGATTATAATGAACATATATGTGGATTTAAGGGGAAACCACTTTAAATTAGAAGGTTATAAAAAGTTATGGGGTGTGATCACCCATGAAAGGGAAACTATATGGGTGGTCAGCGCCATAGTATCGGTAGGAAGGACCATGAAAGTAGTGGCAAGGAAAAAGGAACCAGTCCAGTGACCGGACCCTATCACAGAAGGAAAGAAGTGATCCGATGATCAGGATAACCTATGACATCAATGTTTACAGGAAGGTCCTCAGGGAGATCCTTGAACCCCACCACACAGTGGTGGAACTGGGATGCCATGTGGGGAACTCCACCCGCATCATCTCAGACCTTGTACCCGAGGGAAGGGTCATAGCCATAGATAACAGTCCCGAAGCCATCAGCATAATGGAGGACCTCAGCAGGAAGACAGGGAACGTTGAATTCATATCAGGGGATGTTAGACTTCATGAAACCCTTGAAAGGGTCTGTGAAATGATTGAATCCTGTGATGTCCTCAGCGTGGACCTTGGCGGTGGTTATCACCCTGATACAACCTTCAAGGTCTACTTCATATGGTCATCCACACTTAAACCAGGGACCTCGATAATAAGGAACCGGGGACTCCTGGACTTTGTATGCTCATCCATGACTGAAGAGTCAATCACCTCAAGGTATGGATGGCTTGAGTCAAGCGGGGATGCCGGCATCCCCCCTCGGCTCAGGGAATTCAAACTCTGGTCCAGCAGGATCTACAAGGAGGGTGCTGATGATAGGTAAAAGGATTAGAATTGAGAGGATAATAAACCGGAAAACCGGCAGGACCGTTATAGTGCCCCTTGACCACGGTGTATCCATCGGACCCGTCCGTGGAATAATAGACATGGCAGGCACCATAGATGACGTGGCAAGTGGCGGTGCCAACGCCGTCCTCATGCACAAGGGGATGGTTAAAAGCGGCCACAGGGGATACGGGAGGGATATTGGACTTATAATACATCTCTCTGCAAGCACGGGCCTTGGCCCTGACCCGAACCATAAGGTGCTCGTCACCTCGGTGGAGAAGGCCCTTAAACTCGGTGCTGACGCCGTCTCTGTCCATGTGAATGTTGGCTCTGAGAGGGAGCCTGAGATGCTCATAAAGCTGGGTACCGTTGCCGAGATCTGTGACGACTGGGGAATGCCCCTCATAGCCATGATGTACCCCAGGGGTGAGAAGATAAAGGATGAACACGACCCTGAAGTTGTTAAACTGGCAGCGCGTGCAGGCGCTGAGCTCGGAGCAGACATAATAAAGACAAACTACACAGGTGACCCTGAAACCTTCAGGGAGGTTGTGAAGGGATGCCCCGTCCCGGTGGTCATTGCAGGGGGCCCTAAGATTGAAACCGAGGAGGAACTCCTCCAGATGGTTAAAAACTCCGTTGACGCTGGAGGAGCCGGTGTAGCAATAGGAAGGAACATCTTCCAGGCAGATTCGCCTGAAAAAATGACAAGGGCCATTGCAGGGATAGTCCATGAGGGGATTGAGGTTGAAGAGGCCGTTAAGATACTCAGGGGTGGCGATTGAGGATGAAATTCGCCTGGTTAATGGCACCCGACACCTACTGGGATGAGAAGAAGACCTTCATAACAGCCGCCCTTGAATCAGGGATAGACCACATCGTTGATGTTTCAGATGCAGAGAAGATAAGGAAACTTGGAAACCTCACCATCATATCACCCGATGAGGATGCCGACATAGTCCTTGTAGGGATTAACGGTGAGGGTGACGGGACCCTTGAACTCCCGGAATCCCTTGAATACTCAAGGGACGCTGAAATAGCATTCGAACTCAAGGGTGAGGGTAAGAGGGTTGCCGCCTATGTTGAGATAAGGAGCAAGGCCCATGAGGAACTTGCAAGGCGACTTGGGCGCACGGTGGACTACCTGATACTGGTGGGTGAGGACTGGAAGATCATCCCCCTTGAGAACATAATCGCGGACCTTCAGGGCGAGGATGTTAAACTCGTGGCGGCCGTGGCTGATGAAGAGGAGGCCAGGGTGGCCCTTGAAACCCTTGAACACGGCACAGACGGTGTCCTTATAGAACCTGCAGAAATATCACAGATAAAGGCCATAGCAGAACTCCTTGAGGAGATTGAAAGCGAAAAGTACAGCCTCAAACCGGCGACAGTTACCCGTGTGGAGCCTGTTGGTTCAGGTGACAGGGTCTGTGTGGACACATGTTCAATGATGGTCCCCGGCGAGGGCATGCTGGTTGGAAGCTACTCCGGTGGACTCTTCCTTGTCCACAGCGAGTCCCTTGAAAGCGAATACGTGGCATCAAGGCCCTTCCGTGTCAACGCAGGACCGGTCCAGGCCTACGTCATGACCCCCGGAGGGAAGACAAAGTACCTTTCAGAGCTTGAAACCGGCGATGAGGTCCTGGTGGTTGACTCCAAGGGCAGGTCACGGGTCGCTGTGGTTGGAAGGGTTAAAATAGAGAAGAGGCCCCTGATACTCGTTGAAGCAGAGTACGAGGATAGACGTGTGAGGACGCTCCTCCAGAACGCTGAAACCATAAGACTCGTGAATGACAAGGGGGAAGCTGTCTCTGTCAGCGAAATATCTGAGGGAGACAGGGTCCTTGTTTACTTTGAGGACTCAGCAAGGCACTTCGGCATGGCCATCACCGAGACCATAATTGAGAAGTGAACCACCTTGCAGCGTAAGGACCATCAAACATGAATAATGGCTTGAGGTGATGGTGCCTAACATGTACAGCGTAAGGATCATCACACCCGTGGAGAAGGACAGGCTACTTGCTGAAATAGACACACGGCTCATTGAGAGGAAGGCAAACCTGCATGGTGCCTGTGTCAAGCTCCTTACAGATGACCCATCCTTCAAGGAGGAATGGGAGGATAACTTCAGGTTCATGAGCGATGATATCAGGCCCCATGCAAAGGTATTCGCTGTCTCGGATGGTGGGGAACTATCCGTGTCCTATGAACCGGTCTCAAAGACGGTTATAATCAAGAACATGGACTACTATGGATGGGTTAAGAGCATAGCCCTTGCAGCCGTTGCTGACTTCTTCGAGGAGTACCATTCAGAGCACCTCCGCTACTCTGTCCATGGCTCAGTCATCGATGTAGAGGGTCATGGTCTCGCCATCATAGGACCTCCCGGTACCGGAAAGACAACCCTTACCTACGGGATGCTCCTTGATGATGCCTGCAGTTACATATCAGATGACTGGTTCTTCACAAGACTCTTTGAGAACGGCGCCCTTGCCTATGCCTCAGAGAAGAACTCCTACATACGTGATGATATAGGCAGTGTCTGGGAGGAGTACTCTGAGATCATAGAGGATGTGAGTCTTGACAGGAAGGGCCGGGGAATCGTGGATATCAGCAGACTCTTCGGTGACAGTATAAGGGAATCAACCACCCTCAGAAGGGTTGTACTCCTTGACAGGACCCCTGGAGAGCCGCCCTTCAGGAGGCTGAACCCTGAGGCCGGGCTGAGGTACATGCTTGAGAAGGACTTCTGCAACCCACACCAGCTTGTAAGGGACCCTAGGAAGATGGAACTGAGGAAGATGTTCTTCAGGGAGCTCTTCGGCAGGGTGGAACTTTACATGCTGAACACCATTGAAACACCCCACAAGAGCCTTGAAAGACTTAAAAACCTGGAGGAGTGAGCAGTGAAGGTAAGGGCTTTCCTTGCAGTCGATGTTGATGAGAAACTGAAGGACAGGATAATTGAGGTCCAGGAGAAACTGAAGGGTGCCGATGCCCAGATCAAATTCGTTGAACCCGAAAACCTCCACTTCACCCTGAAATTCTTCGGGGACACCGGTGAGAACAGACTTAAAAGGATAGGGAGAATCGTGGATGAAACCATAAGTGAATATGAGCCATTCAGAATCCATATAAAGGGTGCCGGGGTTTTCCCGAACCCCAGGTACATACGTGTGGTCTGGCTCGGTGTTGAAGACCCTGAAACATTCTCCAAACTTCAGGAACACCTTGACACTGGTTTCAGGGGGATTGGCTTCAGACCCGAAAGGGACTACGTACCCCACCTCACCATTGGAAGGGTTAAGGGTCCCAGGAACAGGGAAAAGCTTGCGGATATAATCTCAGACCTTGAGGAAGTGGATATCGGGTCCATGGAGGTCAGGGAGATAGCACTCAAGAAGAGTGAACTCACACCTGCAGGACCCCTCTACTCGGATATCCGGGTCTTCAGGCTTTAAACTTCTTCTAAGTTAAAGGTGTCCAGTACACCTTTGGAGCGTGTTTACCATGGACTACAGGGATATACTCGATGACATAAAACCGGATGAAGAGGAATATCAGCGTGTTATGAACCTGTCAGGGAAACTAACCGGATGCATAAACAGACTGGCATCAGGGGAGGGCCTGGATGCAGAGGCCGTCCTTGTGGGCTCGGTTGCCAAGGGTACATGGCTCTCTGGCGGCGCCGATATAGACATATTCATCCACTTCCCCCTGGATACCCCTGAGGAGGAACTCAAAACCACCGGCCTCCACCTGGGACATGAATGTATAAGGAGGTTCCATGGGACCCCTGAGGAGCGCTACGCATCACACCCCTACGTTACAGGGCACATAGATGGATACGAGGTTGACTTCGTCCCCTGCTACCGTATAGAGGATGCTTCAGAGCTCAGATCAGCTGTTGACCGGACAATCCTCCACACCAGGTACATCCAGACAAGGCTCAGGGAAGAGCAGAGGGATGAGGTGCTCCTCCTCAAGCAGTTCATGAAGTCAACAGGTACCTATGGTTCAGAGTTCCGCGTCGGTGGCTTTGCAGGTTACCTTGCAGAGCTCCTCATAATACACTACCATGACTTTGAGGGGGTCCTGGAGGGGGCCCTTGAATGGAGGCCCGGCCATGTGATTGATATTGAGGGTCACGGGACCGGTGAAAGGTTCACGGAGCCCCTGGTTGTGGTTGACCCCGTGGACAGGAACAGGAACGTGGCAGCGGCCCTGACACTCCAGAGGATGTCTGAATTTATAACCGCTGCTAGGAACTTCCTCAGGTCAGGGAAGAAGGAATACTTCACCGGACCGGAGTACGCATCGGATCCTGAAGCCATCATGGAGACCTGCAGGATGAGGGGCTCAAAGGTAATCCTGGTGTCCATGGGGGTGCCTGATATACCTGCAGATGCCCTGTACCCCCAGCTCAGGAAGACCATGGACTCCCTGCTCAGGAGACTGGAGGAGGAGGGCTTCAGGGTTCTGAACGCTGATTACTGGAGTGATGAGGAAAAGGTTGCTGTTATAATCCTTGAAATGGAGGTCTGGATGCTTCCATCATACAGGAAGAGATACGGACCCCCTGTATGGGCCCGCAAACATTCAGAGAGGTTCCTTGAAAGGAATGAAATGGTCTGGGTTGAGGGTTCAAGGCTTGCTGTTGATTCACCAAGGAGACACAGTTTCGCGGTGGATTTCCTTGAGGACCTCCTTTCAAGTCCGGAGAGGCTCAGGATGGGTAAACACATAGGTGCAGAGATAAGGAGGGGTTTCGGTGTCCATGTCCTTGAGGATTTCATTGAATCAGCGGGGCCCGGCTTCATAATGTTCCTTGACTCCTTCCTGAACCCATGGAAGAGACTGATAAGGCAGTAACTGCTGGATAAAAAGTCATCTCTAATTTTTTTCATGAGATTAAGGTCAGAGTTTTTTAAGGATAAATTGACTTTTCCCCGACGATCCATGAAACAAAAAAACAATCCTTTTCTCCAGCTCCTTCCTGACCCATTCCATCACCTTAACCCGCGATTTCAAGTCTCTCCTCTACTCTTTCCCTGTCATAGAGTTTATAGGGGAGTCCCTGGGCAGCGTCTGGATGGCGCGGGATAATGATATCAGATTCAGCTTCTGAGACCCCTCATAAATTCCTCTGGCATGTTAAGTTCATTTTCCAGGAAAATCAGATAATTTGTGGAACCAGGGGATGCTCTTTTTTGTGGATATACAGTGCCTTCAATGCCCTTTTTTCAGCGGCCTGCTGTGATAAAAATGCTGTTATATAATATTCATTGATTTTAAGGTTTTTAGCAGCGCCCTCAAAGTCCTTTTCTGCCTGTTCCCAACAGTTATAAATTCCTCTCCCTATAACTAAAATCTTTGACCGCACAATATTAATCCTTTTAATAGTAACACTTGAGGAGCAGAAACTGAAACAGATACCCCGAAAAAACACAATATTAATCCTTTTCATTGTAACACCCTGTCTCAAAAAATAAGGTGAAATGAGTGCTCACTCTTTTAATTCCAGTGTCCTGATACTGGAGGAACCTTAATTTAGTGTTCCATGATGTGGTTGATTTCCTTGAGGACTCCTTTGAGCTGAGGCCGGATGGTTAAACATAGGTGCAGATATAGATGGCTTTTGGTGTCCATGTCTTGAGGATTTCACCACAGGTTCATGATTCATAAGTAATCTTCAGTGAGCCATAAGCTGTATTCTCCATATGTCAGTGAGAGAATCATCCTCCTGATACCCATGATCATACTTTATTTTTATTCCACTGTAAATTAGTATTACTTTTTTATTTTTATATAGTAAAATATTTATTCTTTGAAGATTTTACTGAATAAAGGAAGGATTTTAAGTAATAAAACCCTTCATGTCTGCCATGCCCTGAGTGCTGGCAGACCTGCATTGAAAACACCGAAAAATTACCCCTGCTGAGACTTAGTGTCGTCTAAGCAGGAAACCCCTCTCCAGAGGGGAAAATAATAGAAAACAAATTTAAAGGAGGTGAAAATGTATGGGAAGACATGTGATTTTACTATTAACGGCATTCTTCATACTGGCATTCACAGGAACCGTGGCAGCAGAAGATTCACAGGGAAGTACGAACAACAGTTCAGGGCTGAACTCTTCTGAGATACATTGCCTAATATTATCATGGGACACAAGCGCTGGACAGTACCAGATCCCTGCAGAAAACGTGATGAAAGAATATCCTAATGTAAAGATCCAGATTAGAAGTGTTTCACAGGCCAATCAAAATCTAAGTGAAATCCCAGAACTCATTGATTGGGCGCATCTCATCTACCTTAACAATATCCAATCAGGTGCACTGGCTAACACGATCTTAAACTTAAATTCAGGTGGCAGGCTTCATGGAAAAACAATCGTGGCAGAGCCCCTCCCCTATTTCTGTTACCCTATCATCCGCCTTACAAACATCAACAACACAGAATTCGTGGATATAAACGGAACCCCCCTCACAGATCAGCAGATACAGCAGATATATACAGCAATATCATATTCCCCCAATAGCCTACAGGTACTGGCGGGTTTCCAGCAAAGATACCCAAGACTCTATTCACTACTCCAGATCAGAAAATATTGGACTGCTGAAATGGCATGTACAGAAAACAGGATGCAACAGTTACTCTACATGTTAGCAACCGCATTTCCAGGACTTGGATTCCAGTACAAAGAACCAGTACCCGGAACATTATACGGAATTTACAGGGATCGTAAACTTTACACCAACCTCACTGAATACACACAGCTCCACCTCAAACCAGGGAGACCAACCGTTGGTATAGTGGCATGGATGTCCACCACATGGGAAAAGGGAGATCTTGAGTTGTATGATTCCCTCATCAGGGAATTTGAAAAACAAGGAGCCAGCGTAATGGTCCTATTTGGCCAGGGAAACCCCACACAGGGTAATCATATTTTAAATGGGATTAAAGAATATTTCATCGACAATGAAACAAATAAAAGCCGTGTCGATGGGATAATACATTTCACATGGCTCCTTGGCGGTGAAACTTCACGAGCAGCTATTGATGAACTACTAAACAGATACGGTATCTTGGTATTTGAGCCTATAACATCATACATGGATATTGACACATGGGAAATTTCAGAGGGCGGTGACTGGTCAACAGCAACCACCATGGCACTTAAAGAAACCCAGGGACAAATAGTACCTATTATCATAGCTACACAGCAAAATATAATCTGCCCAAACACAGGCCTCCTCATGAGCTTGACCAAACCAGTAGATGAGAGAATAGCCAAATTCATAGAGACTGTGAAAAACTGGATAAATTTACGATATCTGCCAAATACAGAAAAGAAGGCGGCACTGATCTACTATAATTATCCGCCAGGTAAACAGAACATTGCCGGTGCCGATTCACTCAACGGCCTAGAATCAATACTTACAATAATTAACCTATTAAAAGAGAACGGATACAACGTAACAGGGATCCCGGAGAATGTTGATGAACTCATCAACCTCCTCATGACAAAGGGGAGAACCATTGCAACATGGGCTCCAGGAGAACTCGGAAAATTAGCAGAAGACGCAACACTTTACCCTGTGGAACGTTTCATGGAATGGTACAGTAAACTCCCGGAGATAACAAGAAAACAAATGGAAGAAGGTCCCTTTGGTTATATAGAGTGCATAGCAAAAAAGATAATCGCAACAGAAAATAGAACATCCTCATTCATCGACACTGCAAATACCCTCATTGACCACTGGTATAAGGCAATGCTCTCGACCATCGATGAAATGGGATCAATGCTAACCAGTGAAAAGATATCAGATGCAAAAAACCTCGTTGAAAGGACGCATGAGATATTACAAGGTCTCCTGGTCAATTCCGGCAGCTTAACAGAACTACAAATTATTAAAAACCAGTTCATTGCACTGCAGATACCAGGGCTCTGTGGATGGGGCGCCCCACCAGGAAATATGATGGTTGTTGAAAAGAACGGTACAAAATATTTTGTAATACCCGGCATACGGCTTGGAAACATCTTCCTGGGACCTCAACCACAAAGAGGATACACAGATCCAGGCATGTTATACCACAGCACTATAGTCCCTCCAAATTATCAGTACCTTGCATTCTACGCGTATCTACAGACAGAATTCAGCGCCGATGCTGTTATACACCTTGGGAGGCACGGGACCTATGAATGGTTACCTGGCAAGGATGTGGCCCTCTCCGGGGCAGATTACCCTGACATCTGCATATGGACCATGCCATCAATCTACATCTACACAATGGACGGTGTAGGAGAAGTATTACACGCCAAAAGAAGAGGTCTGGCAGTTAGCATCAGCCATTTAACACAGCCATTTGCACTGACAGCATTAAATGACGATCTTCTAGCCCTTAAAACACTCACAGAGAGGTACATGACAAGTACGGATGATTCTCAGAAAATACAACTGCTTGAAATGATAAAAGAGTCTGCAAGAAAGCTCAACCTAGATACCTTTATAGATTTAAATGCCTCAGGAGCTGAAATCGCCGATAAAATCCATGATTACATTATAGAACTAGAGAGTACTGCCACGCCCCTCGGTTTACATGTATTCGGTAAGGACTGGACCCGAGAACAGGTTACCTCCCTCGTCACGACCATGGCAAAAAAGATAAGTTCCATAGCACTGGGCTCCAATAACTTCACTACCCCGGCGATGGTGATTGAAGGCATGCCAGCGAATCTCACAGATATCATAGGAAAATTCTATGATAATATGGGACTCAATGAGATAATAAATTATCTCCAAAACAGTACCGGAGGAACCTTACCGAAACAGAAATTCAAAGCCTCCAGAACATCTACAGATACGTCAATGATGTTAAAACAAGTCCGGCCAGAGAACGTGAAATGCTACTTAGAGCCCTAAGTGGTGGATACATCCCCCCGGTCCGTGGTAACGATCCAGCAAGGACACCGGATGCACTTCCAACAGGCGGTAACCTCTATGGTCTTGACCCGCAGAAAATCCCCTACTGGGATGCCTACCTCAATGGCAAGAAAATGGCAGAAGAAGCCCTGAAAAGTTACAATACAACACCATCACAGCTTGGCGTCGTACTATGGGCCACTGAAACCCAGAGGGACAGCGGCGCAACCATAGGCTTCATACTGTACCTAATGGGACTTGAACCAATCTATCAGCAAGGGTACCAGAGTGGCAATGTCCTTGGTGTAAAGGCCATACCACTCAGTGAGCTTGGAAGACCAAGAGTAGATGTCCTCGTAACCATCTCAGGTATATTCAGGGAGACATTCCCACAGTGCACTGTTCTGCTTGACAGGGCCTTCAGAATTGCAGTCGCAGCATCATATAATACCCTCCTCGCTGAAATAAACAAGGAAACAATAGCCGAGCAACTCAAAGCAGCATTAAATGCAACCATGATGACGATCCAGAAGGCTGGTTTATTCGTGCCTGGAAGTGACCCCCTTGAGATGAACTACATTGCAAAGCATTGGCTGGAAGATACGAAAAAATTATTACAGGCAGGCGTACCAGCAGAAGATGCGGGTAAGATGGCTATATCCCGGATATTCGGACCTGCGATTGGAGAATGGGGAGCTAAGGGCGTGCGTGAAGGACCACAGCTAGCATGGACGTGGAACGACCGCCTCGAACTTGCAGACACCTACATCCACGATATGCAATACGCTTACAGAGAAGACGAACAAGCAACACCCCTTGGAGAAGTATTCACAATGAGACTGTCAGACGTGGAAGGAGTATATCACTCAAGATCCACCAATGTTAGGGGCATACTCGACCTGGACCACAATTATGAATTCCTTGGGGGATTCGGTATCGCAGTGGAAAAGATGAGTGGTAAAGCACCGCAACTATTCATACTTAACCAGATAGGCGCTGAACCACACGTGGAGACACTAAGTAAATTCATCAACAGGGACCTGCAGACAAAGCTTTACAATCCCCAGTGGATCATTGAAATGATGAAGGAAGGCTATGCAGGGGCATCATACCTCTCAGGTCAATTCATTGACAACATGGTGGGCTGGGAGGTGCTAAGACCAGATTCAATCACCGATGAAATGTGGAACAACGTCGTAGACATCTATTTAAAAGATAAATACAATCTTGGAGTCACAGAATGGCTGTCCATAGGTAACAATGCCTATGCAATGATTGGCATCACAGGTAAACTCTTAACAATGGCGCACAAAGGTTTCTGGCATACGGATGATGGAACTCTCAGGTTGGTGGCTAACACATGGGCTAAACTGATAGCTGAGCATGGTGTTTCTTGCTGTGATTGCAGTTGCGGTAACATTGCCATGATGCAGTGGGCCATGCAGTATGTGAACCCTGACCTCCTTGCAAGGGTCAAAGCTCAGATATATGCCGCCACAAGAAGCGCTGCCTTTGCATCACAGGAAACTCCTGATACATGGAATCCGGACACATCCTCAAATCCTGGAGGTCAGCATGGTGGTGTTTCACCCGGTGAAACATGGAATACCCATCCATCAGGATCCTCACAGACAGGTGGCAGTCCAGCCACCCCTGGAGCAGCCAGCCAGTCAGCCACGCCCGGAGAAACAGGTGAAACAGCACCTTCTGGTCAGGGAAGGGCATACGAGGTCAGTGAAATGGGAAGATCATCAGCATCAGCTACAGGACTACCGCTATATGCTGTGTTTGGAGTCATAGCTCTAGTAGCCCTTTTAGGTGCAGGTTACTTCCTCAAAAAACCATGAAAATTTTTTTCTCTTTCCTTTTTTGTATTTAAACACATCATGTCCTCTAGTTTCTCCTCAAAAAGCATCACCGGCTCCTATTTCCTCTCATACACGAACCCTGGAACAGCGCTATCCAGGGGATCAAAGGTTTCAGGGTTTTTAACCTCCATGCATATCATGCTGACCTTTGAGTGGAGGGATGTTGGGAGTCTGAGGATCCTCTTGAGGTCGATTGTGACCTTCGCATCAACCATCCGCATATTGATCTTTGAAACACCCTTAACGAGCCTGGGATAGACCCTTGGCCCTATCCTTCGTTTAAATACACCCCACTCCCCATCCCTGATAAGGTTCCTGTTCTTCACTATCTCCTTCACTGTCCTTTTCGTGACACCCTCAATCTCCTCATCACCCCCCATATGGAGGAAGAGATGCCTGGCCCTCTCCGTGAAAACCCTGTGATATCCGACGGGTATGGTGAAGTGTTCCAGTTCATAGGTTCCTGTGCTGTCGCTGAATTCCCTCCTGGGTTCCCTTGCACCTGCAGTGTACCTGAGTATCTCTGCCCTCACCTCGGACTCCATCTCCATGACCTCAGGGTCAAGCACCCTTATATGATACCCCCTTCCCGAGTAGATCACATGGATGTCATCAAGTCCAAGGTCACCCCTCAGGGTGTCAACCATCATGAGGACGAGTTCAAGTGCCTGGCTGAGGCACTCCTCACAGACACCCCCACAGTTACATGACCTTACAGGGAGGTCCTTTGCATCAACATCGAATATGAGTTCCGACCTCTGCCACCCCTTCCTCCTGCCAGGGTCCCTGTAGAATGCCACTGAGGAGTAGGCTGCGAAGGGGAACCTTGCCTTCATGAAGACAGAAAGCCTCCTCTCATCACTGAAAACCCTGTACCTGTCATTGGGGCCCCTGCCGTGGTGGTCAAATCCGAACTCCCTCATATGGATGTCCTCCCTTATAAAGTCAGGGAGGTCCCTTACATTCCACTCCTCACGGTAGTATCTCCTTCTCTCCTGGGGTGTTGCGGGTTCAAATATCCTATCATGCCTCCAGGACCATGGAGCCTCCGTAACGGTTACCTGAATCCATTGTCAGCGTTATCTCCTTCAGGTCCGTCCTTTCAACAGGAAACTCCATCAGATTCCTATTCTGAATCCTTCTCCTCATCTCCACCTTCATCTCCCTTCCCCTCTGATTTCATGATCCACTTCATCCTGTTATAGTATGATAGTGGATTTGTGATTCTGGCGCATATCCTGTCAGGGTGGCAGAGGTCAGGGAGGTGTATCTTGATCTTTTCACAGCTCATGGGGGTGTACCATCGGCTCTCGCCTTCATTTTCAGGTTCCGGTTCCTCATGAACCCCGAATCCCAGCTTCGCTGTTATGTTGAGCTTCTCCTGGGGGTCGTCCTCAAAGAGTGGCGGCTCGCACTTCTCTGCAGCATCATATATGAGGGGGAGTATCTCCTCCCTTGTTATCCTCAGGTCAGGGTCAAGGTCGGATACCTTCATTGGGGTGCGGTCCCTGAATATCGATGGGTACAGCCTTGCATAGGATATGAAGGATGTGAGTAGCAGAACTATGGCATCGTTCCTGCTCCCTGACTTCACACCTTCCATGGTGCCCTTTATGCATGGTGGGAATGCCTCAGGGACCAGTTTACCCGGGCCTGCGGATTTAACACTTGTCCCTGTGAATGCGAACATCTCCTCCGATACCCTGGATGCGATGAGCTCTGCAGCCTCAAGGATGAGGGGGTGTGGCTGGACCCGTGACCTCATCTCGTGCACCCTTGCAATGTAGTCCTCGGTCCTCTGCATTATCATCCTCGATATCATTGTCTCCTTGAGTCCTGAACCTACAAGGAGCTGGTAGAGTCTCTCAGGCCTCCTGTCCCTTATCCGATCCTGGAAGGTTTCCATGAAGTCATCACCCTCAATTATAACCCTCCCCCTGTCCAGTATGATGTCTGTGAGTTTCAGTTTCCTGGTCCTCAGGAGCTCTTCAAGTTCAATCCAGCGCAGGTCCCCGGATCCAAGCTCATGGAGGACCTGGCCTGTTATCTCATCACGCTCACCCTCCCTGAGGACCCTGAACCTCTCCTCGATAAGGGCGCCTGTGGATTCAACCACCAGCCTGGCCTCCCTGGAGACTGGTCTGAACTTTGCACCTGTTGCCTGGGCCAGTACATAGAAGGCGAGGACATCGTACTCCTGGATCTCAGGGTTCAGGAGGTATGCGTAGTCTCCATGGTTGAATTCCCGTTTTTCTCTTTTAAGGTACCATTCAAGACGTTTAACTGCAAGTTCCATTATACTCCCTGGTATGAGGGAGTTGTCATCAATGTTCTGGCCGTCGGTGTGTTTCACGATCTCCTGGAGTTCCTCGCTGGTGTCGGCTATCCCATCAAGGGCCCCGTAGTTCCTTACAAGCTCCCTTGCATCCTCCGAGAAGGGGTTTATGAAGAGTGAAGATACCATATATACTGATCTGTGGTGAATGGTTATAAAAAATGATGGGTACAGATCATGTTAACAGGGTGATGAGATGATTGTAAGAGGGGAGCCCCCATACCCTGATGAAGAAAGGATACTGGTTGATGAGTCCAGAATACCGTGCCTAGTGGAAATCCTACGGTACGATGAATAAAGGGAACAAGTGCCGGGAACCACCCTGACTGATCTGATGAAGGACCCATGATAAATTTATATAGAAGTAAACAGTAAAATTAGACTGGATTAAATCATTTTATATTACTCTGAGCATTAAAGCCTTATTCTAATCCGGTTCAGGATTCAAGGAGGAGTTTAAGTTGAGCAAAGTATTCATCACCTGCGCACTTCCATATGCCAACGGTCCAACACATCTCGGTCATCTGAGGTCAACCTACATACCCGCGGATATATATGCAAGGTACCGCAGGCTCAGGGGGGATGATGTTCTCTTTGTATGTGCAACAGATGAGCATGGAACCCCTATAGCTGTGAAGGCTGAAAAGGAGGGTAAAAAGCCCATTGAAATCGCGACAAGGTATCATGAGATGATACGCAGGGACCTTGAGGACTGCGACATATCCTTTGATAACTTCTCAAGGACAACCAGCAGAACCCACTATGAGATAGCCCAGAACTTCTTCCTGAAACTCTATGAAAGGGGATTCATATATGAGAAGGATATAAAGCAACTTTACTGTGGTGAATGTGAACGTTTCCTGCCTGACAGGTACGTTGAGGGGAAATGCCCCTACTGCGGTGCCGAGGGTGCCAGGGGAGATCACTGCGAAGCCTGCGGAAGGCACCTGGAGCCTCTCCAGCTTGAGGAGCCCCTATGCATGGTCTGCGGTTCCAGTCCGGAGGTGAGGAAGTCGAGGCACTACTTCTTCAGGCTGAGCAGCTTCCAGGACGACATCAGGGAGTGGATTGAAGGCTCGGACATGCCATCCAACGTCAAGAACTATGCTCTCCAGTGGCTCCGTGAGGGCCTCAGGGACTGGATACTCACGAGGGACATGGACTGGGGAGTCCCGGTACCCCTTGAGGGGAACGATGGCAAAATCATCTATGTGTGGGGTGAGGCCTTCCTTGGATACATTTCATCTGCGGTTGAATGGAGCAGGAGGACCGGGAAGCCCTGGAGGGAGTACTGGGATGACGGCGCCATCCACTTCATAGGGAAGGACATAATATACCATCACTCCATATTCTGGCCGGCCCTCCTCATGGCCTACGGCTGCAGGACCCCCGAGAACATAATAGCAGGGGAGTACCTCTCACTTGAAGGCAGTAAAATGTCAACAAGTAAGAACTGGGTGGTCTGGACATCTGAATTCCTTGAAAAATTCCATAAGGACCTCCTAAGGTACTACCTGACCGTTAATGCTCCCCTTACAAGGGACACTGACTTCTCATGGGATGACTTCCAGAGGAGGGTTAATGATGAGCTTGCAGATGTCCTCGGCAACTTCCTCCACAGGACCTTCTCATTCACTGGAAGGTTCTTTGATGGGAAGGTGCCTGAACCCTCAGGATACACCGAGGATGACCTTGAGTTTCTTGACTCCATAAGGGATGCCCATGAAAGTGTGGGGAAACTCATCGATGAATTCAGGTTCAGGGACGCCCTCATGTTCATAATTAAGCTTGCCAAGAAGGGTAACAAGTACTTCAATGACCAGGAACCATGGAAGGCCGTTAAGGAGTCGCCGGAGAGGGCCGCAACATGCCTCTACCTCTGCAATCTCCTGGCAGCCAACCTGGGGAGGCTCCTGGAGCCCTTCATGCCATCATCATCAGGGAGGATCCTTGAGACCATGAACCTTTCCGGTGGACCCTGGGGTTTCCATGAACTTGAACCCGGACAGGTCATAGGGAGGGCGAAGCCCCTCTTCTCCAAGATCCCAGATGAGGCGATTGAGGAGGAGAAATCAAAACTTGAAGCGGAGGATGAAGCAATGTCTGAAGAGGTAACAATTGACGATTTTGCAAGGATGGATATAAGGGTCGGCATGGTGATGTCAGCCGAGAAGATAGAGGGATCCGATAAACTGCTGAAGCTTATCATAGACACAGGTGATGGGGAAATACAGGTTGTCGCAGGCCTGGCAGAGAAGTACAGTCCAGAGGAGCTTGAGGGGAGAAAGGTGACCGTCCTGGTTAACCTCAAGCCCGCCAGGCTCTTCGGTGTTAAATCAGAGGGCATGGTACTTGCAACCGGTAAGACACTGAACATACTGGACCCCCGGGATGCTGAGGTGGGTGAAAGGATAATGTGAAGCATTGGCCGGCAGAACCCCATAGGAGGGGTGATGCGGTGAATGATGATTGTCGTCTGAGGGGATGTTGATGGATAAAAGCGACATGAGTCCTTACCATCCCCAAGAACTCAACCTATGAAGGGATATTGATGGATAACAGGCCAGGGGCTCCATCCTGAAGCCTGAGTGGAGAATACCCATGAATGAATCAGGTCTCATTGCAAGATCGGAAAGGTTCCTTGAAAGTATAAAATCCAGGCCCGTCACACTGGACGAGATAAGGTCACGTGAGGGTTTCTTCAAAATTTACAGGTACCTGAGGGGGAACCTTGATGAACTTCAGGACCTCAAGGAGACCATGGAGCTCAGGGGCTTCAAGTATCCCTTCCGTTCAATATCAGGTTACGGTGCACAGTACTCCGGTGAAGTTGCAGAGGACATACATGACATTAAAAGGCACGCCCAGTACTTCAGGATGAAGGCTTCTGCCAAGAAGAACCTCCTTGACAGGGTTAACTCTGCGATATCATCCCACAGGATAGCCCTGGGTAACCTCGAGGAGTACGGTCTCCTCAGGTGCAGCGAGTGCTCAAGGCTGATGCGGCTTGGTGAATTTGAACTGGATGATATACATGATGGGATGGAGTGCCCCTGTGGTTCAGGTTCCCTTGAACCGGTTTTCAGTTCATCGGCAATCTGCAGGGTTGAGATAATACCATACCTCCCCCTCTCAGGGGACTACATGGTTAAGATGTCCGAGCTGAGCCTCTGGGCCAGGGAGGCCTTCAAGAAGATAATGCGGCTCTTTAAGAATGAGAAGAAGGGGGCCGTGAAATCAGCCACCCTGGTGATAAGGGTCCTTGAGGACGGCCGCTGGATAAGGAGAAGAATCACCATTGACAGCGATGACGATGATTATGAGAGGATGCTCCGGGAGAAGTATGGGCCGGATGTTAGAATCGAGTTCATGCAGTTCCACAGGAAAAAGTCGAGTATAATCAATGACCGCTACACCCGGGCTTCCCTTGCAATCGCCTACGCAGGACTGTCCTATGACATAATAAGGGAAATAAGGGATGATGTCTACCATGAGAGGCTCGGGGACTATGAATCCGTCAGGAGATACAGGGAGATGGTATTTGAGGCCAGGACCTACTCTCCTGAATTCACGGGTTCAGAGGATGAGCTCAGGGAGATCAGAATCCAGAAGTTACACCAGCTGCTCCATGATTCCGGCCTGGCTGGCCCTGATGGTGGACTGATCCCCTCACTGGAGAGGGACCTTAAAGCCATGGACCGGATAAAGAGGGAGCTCTTCAGGGATGTGCCAGTGAACCTTGTGCTCTGGGATGTTGCCCGATACTACCTTGGAACATCCTATGACCGGAGATCAAAGTACTCGGGTCCCTTCCCCAACCTCAGACCGGTCCTTGACAGGAACCAGGCCAGGACCTTCAATGAGTTCAGTGAGGGTGCCGTGGAGCTCCTCAACAGGTACTGGATGGATGGGATGGTCTACATTGAAAACCTTGGCGATGTGCTCCTCAAGAAATTTGAGATTGAGGAGAAGATGAAGGGGCTTCACATGAAACCCAACCCTGCTGCCTTCGGCGCGGCCGTACTCCACATGGAAGCCGGACTCGACATGGACCTCTGCGCGGGTCTTTTCAATGTCACGGTGGATGAACTTCTTCATGAAAAGGCCAGCATTGAGAACCTGGGTAAACCATCAACGGACAAGGCTAGAATGTTTCTTGATATTATTAAAGGTGACTGAGTGGTTTTATGGCGGAGACTATCCATGTGAACCAGCCACTGACTTCAAGAAGGATAATTGAGATTCTTGAGAAGAACCCTGATCTTAAGAAGATCACATGTCCGGTAAGCCTCTACCACAGGACCTCCAGGAAGTACCTGGATGCCCTTGAAAAACTTGGAGTGGAGGTTGAACCCGTAAAGAGGATGGGGAGGCCGAGGAAGTATGCCGAGAAGGATGTTAAACTTGTTCAGAGCCTCCTGAAGGAGGGTAAAACACCAAAACAGGTTTCGGGGATCACCAACCTTCCCCTTAAAACTGTCTACTATCTCAAGGGGGATATGAAGCTTAAAAGGGGTAAGAAGAGAAAGTATGATAAAAACACACGGCTAAGAGTCCGTGAAATGGCTGACAGGGGTGTTCCTGCAAGGATGATATCACAGAAACTAGGGATACCCCTGAGGACAGTATACTATATACTTAAGAAGGGCTGAAGATTAGATTAAAGGGTCAGAGTTTAAAGGATAGGGATAATGGTGGTTTAATTGTTAACCAGTCTTTCACCGGAATATTCATCGGTAATAGTTGTTTCAATCATATGCTGTCTCATGGCATTCCTCTCAACCTACCTTGTTATGCCAAGGCTGATAAGGAAGCTGAAGGAGGCCAACGTTGTTGGGAACGACATACATAAGATATCAAAGCCCATAGTTGCAGAGATGGGTGGTATAGGGATACTCTTCGGTTTTACCATTGGAATGTTCATCGGCATGTACACCTTCCCCACCCTCCAGTATGAACTCATGGTCACCCTCCTTGTGATCCTCCTTGTGGGTATCGTTGGGATGGTGGATGACCTTGTGAGGTTATCATCACGCGAAAAACTCATCCTTCTGTTTCTCGCCGGCCTCCCCATAATATGGGTGGCGCCGCCAAAGGTGGGTATACTCTACATGATAATGATGCCGGTGGCTGTTTCAATCGCATCGAACCTCACAAACATGCTTGCAGGCCTCAATGGTATAGAATCAGGGCTTGGTTCAATTGCAATGACGGCCCTCACACTCTCCTGTATAATAATGGGTAAATATGATGTCTCAATAATAACCATGGCCATGCTGGGGGCCCTCCTGGCGTTCCTTATATACAACAGGTACCCATCAAGGGTATTCCCCGGTGATGTGGGGACGCTGATAATAGGTGCCTGTATAGCTTCGGTTGCATTCATAGGCCGTGTGAAGATAATAGCCTTTATAGTCCTCCTCCCCAACATCATCGATGGACTCCTGAAATTCTACAGTGCAGGTGTTGTTGAGAGGCACAGGCACCAGCCAACAAGGGTATCTGAGGACGGGAAACTCATCGCGCCCCCTGAGGGATTCAATTCACTTATAAGGTGGATTCTAAGACGCCCAATGAGGGAAAAAACAGTTGTAATGGTGGTATGGTCCATAGGTGTCTTCTTCGGGTTCCTGGGTGTCATGCTGGCCTTCATACTTCCACTTGATCCATTTTAGAAACAGTGAAAAACAAGAAAAAGAACCCTTTCAGAAAGCCTACTGAGGAGCTCCAGTATTGTAAGCACATAAACCCCTCTCAGAAACTGTAGAGCCTACTGAGGAGCTCCAGTGTGGTTGATTCAAGCGCCTTCTCATCCAGTTTCTGGAAGATCTCAACGGCCTCCCTGAAAGTAGATGCAACACCCACAGGGGAGTTGAGTATGAAATCAACAACACCTTCAAGTACAAGGGAGATGGCAAGACCTTTATCATTTTTATTCTCCCTGAAAAGATCCTCAGCCTTTTTAATGTACTTCAGGGATTCTTCAAAGTCCTCATTTTTTATTGAATATGCTGCAAGGAGCAGGAGGAGGATGCCTCTGTGGGTGTATCGCCTATGTCCCTTGCAATCTGGTAGGCCTCCCTGATCCTGGAAGCAGCATCCTTATCAGGATGGGATGAATAGAGTCCTGCAGAATCAACCTCACCCACCAGTCTGTCCAGGAATGGTTCTATAGCCTTCACATCAACCTCAACGCCCTCTTCAACCTCCTCCTGCAGCCTGCTGATGCTTGCGATGTCCATGGCCTCCTGGATCTTCTCAACCTCCTTTATCTTCTCCCGGAGGTCCATCTTCAGGGGCGAGTTC
Organism: Methanothermobacter wolfeii; assembly: GCF_025397995.1. Lineage (NCBI taxonomy): Archaea > Methanobacteriati > Methanobacteriota > Methanobacteria > Methanobacteriales > Methanobacteriaceae > Methanothermobacter > Methanothermobacter wolfeii. The sequence continues at coordinate 918,567 of NZ_CP104550.1, forward strand.
ACGGAGGTGTAGATGCGCAGGGCTTCCCTGAAGTACTCCATGGCTGTTTTAACCTTCCGGTTACTCAGATAAACATCACCCATCGAGTCAAGGGCGAATGCCATGAGTTCTTCATCATTCATCTCGGATGCTACCCTGTAGGCCCTTTCAAGGTAATCAAGGGCTTCCTGGCTCTCCCCCATATCAGCGTAGTATCCTGCAATGGTTACAAGTGTGTTGAACTCCTCCTCAAGGATGTCTTCAAGTTTTCTGAGCTGCTTCTCGAGGGAGTCACCCTCATCACCTCCGGTTAAAAAATCAAATATCCCTATAACAGTGAATATCATGGAAATAACGCCCCTGAAACTATTATAGCATTAATTATAGAAATTGAAGGATAAATATCTTTCATTCCAAGTCAGTCCTTCCGTCACCCATCCTCATATCAACCCAGGGATAATTAGGGAGCTGGATCACCCTATGAGCATGCCCTGATCGGTTATCCGGTAGGGCGCCTCATTAACACCATCAGCCCCTGCTACAGAGAGGGTGGAGCCGTCCATGTGGAGGTGGATGTCAAAGAGTTCCTTGATTTCCTCCTCAAGCGCAGGGTCTGCAACTCCCTCGGTGTAGGTGACAAGGGCTGTTCCCCCGGCATCCTTTATCCTCATCATGTAGGCTGTGAGGACCCTGACAACCAGCATCTCATCATTGAAGGCCATCAGGGTTGTGAGGGAGTCCAGTACGGAGCGGAACATGGTGTAACGCTGGGTGATGTTCCTTGTGGCAACTCCAAGTTTAACCATTATGTCTGTGGGGTTATTTACAGAGGATGGGAGGTAGGTGTTCCCCTCCTCTGCCGCGGACCCTGAGATGCTCGATGCAGCATCTATAACGTAGAGGAGTTCATTCTCAATCAGTGCCTCAGGGTTCATGTTAAGGACCTCCATGTTCCTTTTAAGGTCAGCGATCCCGTAATCTGCCGATATGTAGAGACATGGCTCCTGGTTTTCTGCTCCCTCAGCTGCAAATGCATAGGAGAAGAGGGACTTCCCAACCTTGGGGGGCCCGTAGAGCAGTGTGACGGTGTTCTCTGGCAGTGAACCCATACCCCCGAAGAGGTCATCAAATCCCCTGATCCCGGAGGAAATTCTAACAATCATTCAACCACCATAAAGAAGTCCGAGGAGCGTGTCAAGGGCCTCTTCAACACCCTTACCCTCGGTTATAACTGCCGGTACTATCGGCACTTCGCCACTGATTTTCATCTTCTCCCTTATCTCCTCCAGTGACAGGGCGCCGGGGAGGTCCTGTTTATTTGCAATTAAGACCTTGGGTATTGCCTCGGCCCTTGTTTTCCTTATCATCTCCTTAGCCCGTGCAAAGGTCTCAGGTGCTGTTGAGTCCACTATTATGAATGCTCCTACAGCTTCCCTTGATAGCACGTCAAGGATGAGGTCGAAGCGTTCCTGTCCAGGGGTTCCAAAGATGTCTGCCATGAATCCCTTATATTCAAGGTGTCCTATGTCCATGGCTATTGTTGTTGGGAACGCTGACAGGGCCTTTCGATCAACTGAAACAGACTTTGTTGATATGGCCTTAACGAAGCTGGATTTTCCTGAATTGTAGGGTCCCGTTACAAGTATCTTTGGCACGTAGACCCTTACGCCTCCTGGCTGAACAACGAAGAACAGCACCATGGTGTCTGATGGATCCGACCATGCTGAACTGGCTACCATGAATCCCTGTCCTATTATAACCCTTTCCTCTATGGTCTTGAGGTCAACAACACAGTCCATGCTGCCCCTCAGTTTATCCACGAGTTCACGTTCATAATCCCATTCCGTGAAGAGGTAGACCATGTTGACGTTCTTATCTGCAGCCCTCCTGTTCCATTCCTCAACAATTTCAAGGGTATCGCCATTGCCAAGATAATCTATTATTACTGAAAGGTTGTTTATTACAGCTATTCCTCCGGGTACTTCATCAATTGCCTCCATCACGGTTTCCTTTATCTCGGAGTAGTCATCAACAATGTAACGCGCATCTGATGGCATGCCGAGGAATGGGGAGCTGCCATCAACAAAGAAGACACTGTCATCATCAAGATGATTCCCCAGGTCCCAGCCATAGGATGTGAATTCGTATACTATGTTGTCGGGTTCAGAAACATTGGTGAATATAAAGCCCCTGTCGCCTTCCTCAACGCGGCCGTTGAGCATCTGATAGCCGAAGGCCTCATAGTCAACTCCAGGAGAGGCTGAGAACATTATGGAGGACCCTTCCTTTATTCCTCCGCCGAGAAGGTCGTCCAGCTTTGGAATGTACGTCTTCTTCATGTTCACATCTCCTTGAGTATCTCCTCCACCTGGGCCGCCCGTGATTCCATCTCAAAGAGAAGGAGCCCCAGCTGGGCGTCAGGTTCTGCAAGGGCCGTGAATATGGCCTTTTCCCCTGCTGGTTTGAGTATGATTATGCCCTTTTCAGTCCTTACGCTTATCTCATTAACAGCTCCGGTATTCATCTGACCTGAGGCGGCCTCTGCGGCCCCCATAATCGTGGAACAGAGGGCTGAGAATATCCTTGCATCAACGTCAGGGGGTGTCCTTGCATTTATAAGCAGTCCTTCCTTGGAAACGATACCCGAAGCCCTTATCTGGCCCACCTGCATAAAAGCAGAAAGCACATCATCAAGTTTTTCCTTCTTTGTCTTTGTCATGCATACATAGTTCACCCTGTCTGAGAGGGATTCCCTTAGCTGTGATGGTAGCGGGGGGCCTGAAAGCCACGCCCTCAGCCTGTACTTCCTCCTCCCGTATGTGGCACTGTATCCCTCATCGATGACTTCAATACGCATTACCCTTACCTTCCCAGGAAAGAGGAGTTCTGGTTTTCCTCTGCTGTACTCATCGAATGTGGTTGCCGGGTAAACCGCATAGGTGTTCGCTGATACCGCCTCTGAAGCACCTGTCCTTGCAGCTGATAACGCCGTGATTAACTCCATCTGTTCAGATGCCTGGGCTGCCATCACCGTTGCAATAAGAACTCCTATACCTGTCAGTATAAGGAACTCTGCGGTTACCTGGCCGTGCATCTTCACACACCCTTAAGTTCCATTATCATCACAGCAGTCCTGCCGTTCCTGGGGGTGTTCCTAAGGAGGTATCTCTTTCCTGGCTGGAGGCGTACCCTTCCAGGGTTACCGTAACCGTCAAGGATGATGACTGGATGGATGGGTGAAAAACCCCTGCGTCCATCGAACCAGCCATAGACCCCTGTGGAGTTTACATCGAGGCTGTAATCACATGTATGGTTCAGCCTCCCTGGAAGTTCAATCAGGACCTGGTGTCCCGGTCCTCCTGCAGCTGCAAGGTTTATCTGATGGGCTGTTCTGTCCATGAGGAGCCTTGACTCAAGGTTTGACCTGCTCCTGTAGACCCCATCAAGTCTCTCGGCTGCCGTGGACATGATAAGGCCTGTGAGGAGGATGATGAGGAACAGTGAGATTACGGCATCTGCCGTTAGAACACCCCTCGTATCCATGAAACTATTTTAATAATAATTTTAATATAAATATTACTATCAGGTATTAGTAGTTTGAATTACATATAGAAAGTCATGTACATGGTGGTGGTTTTCAGGGGAGGACCCCACCGGTTCCATGAATTTGAGGAGTTTGTGGATGACGCCGGCGGCCTTGTGATCCGTAAGGACGTATTCAGTGTGAATCGTGGTTCCTATTTCCTCAGGAACGAACTGAGGGTCCTCTGTGTCGTCCCGGAGGCCGAAGAGGAGAAACTAAAGAGGACGGCCAGAAGAATAAAGGGTGAGGTTGAGAGGGTCAGCCCGGGACCTGAAACCTCAGAGATCCTCATGGCGTGCCTGGAGGTATACGACACCCTTGCAAGTACAGAATCATGGATAGAGGGGGAGGACCTCCCCTTTGAAGGAAAGGTCCTTGAAAGGATGTTGAAACCGAGCTCCTTGAATCCCGAAAACAGGGTGGCTCAACCCAGTACCGGCTGAAGAGGGACTGAGTGGTTCTTCAGGAAAACATGCTGAAAAAGGGCATGGCCTCTAAAGGTTTTTATTATACCTCAGACTTAATTATCTCAAATATCTGGAGGACATTAAATGGCGGATGAAATAAAACAGCTCGTAGTTGGTATAAGCCGGGAAGGAGAAGTGATAGTGAAGAGCAACCGGGGCCGGATCTACCCCGTGAAATTGTCTGAGGGCTTGGAGTTCGGATGTGAGGACCTCTTCAGGGACCCTGAAAGGGAGATCTATGCAGTGATAGACACCAATGTACAGCCATGGGAATGTGTCTCAATAGAGTACCTCTAGATGGCCCCCCTGAGAGGTTCATTATCTGTTTTTTCAAGGTAAAGGGCAACCAAACTCCAAAAAAATCCTATATCAAACCACCATCTGTTTTTCCCAGAAAGAGAGAAACCAACCAAAAAAAATCCTATATCAAACCAACATCTGGTTTTTTTCAAGTTAAAGGGCGACCAACCTCCCAAACAGCTTTATATCGTCCAGATTTTTCTGTAAATATCCATATACTCTTTCAACGTCTATATCAGTGTACATATGGACAAGTATGTCCCTGAAGCCTGCTGCAGGCGCGAATTTAGGGACGAAATCCTCTGGAAGCACTTCCAGCTCTCCAAGAATCTCTATAACTTCCCTTTAGGTCTCCGGTCGCCTCGCCCTCCATTGAAATGATCATCTCCCCCATATCCAGAAGTACTCGATGGAAATCTCAAGGTACCTCTCAACTGCGGCCCTGAGTGTATGATCCCCTTTGATTTCATAGAGGCTATGTTTCTGATAATCTTCAAGTATTCTGATGTATTCCCCGAGTTTCTCCAGTCTGGACAGGATCTCATCCCTCATATCAATCCTTTTCCTGCAATCCTCCTGATTGCCAGTCTTGTGTGCCTTTCAATGTAATATTTTCTGTCGAGATAGCAGCTCATGGTGTTCCTTTCAAACCTTAACCTTCTTGCAGGATCATCCTTAATGGGGATGCCGTCCCTTATTATACTGTATCTTAAAAGGAGAGGAGCTTCGTTTATTATGGTAAGGTCGACCCTGTCTGTCCTGAGGAGGGATACGAGGCCATCAAAAAGCTCCATCTGAATCCGGAAACTTTCATGTTTATCCAGGATTCATCAATGAAAACCGCAATGTCAACGTCACTGAGGGGACCCGTACGTTTTCTGGCTGCCGACCCGAAGAGATAGGCGAAATACACGTAATCCTTATCCTTAAAAAAATTCCTTAAGTCTGACCTCAAGATTTGAATCGGCCATTAGATCAACCCCATGATAGTTATGTCCTTTATGCATAAAATATCAATGGTTGCATCCCCATCCAGATGCCTGAAATCCGGTTTTGATCTCTCCGCATACTCTTAGCCCGCACTGAAGGTGGAGAGCATATTAAGACCTACCTGCAGACCTTTCATCCTGTGCACCTTAAGCTGAAGGAGGGTAATAGCATATAAGGAATAAGTTTCAGATAGATAGTCCTGGAGGATACTATGAGGGGAGAGATAATCATAACTGCAGGTATCATCCTGATAATGGTCGGTGTGCTTCTAACATTCATTGGCACAGCCCTCACTGCAGCTTCACAGCCAAAGGAGAAGGGTGAGGTGAAGGCTGCAGGTGTTGTGATGATAGGACCTGTGCCCATAATCTTTGGCAGCGACAGGAACATGGCAGTGACCGGCGCTGTCCTTGCCATCATACTGATGATTGTGGCATACATTCTGTTCTACAGGTAGTTACCATGAGGATAATAATGGTGAGCGGAGGAGAGTACGGGAAGAGGGTGGTGAACACGGTGGCTGAGCATGGCTTCGCATCCAGTATGGTCGCCGTGTTTGAGTATCCTGATGAAACACCTGAATTCCTTGATGACCCTTCATCCCTGGTCCCTGAATCGGTGTCTGATGCTGATCTAACCGTGGCTGCCGGTCTTAAGGGGGACCTTAACCTTGTGGCCGCCGAGATTGCAGCAAAATCAGGTGCAGAGTCACTTATCATTGAATCACACACACCGACACAGCTACCCGATGGCCTTAAAAATGAAATTAAAAGCATGTTCAGGGGTAGAATTGCATTTCCTGTTCCATTCTGTTCCCTTGAACCCTCAGGAGACAGATACATTGATGAGTTTGCGGAGCGCCTCGGAAGGCCCCTCCTCGAGATAAGATCCGGTGCAAGGATAGGATCCGTAAGGGTTAAAAGGAGCGCTCCCTGCGGTTCAACCTTCTACATTGCAGATGAACTTTCTGGTTCAGCACCTGAAGATGCGGAGATCCTTGCAGGTGAGAAACTCCATAACTATCCCTGTCTGGCATCCATGGATACAGACCCTGGATTCGGGGATACACACCTCCACATTGCAGGTTACCTCACAAGGGAGGCTGTTAAGAGGGCCACAGGTATCCCTGGAGCCCATGCAGTGGTGGATCCTGAGGTCTGCCAGGGATACGAGTGCGGCTTTCTCTGCAGGGACGTATGCCCCCTTGTGAGGTTATCCCATGATACCGTTACCATGGGTGAACATGCGGTTATAGATCCATTCTCCTGCGGTGCATGCGGCAGGTGTGTTAAGGAGTGTCCCTACGGGGCAATAGAACTCATAGACGGACAGGATTACAGGTCCTGATATGATCAAAATTGATAGAAAGTAGTCCGGGAGATGGTAATCTGAAGAATGGTGAAGTTGTATTCATTGGAGCCGGTCCAGGTGACCCTGAACTCATAACACTTAAGGCCCTGAAGGTCCTTAGGGAGTCGGATGTTGTTATATATGCTGGTTCCCTTGTAAATGAGAAAATCCTTGAATACGCCCCTGAGGACGCGGAGGTTCACAACAGTGCATACATGAATCTTGATGAGATCACCGATATCATGGTGAAGGCGTGTGCCGAGGGCAGGAGGGTTGCAAGGGTACACACCGGTGACCCTTCAGTATACGGTGCAATAAAGGAGCAGATAAGGGTGCTTGAGGAGAACAGCATACCCTACAGGATCATACCGGGTGTCAGCTCTGTATTTGCAGCGGCAGCGGCCCTTGGAGCTGAGTTAACCCTCCCTGAGATATCCCAGACCGTTATAATCACACGCCCCGAGGGCAGGACCCCGGTACCCCCTGGTGAGAGTCTCAGGGAACTTGCAGCCCACAGGTCAACCATGTGCATCTTCCTTGGTGTCCACATGATTGAGGATGTCTGCAGGGAACTCCTTGAGTATTACCCCCCCGACACACCCGCCGCCGTTGTTAAGAGGGCGTCATGGCCCGATCAGGAGATCATCAGGGGCACCCTGACCGATATACCAGGAAAGGTTAAGGCTGCCGGTGTAAGGAAGACTGCCATGATAATCGTGGGGAGGGTCCTTGAGCCAGGAGATTTCAGGGCCTCAAAGCTATATGATGCCGGCTTCAGCCATGAGTACCGTGAAGGGACATCAGAGTGAACCGGTCCATCAGACCGTGATGAGTTTTATGTGTTTCATTCCACAGCCATGGAACCTGTCCGCGAGTTCAGTTATCCTTTCAGCATCACCTTCAAGGATGAATATCTCCAGACAGTTCCCGTCCCTGAGGTGGCTGTGGACCTGGGTGTTTATAATATCCTCATAGTCATGCTTGATGTTGTTTACCCTGTCCTCAACCCTTTTATGGTGTATGAGAAATATCACAGCATTTATATCTCCACTTAACTCATCCAAGTTCTTTTTTTCATCTATAAACCTCCTTGCAGCTGTCCTTATCACATCGGATCTTCCTGAAAAACCCATGTCATCCCTGATCCTGTCTATCTCCTCAAGGAGTTTTTCACCGATTGAAACACTTACAACCACCATACAGAACTATATTTTAATAATTACTTATATGGATTATGTTAAATTTTATTAAAACAAATCTTAAATATTAATAAGAATAGAGTATACTTGGGTGGAATAAAACCATGAAATGGGGTGTGACACGTGACCGCTAAGATGATCCGTCACCGTCTTAAGGAAATACTGGGACTTGTCATCATCACGGTCCTCTCTGTAACAGCAATGTACCTCTTCACAGGTACAGAACCCCCAGGGGGTGGTGATGAAAAGCTGGTGGTGGTGGCGACGATAATGCCCCAGAAGGAATTTATAGAGGCCGTTGCAGGTGAACGTGCAGAGGTCACGGTGCTGGTACCTCCAGGTGCAGACCCGCACACCTATGAACCGGACCCCGGAACCCTTAAAAGGGTTTCAGAGGCGGACGCCTACTTCATTGTGGGATCCGGAATTGAATTCGAGACCCAGTACCTTGACAGGCTCAGATCCATCAACCCGGACATGCTTATCGTGAACACCTCCAGGGGGATCAGGTTCATACCCACCCAGGGAGGGGATGAACACCACGAAGACATTGAAAGTCCCTACGACCCCCACGTATGGACATCACCACAAAATGCCATGATAATGGTCAGGAATACCCTTGAAGGCCTTGAAAGGATAGACCCCCAGGGCAGCAGGTACTATCAGGACAACGCCAACCTCTACCTTGAAAGACTGAGGGAACTGGACACCAAGATGAAAAAGACCCTTGAAGGGAGGGAGGGCGAGGCCATACTCGCTTACCACCCTGCATGGGGGTATCTCTGCTCTGAATACGGGCTGAGGCAGGTGGCCATTGAAAGGGAAGGCAAGGAACCGGGACCCGGAACGCTGTCAGATATAATAGGGAAAGCCAGGAGGACCGGTATAAAGGTCATATTCGTATCACCCCAGTTCAGCAGGAAGAACGCCGAGATGATTGCAGATGAGATCGGCGCGGAGGTTGTGGTGGTGGATCCATTGAACCAGAACTACATTGAAAACATGGAGAAGATACTCAGGGCCCTGGAGAATGGGTGGTCCCATCAGGGGGATTGATGGCTGCAATCAGAAAGAAAAGACTTCCACGGAAGGAGGGGATAAAGATTCCTGCAGTTGAAATAGAGGATGTAAGCTACGCTGTCAGGGAAAAGCTGATACTTGATGGGATAAACCTCAGGATACCCTCAGGAGAGCTCACGGCCATAATAGGACCCAACGGAGGGGGTAAAACAACACTCCTGAGGCTCATAACAGGACAGATAAAGCCATCCAGTGGAACCGTAAGGGTCCTGGGGATGAAGCCGGAGTATGCACGGCACAGGGTAGGTTACCTTCCCCAGAGGAGCCACTTTGAAACTGACTTCCCCATAAACGTATTTCAGACAGTCCTTATGGGTGCATACAGAAAACTTGAATCCTACACGGACAGGGACAGGGAAAGGACCCTTAAATGGCTTGAAAGGGTTGGTATGCTGGAGTACAGTGACAGGAAACTCGATGACCTCTCAGGGGGTGAACTCCAGAGGGTCTTCCTGGCAAGGGCCCTTGTAAGGGAACCGGAACTGCTCCTACTTGACGAACCAACAAGCAGTGTTGACCCTGCATTCCAGGCTTCATTCTACAATATCATCGATGAACTCAGGGGTGATGTGACCATAATCGTGGTATCCCATGACATCGGAACGGTTGCCCAGCACGTTGACAGCATCGCATGCCTCAACCACAGGATATTCGTGCATGGGACTGTTGAGGAGGCCCTTGGATGCCTTGAGGATGCATACAGCTGCCCGGTTGAACTTATTGCCCACGGGATACCCCACAGGGTCCTTGAAAGACACAGGGAGCCGTGAGATTATGATGGAGATACTCCAGTACCAGTTCATGAGGAACGCCATTGTCGCGGCGGTGCTTGTAAGTATCGCCTGCGGTGTTGTTGGTAGCTATGTTGTCACAAAGAGGATAGTCTCCATAAGTGGCGGTATATCCCATGCAGCCTTCGGGGGTGTTGGGCTCGGATACCTGATGGGTGTAAGCCCCGTGACCACGGCCATACCCTTCACAGTGGGAGCGGCCATCTCCATGGGTGCCGTTACAAGGAAAACCGGGATCAGTGAGGATACAGCCATAGGAATACTCTGGTCCGCAGGCATGGCCCTTGGTATAGTCTTCATAAACCTCAGCCCGGGCTATGCCCCTGATCTCTTCAGTTACCTCTTTGGGAACATCCTTATGGTAACCCCCATTGATCTCTGGACCATGCTGATCCTTGACCTCATCATAATCTCAAGTGCAGTGCTCTTCGAAAGGGAGTTCCTGGCCCTATGCTTTGATGAGGAGTACGCTGAGGTCCTTGGGGTGCCTGTGGACACCTTCTACCTCTACCTCCTTGCCCTCGTCGCCCTCAGTGTCGTTGTACTCATAAAGGCCGCTGGTATAATACTCGTCATAGCACTCCTCACGATCCCTGCAGCCATTGCAAAGAACTTCAGCATGAACATGAAGGACATAATGGTCAAGGCAACCCTGACAGGTGTCCTGACGGCACTTGCAGGTCTATGGATCTCATATGAGTTCAACCTTTCATCAGGGGCAATAATAGTCCTCCTTCTAACAGCACTCTTCGGCATAACCCAGATTTTCGGTTATCTGAAAGAAAAAAATACATTAAAGAGGATGCAGAATCATTAAACATGAAGTGCGGTTCTGACCTCAGGGATACGCTTAAATCCTCAGTAGGAGATTACCTCAGCATCACGCTTATCACTGGAAAGACCTATTATGGGGAGGTTAAAAGGGTTGAAACAGATTACCTCAGCCTTGAACTGAAGCTGAGGGGTGGTAAGACCACAACAACCGTTATAATACCCCTGGCCCATATCGTGACAGTAACCCTCTAATGTGATGGCAGAATAACCACCAAGATAAAATAGAGCACGTATCGTGACAGTAGCCCTCTAATGTGATGGCAGAATAACCACAAGGATAAAACGGAGCGGATACCTTAAGGTCCACGAGACTCCATAAAAGCCATCATTATAGACTATGGCTTCATGATCTTCAAGCCATCGGATGTTCCGGCGATTACCATATCTGCAAGACCTGAGAATATGCCGTTCTCAACCACGCCGGGTATGCTGTTAAGCCTCACCTCAAGGTCCCCTGGTTCATGGATAACCCCAAAGGATGCATCGAGGACGAAGTTGCCGTTATCGGTCACCACGGGACCGTCCTTCCCCTCACAGGATCTGATGGAAACATCGGCGCCCATTGACTCAAGGGTCTCCATTACAGGTCTGCAGGCCGCGGGTATGACCTCGACAGGGAGCGGGAATGCTCCGAGTCTATCAACAAGTTTTGATTCATCCACAATGACTATGAATCTTTCTGCAGCAGAGTCAACTATCTTTTCAAGGGTGTGGGCTGCACCTCCACCCTTTATGAGGTTCAGCTGGGGGTCCACCTCATCAGCCCCGTCAACCGCAACATCAGGGTCGTGTTCACTGAGGCCAGTGATCCTTATACCTGAGCTGGATGCAAGGAACATTGACTGGTAGGATGTCGGGATGCCCATGACATCAAGTTCCTCCTCAAGAACCCTCCTCCCGAGTTCCCTGATGAAGTAGTGTGCTGTTGAACCCGTGCCAAGGCCCACAACATCCCCATCCCTTATCTCATGAGCCGCCCTCAATGCGGCCATCTTCTTAAGATTCATGTAAACCTCCTTCAAAGTTATTTATCTGTAAGCTGGAGTAAAACCCTCCTCAGTTCATGCCCCTCAGGGCACTTTTTATCAGGTTTTCCCAGATTTTTTACAATCCTGCACCTGTCCCCCTCCCTGAGGCCCTCGGGGTGGCAGAGATCATACATCCTGCATTCCCTGCTGCAGTCAGGAGCCTCAAAGGATATTATCGACCCTTCAAAGGCCCTTCTTGAGTCTATGAGTGTCTCGATACTGGCCCTTTCAGCATCCACCACAACTACCTTCTCTCCCTCATGAACCGGGCACCTCTGGTCCCTGTCCTTAACATCCCTTATAATGTACATGTGCCCCTCCTCAAGGGGTTTTATGCACGTGGACCTGAACCTGCAGTTCTCGCATTCCTCTGCAGGTCCGCAGTAAAGGAACCTGACGCCCTTCCTTGCAAGCTTTTCACCTATAAGAGTTATCAATCATATCACTTCCGTTATCTTTGCAAGATTCTCAGCTGCTTCCCGGGTTAAACCCCTGTCTCCAAGGATTGTGTAACGCTCCCTTCTGATCGTATGGGCTGTTGTGAGGGCCTCTATGATGTACTCAGGGTCTATGCCCAGTTCATATGCGTTGGTAGGGGCGTTCATCTTTGAGAGAGCGTCCCTTATGAACTGCCAGCCCCCCCCGTGCAGGTGCATCATCATGATGGCTCCCACTCCGCACTGCTCACCATGAAGGGCTGGTCTGGGTGCGATGACATCAAGGGCGTGGCTGAACTTATGCTCGGAGCCACTTGCGGGTCTGCTGCTTCCAGCGATGCTTATAGCAATCCCGCTACTTATGAGGGACTTTACAACGAGCCTTGCACTCTCCTCAAGGCCCTCCTTGATTGCATCGGCAGATCTGATTATCATCTTGGCTGTCATGAGTGAAAGAGCCGCTGCAGATTCACTGTACCTTTCATTGAGCAGCCTGTGGGCCAGCTTCCAGTCCATGATGGCCGTGTAATTTGACACTATATCCGCACACCCCGATGCAAGGAGCCTGAAGGGCGCCCTGCTTATGATCTCGGTGTCTGCAATCACACCTATCGGTGAACTGGCCTCAAGGGATGCTGTGCCCTCACCGTTCTTTATGGAGGCCCTGGGGGAGGCTATCCCGTCATGTGATGCCGCTGTTGGGACGCTTATGAAGTGGATGCCCTGGAGGGTTGCGGCCATCTTGGCAACATCAATGACCTTACCGCCCCCCACGCCAAGCACAAGGGATGCCGTGTCCAGAAGATCCTGGACATCCTTCACATCACCCATACTCGCCTCCCTGACGGTTACCTGATCAACCTCAAAGCCTTCATCCTGGAGGCTCTCAATTGCAGCTTCACCCCCTATTTTAAGGGTTGTGGGGCCTGTTACAACCACAACCCTCCCCTTAAATCTTAGTTCACTGCATATCTTACCGGTCTCTCCTATAACACCCGGCCCCGTGTATATCTCCCTCGGTAACTGAATTTTCCTTGGATCCATGTTAACCCTCTGATGGAGTATATTATTTAAGTACTGGTGATAAAATAATTTCTGATTGGTGTTTATCTCCCGCGAAAGGATATATTTTTTGTGAAATTATCAAGAAGACCCTAACGGTTATCATGGTGAAAAAATGACAGAGTTCAGTGAATGGTTCCATAACATCTTAGAGGAAGCTGAGATTATTGATCAGAGGTATCCTGTGAAGGGAATGCACGTCTGGATGCCCCACGGTTTCAGGATCAGGAAGAACACCCTTAAAATCCTGAAGGACATCCTTGACAGGGACCATGAGGAGGTCCTCTTCCCCCTCCTTGTACCCGAGGATGAACTGGCAAAGGAGTCCATACATGTAAAGGGCTTTGAGGACGAGGTATACTGGGTGACCCATGGCGGCCTCACCAGGCTCCAGAGGAAACTGGCCCTGAGGCCGACAAGCGAAACCGTGATGTACCCAATGTTCGCCCTCTGGGTGCGTTCACACAGCGACCTCCCCATGAGGTTCTACCAGGTGGTTAACACCTTTAGGTACGAGACAAAACATACAAGGCCACTTATAAGGGTCCGTGAAATAACAACCTTCAAGGAGGCCCATACAATCCATTCAAGTGCCGCTGAAGCCGAGGAACAGGTTGAAAGGGCCATAGAGATCTACAGGGAATTCTTTGACGCCCTTGGAATCCCATACCTCATCACGAAGAGGCCCCCATGGGACAAGTTCCCTGGCTCAGATTACACCATGGCCTTTGACACCATCATGCCCGATGGAAAAACCCTCCAGATAGGCACTGTCCACAACCTTGGCCAGACCTTCGCCAGGACCTTCGACATAAAATTCGAAAACCCTGACGGTGAACATGAATACGTCCACCAGACCTGTTACGGTCTCTCTGACAGGGTTATAGCCTCGGTGATAGCTGTTCATGGAGATGAATCCGGTCTCTGCCTCCCCCCGGAGGTTGCATCCTACCATGTGGTTATAGTCCCTGTGATATTCAGGGGCGCCGAGGAGGAGGTCCTTGACGCCTGCAGAGGCCTCATGGAGAGGCTTGAATCAGCAGGTTTCAGGGCCCACCTTGACGACAGGGACCTCAGGGCCGGGAGGAAGTACTATGAATGGGAGATGCGCGGAGTCCCCCTCAGAATCGAAATCGGCCCCAGGGACCTTAAAAACAACTCCGCAGTCATATCAAGGAGGGACACCGGGGAGAAGACAACCGCGGACCTTGAAAGCATAGAGGACACCCTGAGGGAGCTCATGGACGACATCCTTGAGAACATCCGGAAACGTGCATGGGAGAGGATGAACTCCATGATAAGGGAAGCTGAAACCCTTGAGGAGGCGGCTGAAATCATAGAAGAGAAGAGGGGCATCATATCCTTCATGTGGTGCGGTGATGAGGAATGCGGTAAGGACATCGAAGAGAAGGTCAGGGTGGATATACTTGGAATACAGGAAGGCGGAACCGGAACCTGTATAAACTGTGGCAGAGAAGCAGAACACAGAGCATTCCTTGCAAGAACATATTAAACGGTAGATTGGATGAACCTGAAAATAGTGCTCGTGGTAGGCCTCATATTCCTCTTCGCAGTATCATCGGGAGGAATATGCTACCTGGTGATGGGTGGACCGGACCTTGAAGCAGCCTACCAGAATGGTAAAGCAGAGGCTGTGCAGAAGACCCAGGCAGGGGAAATACCCCACACAGTTCAAGTGAAAAACTCGTGGGACAGGCCCGTAAGGGTGCTCTCGGGCACACTCCTTACAGGGGACGGTTCAGGGGGTCTTGTCATAGCATCAACCGTCACCGTACCTGCAGGCTCATCGGTGGAGGTGCCTGCCTACAGCACTGAACCTGAAAAAAGAACAGTCCCCGGGAGCAAACTGAAACCCACAGGACAGGCACCCGGCCTCATAAGGGACGTTATCTCATCCTCAAACCCTGATAACCCTGATGAGGCCATGAAGACCCAGCTTAAGATCTGGGTACTTGCAAGGGGTGATAAACTGGACATATACCGTGGCGAGGTGTACGCTGCAGTTAAAAAAAGGGACATGAGGTTCTACCAGCTCAAGGAGCGCCTTGAAGCTGTGAAGGCTGAGCTTAAAGCAGATTACGGGCTTACAGATGATGAACTCTCAGCAGCTGACATCAACAGCCCAATCCTTAACAGGAGCTCACCCCTTAGGATCCTTTCACTCATTAAAACAATTTACCCTGGAGCGGGACAATGAAGACTTGCGCCATAATACCCGTATCAAGATTTTCACATGCAAAGACAAGACTATCTCCGACCCTATCACCCTCAGAGAGGGAGGGACTCCTCAGGGCCATGCTCAGGGACGTCTCAGAGGCCCTGCGGAGCCATGTTGACAGGGTCCTTGTAATCAGCGCAGATGAGGACGTCCTTGAATACGCCTACAGCCTTGGCCTGGATATCCTTGAGGAGAAGGGTCAGAAGGACCTTAACGGGGCCCTTGAGCAGGCGGCGGATTTCTGCAGTTCAGAATTTGATAGGATAATTATAACACCATCTGACGTCCCCCTGATAGGGAAGGCTGAAGTCAGGGACCTCCTTAAGAGGTCAGAGACCTTCGACCTCGTCATAGCACCGGCCAAGGGAGGGGGGACAAACACCCTCATCCTTGAACCAGGCAGCATGGGGCTGAAGTTCGGTGACTGCAGCTTCTTTGAGCACGTGATGGAGGCCGAAAGGATAGGTATGAGTGTCCATGTCTATGATTCATTCTACCTCTCCCTTGACGTGAACACCGCCGAGGACCTGGGTGAGATCATACTCCACGGTGAGGGTACACATACAAAGGAGTACCTTAAGGGCCTTGAATTTTCAGTTAAACCCTCAAGGGGTTCTGCGAGGCTGGAGGTTTCAAGGACATTCCACCTGGGGTGATGGTTGTGATGGCGATTTCGGTTGCGGGTCTAGATCCATCAGGGGGTGCCGGGATACTGGGTGACATAAAAACCTTCTCGGCCCTGGGGGTCTACGGTGCGGTTGCTGTAACAGCACTGACATCACAGAACGTGAAGAGGGTTTCAGGGGTTCTTCCGGTGCCCCCTGACTTTGTCGGGGAGCAGATCGACCTTGTTATGGAGGACCTCCCTCTGGTCCATGGTAAGACAGGGATGCTCTACAGTGAGGACATAATCAGGGTAGTTGCTGAGAAAATAAGGGAATACAGGCTCAGAATGGTTGTTGACCCTGTAATGGTGGCGGCATCCGGTGGGAGGCTCTCATCTGAAGGATTTGTTGATGCCCTGAAGAGGTACCTTCTCCCTGAGGCTTTGATAGTGACTCCAAACGTTGCAGAGGCTGAAAAACTCTCAGGTGTCAGGATATTCTCAGTCGATGATGCCCGCAGGGCTGCGAGGGTTATAGGTGACCTCTGTGATGTTATTATTACTGGGGGTCATCTTGGAGGTAAAAATATAATCCTCCTTGACGGTGAGATCAGCATCCTTGAAGGGGAACTCATAGAGACCAGCAACACCCATGGGAGTGGATGTTCATTTTCTGCTGCAGCAGCAGCCTACCTATCCAGGGGCTTCGATCTCCATGAGTCCCTTAAAATGGCCGATGCTTTTGTCAGGGAAGCCATAAGGCATGGCAGGTACGGGACCCTCAACCAGTTCTGGTCCCTTGAGGAAAAGGAAAAACCAGATTAGAGGAGTTCATCCCTGAGGTCTATGGTGTCCTCCAGTGATGGACCCGTTGAGATTATGGTGACCGGAACGCCTGTCTCGGATTCAATCTCCTCGATGAACCGTTTAACATCGGCTGAGAGGTCAGAATAATCACGTACACGTTCACATTCAGGGTAAAGCCGGTCCACGCAGGTAACAGCGATCTGGGTTGCCCCGTTGATCATGCAGGACTCCCTGGCCATCTCCATATCAAAGAGGCCAATCCTTCTTCTTCTACCTGTAACGGTACCGTACTCCTCAAGGCCCATCTCCTCGGCCTCCTCCTGGCTGATCTCTGTGGGGAATGGACCCTCACCAACCCTTGTTATGTATGACTTGAACACCGCGATGACCTCATCGACCCTTGTGGGGCCAAGGCCCACGTCTGCAGCTGCTGTGCTTGCAGTGGTATCCTTGCTGGTGACGTAGGGGTAGGTACCGTAATAGAGGGAGAGTCCGAAGCCCTGTGATCCCTCAACAAAGACGTCCTCACCGTTATCAAGTGCCTCATTGACCTCCAGGGGTACATCTGCAAGGAAATCCTTGAGTTCCTCCACTTCACCAGCCAGTTTTGCCGTCCTCATTACACGTTCGGCGTTTGCCGGTCCGCACCCTGTACCCGTACTCCCTATCTTCTTGGAAAGGTAACTTGAGGACTGGTCCTGTTCCTTGTGCTTCTTCTCTATTATTGCGCAGCGGTAGTCGACCCCTGTCCTCTCTGCAACACTGTACTTTGATAGGTATTCCATTTCATGAAGGAAGACCTCAGGGTCAACAAGGACACCTGCACCTATAAGGAGCCTTGCATCCCTGTGGAAGAAGCCGGAGGGTGTGAGTCTGAGTCCGTACTTATCACCCCTGAACTCCACTGAGTGGCCTGCGTTTGGACCGACCCCTGCCCTTGCAATTATTGATGGTTTATCATTGTAACATAGGTAGGTGATGCATTTTCCTTTGCCTTCGTCACCCCATCCTCCTCCAACTAGAACAGTGCATGTCATTTTTATTACTCCTTAGATTTATGCCTCTCATATATTACAGGGTATCCAATAAAAATTTTTCCAAATCATACGGGTTAGGTATATGCTCCTCTCAGTCGGATCCTTCTGGGTATCCAATAAAAATTTTTCCAAATCATACCTTCCTTCTTATTATGCGTTCAAAGAGCATCGGTGTGAATCGGCGCTGGAGGGCTATCAGCACATGCTGCTGGAGGGCGTCCTCCATTGTCTCAAGGGTTATCCTGTCCTCGCCCTTCCTTATCCTCACTGCCTGGGCTATCTGGGCTATGTCCCTTGCATGGGCAAAGGTGGGCTGCAGGCCCTCCCCTCCCTCTGCTATCGGTTTATATACAAGGGCGAATCGTTCAAGGATTTCCGGGTCGTATTCCTCGCCCATGGAGTCAAGGTTGCGCTTGAAGACCTCAACTATCTCCTCCACGGCTGGTTTTTCAAGGTGCACGTGCAGCGGAGCCCTTCGAAGGTGGGCCTCGTCCATGATGGTTATATCAAGGTTTGTTGAGAAGGCGGGGATGAAGTGTGTGTGGACAACGACCGGTGATCCCTTGACATAGATCATGTCCTTCTTGTTCTCAAGGGGGACGATAAGGCGGTTGAGGAGGGCGTTATGGTCCTCCTTCTGCCTTCCAAGGTCGTCCACAAGAAGAACTCCGCCGTTGGCCTTTATGATGGGGGATGTCTCATAGACGCCCTTGTTGGGATCATAATTGGTGTCAAGTTTCCTGCTTGTAAGCTCAGAACCCGTGAACACGAATGGGGCGTAAATCTTAACCCATCGCGGGTCCTCAGGCTGTTCAGGGCACATTCGATGAAAATCAGGGTCGTAGAACTGGATTATCTGTTCACTGAACTCAACGTATCTTGGTATAACTATGGGTGGCAGGAGGTCGGACATCTTGCTGGTTATAAAGGTTTTACCTGTACCTGGGGGTCCGTAGATGAAGAGCCCCTTACCTCCAATCGCACCCTCTATAAGGGTCTTCTTGGCACTTTCGTTCCCCACCACATCCCTGAAGGCCTTCTCGATGACCTCCTCGGGTATGTTTATCGGGAATCTGCCCTCCAGCTGTTCACCCATAATCTTGAAGTAGAGTTCATAGCTTACGGGGGCCATTCCAACGTAGGGGTTCTCCTTAAGGAGCTTTGAGGCCTGGCTCTGGCCCTGTTTCTTGATGGTGTAGGTTACGCTTGGAAAGAGGAATCCTCCACCGGTTGGGGCGCAGAGTTCATCCTTTTCCATCTCCTTAAGGCATTCCTCAAGGATATCGACGTGGAGCCCTGTTATCTCATGGATCCTGCTGACCTGCACACTCCCATAGGTGGCTATAACCTTCAGGATAAGATTTTTAATGAAGTTAACCGATAAGTCAATCTCTTCAATGGTCTTGGGCTGTTTGAGCATCTCGAAGAGTTTCTGCATCTTTTCATCATGGTAATAATCCATTGAACCACTCCAAGTATAATCTGTGACTAGTAGACCTATGTCACTTGATAATATTAAAGTTGACCCCTTAAGATAGAGGGGGTCCGCTTTATCTGATGGATGCTATAAGCAAGGTCCGTTATGGGGCTGTTAACGGTCAAAAATGTGCCCTTAAGGTTATTATCATGTGAGGCAAATCCTGATTCATGGGTGTCAGATCAGCAGGATCCGCGCTGATTGAAAACCTGCAGTTAATTTTTGCGAGCGGCTGCCCCATCCTGATGAATGGGGATGCCCTCTAGGACCTGGAAAAAAATAAATCATGGTTCTCATTGAGGCTTACCGTGAGGATACCATCAGGGCAGGATTCTATGCATGCTGGCATGATGTTATCTGACTCTATGCATACCGTGCACTTTACTGCTGTAAGACCATCCATGTGAACTGCGCCGTATTCACATGCCTCCATGCATAATTTGCAGCCAACACAGAGGTCCCTGTTTATTATCGTTACTCCGTTGACCCTGCTGATTGCTCCGACCCTGCATGAATTCATGCATGGTGCGTCTTCGCACTGAACACAGACAACAGGGCTCTGGTCTGAGATCTTTATTCTCTCCCTTCCATGGATCCTTCTGCATGCTACCACACATAGACCGCATCCAGAGCATCTTTCAGGATCCTTTAATTTTATTGATATCATATCAGATCATTGGTAGATTATTGAGGGTTCAGCAGGGGCTTTCCTTGGCTTCCAGTTCATTTTTTTAAGGATTTTAAGGATTTCATCCCTGTGTTTGAATGGTATCTCATTATCCTCCCTTATGTAAAGGTGCAGATCCTGGGGGAGGCATCCATAGTATTTCATGTGCAGATCTATGTAGTTACTGAGTTTTATCATCCTTCCGCGTGGCGTGTCATTGGGCCTTATACATGTTTTTGCCACCGTCACCATGCATTCATTCAGGCTTTCGGCTGTGTAGATGAGGTGCGGGGGACCTGGTTCTGATTCAACCCTTTCCCCTGTTCTCCTGTCATTTATAACCCTTTCTTCTTCTCCAAGGTATAGTCTGCGATACTTGGATCCATGGGGTCCTGTTATGACGGGTATTCCCCATCTGTTAGCGCCTGTTGCTATTGCAAAGGCCTTCTGGCTCATGGCACCCCATGTTATAACACAGACACCTATACGGTTCAGGATGTAGTCTGATATCTCCTTAAAGTTCCTTTCAAGGGGTACCCTGGCAAAGATGTTGGATATCTTTATGGCGCTTGCTATGGCATGGGAGTTGGCAACGCAGGGTCCAAGGTTAAGAAGCCCTCCCCTGTCAAAGTCACCGGGATATTTCTCGTACAGGGTTTTTCCTTCCTCATCCCTGTAGAGTGCTATGTCCATTGCTGCGCAGCCTGCAGCCATGACTATGTAACCCCTTTTAAGGAACTCATCGGCAATTTTCGCAACATCTTCCTCACCATCAGGGTAATTGGAGCATGCTGCAAGTAGTATGACTCCTGGTATGTCACCGAAGACTATGGGTGCTCCAACGCGTCTTATCTCTATATCCTGAATAGGGCCTCTGCCTGATCTTATAAGGTATCTTTCCTTTCTTATCCTTTCACGAGCCCCGTGCATTATAAGGTTGAGTATGGGTATTTTCTCTGGACATGACTCAATGCAGACCCCGCATCCTGTGCATGCCCTGTAGAGTTCCTCAAGAGCTTCATGATTTCCTTCCCTTGCCTCACTGATGGCTTCAGATATTGGTAGCATGGCAGGACAGGTCCTGTCGCACTGTGCACATCCTGTACAGTCTTCAAGTGATTTTTCAGGGAAGGATGTGACCTTCTCTGTATTTAGGGGTGTTTCATTGCAGCCAGGTCTGCAGTCTGTGCATGGACTGCACTCTGTGAGTGATGGGATTTCAGATGTCCTGAAGGATTTCTGCATGGACTTCTTTAATGCCAGTTCAACAGCAATCCTTCCACCTTCTCCCTGTCCCTTATAAGTGCTCCGGGTATCTTTCCCTCTGCAATATCCCTTATTATCCTGTAGGGGTTATCATCTGTCCTATCCTCTAATCCAAGTGAGCATTTATCACTTGTTGTGATTACTGATATGTTCCTCTCCCTGCATAGTTCAAGTATGTCCGGTCTTATGCACTGTTCATCAAGGACAACAACATCAGGTATTCCTGTCTTTATGAACATGAGCTGCCTGGATATGGGGCCTGCTATCTTTGATGATAGGGAGTATCTGCCCTGATCAAGTGCTGTGCAGCATAGACCGCAGATCTCCAGGTCCTCGAGTACCCCTGTGGTGTCAGCGTAATCTATTATTTCTGTGCTTGGAGCCACATTATGGCCTATGCAGAGTATTACTGGTTTATCTCTGTCTATAACACCCATACCTATTTCCTGCAGCTGTGTATCTGCTTCTCCTGTTGGGAAGTCATAAAGGTTGATCTGGGCTATCTCTGCAACCTCCAGGGCTATGGTGTCTATCATCCCTGCATGAAGTGCCTTTGATTCAAATTCCAGGTGGTCTCCTTCCTGTCCTGTGTGTACCGATGCCATGAGGTTTGTGAGCTCCCTTTCAAGGGCTGCCATTATTCTGTCAAGATCATGGACTGTTTCCGGTTTAAGACCGGTGACCGCTGTGATTATGGGTGAAACCAGATCAATTGAACTGTCATATCTGAGTTCCCTTCTGGATCTTCCTCCATGAGCATGTCCACAAGGTCCCGTGCATGGGCTGCATGGGCCGATGCACCTATGCATGACATCATGAGGATGGTTCTTGCCTGCTGTTTCTCAAGGTTTATTCCGCATGAACCCTTCTTGTTGGTTGAAAGATCGCATCTGCCATAGGTACAGAGGCAGCACATGTCACATAGTGGCGCGTAGAATGGTTTAAAGTAAGATAGGAGATTCATATCCCATTTACGGAGTTCTGGGTAGTCCAGACTCACTTCTTTTTCATGGGCCCTTCTCACCTTCTTTTTATGCTGGATGAATGAGTCTATGTCCTCAAAGGACATGTTGAAGCCTTTTATTTTCATCCCATCCCCTATCTTAGATTTTTCCATAGGCAAAGTTTAACCCCTTCACTTTTTATTGATGGTGGTGCTAACCAACATCAACTTTAAATATTATCATTATTAATCATTACATATGTAGTGGTCACACATGATATATAAATGTAACCGGTGATATGATGGGATGGAACCCTGCCCATGGTGGTATAAAAAAGGCTAGTGTCTGGTCCCCTGAGATGACAGCACTCAGCATAAAGAAATCAAGGAGACCCCTTTTCGTAATAGGATCACTTCTTAACAGTGTTCCTGAAATAACCGAAAGAGTTGTTAAAATCGTTAAAAGAAGAGGAATAACTGTAGCTGCAACTGGAGGGTCGGCTTCAGCCCTTAAAAAGGCCGGTTTAAATGATTTCAACGTCATAGGTGCTATAGAGATAGTCAACAACCTCAAAAATCCGGAATGGAAAGGGATTTGATGGTAAGGGAAACTATGATCTTGTGATCTTTATAGGAGTTCCCTACTACCTTGGATCCCAGGGACTCTCAACCCTCAAACACTTCGCACCACACATAAGAACACTGACCCTGTGCAGGTACATGCACCCCAATGCAGATATGAGTTTTCCAAACATGGAATACGAAAAATGGGTTAAGTGGCTTTCAGAGCTTGAAGGGTCACTTAAAACGTGAGGAAATCCTTTCTTATTTTTTATTTCTTGAGTTATCTACTTATTTAACCAGCGTCAGGCAGCTATTCTAATATCAAACTCCGGCATATCATTCTTCCACTCCTTTTAATAATAATCCACGGGTTATAGAAAAAGCAACTAAAGCTGCTAGGAATACTGGAAGGGCATTCAGGGGCGAAAGACCGATTACAAGAATGACCAGTATCGCCAGAGAGAGGGGAACAGGCACAAGTGCAGCAGGGACCGCCACCATCATACATCCCAGTGCCAGTCCAGGGGGTATCTGGGGGAATATCTGATGGATGGCGTTGCCCAGACATGAACCAGCGAAAAGAAGAGAAAATATTGGTCCTCCAATAAAACCAAAGTTCAATGCTCCGCTCAATGCCACCAGTTTGGTAAATGCGAAAACCAGGAGGAGAATGAAACCTATCTCTGCCGCCTGCTCTGTAATAACAGGTATTGTCTCTGTACCTAAACCAAAGGTAGTGGGTACTGCCACGGCCAGTAATCCTATTAAAAACCCGCCAAGGGTGCTGCGTATTACAGGTTTACCCTTCAATGGCATTATGAAGCGTTTAAAAATCTTATTCAGGACTATGAAAATCAGAGCGACAGGAACAGCAAGTATGCCCAGCAATATACTTACTCCCAGGTGCCATATCTCCAGTTTATAAACCGGAGGAGATAAAAGTCCCAGAACATGGGCATAATTGTAATCCTGGAGCACATAGAAAATAGCAAAACCGATCACAGCTGAAATTAAAGCTATGAGTAATGTCCCGTAAAAGACCACTGACTGTTTATGCTTTGATTCCAGCAATACCAGAATCATGACAGAGGGTGATGTAAATAAACCGGACCAGGCCCCGGAAATACTGCTTATAACATTAATCCTTGTCTTTTCAGGATCCAGCTTACGTTTTTCTGAAATCCATGCTCCTGTACCGCCTGCCAGCATACCCGTGGTAACTTCGGGTCCTAAACTGAAACCACCAACCAGTGATATCAGTGATACCATGACAGAGGATGGCACAGGTTCAGGGTCTAAATACCCTCTGTTCAATGCTTCGAAGACATCCATCTCTCCAGCCGGTGTATAACGGTTCAGTATGCCAACCATCAAACCGGCTCCCGTCATGAGAACAACAATCCACGGGGATCCGGAAAAAGGTGAAATATCACCGGTATAGGGCATTATAAAGCTATGACCGACAGTTACAGCAGAAACAAACATCAAAGCACTTAAAGCACCGGTTAAACCTAACACTATCCCCCAGCCCATCTTTTCCCAGTAGGCCCTTGATGAAAGATCAAAATCCCCCTTCATATTTCCCCCTCCACCATATAGTTTATATTTACCACGTTATTTACCTTGTCCCATGGTTTGAATCTCCTCTTTATCTTCGTTAAACTTACCTATAACGAACATATTAAGATACTGAACCATGCCTTCAGCAAACATATTAACATTGGGCCGAACTTCCTCAGCTTTCTGCAGCCACAGAAATATAAACATCAGAACTCCTGTCTAAAGTGCTCCCTCCTTTTTAAGGAGGATTCTCTTAAGTTCGGTTCCGCCCTGATAGCCGCCAGGCGATCCATCACTCCTTATAACACGGTGACATGGTATTATGATGGGGAAGGGATTGGCTGCAAGGGCAGAGCCCGCGCTCCTTGGGCTTCCGCCGGCAGCTTCTGCAAGTTCACCGTAGCTCATGGTGGACCCCCAGGGGATCCCTGAGACAACCCGGAGCACCCTCAGCTGGTAGGGTGTGCAGACTGAAAGATCAACCCGTGAAAGGTCAAACTCAACCATCTCCCCATCAAGTAACCTTTCCATCTTTAATACTGTCTCACGGACAAACTCCGGCACCCCTTCACTTATCCTGTCATCATGGTCCCCTGAGAGTGAAACACCCAGTATCCTCTCACCATCAAATCTTATCACCGCATTAACCAGTGGATGATCCAGCATGATCCTCATTGAAATCAACTCAAACCCCTTAAATATTATGAACATACACTATAATCAAGGTGTGGTTCCATGGAAAAGTATGTGAAGATCTTCGTGGCGGCATCGATTTTCCTGGCCCTCATAGCCCAGCTCTCCGAGTTCAGGGGGGATATCATTAACGTCCTGACCCCCACAGCAAACCTTGCAGCCTTCATCGGGCTTCTGTATGTGAGCATCTATTCAAAGAAGCTCTATCCGAAATTTTTCCCGGCCCTCATCCTCCTCACCTCTGCACAGTTCTTCTCATTCCTTGGTGACCTTACCTGGACCATCATCGAGTCCATCCTGAGACAGAACCCCTACCCCTCAATTGCGGATCTATTCTACCTCCTCTATTATCCTCTCTTTGCAGCTGGTATTTTCCTCATACCCATAAAAAGACAGGTTGAAAGGATCCGGACGGCTGTGGACCTTTCAATAATTGGAGTCAGCACCCTGACGCTCCTGTGGATATTCCTCCTGAAACCCATCATATTCAGTGGTGGAGAATTCACAGAGGTATTCATATCAACCCTGTATGTCATAGGGGATGTACTGGTCCTCTTCATGCTCCTCGAACTTGCCGTAAATAAAATGGGATTCATAAGATCTAGGACGCTTAACCTCTTCATGATAAGCATAGCCGTCCTCCTCCTGGCAGACATAATCTTCACATACACCAGAACAATCGGTATAGACCTGCGGGAACCATGCCTGACATCTGGTGGATGGTAAGTTACCTCATATTAGTCCTTGCAGCCATGGAATTCTTCAAGGAGGACTGGTCAAGGCCAGTTTACAGTCCAGTGAAAGGAAGGATCACGGCATACCTTCCTGAAATCTTTGTCCTCTTATTCTATATCATGACCACAATTGCAATATTTGAAGTGGGTGGTTTCATACTAAGCAAAATAGGATTCGCAGAGGAGGTTATAATTGCGTATGGGCTCATCATACTTCTTTTCACCGGAAGACAGCACCTCTCAATGAAGGAGAACATCAAACTCCTTGAGAATGTTGAATCTAAAAGGAAAACTGCAGAGATGTACCTTGATGTTGCAGGGTCCCTTATAATGGTCCTTGATGAACGGGACCGTGTTAAGCTCATAAACAGGCGGGGCCTTGAGATCCTTGAAGGTGAAAGGGATGAGATAACCGGGAAACACTGGTTCCTCACCTTCGTACCTCCAGAGGATAGAGAATGGCGCCTAAAACTGTATCAGGATCACCTGAAGCAGGGGGATGATAGTTACCGCCTTGAAGGCGACATACTGACCCTTAAAGGCAGAAGAAAGACTGTTTCATGGAATGTGAGGTTCCTCAGGGAAAATGGTGAATTAAGAGGGAGCATAATAGCAGGTGATGATATCACCGATATAAAGAAGGCCAGGGAGGAACTTGAAATAAGTGAAAAACGTTACAGGAGCATATTTGAAGGCGCCCCGGTTCCTATAATATCACTTAACCATGATGGCAGAGTAAGGGACTGTAACAGCGCCACGGAAAGGGTCCTTGAATACAGCGCCGAAGAACTCCAGGGGATGAATATGAAGGATCTCATGCACCCGGATGACCTGAAAGGTGAAACTGAGGGTCTAGGAAGGCTCATCAGCAGGTCGGGTCGTCTCATATACGCGAATATCCGCGTTACAAGTATATGTGATGAGGAAATAGTCATCATTGAAGATCAGACAGAGATAATGGAGTCCCTCAGGGAGAAGGAACTCCTGCTGAGGGAGATCCACCACAGGGTCAAGAACAACCTCCAGATAATATCAAGCCTCCTGAGCATCCAGGAACGTCAGATCGAATCCAGGAAACTCAGGAATATCCTGGCAGAGAGCCGTGACCGTATAAGGTCCATAGCACTCGTCCATGAACACCTCTACCATTCAACAGATCTTTCCACTGTCAGTATACGGGGGTACCTTGAAAACCTCATCTCGAAGATAACACAGGGACAGACCTCTTCAGGTGTTCCGCGGATCCACACAAGCATTGAGGACCTCGAGTTCAACCTTGAGACGAGTCTGCCGGTGGGTTTAATCGTTAATGAACTTGTAAGTAATTCACTGAAACATGCCGAAGCCAGCAACATCTATGTTGAGCTTAAAGGACTGAATGGAGAATTCGAACTGAGGGTCGCTGATGACGGCAGGGGTGTTGAATCACCCGATGTCATCACAGGGTCCAGGAGCATGGGATGGTACCTTATAAGGGCACTTATAGACCAGCTGGACGGTGAGATGGATATTGAAACCGATGGTGGTCTCTCCATCAGGATAAGATTCCATGAACTGAGCTATGAGAAGAGATACTGAGATGAAGGCTGAAGGTGATGTAAAACTCACAAGACCCGTTAAGACCATGATGGGGAGGAGTATTATCAACTATCTTCCAGGAAATGACCCTTACGATAACCCCGCACGGTAGATTTAAACGGGTCCATGACCATTAACCGGTACCTGTCCCGGATCCCGGGACTTCATCCTGTCCGGGTTACGATCCATGGGAATTAACCGGATCTGCACGGGACCACCAGAATACACTACATACCCCTGAGAAACAAATGCGAAGAGGAAAGACTCAGCCCTCCGCATGACCACCAGAATACACTACATACCCCTGAGAAGCAGGCATTATATTAGTTTAATAGTATGGAGGAGCCAGAGGATGAGTGAACTTGAAGATGAAATTGAAATCCTGAAGGGTGAGATAAGGAAGAGGGATAAAATCATAGATGACCTCAGGCTGGAACTTGCAGAATGCAGGGGTCGTGTTAAGGAGCTCAGATCCGAAAACCGTTCTCTGCAGGATGAGGTTAACCGTCTCACCGTACTGAAACTTGACCTTAAATTGAGGGATGTTCAGAGGCTTGAGGATGAGAACAACCGCCTTGAACACAGGATAGAAATCACCAAGGGACTCCTTGATGAGGCCAGGGAACGTCTTGATGTCCTTGAAAGGGTTGTTGAGGAATTCCGGTGCCAGGGCTTCGCCGACAGGGTTAGGGGCAGAAAGCCTGAAAGCCTTATCTACTATGATGAAAGGTTCAGAAAATAGACCTGGCTGATCAATTTAAATCAGCATCCATTCAGTTCTGAACAATTTCCTATTTTTCCCCCTATGAGCCAAAATATATATGTAATAATCACCATATATTTTTTATCAAATGCCTGGAGTGATTCTATGGAACCATATGGCGGGGGAGACGGCCGTGTAAGGTGGGTTACACCTGAATGGCTCATGGATAACATGGATGAGGTTAAAATTGTTGACTGCCAGCCAAACATCCATGACTACATATTTGAACACATCCCTGGAGCAGTATACCTTAACGAGGGCCTCTTCCGGGAGCCCCGGGGCATGGCGCCTGCAATGTACATCCCTGAAGGAGCCGTTGAACTGATATTCCATCAGGCAGGCATTGAAGACCTGCCCACGGTTGTGTACACCGGACCCGGTGAGGTCAAGGGGTGGGGTGATGGCCTTGAGCAGACAATGCTGGCCTACAGTCTTGCAAGGTTCGGCCACCGTAACGTCCTTGTACTAAACGGGGGGCTCCCTGAGTGGAAGAAGGCCGGTGGTGATGTGACAAAGGTGTTCCCTGAGGTTGAGGAGTCAGACTTCTCTGCAGAGACACAGAAGGACTTCTACATTGAATACCCTGAATTCAAGAAAATAAAGGACCATGATGACGTGCTTGTCCTGGACGCCCGGCCAAGGGAGGTCTATGAGGGGCAGGGTCCATGGATAAAACCAGGACACATCCCTGGAGCGGTTAACCTCCCATGGGCGTCCCTAATGGATGATGAGAATAAAACCCTCCTTAAACCTGAAGAGGAGATACTTGAACTCCTGGAGGCTGCAGGAGCATCAGAGGATAAGACCATAATCTGCAGCTGTGGAACCGGGAGGGAGGCAACCAATGAATTCATACTCTTCAAATGGTATCTTGGCTACCCTGATGTCAGGATATATGAGGGTTCATTCACCGAGTGGACCCAGATAGAGGACAACCCAACGGTAACTGGTCCTGACCCCTACTGAAGCAAATATAAAAACGGCGATTTACGGACACACACCCCTGCCACAGACACCGGACTAACCATCTCCAAACAGGGTGCTGCCTGTTAAAAAATTATTAATTTTTTCTGAAATCTGTCCTGAGCTCTGAGCCTGCGAATAAAAGCACGATGAATGCTGCTGCTACATTAAGGATCATCAGGAAGACTCCGCCGGCAATGGTTGTCTGTACCGGGAAGAGGAAGTATGAGAGGTTTCCTGTGGTATGGATGATCAGAACTGCCAGTATACTCTCGGTTGAATTGTAGACCCATGCATATATTATGGATGCCGAGATTATCAGGATCATGAAGCTCCAGAAGGGGACCTGTGACTGTATACTTCCCTGTATGAAGAAGAGGGGTATGTGCCAGAGGCCCCATATGAAACCGAGTATGATGGCGGCGTAGACCGGTGAATATTTCCTCTGAAGTCCCGGGAGAGCATAGCCCCTCCAGCCGAACTCCTCCTGTAGCGGACCTCCAAGGAAGAATATGTAAAGGAAGGCCAGGGGGATGATCCATGGCTGGGAGACCCAGTAAAGGGATGGTGGAGCGTCCCCCCAGAGGACGCCGAGGAATGCTGATAGTCCCGTGATGAGTGGGAACAAGAAGAGGATTATAATCCACCAGAAACCATGGAAATCCCTTTTAAAACCCTTCCTGAGGAGGCTTAGAAGTTCATCCCTTCCGCCGTAGAGGAAGGTTAAAAGGATTGCTGCAAGTGTCGGTCCGAAGGCTGCAGGGTTGTAGGGACCTTTCAGGAAGGCGTCCACCGGTCCTGTGAAACTGAAGCCCGCAGATATCAGTGCAACTGGTATCCAGAGTATCCATGAAAAGACAAATGCTATTATGAAAAAGGCTGAAAGCTTCTCCTGCTTCATATTATCATCCTTATCATATCGGTCAGCAAAGAGGTGCATCCCCTCCATCATCATATCAATCAACAAAGGCAAAGAGGATACATCATCTCATCCTCAAAGACTATACACATGATAGGTTCAGCTGAAATGACATTTATATTTTCACCCATTAAAGTAAATGTCAGCCTGAAGAATATTAAAATCCTCCTATCCCCTGCATTGAACTCAGCAGGACAGGTTGCAGAGATACTCCTCATATACACCGCTACTCCAAGTGACTGTTTGCCATCAATCCTCTGATACTCCCCATATAACCACCCTTAAGACCCGACCCCCTGTTATCACCCGGTGACTCTGGATGTAATGTTTTTTCATCCCGGTCACCATCGATCCCATCCACCCTCAAGCTGATTTAACTCCTATTTTCCAGGGTTTCTAAGGCCGGATAAGAATTCCCTGAAGGGCCTCTTACCCAGAAGCCGGATAAAGGTAACGGCAGGTATAAATGGCCTTACCTCAACTTCAACATCGATACTTCCAGTTACATCATCATGAAAAAAATCTGGTTCAGATGTTATTTCAATTTTCCCTGATCCCCCTGTAATGGCTCCAATGGACCACAGGTACCCGTTTATCATGGCCGTGTCAGCAGCGTCCCCCAGCCCCAGTTTAAGATGGACCCTGAGAAAGACCAGGTTAACCGATGATATGACCCTCCCTGTGAGGTGCAGAATCTGACCCCTTGCACCCAGGAGCCTTGATGTGAAATCCCTCATGGCCTTAATATCAGGGGCCTGCCTTTTTCCAGCCCCACCAGCAGCATCAGGACCGAGCCTCTTCCTGAAGAACCTTAAATTCCATACTCCCACCTGAAGTGTTAGGAATGTTCCCTCACCATCCCTTAAACCGGTGAGTCTGATCCTGTAGGGTAAGAGGAGGAGGACTATGATGAGGACTGCCAGGAGGGCCAGTGAAGTGAAAATCCACCAGATCACTCTTTCAAAAATGTTAATCCCTCATAGGCGCTTCAGGGGCATGAAATCAGATTTCCCGTGGCTTCTGGATTCATTCCTCAGATGATTCCTCAGATTTCTTATTATCTGAGAGTTCCTTTATAACCTCTGTAACTGTGGATCCCAGTTCCTGTATGATTCTGCCGGTGCCTGCGGATCTGAGGTCGATGACACGTACACCATCGGGGCCCCTGACATCCTTCAGTATGACAATGACCGCGATGGGTTCAACGCCTGCAGCTGCTCCAGCACCGCTTCCAGCGCCTCCTTCAGAGGAAGAAGACCTTCCTTCACCCATACCTGCCCCGAAACCGACACCCATCTTCATTACAGGGATGAGAATTTTATCCTCTGTCTCAAGGGGTTCTCCAACAAGGTTCTTCACATCAAGGAGCCTTCTCAGCTCCTCAACTGTAGTTTTAATCGGTTCTTCAATTTTCATTTAAATCACACCATAATTTATGTTTATCCAGGTATATCCACTTTGGCACTGAAAATTATTCAAAAGGGTTTT
Source organism: Methanothermobacter wolfeii (assembly GCF_025397995.1). Taxonomy (NCBI): domain Archaea; kingdom Methanobacteriati; phylum Methanobacteriota; class Methanobacteria; order Methanobacteriales; family Methanobacteriaceae; genus Methanothermobacter; species Methanothermobacter wolfeii. Next base: position 949,969 of record NZ_CP104550.1, read on the forward strand.
ATTATAATTGCATCATACCATAACTGGAGGTGTTTATTATGGACAGTAAGATTGCTATCCTGGCCCTTGTGGTGGTTGTTGCTGCTGCAGCCGGCGCCTACCTCCTCTCAGGGCCAGGTGAAACAGCAGACAACCAGACAGCTGAAAACGGGACGCGGGTTAATAAAACAATAGGTGCGGCTAAACTCGTCGCAACACAGAGCGGACCTGAAAGTGCAGAGCCAGGGACAAATGTCACCATAACCTGCAGGATAAAGAATACAGGAAGCGGGCCAGCCAGGAAGATTGAGGTCTCATCCCAGGACTTTGATAAATCCTTTGAAATTATCGAGGCCGGCGATGAGGTTGAATTCCAGGCCCTAATATACATACCCACCGAAGAGGAGATCAAGATGGACTTCGGTGATGATGCAACACTCTCAAACCCATTCTTTATAGGAGGATTTGGTGTTCAGTACACCGATGTAACAGGAAAACACTCAATAACAGCCAATTCAATAGAAATCAAACTGATAGGGGTCCCTCCAAGTCCATGAACCCCTATCCAATTTTTAAAAGATAATAAAAGTACACTATCCCCTTCTTTTAACAGGGATCTGGACCTCTGTTAAAAGTTCGGATTCATCAACCTCCATGGGACTGTTGAGGTAAACCTCGGTGACGGGTCCTGTGATCTCATAGCTGTTCTGGAGGGCATGCTCAACTATCCCCTGTATAACAGGGCCGACCTCAGTGTAGGGTCCCTGGTGAAGGGCTGCCAGAACTATCATTGGCGGTAACTCCTTTATTTTTATGTTCCCCTCAGGTTCTGCTTCACCCGCAAAGGAGACACCTATCTCATACCTGAGTTCCTCCTCACTGACCTCATCAGGACTGTTATAGTAGGTCCCGTAGACCCTGCCGGTCATCTGAAGCCCCTTCCCTATAACCCATCCTGCAACTTCCTCAATGTACTCCGGGATGCGTTCGTAGCTTCCCCTGCACTTCCTGAAGGCCACCTTCACTCCTTCAACCATCTTTTCAGTTATATCCATAAAAACCTCCCCATTTTTTATTATCAGGGTGAAATTATAAAAATCTATCTATCCATTAACCAAAAAAACAGGCAGCCCCGCAAAAAACCTTCATCTCATCACGAACCGAAAATTAAAAGGAGCACTCTCCTCATAGAGGAGTGTTTCGCCGATTCTGGGATTACCTAAACCCTCAGGAGTATAACTCCCAGTACAACAAGGACAAGTCCACCTGCCTTCATGGCCGTTAACCTCTCCCCCAGGAAGAAGAGTGCTATTATAAATGTGAAGACAGGGAATGATGCCACAGGGGCACCACTATTGATGCTTCACCCGACTTGAGGGCATAGTAATAGAAGAGCTGGCCCAGGAGGGCTGCAGATATCCCATCAAGGGCCAGGAAAACCCAGCCCCTGGGGGTTACCTCCGAGAGCATATCAGGACCTCCCATCAGCATCACCCAGAAGAGCATGACACACGTTATAACCGAACTCCTTATCGTGAGGGCCACGCCAGGGTTAACACCCTCAAGACCCATCTTGCTGAATACAGGGGCCACTCCAAAGAGGAAGGCTGCCAGAAGGGCGAATATGTAGTAATTCACAGTCACACCTCACCACTTAGATAACATAGGGGCCATATCCTTTTTATAAACACGATCTTATATAAAAACTGAAAGGTGAAAAATCATGATACTCATCGTTGGTGGAGCAGGATATATAGGGTCACATGTAAACAAGTTTCTATCATCCATGGGCTACGAGACCGTTGTCCTTGATAATCTGAGCAGGGGGCACAGGGAATTCGTCAAATGGGGGCGGCTGGTGGAGGGCGACCTTGGAGACAGATCCCTGCTTGACAGGGTCTTCAGGGAATACGATGTTGATGCTGTCATGCACTTCGCGGCCTTTACAGATGTTGGTGAATCCGTTAGAGACCCGGGGGCATACTACAGGAACAACGTCATGAACACCATGAACCTCCTTGACTCCATGATGGAGAACGGTGTGTCCGGCTTCGTGTTCTCATCTACCTGTGCCGTCTACGGGAACCCCATTGAGATTCCCATAACAGAGGAACACCCCCTGAACCCCATAAGCCCCTACGGGAGATCCAAACTCATGGTTGAGGAGATACTCAGGGACTACCATGAAGCCTACGGCCTGAACTACGTCTCCCTCCGCTACTTCAATGCCGCAGGCGCCGACCCTGAGGGTGATGTGGGTGAACTCCATGACCCTGAAACCCACCTCATACCCCTAGTCCTTGACGCTGCCATGGGCAGGAGGGAGTCCGTTAAAATCTTCGGCACAGATTACCCCACACCTGACGGGACCTGTATAAGGGACTACATACACGTCATGGACCTGGCCGATGCCCACTGCCGGGCCCTTGAATACCTGGAAAGGGAAGAAAAGGGGGTATTCAACCTGGGTAACGGCAGGGGCTTCTCTGTCAGGGAGGTTATAGAGGCATGCCAGAAAGTTACAGGTGAGGAAATAAAGGTCGTTGAGGATGATCGAAGACCCGGGGATCCGCCTGAACTCATAGGAAGCTCCGTGAAGGCCGGGAAGGTCCTTGGGTGGAAACCCGAATTCAGAAAACTTGAGAGGATCATCGAAACCGCCTGGGCCTGGCACAGTAGCAGGAACCGATGAAGTAACGATAAAAATGTTTACTCAGAGAAAACAGCACCCCAACCATCTGCTGCCAGAGAACATCCATCGCAGCAAAAATCCTCTTTTTTCTGCCAGAAATTGATCACCTACCTGAGCAAAAAAACATTACCATATGGGTCAATAATAGGTACATGGAAATTCTGAATATATAAAAACTGCTAGAATAGGGGTGATGACATTGAATGTTACCGTAACAGGGGATATAACCGTTGACTGGATCCAGTGGCCGGTCAAAGAGGATGCCGATGTTTCCAGGTTCAACTGGAAGAGTCACCTGGGATTCAAAAGAAAAGCCCTCAGGGGAGGAGCTCTTCTTCTTGCAGACATGCTGAGTACGTCCCTGAGGGTTAATCATCCAGAACTGGAGGTTGAACCTGAAAATACAGATCCATCGGAGTTTATACATTCATTCGCAGAACTTGAGGATTCAGGTAAAGGCTATCATGTGAAGCGTTTCCTAGGTTACACTGGACCTGAAGATGGCCTTCCAGGGATGCCATTTAAATTCAGGGACTCTGAAGCAGATGTCCTTGTGATTGATGATGCAGGGAATGGTTTCCGGGAAATGAATGATAAATGGCCCTCTTCATTAAGGAACGAAGAAACCCTCATAGTACTCAAGATGTCATCACCCCTCTTCACAGGGAGCCTCTGGCGTTACCTCGCTGAGAATCACAGGGAAACCTTATAACGATCGTGACCGTGGATGACCTGCGGGAGTTCGGTGCAAACATAAGCAGAAGGCTGTCATGGGAGAAGACAGCAGAGGATTTCATGTGGCAGATGAACAACAACCCAGCCATGGCAGATCTAAGGGACCTTAACATGGTCGTGAGGATAGGACTTGAAGGTGCGGTGCACTACAGTGGGGGTGATGCGCGCTTATTCTACCACCCGCACCTCTTTGAGGGGAATCTGTTTGAAAGGTCCCCTGGAAAAATGCAGGGCTATGGCTGTGCATTCACCGCGGGTTTCACAGAGTCAATATGTAGGGGCCATGACATTGATGATGCCGTACGGAGCGGGATGACGGCATCAATGAACCTCCACCGGAAGGGATTCACACGAAAACCCGATTATCCCCTGAACATATTCAAGGCAGGGGACATTTCATGGATAGGATCCGTTAAGATACCCCACCAGGGCAGGGATCTCTGGACAATCGCGGATTCTCCACCGATATTTGACATAGAATCAGTTTCCAGGCACATTGTTATCAACGGTTACAGGCAGAGGAGATGTCCGCTTCCAATAGCACACTTTGGAAAACTTATAACCGCTGATCGGACAGAAATTGAGGGCTATCAGAGCATAAGGAACCTTATGATTGAGTACCTTAAGACTGAGAATCCTGAAAGGCCCCTGTGCATCGGAGTATTCGGACCGCCCGGTGCAGGTAAATCATTTGCAGTGAAACAGCTGGCTGCAAGTGTTGACCCTGAAAGGATCGAGCACTTGAACTTCAACATATCACAGTTCAGGGACGAGGAAGACCTTATTGATGCATTTCATCAGATAAGGGACGCTGTCCTTCAGGGTAAAATAGCCCAGGCATTTTTTGATGAATTTGATTCTCCCCTGGGTGATAAGAAGCTTGGATGGATACGTTACTTCCTTGCCCCGATGCAGGACGGGGAGTTCAGGGAAGGCGACAGCATGCACCCCCTGGGAAAATCCATACTTATATTTGCAGGGGGGACAAACAGCACATTCCAGGAGTTTGAATCCCAGGACCCTGATATCCTGAGGGAAGCCAAGGTCCGTGACTTCATAAGCCGACTCAGGGGATACGTGAACATTATCGGACCGGACCCCCAGCACCGCCGTGATAAATTCTTCATGCTGCGCAGGGCCATACTACTCAGGTCAATGTTTGAGAGAAAAACTCCCCACCTCTTTGATGCAAGGGGACGTCTCAGGATAGACAGGGAAGTTTTAAACGCCTTCCTAAAGATACCAGAGTACAGGCACGGTGTGCGGTCCATGGAGGCGATACTTGATATGAGTATCCTCCAGGATGTTAAAAGGTTCGAAAAGTCATCCCTGCCACCTGCGGGTCAGCTTGATCTGCACGTGGATGGTGAGCTTTTCCATAGGATGGTCATGGAAAATTAGGTGATAAATTGGAGAGAAGACGGATTATAAAGCCTGAAAACTACATTAACAGGCTTAAAAACATGCAGAGGATGGCAGAGGACTTCGCTGAAGCCGGAGATGTTAAAAAAACCGCCGACACCCTTTTCAGGATCGGCAGGGAGTACCACAAGCTTAAGAAAATAGGGTTTGCCCTTGAAAACTATGAGAACGCCCTTGAACTCTACAGGGAAGAGGGGGACCCTATGGAGGCCCATGTTTCACTGTGCATTGGAAGGGCCTATGAAATGGAGGGGAGGCTCAGGAAGGCCCACTGGTTCTATAATATGGCTGCATCCAGGTTCAGGAGGATGAATGACATTAAAAATGAGTCAGAAGCTATTATTAGAAGTGCTAAGGTCCTTGAAAAGCTTGGGAAACATGATGAAGCCCTTGAGGCCTACCAGTACTATAACAGGATCTGCATGAAGACACAGGATAAGGTCAGGGCCCTTGTAACCTACGCCAAGATAAGGGACCTTGAGGAGCAGCTTTCATCTGAAATTATAAGATACAATACATCGGTTCTGCTGCTTTATCTGGCATTAATCATACTCGCAGAGTATTTAACATCATTCATCAGCTTCAAGGCTGGCCTTGTACTCCATACCGGACTTCTATTTGCCCTCTTCATCCATTCATCCCTCTCAAAGAAGAGGATGAGGGTTCTTCTTGCCGCCATGATGATGCTCCCCCTCATAAGGATCATAGGTCTTTCAATGCCCCTTGGAGCGGTGAAACACCTCTACTGGTACATCATCATAGCATTGCCCCTCTTTGCTGCATCGGGGGCCCTCATGAGGATTCAGAAACTTACAATGGATGAGGTTGGGTTAAACCTGAGGAAGCTGCGATGGCAGGTGCCAGTTGCACTTACAGGGTTCCCCATGGGTTATATTGAATACCAGATACTGAGACCCGATGCCCTCATACCATCCCTCAGCCCGGTCAACTTCCTCACGGGTTTTCTTGTGATGCTGATAGGGACCGGATTTGCAGAGGAGCTCCTCTTCAGGGGTATACTTCAGAGGAATGCTGAGAAGGTCATGGGGCCGCTGCCTGGGCTTCTGTATGCATCACTGTTATTCACAGCCCTTCACGTCGGCTGGAAGTCCGGTTACGACCTTATATTTGTCTTCAGTGTGGCCATTGTTTATGGTTTCGCTTTCCAGAGAACCGACAGCATATCCGGTATAACAGTTTCCCACGGGATATCAAACTCTATTCTGTTCCTTGTGATGCCTTTCCTCTAGATGGCCGGGAGATGCAAAATCAGGTGGAGGATGGTAATGGGAAGAGATACAAAACTCAACCATGGAAAAGAAAAAAAACCATTGAAGGTTGATCAATAAAATTTTTTCAGTACCTGCATGAGGTCCTCAAGATACTCCATGAGTTCTGGCCTTATATCATCATCAAGGAGTGCGAATTCTAGGGATGTTTTGAGCCAGTCAACCTTGTTACCTATATCATAGGTCCTGCCCCTGAAAACGCATCCATAAACCCTATCAAGACACCTCATGGCGTCTGTCAGCTGTATCTCCCCTCCAAAACCTGGAGGTATATTCTTTATATGATCAAAAATTTCGCTTTCAAGGACGTATCTCCCCATTATCGCAAGGTTTGATGGCGCCTCACTGACGGCCGGTTTCTCAACCATGTCCCTTATACTGTAGAGGTTTCCGCCCAGGTGCTCTGCATCGATTATACCGTACCTTTCAACCCTGTCACGTGGTACCTCCTCAACTGCAATCGCAGAGGCACCATGTTTCTCATAGATGTCCATTAACTGGCGTGTGCAGGGTGTTTCCGCCGAGGTTATGGTATCACCCAGGAGGACTGCGAAGGCATCCTCGCCGTCTATATGTTTCCTTGCACAGTATATTGCATCACCCAGGCCCTTCTGTTCCTTCTGGCGGACAAAGTAGATGTCTGCCAGTTCAGATATTGCCTCTATCTCGTCAAGGTATTCTGTCTTGTTGTTCTTCCTAAGGAAGTATTCAAGTTCAAAGGAACGGTCAAAGTGGTCCTCAATTGACCTTTTACCCTTACCGGTTATTATCAGGATATCATCTATACCTGAAGCCACTGCCTCCTCTACAACGTACTGTATTGTGGGTTTGTCAAATACGGGTAGCATCTCCTTGGGCTGTGCCTTGGTTACAGGGAGAAAACGGGTTCCCAGGCCAGCTGCTGGTATAACTGCCTTCATAAAAAACCTCCTTATACTTAAAAAAAAAATAAAAAGTTTTTTTAACCACCTGCTGCGAGACTGCATAGGACTGGAGGTGTGAGCTGCGTTATCGTGACTGTTCCATCGGGATTTACTGTTATCAGTAACTCAACATAGATTGACTGTATCCCCTTGAGGAACTCCGCCCCCTTAGCAGGGTCCTGGGTCGTGTTAATCTGGTCTGAAGTTATACTTGAGAGTGGATAGAATTCATGGGATGCTGTAAGCAGATATGCCCTGGTTTCATCCATGAGTTTGTCTGCTGTTCCCCCATGGACGGTCATGTTGAGTGTTGCATTCCCTGTGCCGTTTCCATGTGGGTCGCACCACATCTTCATTGTGAAGCTTGTTCCTGATGGCAGTGACCCATTATAGCCGAGCTCCTTTGAAATATCCATCTGGACCTTACCGCCGGGCTGGATCCATGAATCAGCGTAGATGTTTGTAAGGGTCCCGTCAGCCTTTGAAACATTCTCTATGACCATCACCGCATGGATCTGATGGTCGGCTGCATGGTTATCAATTGCAAGGAGGGTGTCTCCTGCCGTCACTGTACCTGTATTTGCTGGCTGTCTCATCATGAAAGCCGCGGCACCCACAATGATAAGGATGGCGACTATCACCAATATTATAGCGTTCCTGTTCATCATAATCCTCCTAGACAATTGTAAGAACCCTGTAGATGACGATGGCTGCGAAGACTATTAGCAACGGTAGAATGGCTATATTCGAACCTGAAACCAGAGCCCTTATCCTTTCGCTTCCTGTTTCATCGGAGCCCAGAACCTCCTTCACAGCAAGGAACCCTATAAGGGCAAGCACTGCTATTATACTGTATGTCATGACATCTGCAGTCGTCACGGTGGTGGTTGTTGTCGTTGTAACTGTTGAAATCATGTCTAACCTCCAGTTACATCTTCTCTAAAACCTTACTAATATATTTTTCCATGAAAATTGTTTACACTTAAATGAATCATATACATTCATGAGCCAGATATTACTTCAGAACTCCTGCAGCAGGCTGAGAAAGGCTTCAGGATCCATACCATATATTCTGAGGGTCTTATGTCGGCTTTTATGACCTGATATGATCTCAACATCTTTACCGCAAATCTTTGAGAACTCCTTCATGATCTCCCTGTTTGCCTTTCCCTTCTCAGGGGGTGATTTTACCTTAACCACAAGTCTCTTTCTCCATTCATCATATGATGCTATTTCAAATCTTCCAGAACCCGGTGATACCTCAATATCCACCAGGAGATCATTCCCTGCCTTTCTCAGAGCATCCAATGCTACAGGCTCCATATTGATCCATCCAGATATTTGATCTGCTTGGTTTATGATAAAAATTTTACATGCCACGTATAAAAACCTGTGCCGGGGCACCGCAAAGTTTAAATATAAAAATGTAGATACTTTGTTTCACTCCCCGATCAGCACTCATTCTCATATGCAGGGGTGGTCGAGCGGTCAAAGGCGCTAGGTTGAGGGCCTAGTGGGGGAGTCCCTTCGCGGGTTCGAATCCCGTCCCCTGCACTATTCAAATACTATCATTAAGTGGGAAATAAAAAAAATGAAGTAACTATTTCTTGGACCAAACCATTAAGTCACAAATAAAAAAATTAAAGTAACTGTTTCTTTGATGAGCAGGAAAAAAATACCACAACAACTGTAAATATCCAGGCAGCTCATTCAACTATTATCTCCACTGTAAGCTCCTTGCCCTCCATGAGATCCCTTACAAGTTCCTCGCTGAGATCACAGGCTGCCTTATCAGCCCCTATCATGAGGGTCCTGCCGCATATGTAACTGCTCCTGCGGCAGACAATATCGGTGGGATGGTCCAGGGTTAAGTCAGGGTGCCCGTAACCCCTCACCTCATCGAATCCATTTTCAGTACGTAAAACGAGTCTTATCCTTGCAGAAGGATCCCTTATGGCCCTTTTAATTTCCTCAGGAATTGTTGATACTGAATCAGATGATGAAACACCTATAATACAGTCGGCTGTTTTCCCTATCTGCGGGTCCACAGTAACCTCAAGGGTTGTCCTGTGCCTGGCAGAAACATTCGGATGACCCCTAGCCCTCAGGGTATATCTCATCCCTCCCACTTAACCACCTCCAGAAACATGGGGTTTCTGCAGGGTTCAGAAACAGTTAAGAGACAGGACACATCATTACACCTCCCCACAGGCCCCCACCTGGATAATTTTTCATTGAAGCGCGTCCTGCCACTTCCCTATGTGGGAAACTGATATTTCATTGCCCCATCATTACCATGCTTATCACTGTTATCTAAAGCAACCATCTGCCACCACAAGGCATCACCCAGATTAACCCTGCAGAAACCAGAATAAGTTATTACCGATGAAAAATATAAATTTTACTAAAACTTTCTTGCTGTGATAATACCATGGAAGAGTATTACTTCAACGGGAGCAGATTGACTTAATTGATAGATGTCTGAACATGATTATTATATGATTCATATGAAGGGTACATACTGCCTCATCATAAGGTCCGATGGATCAGAGATGGATGTGGGAAGGCTTGGTAGAAGGGTCTTCCAGAAGGGATTCTATGTCTATGTTGGTTCAGGTTTCGGTTCCCTTGAAGGACGGATAAGGAGGCACCTTAAGAAGGAAAAAAGGTTGAGGTGGCATATAGATTACCTTCTCAGGGAGGCTGTGGTTGAAAGGGTCCTCTATACCACAGATGAACGAAGACTTGAATGCACCATCTCAGAGAAGCTCCATGGTCCATCCTCAGTAACTGGCTTCGGGTGTTCGGACTGCCGGTGCAGCTCACACCTCCACTACTTCGAAAGCCTTGATGATGCTACAGGTGCCGTGCTTGAGGCAATGGAGGGCTCCGGCGCCAGGGTGAGTGAATGGAACCTGTGATCACATGCTCCAGACGCCCGGCATCATGTCCTTAAAAGTTTAATGCCGGCGCCAAGCATCAGAACCCCAAATATTAGCTTCAGGACAGAATACCATGGAGGCACGGGGCCGATGATGCCCCAGGGATAGAATGACAGACGGCCGGCAGAACAATCAGGACCCTGTAATGGCATGGAATATGCCAAGCTGAACATATCTCTCCAAAAAACACCTCCCCATAATTAATTATCCTTTGAATAAATGAATCTCCTGAAGAACTCCTCAAACTCGTCCTGATCCATGGGCTCGGGGACCGTGAAGTCTGTGTTACCATAGATTTCATCCGCAAGTTCCCTGTAAATAGCTGCCTGGTCTGAATCAGGAAACTTTTCAACAACAGTCTTTGCTTCAAGCTCGCTCTCCTGCACAAGGGGGCTTCTTGGAACAACACCGATAACCCTGGATCCTATCCTGGATGCGAAGGCCTCCACAATCTTAACCTCATCCCTTATACCTCTGCAGTTACATATAACCCCGCCAAGTCTGCCCTTGAGCTTCCTTACACCCCTTGCAATGTTGTTTGCAGCATAGAGTGACATGTACTCACCTGATGTCACAATGTAGACTTCATCGGCAAATTCCTCCCTGAGGGGAACCGCGAATCCTCCGCAGACAACGTCCCCCAGCACATCATAGATGATTATATCAGGGTCATCATCAAAGACACCCAGCCTCTCAAGGAGGTTCATTGCAACGATAACACCCCTCCCGGCACATCCCACACCCGGCTCAGGACCCCCGGATTCAACGCACCTCACACCACCAAAGCCCTCATGGACCACATCAGAAACATCAGGTTTCCGGTTCTCCTTCATGATATCGAGGACCGCAGGGATCCTCTGTCCATACAGGGTCCTGGTGGTGTCTGCCTTGGGGTCGCAGCCTATCACAAGGACCCTGTAGCTTGATGAGTAGGCTGCTGCCATGTTTGATACGATGGTGGATTTGCCTATACCTCCCTTACCATAAATGGCTATCCTCTTCATTGGCACACCCTGCTCACTTAACAAAGGCCCCTATAACATCTCCCCTTGTGATTATCCCTACAAGGTTTCCATCCTCATCAACAACAGGGAGCCTCTTTATATCATGCTTATCCATGAGTTCAGCTGCATCAGAGACAGATGCCTCGGGGGAGACCGTGATGACCTTCTCCTTCATTATCTCCTCAACAAGCATCACCGCAGCCTTCCTTATCCCCTTGGCTATCTCATCATACTCATGCTTCATTCTGATGGGAAGCTCCACAAGGTCCAGTGGGGATGGGAGTATAAGGTTGAGCCTTGGTGAATGGACCTCCAGGAGCCTCATTATATCCCCTTCACTTATTATACCCACAAGTTTCCCGTCATCATCAACAACAGGAGCCCCGCTGATCCTGTTCTCCCTGAGTACCCTGGCAGCCTCATGGATACTGTTCGTCCTCTTAACGGTTATAACATCACTCTGCATTGCATCCTTTACCTTTATCATCTATTCACCCCATTAACAGTACTTTATCTGACCTGAAAAATAACAGTTTCCCTGCCGGATATCCCCATGAAGCTGAAGATCAGTGAGCAGTGAAGTGGGTCATTGGGCTTTTCAGAGCCTCAAGGGCTGAAGAAGCATTAAACTGCTATAGACCGCACCAAGGGATAAATAAGATTATGAACCTTCAGAGCCTCAAGGGCTGAAGAAGTCATGGGAGGGCTGCGGCACCTCGAAAATAAAGAAAGGGTAAGCCCTGGGATCATCCCCGGTCCCTTGGGACCCTCCTGTAGACCAGGTCCCCCTCCCTGACCCTCCCTGATACAAGGATCCCTGCATGTCCATCCTCAACCCTCTCCACACTGCAGCCGTCTACCTGGATGGACTCAACCCTCTGTATCAGGGCGCCGGTGGTTCTGCCCTGGATTATTATCTCATCCCCCAGCTTTAGGGGTCTCCAGAGTCGCACCTCGGCCGCGCCTGCCTTCCGGTAGTAGTTCACAACCTCCCCAACATCGAGCTTAACATAATCCGAGACGTTGCCCGGACTCCCTGCCTCGGGCTCTGAGAAATAGAATCCCTTTCCAAGGCCCCTGTTAAACACCTTTTTAAGTTCCCGGAGCCACCTCTCCTCAAACCTCCATTCACCCTCAAGGTACCTGTCAACCGCCTCCCTGTACACACCCGTAACGGTCCCCACATAATCTGCGGGCCGGCCGCGCCCCTCTATCTTGAGGGCGGATACACCTGCATCCAGGAGCTCTGGGATGTGTTCAATCATGCAGAGGTCCCTGGGGCTTAGGAGGTAAGTTCTTATGTAACCTGAGGCATCTGTTTCAAGTTCAAACTCACCATCCTCGGATACAAGCCTCCACTTCTTTCTGCATGGCTGCAGGCACTCGCCACAGTTGGCGCTCCTCCCATAGAGGTATGAGCTCAGGTAGCACCTCCCTGACAGGGCTGTGCAGAGGGCTCCATGGACAAAGACCTCCACCTCGATGGGTGATGATGATGCTATACCGGAGATCTCATTAAGGGAAAGTTCCCTTGACAGTATAACCCTTGACACACCCATATCCTTCAGTACATGGAGGCTGCGGGTGTTTGATATGTTTGCCTGGACACTCACATGGACATCCAGACCGTTATCTGCTGCAAGGTCAACTGCTGCAAGGTCAGATGCTATGACAGCATCCACACCGGCAGAATGAAGTTCAGGGAGTATGAGTTCAAGCCTCTCAACATCCTCATCCCTGAGGGAGGTGTTGGTGCATACATAGAGCCGTGCACCGTAACCATGGGCCCTCTCAACGGCCTCCTCTATCTCATGGACCGTGAAGTTCCCTGCCCTTGCCCTCATATTGCAGCCCTCCAGGCCAAGGTAGACAGCATCAGCACCTGCCTTCAGGGCAGCCATGAGGGAGGGGAAGTCTCCTGCAGGTGATAGAAGTTCAGGCATGGTAACCACAGATTCATGTGAAAGAATCAGAGGCATGACCTTACTGACTCGTATTCCCTGATATTCCTGGGGAGGGGTGTGGGGTAGTCGCCGTCAAGGCATCCGGTGCAGAGGAAGCCCTTCTTGATACCTATGCATTCAACCAGGGATTCTATGCTGAGGTAGCCCAGTGAGTCAACACCTATAATCTTCCTTATCTCCTCAACATCCCTGTCGGATGCTATAAGTTCCCTCTTGGTTGCCATTGCTATACCGTAGTAGCATGGGGACTTTATGGGTGGACATCCTATCCTCAGGTGTATCTCCTCTGCCCCCGCATCCCTTATGATATCGATGAGGGCCCTTGAGGTGGTCCCCCTCACAATACTGTCATCCACAAGGACTATCCTTTTACCCTCAAGTTCAGACCTTATGGGGTTCATCTTGAGTTTAACCGCGGTTTCACGCTCCTCCTGTGTGGGCATTATGAAGGTGCGGCCAACGTACCTGTTCTTGATGAGGCCCTCCCCGTAGGGTATCCCTGAGATCCTTGAATAGCCGATAGCAGCAGGTATTGATGAATCAGGGACCGGGACAACCACGTCTGCATCGGCGGGGTGCTCCCTGTAGAGGGCCTCCCCGATGTTCAGGCGGACCCTGTAAACGTTACGGCCATCGATGACACTGTCCGGGCGTGCGAAGTACACGTATTCAAACATGCAGTGGGCCCTCCGTGTGTCCGGTGCATTGGCAACCCAGTGGGAGTTTCCCCTGTTGAGGTGGAGTATCTCCCCTGGCTGGACATCCCTCACGTGTTCGGCTCCTATAACATCAAAGGCCACGGTCTCTGATGCCACCATCTGCACGGGTCCCTTCCTTGCAAAGGCCAGGGGCTTTATACCCACAGGGTCCCTTACAACGTAGAGGTCATCATTCAGGAGCACCACAAGTGAATAGGAGCCTATGAGCTGCTCTGAAACCCGCTTTATCGCCCCCACCATGTTAGGGTTTTTATCGTATTCCCTGCTCAGGAGGTGGCAGATCACCTCAGAATCTGTTGTTGATATGAAGCTGTGGCCTTCATCCTCCAGTTCAGCCCTTAGCTCCATTGAATTGATTATGTCTCCATTGTGGGCTATTGCTATCCTTCCTCCCTGGAATTCGCTCCAGAATGGCTGTGAATTTTCAATCCTTGACTTTCCAGTGGTTGAATAGCGGACATGTCCTATACCCACACTTCCCCTGAGCTCTGCGAGTTTCTCAGGGTCAAAGACGTCGCAGACAAGCCCCATGCCCCTGTGGGTCCGCATCTCATCACCGTCAAAGGTTGAAATTCCTGCAGATTCCTGTCCGCGGTGCTGGAGTGCGTAGAGTGCATAGTATATCTGGGAGGCCACGTTGATGTTCTTATCTGCTGAGTAAATCCCTACAATACCGCATTTATCTCTCACTTTAGATTCTCCCTGCAAGAAGGTTTTTAGGGTCACTCCGGTGATTCATCATCCTTCTCAACAAAAACCAGAGCTGATTTGATAATCCTGAGCCATTCAATGGCATCATCCCGTGATGGTGCTGCAATGGATCCCTGACCCATTATAATGCCATCGGGTTTTATATGGTCCGTTACAAAATAAATCCTTTCAAGGTCCCCTGGATCCTCATCAAAGGCCTCATTCCAGAGTTCCCTTATTGAAAAGGTTTCAAGAAGATTCTTTTCTTCAATTTCAGAAAAACGAGTTTTGAGCTCAGAGTACTGTTCCTCAAGGGCCCTGAGTTTTTCCCTGACCCCCATCAGTTCATCCTTAAGGGAATTCAGAGTCGCCCTCTCAGTCTCGATTTCATCCCTGAGTCTCTTATTTTCCTCTTTAAGGGCGCTGTTTTCAGAGGATAACTCCTCTAACTTCCCATTGCACTCATTGAGCGCATGCTCCATGTCCCTCAGGTCCTTTACACCTGAAATTGTATGGAGCCCGGCCCTTATGATGGCGTTTTCTATTTCTTCCCTTATGAGTTCCGGGTCGAGGTATTCCACGTCGTGACCGTAGGGGAGTTTCATCCTTTCAATGTGCCCGACAATACCCTTCAGGGCTTCGCGGAATTTATCTGCAAGTTCTCTTCCTGTCTGATCAACATCTGTTGCTATAAGGACTATATCAGCGCCCTCAACCGCCTTCATGGCAATCTCGAGGCTTGTTGTCGGCACTATGGATGAGACAGTTATATGGTACTTTGCCCCGAGGGATACCTTCTGGAGCGCCCTTGAAACGCTCTCAACATCAGAGGCTCCCTCAACGATTATCCGCACATCAACAGGGCCCTTATTATCCATTTATTTCAACCTTTGGCCTGTAATTTTCTTGTTCTGCCAGTTATAACGCCTTATACGGCTTGATCTTCCAAAGCCACAGGCGGCGCAGACCTTCTTACGCACGTGGTATGAGTTTTTACCGCAGCGTCTGCATCTTATATGAAGATTCTTATTACGCTTACCAAATGATGGAGTACCTTTCATCTTTTAATCCTCCTAAAACAAGTTCCATTAATGTAAAATTCAGTCTTCCTCAGATATAAATTAGCGTCCCTCAGGGGGATATGTACACTATATTATCTCCACGGATAAGGACGGTTCCAAGCCTCCTTGTGACCTCCCCATCCTCAAGTTCCTCTGCATCGTTGAGCACGAGGTTCATGTGGAGATCAAAGCTCTTTAAAACCCCTCTGAACTCCCTGTCGCCTTTCAACTTGATTATAACAGGGGAGTTCAGTGAATTGCCAAGGGCATCAAGTGGTCTCTGTACATTAACTCTCTGTGAACTCACATCTATCACCTATCCTTAGATTAAGATCTGCCAAGATTATATTTAAACCTAACTGGACATCTGAAATCTTGCGGTCAGATACTCCATTTTTCTATTCTAATAGTATATATAGGTTTCTTACCCCCAGGACCCATAGATCTGCCATGTGTGGGTAAACTGATTTTAATCACCTTAAACATATAATGGTATAATCTGTTTGCCTGTGAAATCTACAGTGAAAGGGTGTGAATGTGAAGGTAAGAAAGAGGTATCATCTGAAGAAAAAGAAGCTCAGGGAGATTAAGGAAGGGCTCGGTGACTATGCCGGGATAATACCCGACAGGGCCACCGTTGAGATCCTGGAAACCGATGATGAAAACCTGATCCTGGTGGATGGCAGGCCCATGGTCATGCTCATCGATGATAAACCCTTCCCCACACTGAAGGGTGCCCTTGGAACTGAAATTAAGAAGGGCTACGTTGTGGTTGACATGGGCGCTGTGAGGTTCCTTGCAAACGGAGCCGATGTTATGAGCCCTGGTATCGTTGATGCTGACCCCATGATAGGGGAGAATGACACGGTCATCGTGGTTGATGAGAAACACCGCAAACCCCTCGCAGTGGGTATAAGCCTTATGAGCGGGCCTGAAATGGTTGAGAAGGATTCAGGGAAAGCCGTTAAAACCATACACTATATAGGGGATAGGATCTGGAATCTGGAGGTCTGAAGGTGGTTCGGCTGAACCTTGACGCGGGGAACATCCTCTCAGAGAAGGTCCACAGGATAGGTGTGATTGCACTGGGCTCCCACCTTGAAAACCATGGCCCTGCACTCCCCATTGACACCGACTCCAAGATAGCATCATACATAGCCCTTGAGGCTGCTCTGCGCACAGGAGCAAGGTTCCTGGGTGTGATCTACGGTGCGGCAGAGTTCCCCTACGTTAAACATGGAATCCACATGGAACCGGAGGAACTGGTTGAGAAGGAACTCAAACCGACTCTCAGGAAGGCCAGAAGACTCCTGAAGCTTGATGCCGTGGTTATCGTGAATGCCCACGGCGGTAACGACCTTGAAGATTACATGGAGGACCTCATGGAGGAACTGGACCTTGAGATCGTCTGGAACAGCAGGATGGTTGAAATTGAGGGCCCCCATGCAGGAAGCGGTGAGTTATCCGCAGGTTTAATCCTTGGAATTGCGGATTTAGGAAGGCTGGATGAATGCAGACCCGAACTTTACCCTGAAATAGGGATGATAGGCCTTAAGGAGGCCCGTGAATCTAACAGGGAAATTGACCGGGCTGCGAGGACCTGTGAAAAGGAGGGTATAAACCCTGACCCTGTCCTCGGCCAGAGGCTGCTTGAAGATGCTGTTGAGAGTGCTGTAAGGGATATAAAGAACCTTCTTGACCTTATTGACTGAAAGGAATCTAGGCCACTCCGATGTCATCGGAGGGTCCGTTGAATACAGCTTCATGATGATACCCTTAAGCAGAACGGCCCTCAGCGTGCTGAAGGAAAGGTACCTTCTGAGGGATGAGAATGGCGATATTGTAGAGACACCCGAGGACATGTTCAGGAGGGTTGCAGGGGCCGTTGCACTTGCAGATGAATTCTATGGTGAGGATGTCAGAAAGGCTGAGGAAACCTTCTATTCCATGATGTCCCGACTGGAGTTTCTCCCAAACTCCCCCACACTCATGAACGCAGGGACATCCATCAACCAGCTCTCAGCATGTTTTGTTCTCCCGGTTCCTGATTCAATTGAGGGCATATTTGACTCGCTCCGGGATATGGCCATAATCCACAGGTCAGGGGGTGGTGTTGGTTTCTCCTTCTCTGATCTGAGACCTGAGGGCGATGTTGTTGCATCAACCATGGGTGTGGCCTCAGGTCCTGTTTCATTTATGAGGATATTTGATGTTGCAGTTGACGTTATAAAACAGGGCGGGCGCAGGAGGGGTGCCAATATGGGTGTTCTGCGGGTTAACCACCCTGACATACTCGGTTTCATAGATGCCAAGACATCCGAGGGACCCCTCAGTAACTTCAACCTCTCTGTCTCCGTACCTGACAGCTTCATGGAGAGGCCTGGCAGAGTCGACCTCATAAACCCGCGGACGGGTGAAACCGTTGACTCCCTTTCCTCAGGGACCATACTGAGGGCGATGGTGAAGGCTGCCTGGAGGTGCGGAGACCCCGGGGTTATATTTGAGGACCGGATAAACCGTTACAACCCCACCCCATCCCTTGGCAGGATAGAAGCCACAAATCCCTGCGTGACAGCAGAAACCATGGTCATGACAGGAGAAGGACCCCTGAGGGTCGCTGAACTCATAGGAAGACCATTCCTTGCTGAAGTGAACGGCTATCTGTACCCGTGCAGTTCAGGTTTCTTTAAGACGGGAGTCCGGGATGTCTATGAACTCAGGACCAGGGAGGGCTGCAGTCTGAGACTGACAGATGACCACAGGATCCTTGTAATGGATGATGGTCCGGTCTGGCGGGCTGCCGGTGACCTTGAAAGGGGTGACCTTCTTGTCATGAACAGTAGGGCGGCTGGGTGGGGTTTATGGAACCATGAACGCAGGGATGAAGTGAATAGCTTCAATGCTGCAGGAAATTCAGGGCACCGTGAACCAATAAATGATAAACAGGAGCTGGTAGAGGCAGTACGCACCACCCTACCTGTTGTGAACCATAAACCAATAAATGATAAACAGGAGCCCGCGACCCATGAAAGTGAAGGATCCATCGGGAACATCCTTCTGGATGAAGATCCAGGTTCCGGTGAAATGATGGTCCTCTCCACCTTCTCCGGACTCAAAAGTAGGGGTGTGGAGGAGGTCTATGATGCAAGTGTCCCAGGCATCAACGCCTTCGCTGCCAATGGATTCCTGGTCCATAACTGTGGAGAGCAGCCGCTCCTCCCCTATGAATCATGCAACCTGGGATCAATAAACCTCGGGTTAATGGCTGGGCCCGGGGGTGTTAAATGGGACAGGCTTGCCAAGACCGTCCACAGGGCCGTGCACTTCCTTGATAACGTGATTGATGTTAACAGTTACCCCCTGAGGAGGATACAGAGGACCACCAGGAGGACCAGGAAGATCGGTCTTGGTGTTATGGGATTTGCCGACATGCTGATAAGGCTCGGGGTGCCCTACAGTTCAGACGCCGCCCTCAGGGTTGCCGGGAGGGTTATGGCCTTCATAGAAAGGGAGGCCCGCAGTGCTTCAATGAAACTTGCAGTGGAAAGGGGTTCCTTCCCTGCATTCTCAGGGAGCAGATGGGACCTTGAGGGATTTGAATGTATGAGGAACGCCACACTGACAACAATCGCACCCACCGGTTCACTCAGTATAATAGCAGGTGTCAGCAGCGGCATTGAACCCCTATTCGCGGTTTCATTTAAAAGGAACATCATGGGCAGGGTTTTTCATGAAATTAACCCCCTGTTGAGGGAAGCGGCCCTGAGGGAGGGCCTTGACACCGGGACCCTGAAGAGGATAGTCTCAAAGGGAACGCTCAGGGACATGCCCGGCGTACCTGAATCAATGAGGAGGCTATTTGTCACCGCCCATGAGATAGACCCCGTCTTCCATGTTAAAATGCAGGCGGCCTTCCAGAGACACGTTGATAATGCCGTCTCAAAAACAGTTAACCTCCCGGAGAATGCAACACCCTCAGACGTTGAAAGGGTGTTCATGGCGGCATACAGACTTGGATGTAAGGGTGTGACCGTCTACAGGTATGGCAGTAAAAGGAAGGAGGTTCTCCAGTTTCCAGAGTATGCAGGTTCCTGCAGGGATATGACATGTCCCAATTAGAGAACATGAACGAATATCCTGAATCAGTTGTAAGATGGGAGGATTATTAGAAGGTGATAAAATGGACACCATATAACCTTCATAATCCTCCACCTTCCATTTTATTACCCGTGGTTTATAAAGATATCGGGGGCGGCTAGAAGACCGCCGGTTCACTCATGGGAATAGTTTCAGGCTGTAACAAGGTAAACAACAAAATCCCCGTTTTCATAGACCTTCCTGAGGTATGGATATTCAAGTCTATCTACCCGGGTCTTGCTGCCATAGAACAGGAAGTTATCCCTGGCCCTGAAGGTGAAGTTCCCATCAGCCTTCAGTCTCCTGTCAAATACAAGGTACTTTATTCTCTTCTCATGGAGTTTGGATGGTTTCAGTGCATCGGGATCCGTGAACAGGATGGGGTTAACCTTCTGATCAGAGTATGCCGCGACAAAACCCATGGTATAGTAGTTAGAAAATGCTGCGACTCCTCCCTGCTCCCTGAACCATTCTGCAAGTTCATACTCAGACTCGGATGGGGGGGCTATCTGTATACGCCCATAGGGCGTCATTGCACCATAATCAGCTGTCTTTGGAGATGTTATGTGTGCATATCCCTGGAAGAGTGCCACAAAGAGGACTGATACGAAAAATATTCCTGCAGCCACCCTGCTCTTCCTCTCGATGATCCCTGAACAGTATCTGAGTCCCGCTGCCCCCAGGATGCTGAGGGGGATCATCATGTAAATGAGGACCCTGTAGGATATAACATTGATACCGATGTAGTATCCCTTTGAGAGTATCAACATGGAAAGGATCCATGATACTATGAAAAGGTCCCTTAAACCTCGTTTTCTGACTGCAGCGACCAATCCAGGAATTGAGAGGAGGGCAGTAAGGTAACCGAATGCACCGGGGTAATGCAGAATACTCATACCCCTTGAAAACTGAAGACCCGTGCTCACACCACCAGCTCCACCCGTACTCTTAACATAAAGGGCCGGAAGCCACCAGATGGATGCTATGATGATTCCTACGATTAAAAATGCAAGGTAGCCGGTGGCCGTCCTCTTAAGAGCACCCACACTACCTGAAACAATATTCGCGACTGCAACTGCAGCTGTTATTAATGTAACAGAAAATACAAGGCACACAGTTGCTGCAGGATGTATAAGTGCAACGGTGCCCATGAGAGCCCCTGATAAAAGGGCGGATACTAATCTATCCCTTTCCTCCCTGAAAAACTCATAGTACATGTAGATACTGAAGGGAAGTATAATGAGGGCCATGTTCTCGGGTATGGGTGAGACGGATCTTACGGCAACGGAGCCTGAGATGAAGAGTATCCCTGCGGCCAGACCAGTATACCTGTCCTCATAGAACCTGGAAGCCACGATGGTAACCGATAGGACTATTGCTGAGATTAGAACAGGCTGCATGAACCTGGCGGCCTCGAAGAGACCTGTCTGAAGGATATATGATACAAGGATCAGGGTGAGGTGGAAGATTGGAGGATAATTGATTATATTTCCTGAAGGAGCATTATAGAGAGGATCATGCAACGTCAGCCCCTCCAGCATGTAAACCCTTGCAAGGTGTATGTGGTAGTATATATCCCATCCAATGGGCCACTGATACCTCACCGTGACGAGGATTCCTATTATAAATGCGCATAATGCTGGTATAATATAAAGGAACTTACCATGGTCTCTATTTAACATGATGACACCTTCCAGAATGCTGACTTAAATATGGATATGGACTCCATATAAAATTACATCATGAGCAGATACTGATGAGATCCTTGCAGAATTCCTGCAGATATGGACTCCATATAAAATTGCATCATGAGGCAGCATTAATTGAAAGATGATGTGTGGAGAGAAAAATAAGGCAGATTATCATATCCGCCCCATCTCTATACCCCTTATGATCCTTGAACACTCCCTTACAGTCTTTTTCTTCCGGAATGCTGATGCAATCCTTTTAACCGCCTCAAGGGTCCGTACGGTTGAGTCAAGCCAGCTGAATATATCCCCTGGATAGGCCTGGATCTGATATCCTGATAGAAGTCCCCTGCTTATATCAGCAGGGTCCTCCCCCCTCAGCCTCCTGTCTATTATATGACGGGACAGTTTACTCTGGATACAGCCACAGAAGGGCCTTTCCCTGCACTCACATGATAGGAAGTCCATCTGAAGTTTCAGAACAGCCTCCTGGAGTCTGCTATCCAGTTTAACAAGGTTATCCCCCCCTGAGAGTATGTCAAGGGTTGAATCTGCCATCAGCCTCGTTGAAAATTTAGCCTTCACTGCCTGACTCAGCTTCCTGTGGAGTCTCCCTGAAAGGTACGCTGATGTGAAGGGTTCCATTTCAAGGGCAACGTCAAGGGGGTTCCCCTGGAGGTTTGACCTGATGTACTCGGCGTCCCCTGGTTTGATGAAGGACCTTGATACGGCCATACCGTAGGGTGTGACCTCAATTCCACTCTCTGTGGTGATCATACCATAGGATTCAAGGATTTCAAGGGCTCTTCCGGGTTCAAGGATCCATGAGCCATCCCCCGAGATATCGGACCTCCTCCTGAGTGCCCCTGAACTTACATCTGCAAGGATGTGTTCAAGAACATCCTCCTCAGAATAGTGGACATCAACAGGGTCCGGTCCGCTTTCAAGGAGTTCAAGGGCCTTCACCTCCTCTGTTTCTCCATCAAATTCCATTCCAGCCTCTGCAAGGACATATACAATTCCCCTGTCATGATAGGATGGCCTCCCGGCCCTTCCAAGCATCTGTGAAAACTCGTTGGCCGTCAGCCACCGGTTACCCATAAGGAGCGTCTCAAAAATAACCTGTGATGCTGGAAAATCAACTCCAGCTGCAAGGGCGGCTGTTGTTACAATGGCAGCAAGCTTCTGGGAGGCGAACGCCTTCTCTATCCTCTGCCTTTCCCTGTAGGATAGACCCGCATGGTAGGCAGCTGCACTGACCCTGTTCCTTGTAAGGTATTCTGCAATGAGCCTCGTCTTCCTCCGTGAGTTTGTGAAGATTATGGTCTGGCCATGGAATCCTCTCTCTGACTTCAGGGAGAACTCCCGCTCTGCAAGCCTGAGTATGAGGTTCTTCTTCTCCTCAGGGCTCCTTGAAAATACAATGTGCCTCTCAAGGGGTACGGGTCTTCTATCATACTCAACGAGTCTCAGACCAAAATCCGAGGCTATCTCCTCAGTGTTCTTCACGGTTGCAGAGAGTGCTATGATCTGGGCCTCAGGGAATAACCCCTTTATCCTCCTTATCATCCCGTTAAGCCTCGAACCCCTCTCCTCATCCTCAAGGGTGTGTATCTCATCCACCACAACCACCCCTACCCTGCCAAGTCTCTCAGCCCCTCCTGACCTCAGGATATAATCAAAGCCCTCATAGGTACCCACTATGATGTCAGAAGATGACGGATCGGTTTCCGGAATCTTCAGTTCTTCACGGGCCCTTATCCTGCTCATACCAACCTTTATGGCTGTTTTAAGACCGAGACGTGAGTATCTCCCCTTAAAGTCCCTGTATTTCTGGTTTGCCAGTGCCACGAGGGGTGTGAGGTATATGAACCTTTCACCGGCCATTGCCCGGGGTATGCCTGCAAGTTCACCTATTAGTGTCTTTCCACTTGCAGTTGCAGATACCACCATGAGATCCTCACCCTCAAGGAGGCCCGAATCAACCGCAAGTACCTGCACCGGCCTCAGTACACGGTTACCCTCCCTTTTAAGTATCCTTATGAATCCCTCGGGAATCCCCAGTTTATCCACCGGGACCTGTGGTGTCCTGTCAGCCCCTGAGGTGACCGTATCATAGAGGGTTAATCTCCTGTTATCAAGGGGGTCAAAACGGGGTGATATGACCTCAAGGACCTCCTCGAGGGGTATCCCCCTCCTGATGAGCCTCCTGAGATTCCTGTATACCAAGACATCAAGGCCCGAGTACCTGAGTTCCCTCTTGATCACCTCATCAACGCACCTTGAGCATATCCTCTGGCCGGAGTACACCGTTGATGACCTTGAATTCACAACAGTAACGTACCCCTCATGGAGGCAGTGCTGGCAGACCCTTGTGTGCCTGTACCTGATACCGTAGGCTGATAGGAGTTCCTCGAGTTCCTCATCATGGCCCGTGAGGAAGACTGCCTGTTTCTTCATCAGTTTAAGTGCCTCTGAGGGTTTCCTGAGGCTTTCCTTCCCATCCCTTTCTATGGTGAACCTCGCTATCCTTGGACCGGACCCTGTCTTCTGGACCTTTAACCTCCCCCAGAATGGGGGTTTCCTGCGGGTGTTGAGGGCTCCGCTGGGTTTTCCTGCAGGGATAAAATCAACTGACCTTTTTCTCCTGTTTAAAATTATCATTCTACCGCTCAAGAAAAAAATATTAGGTTTCCTTCTTCTTTAGAAGCTCAACTGCCATTTCACGGAGTTTGAACTTCTGGACCTTCCCGCTTGCAGTCAGTGGGAACTCATCCACAAAGAACACGTGCTTGGGGACCTTGTACCTTGCTATCCTCTGGATCGCATAGTCCCGGACGTCCTCTTCAAGGAGATCCGCGTCATCCTCCTTTATGATGAAGGCCCCTACTATTTCACCGTACTTCTCATCGGGTATACCGACTACCTGCACGTCCTTTACACCCGGCATGGTGTGGAGGAATTCCTCGATCTCCCTGGGGTAAATGTTCTCGCCGCCGCGGATGATCATGTCCTTTATACGGCCCACGATTGAGTAGTAGCCGTCCTCATCCATCACCGCAAGGTCTCCGCTGTGGAGCCATCCATCCTCGTCTATGGCCTCGGCCGTCATCTCGGGCATCTTGTAGTAGCCCTTCATGACGTTGTAGCCGCGGCAGCAGATCTCACCCGGCTCTCCGGGTCCAAGTTCCTCCCCGGTCTCGGGGTCAACTATCTTGACCTCTATGTGGGGGAGGGGTGTCCCCACGGTTTCGACACGTTTCTCTATGGGGTCATCAACACTTGTCTGTGTGAATACAGGTGAGGCCTCTGTGAGTCCGTAGGCTATGGTTACCTCCTTCATGTTCATGTCGTTCATGACGCGTTTCATTGCCTCGATGGGGCATGGTGAACCTGCCATGATCCCTGTACGGAGTGATGAGAGGTCGAACATGTCAAACATCGGGTGTGTGAATTCTGCTATGAACATTGTGGGAACGCCGTAGAGGGCCGTGCACTTCTCCTTCTCAACAGCTGCAAGGACCAGGAGGGGGTCGAAGAGTTCTATCATGACCAGGGTGCCTCCATGGGTAAGGATGGCCAGCACACCCAGCACTATCCCGAAGCAGTGGAAGAGGGGGACCGGGAGGCAGAGCCTGTCCTCCTCTGTGAACCTCTGTCTCTCACCGATGTAGTAGCCGTTGTTGAGTATGTTCCTGTGTGTCAGCATGACCCCCTTGGGGAACCCTGTTGTCCCTGAGGTGTACTGCATGTTGATCACATCCGTGTTCCTGAGTTCTGCAGCCGCCTCCTCAAGTTTACTGTCAGGGACGTGTCTTCCAAGGAGCATGAGTTCGTGGGTGTTGTACATTCCCCTGTGTTTCTGGGCGCCTATGTAGATGACGCTCCTGAGTTCAGGGAACCTTTCACTCCTGAGGTGGCCCCTTTCATGGGTTTTAAGTTCAGGGACGAGCTCGTAGAGTGTCTGAATGTAGTCAACATCCCTGAAGCCGTCTATGATTGCTATTGCCTTCATATCAGACTGTTTCATGACGTATTCCAGTTCATGGCTCCTGTAGGCTGTGTTTACCGTTACAAGGACGGCGCCGATCTTTGCTGTTGCAAAGAGAAATGTGAGCCAGTCCGGAACGTTAGTGGCCCAGATACCCACGTGGTCGCCCTTCTTTATTCCTATAGACAGGAGGCCCTTGGCCATGAGGTTGACCCTGTCATTGAACTCCCTGTAGGTGAATCTAAGGTCCCTGTCTGGGTAAACTATGAATTCCTTATAAGCGTACCTTTCAACCTGTTTTTCAAAAAATTCTCCTATTGTATCCTCTGTGAAAACCATAAATCCACCCTTTCATTCCTCTACAAGGTGTTCCTCCAGCTGAGCCCTTATCTCTGGAGGTATCGGTTTCTTCTTCTGCTCGATGAAGTCATAGTGAACGAGGACCGCCCTGCCCCTTGCCTTGAGCTCTCCGTCCTGCCAGGCTTCATGTCCGATGGTGAAGGATGAGTTTCCGATATGGGTTATGTAGCTTCTGATCTCAACGTCGCTCCCGTAGTACATCTGTGCAAGGAAATCGAACTCTGTCCTTACGAGGATGAGTTTCCATTTCTCATAGCTGAGGTCCAGGTCCGGTGTGAACATCCTGAATATGGGGTTCCTTCCCTTCTCAAACCATACTGCAAGAACAGTGTTGTTAACGTGCCTGAGTCCATCAATATCCCCGAAGCGGGGTGTTACTGTTATTTTGAACATCCTATCATCCATCTAGAATGGTGTGTAAACAACTGCCAGTATCCTTGCCTTTTCTTCTCCTGCTGCATGGAGGTGGTGCGGTACTATGGAGTCGTAGTATATGCTGTCACCGGCCTGGAGGGTGTAGGTGTCCTGGCCGTAGATTACCTCGATTTCACCCTCAAGGACGTAGATGAACTCTTCACCCTCATGGGATGATAGTTTGAAGTCGTCCTCATGGATTTCAACGTCTATGATGAAGGGTTCCATGTGCCTGTCACTTTTGCCTGCTCCCAGGGAGTGGAAGTTGAGGTTGCTTGATCCTGTTTCATCTTCACGTCCTGAGAAGTGTATTACCCTCCGGGTCTTACCCTTCCTGACTATGATGGGTTCATCCTGTATCCTGTCATCAAGGAGCGTTCCAAGCCGGACTCCGAGGGTCCTTGAGATCTTTATGAGGGGTGTCAGTGAGGGGAGAACGTCGCCCTCCTCTATTTTACTTATGAGTTCCTGGTTAACACCACTTCTCTCTGCGAGTTCCTGGATAGTGATGTTCTGGTTATCTCTGAGCTGTTTTATTCTCTCTCCTACCGTGTTCTCGGGCACGCAATCACCTTAAAAATTTGCATCTGAATTAATATTCTGGGATAATCCCTTTAAAAAAATTGCTGTTGGACCCTAGTCCGTGTTCCAGCGGGTGTTATTGCGGGATTTAGTGGTGTTTATGTATATCAGTTCCTGGGTTTCATTGGCTGTTGTGTTGTTTGTGATGTTCATGACGTGTTTCCTGAGGGTTACCGGCTGGAAGCCAGGGTTACCGGCTGTTTCAATGCGTTCTTCCGCCGGGAGGATCTGGGTGGGGATTTCAACCGCAAAGGATGGCTTCAGAACCATGCATACCGATGATGAAAAGCCATAGGCAATCAGTGCAATCATGAGAACCGCGAATAATCGTCCCCTCTTTGTTGAATTCAACTTAACACCTCTTTAAGATTCTATTGACTTTATTGTATTTTAATGTTGGCTTCAGACGGTATGTTAGGAGGCGACTCTGACTCTAGTCTTAAATATCTAATCCAATAGAGGAACATAAAGGTGACTGTCATGAAGAGGATCACTGCTGTTATCAGGCGAGAGAAACTTGAGGATGTTAAGTATGCCCTTGAACTTGAGGGTATAGAGGGGATGACGGTTACGGATGTGAGGGGAAGGGGCCAGCAGATGGGGATAAGGGAGAGCTATCGTGGAATGGATTACTGTGTTGATCTTCTTCCCAAGGTGGAACTTGAGATCGTTGTAGATTCAGGGGACCTTGAAAGGGTAGTTGAAACAATAATTGAGAATGCCAGGACAGGGGATATAGGTGATGGCAAGATATTCATATCCGATGTGGAGGATGTTGTGAGGATAAGGACTGGTGAAAGGGGAGAAAAAGCCATCTGACACGTAAGCATAATAGAGGTTAATTAATTTCATTAGTCTTCTATTTTATCTGAATATATTAATTTTTATTGAATCATATTCTGAAAATATAATTAGAGAATACCGAAAGGTTTATATAGAATTATCACCCACCATCATACTGTCGGAAGATTGCTTCTGCTTTCCGGTATTGATTTGGTTAAGGAGGAATTTAATGGACGCGGTATTAAACTCAGGGGACACGGCCTGGCTGCTCATATCAACAGCCCTTGTAATGCTCATGACAGTTCCAGGCGTTGCTCTCTTCTATGGGGGTTTAACAAAAAAAGAAAACGTTTTAAACACGATGTTCATGTCACTGATAGCCTTCTCAGTGACAAGTCTCATATGGGTCCTCTACGGCTACCAGTTTGCCTTCGGACCTGATATAATGGGATTCATAGGAAGTCCCGTGAATCTTTTCATGAACGGAATAGGAGTTGAGAACCTCGCGGAACTTGCACCAACAGTCCCAAGCTTCATCTACATAACATTCCAGCTAACCTTCGCTGCAATAACAATAGCACTGATATCAGGTGCGGTTGTTGAAAGGATGAAATTCTCAGCATGGCTGGGTTTCATAGTACTATGGGTAAGCCTAGTATATGTCCCTGTAGCCCACTGGGTGTGGGGTGGAGGATTTCTGGCCCAGCTGGGAGCACTTGACTTTGCAGGGGGTACGGTTGTCCATATAAACTCAGGTATGGCTGCACTGGCACTTGTATACCTCCTCGGTAAGAGAAAGGACACAAGACTGCTGCCACACAACCTTGGATACTCAGTTATAGGCGCTGCACTGCTATGGTTCGGCTGGTTCGGTTTCAATGCAGGATCAGCCCTGACAGCAGGAGGACTGGCTGCATCAGCATTCCTTGTGACCAACACGGCTGCAGCCGCGGGTATGGTATCATGGGCAATTCTTGACTACCTTAAAACAGGTAAAGCCACCGTACTTGGCGGTATATCAGGCGCAGTTGCGGGTCTGGTTGCAATAACACCTGCAGCAGGATTTGTAACAGTACCTGCAGCGATAATCATAGGGCTTGCAACAAGTATAGTATCATACCTTGCAGTATCATACCTCAAACCAAGGGTAGGATATGATGATGCCCTTGACGTCTTTGGTATACATGGAATGTCAGGTATATGGGGTTCAGTTGCAACAGGACTCTTCGCAGCCCCCTTCATAAATGAACTTGGAACAGGGCTCTTCTACGGTAACCCAGGACAGCTCACAGCACAGGTAATAGCAGTTGCCGTGGTGGCCGCATACTCATTCATAGTAACACTGGTGATAGGTAAAATCCTTGACATTGCAGTAGGTCTCAGGGTAAGTGACAGGGAAGAGATAGAGGGTCTTGACACCAACCTCCATGAGGAGTCAGGTTACCGAATTTAGGTGATAGTATGAAGGAAATAGTTGCCATCATAAGGCCTGAAAAACTTGAAGAAGTTAAAAACGCCCTTGAAGAAGCAGGATGCCATGGAATGACGGTTACAGAGGTCAGGGGACGGGGAAGGCAGCTCGGCGTAACAGAGAGTTACCGTGGAAGGGACTACAGGATAGACCTTCTCCCGAAAACAAAGATCGAAATAGTTGTCAACGATGAAGAAGTCGACAGGGTGATTGAAACAATAGTCAAAAACGCCCAGACCGGGGACATAGGTGACGGGAAGATATTCATATCCAGTGTGGAGGATGTTGTGAGGATAAGGACAGGTGAAAGTGGTAAAAAAGCTGTTTAAAAGTATTTTATATTCTTATTCTTTCTTTTAATTTTTCAGGGACAAAAAAGAAACCTTTTTTACCATCCATATACAGACATATGAACAAAAAGGATTACATAACTTGAGGTACATCACACCATTTATACTGATATTCATTCTCATAACAGTTTTTACCAGTGCAGGTGCCAACACAACTGAGAACACCACCGCAGAGAATGTAACCATTAAAAATACAGGAAACAATGCACTGATTCAGCCAATGGCAACTGAAGCCTCTATTACCATAAACCCTACCTACCTTGATCTTGGAACAGTGGAGCCAGATGGTATCGAAAGAAGCTACTATGAGGTTACATTTTTAACCGCATCCCAGAGAGGCCAGCTTAGATTATACGTTTATTCAGAATCAGACAGTCTCATGAGTACAGATAACCAGGAAATACCCATATCAAACCTAAAGTACAGCATAAATTATAACAGCCCATATGGACTGATAGTGGTGGAAAAAAAATCATTCACAACCACACCCTACCTGTTCTGGCAGAGAAATGGAAATACAGAGGTGGAAATACCAATCAATTACCATATAACAGTTCCACCCTTCATAGATCCAGGTACATACAGCACCAGAATCATATACCAGGCAATCTAAAAAAAATTAATTTTAGGGGAGACTACCATCCCCTGTCCTGCATCCTGGCCTCATCAGGGATCTCACTGATTTCAAGGCCCCTCATCGCGGTTCCAAGGCCCCTTGAAACCTCCGCTATAACCTCGGGATCATCATAGTGAGCTGTTGCCTCAACTATGGCCCTTGCATAACCCTCAGGGTTATCTGACTTGAATATACCTGAACCCACAAAGACGCCGTCTGCACCAAGCTGCATCATGAGGGCCGCGTCTGCAGGTGTTGCCACACCCCCTGCTGCAAAGTTAACCACAGGAAGCTTACCAAGCTTTGCTGTTTCCCTGACAAGTTCAAGGGGTGCTTCAATCTTTCTTGCGAATTCCCAGAGCTCCTCTTCCTCCTTGTTCCCTATCTCCCTGATCTCACTCATCATTATCCTCATGTGCCTTACGGCTTCAACGATGTTACCTGTCCCTGGTTCGCCCTTGGTCCTTATCATGGCAGCCCCCTCATCTATCCTCCGGAGTGCCTCGCCGAGGTTCCTTGCACCGCAAACAAATGGAACGGTAAATTTTTTCTTATCAATGTGAAAGCGTTCATCCGCAGGGGTTAAAACCTCACTCTCGTCTATCATGTCAACACCGAGGGCCTCCAGGACCTGGGCCTCAACGAAGTGTCCTATCCTTACCTTGGCCATGACAGGTATGGACACCGCGTCCATTATCTCCTGGACCTTGTTGGGATCAGCCATCCTTGCAACTCCACCTGAGGCCCTTATATCAGCGGGGACCTTCTCAAGGGCCATGACAGCGACTGCACCGGAATCCTCTGCAATGGCTGCCTGTTCAGCGTTCACAACGTCCATTATAACGCCGCCCTTGGTCATCTTTGCAAATCCTTTCTTGAGTACTTCTGTACCATGCAGCATGATCAATCTCCTCCATTAGAATAATCATTAACATTTATGAATGTCGGTCTTTAAATAGCTATTGCGGATCCCAAAATATTTAAGTGGACCCCTCAACATATAAATGTAAAAACTGGCGTGGTTGAAATGGTTGCCGGAACATTCACAGGATCAGTAATCTACTCACATGGAATCCCAGCAGTCCTTGGATTCATCAGCATGCTGCTCATATGTAACGGGGTCATGGATGAAAACAGGGAACAGTTACTTGGGGGTGTGGGTCTCTTCTTTGCAGCGGGACTCCTCCCATTCATCATACTGCCCCTCATCCTCGGGATCTGATCCCGGGTAAACGGTTTATTATCATGCACAAAGTCAGCTCTTTTTAAATTTTACCTTCAAGTTTTCCCGTGGCCATCATTGAGGCGAATCTACCTGCATCCAGTGGCCCCGCCCGCTGCCTCATATAGACGTAAGCCGCCATGTAGGTATCCCCCAGGCCCGTTGGTTCAAGTTCCCTGACTGCCTCCACAGCCTTTACCTCCATTAAACGGCCCCTGCGGTATATAAAAGAACCCCTGCTTCCTCGGGTCACCACAGCCTCATCAACATGTTCACCCATGAGCATAAGGGCCCTTCTCCTCTCATCTGCTATTACTCCAAGCTCATTCACATCAAGAAAGACCGCATCTGAACAGTCAAGGACACTCCAGATTTTCCTGCTGAATCCAAGTGAAACACCAGGGTTCCCCTGGAATCTGAGGTAGCCCTGCAGTCCCGTGTAGAGGCTGTGCCCTTCTCCCAGAAATTTAAGGGTGCTGATGGGTATGTCCGATGGCAACAGTGGCCCTGCAAGGACAGCGGTCCACCCCTCTCCCGCCATCTCCACAATATCATCTACATATAAAGGGTTTTCAGCAAAGTTTGATCTCTGGATCCTGTCATCAGGGTCCCCGTCACTGTATATGTTCTCAAATTCAACCGTTGCCTCCCTGTATACAGGGATGATTTCAGTGTCCTCTGGAAAAGCCTCAAGGAGGTGAAGATCCTCCTCTGCAATGGTCACGACGGCGGTGTGCTCCACCCCGAGATAGGACAGGAGCCTTGCGTAATAGTATACAGCTCCACCTGTCCTTAACGATACCCTCTCCCCCCTTATTATCCGGTCCCTGCTCACGGGGCCGATAAGGAGGTATCTCTCTCCTGCCTTCAACCGGGCATCAACCTCCCCTCATGGAGCGCCCTTCCAGCAAGGACCCTTCTAACCCCCATGGCCTCAAGTTCAGGGATCTCCTCAGGTAGCACGCCTCCCCCAGGGACGATCCTGTCAATGAGCGGCCTGAAGACCTCAAGGAGTTCCCTGTTAAACCCTGCACCCGTACCCACCGAGCTGATATCAAGGAGTATTATGTCACCGGTCTCCATCCCGAGGAGTCTGTCCCTCAACTCCTCAAGTCCAAGGTCAATGCCGGCTGAGTAGAGCTCCATGTCCTTCACATCAACGCTTATCACGGTCCTTGAAGGCGGGTACCTTCTGATTATCTCTTCAAGTTCCTCAAATGATGATAGGGTTTCGGTTGCAGCCACAACCATGGAAGCGTGTTCAAGGAAGAATCCGAATGTTTGAGAATCCTTAACCCCCGCATCAAGGATTACCGGGAGCACATGGTTCACCCTCCCCACCACATCAAGGTTGTGGCCTTTACCTTCAATGGCGTCAAGGTCAGCTATGTAAACCGATCCTGCACCCATGGCCTTCAGGGAGAGGGCTATGCTCACAGGGTCCGGTGTGTCTGAGAAGACCGTCTCAAGGGGCCTGTAGTTTTCACGTTCACCTGATTTACCGGATACTGCCATTCCATTCATAAGGTCAAGGACGGGTATGATCTCCATGGTATCACCGTAACTTATAGTATAATCTGGTAAGGAATAAAATATGCTCGCCATCACCTCAGACGATGAACAGAACACTATCTGCTCTGAAGAGATAAAAATAGTTTTGATCCAGAAAAAAACCTTTTCCAGCGAAAAAAGGAAGGGGGGAATCTCTAACCCTGCACCATGATGAGTTTACCTGTCTTTGGGTCCCTGTAGACGGTTCCCATCTCAACGAAGCCCTGACCTGAACCCGAACTGGTCTGGGGTGTGTCGTTGAGTTCCTGGCCCCTCTGGACCTCCACCGCCTTCTTCATGGCCTCCATGGTCTCCTGCCTCTCCTGTGGTGTCATGTCTGCAAAGACAACGTTCTGCATGTTCCAGGAGAGCACAAGGAATATGAGGAATCCGACTGAGAGTACCAGCATTGCATCAACAAGGTTTGCGCTCCCTGCCATTGGATCCTCTTCATTTTGATCCGACAGGAGTCTTCGCCGGCGCCTCAGCGGCATTCTCCATCACCTCCAGTACAGCTTCGGCCATGGTCTCAAGGTTTGACATGTACTCCTCGTACCATCTCCTCCTGACCTTGGAGATGACATAGGCTATACCACCGGATGCGAGTCCAACGACCGTTGTATCGAATGCTATTATGATGGCTTGTGCCAGTGTGTTTATGTCACCCGCCCCGAGGGCTGCAAGGCCGGGGCCCATGGGGATGAGGGTACCCATCAACCCGAGGGTCGGGCCAAGCCTTGTTACTATATCCGTCTTCTCAAGGCT
Source organism: Methanothermobacter wolfeii (assembly GCF_025397995.1). NCBI lineage: Archaea > Methanobacteriati > Methanobacteriota > Methanobacteria > Methanobacteriales > Methanobacteriaceae > Methanothermobacter > Methanothermobacter wolfeii. The sequence goes on from NZ_CP104550.1 coordinate 983,319, forward strand.
CTTGGCAGCCCTGAGCTCCTCATTCTCTATGAGTTTCCTTGCAAGGGCCTCCCTTGACTTTGTTCCAAGATTTTCTGTGTTTACAATGTCCCTTAGAACATCCTTCTGGCTCTGGGGTATGTTCATTGAATCAACAACTTCCATTATCCTTTCAGGTGTCCCCGGGTTTGATATTGACTTTATGGCGGATTCTATTTCCTTCACATCTGTCCTTATCCTTCCGGAGTACTCTGAGATCATGCCACCCAGTGTTACTATGGCGTATACCATGAATGCCAGAAGCCCTGCTATAACAGGTATGAGGAGGCTCTGGGAGACAACGTGCAGGGCACCGCTAAGTATTTCACTGCCTGGTACTGCAACCATACTAATTCACCTCTCATTCTATAAAAGTGCTTTTTTTCTTGTTAAGGTAGATTCCAAGTCCTATAAGTGCCAGTGTCCCCAGGACAACGTAGATAATCGTATCTATACCCGGCACCGTGAGGGGTGTCATTTTCATTGTCATGACACTGTTGACATTTGGAAGTACGATGGCGGCCGTGAGGAAGTAAAGGCCTGCAAACAGCATGAAGTTACCTAGGAGTACAGGGTAAGGTTTATCTATGGCCCTGGAGATTCCATTGGCAAAGATATAGAAGAATGCTATGAATGCTGCGAGTATGACGCCTGAATATTTGCCGAGGGTCACCGCTGAAACACCGATTATGGGTGAGATGAGTATTATGCTGACCAGCACCGCCCCGAAGCAGCAGGGGCATGGAGCCACCATTGCAACGCATGCCGTCCTTGCAGTGTCCCGCCGGTGTTCCTTCCATTCACGGAGGGTGTGTACACCTGCAAATATGAGGATCGCTGCCATGATTATGGTTATCAGTGAACTGTAGGTGTTGAAGAATCCCTGAACTGAGCTGATGTATGCGTTTGCAAGGGCCGATAGACCAAAAACTCCAAGACCGTATCCTGCTGTTACAAGGGCCGCCATCCGTTTTGAGAGTCCGGCAAATCCCATTGCCAGCCCAATTTTAACTCCAAATATCAGAAGAACCGAGAGTATTCCAGCCTGCCATAGTAGGTTTGCAATGTCCATGATCCACACCTTCTCTTTCACATAGCATTTATGATTAATTAGTATATAAATTAAATTATTACTCAAACCAGGAATCAGAGGATGAAGTTAATACTCCCATCTGGAAGAACCCGGAACCTTATTCAATCAATTTTTATAAAAAATAAAATAAAACTGATATTTATATTTTCCGGAAAAAAATTGGTGAAGGAGGTATTCACCTCCTTCCAGGTCCAAGGAAGTAGCCCACTCCTACAAGGGCAAGGAGCGCCACAATACCTATGACTCCGTAAACAGGGAAATCCTGCTTCTCATTTAGTGTTTCAGGAGTCTCTTTAACCTCATAGGATTTCTGTGGACCTGTTCCACCTTCTGAAGCACCTGCCGACGAACCCGTCCTTCCACCTGACGAACCACCAGGTGATGGGTTCACAGGACCGGTGACAGGACCCGTAACTGGATTTTCACCAGGATCTGAAGCAGGTTCAGGGGCAAATATCGCCGCACCGGTTGCTGCATACAGTGCTGATGTGAATTTCCCTTTAACATCGGCGGACATGTACTGGCTCAGCCACTTCATGAGCTCCCTGTCACCACAGATTGACCCTGAACATGAAACACCATGCTCAGCCACATAGGATCCAAGGGCCTCTGCAATGTAGGCGAGTTTCTGTGGACTGGCATCCCACTGGCCCCTGTTCGCCATCTCAGCAAAGTGGGCCAGGATATCCATTGCAGCGTAGGGGTTCCTTGAATAGGCCACGCTGATTCCAAGGTTATACCTGTCTGCAACAACTGCATCGAAGTATGCGTCCCAGAAGGCGCTGTCAAGTAGGTCCGGTACGGTGTACTCCCATCCCACAAGGTGGGACGTGTACTTCGCTATGGTCCTTGGTCCGGAGTAGCCCTCACTGAGGATGCTCCTTATCCAATCAGGGTTGAGGTACCTTGTCCTGTACTCCATCGCTATGAACTGCTTCAGGGTCATGACTGCCGGGTTTGCCGGGTTGGAGTATCTGAGCACATAGAGATCAGGGGCCCTTCCATTGTTCATCATTTCAATGGCCATTGAAAGTCCGCCGAAGTAGTCGAAGTAGTCGTCGTTGTCAGCCACCCCATACAGATTCGTGCTCCTGCTGTGGTAAGCCGTCTGAACACCCTTCAGCAGTTCCTTAAATGTATAAGGCATTGAAACACCCCAGGAACGTTCACTGTAGGCGTGGCTCATCCTGTTGAAGTAGATCTCTGCAAGTTCGCTCCTGTCATTCCAGGTCCATGACATCTCGGCGCCCTTACTGACACCCGCACCATAGTCACCCACAGGCGGGGCGAAGATCCTTGTAATGGCTATTTCACCGGCCTCTATGGCGTTCAGTCCCATGGCCATATATTTCAGGGTATCGTTGATCCAGTGCTTTGCGATGTAATTGGTATCCAGTGACTCGTTGCCCCTGAAGTTGGTGTACTTTGCATCAACAAGGGTCTGGAGCACGTAGTCCAGGGATGTCCTGAGTTCCGGGTGCTCCTCAACAATCCTTCTGTATGAGGCTGCAAGGGCAACCCTGTAGGCCCTGTCCATGTTTATGAGGAGCCTCGGGAAGAGGTCCCTGAAGAGTCCGCTGGTTGTTACAATCGGGTCCACCCTGGGTCTTTCTGTCAGAGCAGGGAGCCCTGAAGCCGCACGTACCGTGTTGAGATCCGTGAGTAGCTGTGATAGTGGTGTTGCCTTTATGCTTCCAGCCGAACCCGTTGATGACCATGTTGGCTCCACACCCATGAGTCTGAGTACGAAGGATACCATTGTACCGTCATCACGGACAGTTTCAACACACCATACAACGGCAGCCACCTTCTCAGGTATGACATCGAACTGTGCAAGTGCCATGTCAGCCAGCCTCTTACCCAGGTTCCATGCCGTCCTTGTCGGCATGAGGTTCTCTGATACCGCATAGAAGTTACTGCCTGTTGGAAGTGCCATGGGGTTTCCTGATGGGGTCGTTACCTGAACGTGGTGTTATGAACCCCCCGTTAAGGGCATCGAGAAGCGAGTTCATCTCTGAACCGAAGCTCTGATTTATAAGGTAAGCGTATCCCTTTGCCCTGTTAAGGAGTTCTATTATCTGTGCATCGTCTGTTAGGGTCTCCGGTGCTCTTCCCCTTATTATCTGGAGTATCCAGTCCACTGTCCTGTTGTTAACCTCTTCTGCCTGGATCGCCGTGAGTTTATCGAAGTCCATGCCCATGCTGGAGGCTATAAGCCTCTGGAGTGATGGACTGGATGGTCCTCCGTCTGCGGATACATGGCTGCTGCAAGTAGAGCCACCTCTTCATCGGTCCAGGTAAGGCCGAATGTGTGGAGCCCGACAGGCATGAGGGTCTGCTGGAGCATCACAAGGTAGTCATCAACCCTTTCAACGTCGTCCTCTGTGAAGTTTTCAGGGTTTATGTTGATCTCCGGGGCGATGTTTAGCTTTATAACCATGTTCCTTATGGACTCAAGGTACTCAGCCTTAAGGGGGCTTGCATCCGGTGTTCTTGAGTAGGTGTCTATAAGTGCCCTGAGATCGAGGAGGTCACCGTAGAGCTGGGTTGTCTTAAGTGGTGGTGTTAGATGGTCAACTATAACGGCGTATCCCCTTCTCTTGGACTGTATGCCCTCACCCACACCGTCCACGATGTATATGTATACTGAGGGCTTTGTACCGGCACATATCTGTGAGAAGTCAAAGCTGCTCAGGGCTACCTGTTTCCTTGGGAGCCACTCGTAGGTTGCGTGTCTTCCAATGTGGACCTGTGCATCGGCATTGAAGACCGTGTTAACCCATGCGTACCATGCAAGGTACTGGTGTGGTGGTGCAACGACCGTGCTGTGGTAGAGCTTCTCAACATCCGCCTCCCAGCCACGCTGGGGCTCCGGTCCTATGAAGACGTTGCCAAAGAGTATACCTGGAATTACGATGTACTTCTTACCGTTCCTTTCAACAGTCATGATGTTTCCCGGTGCCTCGCCCCATCCGTTGAATCCAGGGACTGAAAGGCTCTGGAATTCATTCTTAAACTGATAGAAAAGGTTCCATGATGCTTCAGTGCTCTTACCAGTCTTTGCATTCTCCAAAACTGCTTTAAGTGCTTCTGTCATATTTCCTATCAGTCTAACTGCCTGCTGTGCCTTTTCAGGGTAACTGTTTGCAAGGGATATCATCTCTGGGGTCCATTTATCGATGGTTTTGATGGCTGCGGTGTATGCCGTGTCACTTGATATGTAGTCAAGTGCAAGTCTGACCATCTCTTCAATGTAGCCCACGGGTCCCTCGATTACCTGTTTACGGGCAACCGGGTTGAGGGTCTGGAACCATGCATAGTACTCATCAGCGTCCCAGAGTATGATCTGGGGTTCATCTGCAAGCCTTTCAAGTTCGCCGGGTGCCCAGATGGCAACGTTGATGCCCCTCTCAACCAGGAGCCTGACAAGGTCATCAGCCGTTGAAGGGAACCCTGAAACACTGTACCCTGCACTCTGCAATGCCTTAAGGATTTCAACTATAGTCTCCGGGACGTTGAGGTAGCTTGCACCTATGTTACCCTTTCCCGGTGGATAGTTGTAGTATATGAGTGCTATCTTCTTCTCAGAGTTGGTGAGGTACTTCAGCCTGACCCAGTTACCGATCCTGTCTGCAAGGTAATCCATCTGCTCCTCTATCGGAGTGTATGCGACGATTTCAACCCCTGTTACCGGGTCAATGCTCTTTGCGGGTGCTGCGACGAAGATGGGTTCAATGATCCCCTGTGTCTCGGGTATCGCTATCTGGTAGTAGGTGTCGCTCCAGAGCAGCCCGTCATCCGAGAGCAGCCATTCACCCTCCTCCCTCTTGGTTGATATCATGGCCCTGAAGACAGGCACATTCATCTTCTCAAGTAGAGCAGCGGTCTGATTGACGAATCCTGAGCCAAGGGTGAATGTTGTGAAGCTTACAAGGGCATCTATCCTGTACCTGTAGTAATCACGGTTTGCCTCGTATTCTGCTGCGGTGACAACCCTTGATGGGTCTGCCGGGTCGTAGGTGAAGAACTTGACCATGGCTGAGTAGATGTTGAGTGGCTGTGTCCCGTTAACACCTGAATAGGCACCCACCACGGGTATGACATTCATTCCACGTGCAGTGAGTTTTGCTATTATGCTGTCAAAGTGGGCCATGTCCCCTAAGAGGAGTACGCTGTCAAGTCCCGCGATTCCAATGGTGGGCCTTGATGGGTTAAGGGGGTATGCTGCAAGGTACTCTGCGAGGCTGGTGAAGACCCTGCCGTCCCTGTAGAGCATCTCTGCAGGGAGAGTTACGGGTGCTGATGGTTCCCATGCTGAGGGCCAGGTCCCTCCATTCATCACCGTGAAGTTCTTGAGAAGGAGTTTGAACTGGTTTTCATAGTTGATGGTCCCCTTCTTTGCATAGTAGAGACCGTAGGCTACCCATGGGGCAAGCTAGGGGTATGTGTTCACGTATGCCATTAGACGGGATTCATTGGAGTTTTTAAGGTCGTACAGGATTGTGTTTTTCGTGTCGGTGTTTCCTATGACTGATGATGGAATACCGTCAAATATTCTGACTCCATTTATCTGTGACATGCTGGTAAGGTCAGGGTCGCTTTCAAGGACCATGAATATCTTGTTTGACCTATTGGATGCTATTTCAGGGTAGGCATTCATGACGTTCCTGAAGTTTCCTGAGTCAAAGAGCCACTCTGCAATCACTATATCTGCGGATTCTATAAGCGCCCTGAGTTCCTCGGGGTTCATGCTGGCTATCTGCGCTGTGGTCCTCACCTCAAAGCGTACCGTCCATGTAGATTTATTCTCTGGATCGTAACCCGGCTGTGATGGATTTATGAGGTCCATGACCTTCTTTGCAGCGTCATTGGTCATCTTGGAACTTGTAGATGAATGTATCACAAGCACCACAGGGTCTTTAATCTGATCCGTGCCATTTACTGTCAAAGGATCTGTATCAACCTGCGTAGTGTTGTCTGCTGCTGCCACGGTCTGGCAGAGCATTGCCATGAGAAGAACTGCTGTTACTGTCATCAGATGTTTTCTCATAACTTTTCACCTCCTTTCATTTTTTTATATGGTATTATGCTGTACTCATAGAAAAACATTTATTATTACTGAATCAGGGATGTATAAAAAATTAGTATTATTAGATCCATATTATTACTTAATTTATATAATTCCCTGAGAAAAGTAATAATCGGACTGAAACAAAAAAAATAAAGGGGAGGTTTTATTTTCCTGCTCCGCCTCTCAGGAATCCGAATGCCACGAGACCTGCTGCAACAAGAACCCCGACGATACCGTAGACGTACCATGCTGATGAACCGCTGCCGCTACCTGAGGAGGTTACGTTTTCAACCTCATAGGCCCTGGCAGGGGCTGGTTCCTCTGTGGATTCTGAAGCAGCGCCAACCTCTGCAGGTGCTGCCACGCTTGCTGAAAGGCCAGGTGAAACACCGCCTGTCCTTCCTGTAGTTCCGGTTGACCCATGGACACCGCCGGTTGAACCACCTGGAAGGCCTCCTGGAACTCCGCCAGGAATTCCGCCCTGGTTGCCGCCATCCACAGGTACCTGAGGTAGAATGTCTGCAAGTGTCCTGTCTGCAGGTATGCCCTTAACAAAGGCAAGTGGACTGCCACCATCTGCACCTGAAAGTATCATCTGAAGTTCAGATTCGGTTATGTATCTCTCTGCCTCTATTTTCACGACTGGGGCTGCTGTCATGTAAGATGGTGTTTCACCCTTGTAGAGGCTTATGAAACCTGCTATCTGTTTTTCTCTTTTGGCCTCATCGGTTGTGCAGTCACTCACATCAAACTGCGGCCACTGGAAGCCGATGATAACAGCCCTTCCAACCTTTTTGACACTGTCCCAGATGATCAGGATACCTTCAATTGAACCTCCAAAGTCATCGTCATCGGACATGGTATCTGCGCTTGGAAGCCTGAGGTTGAAGTAGGTTCCCTGTCCAGGTGAGACTCCCAGCCTGTAGACTATTGCATCGTCCTTGCAGTAGATGGTGTTACCCAGGTAGATGTAGCTCTCGTTCTCATTGAGTGGGTAGTTGTTGAATATGTGCTCGGTTATGATGTAACCCGGTGATACACCTGGACATGCATGGTCATGGAAGAGGAATGTGAGTATCTGGTCGTAGGGCGGGTCGTGTCTCCATGCGTTTGCTATAGTCTGGATATTGAACCATCCATCCATTGCAAAGACCTTTGAAACCTTGTCTGTAAGCGCTGTGCTGTTAAGGGTCCTTGGACCAATGTCGTTCACGTATTTGCCGTCTGATGCATTGCTTGCAACTAGCTGTCCTGTTGCAGGGTCATAGTAGATGTACACCGCATCCATTGTAACTCCATCATAGCCCCTGAGTACAAATGTGAACCAGAGTGGCTTCCAGAGCGGCCTGTGGATTGGTAGGAGCGTTGCCCTGCTGAGCCTTGATCCGAGAACATCAAATATTCCATCCCATGCAGCGCTCGTATCCTGTCCGTTGAGCCTTGAATAACCTGCTGATGTGAGTACAACAAGGTCCCTGTCATCCTTCTCAAGGTTTATACCCTTTTCCTGAAGGAATAACTGCTTAGCAAGGTTTGCAGCATCAGCACCGATCTTCTTTATCTGCTCGTAGGTCAGGGTGCCCTGTGGCAGTGGATTGTTTTCACGTGTTGCATTTGGAAGTCCCAGGCTGTCAATGTATGCCATGTCAAGGCCATGGGCCCTCTGGGCGCTTATATTGTACACATTTCCATTCGCATCCCTGACTGTTGTGTTGCTTGCTGAACCAAGGAGATAGTAGTAGTGGGTTACGTTGAGGTCGGTAAGTTCCCTTACTATGGTGACGAGGGATGTTGGGTCCTGTTTAAGTTTACTTATGAGCCATGCGTTGAATTCAAGCTCTGTCCTCTTACCGGTCTCCTGCTGGAACTGCTGCCTCAGGGCTTCCTTGTCGAACTTCATGATTATAAGGTCGCCCTTGAGGGTTTTTGGGTTCCATCTGATGAATCCAACAAGGTTTGTGTCCGCACCTGTGGCTGTTGTGTTGAAACCGCTGTATGATCCTCCCTTACCCGGTGTTGTGTCAAGGAACATGAGCAGGGAGTCATCGTCTGAGTCGCCCGGGACACCTATGGTGATGTAGTTTGTTATCTCACCTGGAGAGCCCGGTGATGTGATGTCCATGATCGGTGGGTAGTACTTGAGCAGTGTGAGGCTCATTGCGTAACCGCTTATGGTACCGAGGCACATGTGCCCGTGGAAGGCCGCTGCCCTCAGGAGGTCTGCTGGAGCATCCTGCATCCATGCATTGGCAAGGCTTGCAACAGGGAATGCGTGTTCCCCGTATTTACTTACAAGAAGGTTCCAGTTGGCCTCTGTCATGTTCTTTAAGAGGTCGATGGTGTATATCGGTTTCCCATTGACTGTTCTGATGACAACAGGTGTTGTGCTTGCATTCTTGAAGAACACTCCAGTTAACGTGTTCCCCTTCTGGAGGATGAAGAACGTGTCCAGGGGATCCACGGGAGTCTTCCTGATCATCAGGAGGTTGCCCTTACCATAGGTGACAATTCCTCGTGCCTGATTCAGTATGCCCTCAATCACATCCTCTGATGTGTCGCCCCTGTACTTGACAATGCCTGCTGTTGTGATTACAAGGACATTTCCACTTGAGAAGTTGAGGATCTCATCTGCCTTCTTTGTTATTTCCCTTCCGAGCCTGTAGGCGTCGGTTGCATTCATCTTGAATGAGAGGTGTGCATAGTAGTTCGGATCAGAGTTATCGTAGGGGTTCCTGGATAGTGTGAAGTGGTGTAAAATGTCCTTGTAGCCGGGGGCTGTTATTTTTATTGTGAACCTGGTTGTTTCCGTAACCACAGGGGGCTGGAAGGTTATCTTTGTCATGTTGCTTGCCGGGTCAAACCTCTTTGTGAAGTTAAGCTTTTCACCGTTCTCATCACTGATGTAGTTTATGTCTGGATTGATGCGGGTGTTGTCATCTGCGAATTCATACGTGACATTCACCCCCACCTCACATTCTGGCGTTACTGCTGAAGCAGAGCCCGTCAGTGCAACAGCAAAGAGAAGAGCCATTAGAACCATGAAATACTGTCTTCTCATACCTTTTCACCTCCTTTTATCTTTAATTATTAATAATTTACAGAACTATAATGGAAGTAATAACATATATAATCATTTCGTTAATACCTTTACCTGTCGTGAAGGGATAAAAGTAATACTCAATTTTACTTGATAAAAAAAGGATTCATGGGGAAACCCCATGAACTGATTGCTGGAGGGAAAAATTTAATATCCAACACCGTACTGGTGTTACACTTATATCTAAAATATGATGAGTATTTAACACTTACTATTTCATTTGTATTAATAATTAATGGGTTCCTGAGGACTCCACAGTAATAATCAACTCATCTGAAGTTTAATTGAACTCATGAGAGCTTGATTGGATTGAAGGTCCTAATCAGGGGATTTGAATACAAGTACAGATGTATTGTTAACCTTACCCGATGGTAGAACAATGCCTGCCCTCCTGAAACCCCTTACATCCTCATCACCTACAGGTGAGTAGAGTATGGCCCTCATCCCGGTGTAGGTCCTGTAAATGACCCTTGTATCCCCATCAACATAGCGGTGGATGTTCCTGAAAACCCTCTCCTTTGGCTCTGCAAGGGCCGCCACAAGCACTATGTCGAATTCAAGGTCCCTTATTGCTGTCTCATCACCGTTGATTACCCTAACATCCCCTTCAAGTCCAAGTTTCTCTATGACCCTTCCTGCAAGTTCCGCCAGTTCGGGTTCAACTTCAACAACCGACACCCCCATGCCATGGACACTTGCCAGGAGAATCCCTGTGAGGGGAGGGGCCCTCCCCCAATAAAGACTATTCTTTCACCCTCCCTGTACCTGCCAAGGGTTGCCTCATTTTTAAGGAGCTCGATGTAGCGAGGGTAAAAGTAGAACGACCCTAGCGTCTTCCACGGGTCCTCTGAGGCAAGGACCTCCTCAGCCTTTTCAATTTCAAGTTTCATCCCGAGGTTGACGTAGAATCTCCTTATTACCCTGAGGGCATGATTCATCCCGGGATCATCAAGGATGTGCTTTGCAGATTCAAAGTCAATGGACTCATCATGGGCTATCTCCTCAATCTCATCAAGGAGGGGGATTACGGCTTCAACGTTCATCCCATGTATCCCATAATCCATACCCTCAAGTCTTGATGCTATCGACCTGATCCTATCCCAGTAGATGTAACAGCTCATGAATATACTTCCATGTAGTTTGTGGACGATGCTCCTTTAATTGGATTAATAAACGGATCCAAGGTTTATGGATGATCCCCCATCCAGATCTGAATTAATAACAGACCCCCTATGTTATCATAAACAGGCATCCTTTATTCGCCGGCACATATTAGTTTTGCCATGGTACTTATAGGAGATATGGATACATATTATACACAAGGAATGTAGTATTACATATAATCCTTAAAATCGTGATAAAGTATTACTTTGGGGTGGTGTTTATTATCAGAGTAACGACACCGGGAGAAGAATAGGATCCTAAATCAGTCAGGGCATTTCTCTTCAGGATGATAAAGAGGGAGTTCGGTTTTGATTACATACCCGAGTACCACAGGGACATAGTCAACCTTGAAGAATACTACCTGGAACCTGAAAGGAACACCTTCCTCCTTGCCTGCATTGGTGACAGGCTGGTTGGAACCCTCGGCCTCCGCGCCTATGACCGTGAATTCAAGGGCCTCAATTACGACCCTGAAAGGACGGCCAGCCTCTGGAGGGTCTTTGTGCATGAGGACTGCAGGAAGATGGGTGTTGCATCATACCTTGTGGAAATTGCAGAATCCTTTGCAGCAGAGAAGGGCTATACCCGTATCTACCTTCACACTCATAAACACGTTGAGGGTGCCCTTGAATTCTGGCTCTCAAAGGGTTACAGCATAGTTATTGACACTGACAATGAACTTGGAACCGTCCACATGGAAAAGTCCCTTAACAGGAGTTCAATGGGAAACCAGGATTTCAGTGGAACCTGTTCTACCATAAAAAGAGGAGGAACAGGGCATCAGATGACATTTTTTTGAGCGAAAGGATTGCTTGATGCCCTGTTTGAGCTGGCTTCCGTTGATATCCTAGGAGGAATTCATGCTCAGAGATATACTTGGCAGAGGATATATAAATACTTTTTGAAAAAAAATTATTACTCATTTTAAGTGAAAAGGTTTTCAGTATTAAACCATTCACCGGGATAGAGTAAGGTAAAATTCAGTAATTATAAATCAGAAGCAGCGTCCCCGATTAAAGGAAAAAAACTTATTATTCCCTGTAATCCTCAAGGATGTCCTCAAGCCTCTCATAGGCCAGGTCAACCGCCTCATCAACTATGGAGGGATCTGCATCGGAGAGTTCATCCAGGTAGACCTCAGCACTGATATCAACACTGAGTTCATCATCATATTCAACCCTGACAGAGACGTCAAGGTCGACTATTTCCTTCCTCGGCACCCTCTGTAATATGTATTCAGAAACAGTGTTATGGAGGAAAATGGATATCTCATCCAGATCCCTCCGGGATAACCGTCTCAGAGTCAATTAATTACCCATCCCCGGGTTGATTCCAGCGCCCTTCATTGCCTCCTGGATGTTAACCTGCATCTCCTGGAGTTTCTTCATGACGCGTTCTTCCTGCCTCTCAATGGTCTTCTCCCTTAACTGTAGGGTTTCAAGTTTTTCCTGGAGCTCCTCTGTAATCTCATCCTTATCAACCTTGATGAGGATGTTCCCTGAGCTCTTGAATACCTCTGCATCATCTGCAGCCTTGGAAAGTTCATCAAGGGCCTTCTGTGTCTCATTAATCTGCATTTCAACCGTCTGTTTCTGCACAGATATTGCCTGTGCCTGCTGCTGCAGCTGCTGGAACTGAGCCAGCTGATGCTGTACATTCTGTGGAAGTTCCATAATATCACCTTCAAATATTTAATCGGATAAATCCAGGGATTTAAGTGTATCAATCATCTCCATGGACAGTTTAACCCATCGGATTGATGAGTTAAGGGCCGCCCTGAATGACGCCGAATCAGTGGCGCTTATACTTATGGTTATCAGGTCATCATCAAGGTCAATGGACATTGAGGACCTTTCAGAGGGTGAATCCTCAACTTCAGGTTTAACCGCCCTGTAAATAACAAGGGCCGTCTCAGGGTCCCCTGTGGAAACTTCGATTTCACCCTGGATGCTCCTCAATGCCAAGGTCACTCACCCATCCTGATATCCTTTATGATAAGTTTAAAGCCAGAGGGCCTGCCCTCCGAATCAATGAGTTCCATCACACCCCTGTAATCACCGGCAGGCCTTATATCCCATGCACCCTCCCTAACCGACGGGTCATGTTCAAGGCCCATGAGCCGGCAGATTGTGTGGAGATCATCAGGACAGGACCTTGCACTTCTGGCAGCGCCCCTGAGACTGACGGGTTTAAGGTCAAAGGAAGCGTTGAAGAGGATGTAACCCAGTTCATGGCCCCTTTCATCAAGGAATGTTATCCTTGCAGGGTTACCATGTCTCTCAAAGAGGATTGCGGCAGGACCCCCTGCATCGATGAGGACCTCGCGCAGGTTCATCTTCCCCCTGTTTATGTAGGTCCATCCGAGGATCCTTGCAAGCCTCTGGGCAAAGGACCTTGTGCGCTGGGATGGCTTCCTTGAGGTTGTAAGAAGCATCCTACCGTGCCCTTATGGTCCTCTTAACAGGAGGCACCTCCTTGAAGAGGATCCTGTACCTGCAGCGCGGGCACTTGTTCTCCATGTACTTTTTGGGGTCTATCAGGGTTCCGCACTGGGCGCATCTATACAATCTATTTACCTCCAACTATCCTCTTGATGTTACGGGCTGCTGTTTTACCCAGGGGGTTACAGGCAGATAGGCGCCGCCTGTGAAGACAGCACCGCACTTTCTGCATTTCCATATGCCCCTGCTCTCCCTCTTAACACCGGGACGGTCACAGCGCGGGCATATGTGCTTCTTCTTCATCTCCTCTTCGATTTTCTTGACTGCTCTTTTAGCTTTACGACCGTAACGTGGACCGAAACGTCCTGTAATACCTACTTTCTTTGTTCTTGCCATTTGTATCACTCCAGTAAATCTGATGTTATAGATATTGTCAGATCAGTATTTAAGATTTGGGGAGCCATAGGGCCCCATGGATATCCTGGATCATGCCCTGAGACTCAGGGGGACATGGAATTCTCAAGGTACTCTATGAGCTGGGGCACCTTCTCCCTTGCAATTGAAACCGCCCTGAGGACATCATCGCGTGTCAGCGGGCCTTCACCACCCTTCTGCATGGCGCATATGTTACCCTCTGCGGTTACACCTATGGATAGCCTTGCCGTCAGTATATCCTCCTCCTCAAGGCAGGGGTCAAGGATTATCTCGTTACCGATCTTTGCAAAGGTGCACATGAGGGCCTTCCTTGTGATGGGCAGCGGCTGCATTTCCTCGGTGTCAATGACAACCTCTCCGTCCTCAACCCTTGCTGTGGGTATTCTTGCATCAAGGAGGGCTGCCACGGTTGCAAGGACGGCAGCGTCAAAGAGGTTGCCGTCGTAATCTATTATGTGGAGATCAAGGAACAGCATCCATACCTTGCTACCCTCAACTATGCAGAGCTTCTCAAGGTCTATCATCTGGCTCTCCCTTATGCAGCGGTCAACCACCCTTGAGAGTTCCACCGAGCGTTCATCGGGTGGCCCCGGCTCAAAGGTTGGTGATGCCATGGGGAGTAGCTCGGAATTTGTGAGTATAACACCCATCTGGGGGGTGTCAGGGAAGGGCTCTCTGATCTGGGGCTTCACACCAACTATTATCTGTGTGTTGCCCAGTTTAACCCTTGAAGACCCCTCTGCCTTTGATATGACGCCTGTTTCAATGGATATGTCCCTGAATTCATGAAGTGACCTTCCATCAGCCCTCTCCTTATTGTTTATAAGGTTGGTTATGCTTTTCCTTGTTATTTCGGGTATTATATTCATTTTACTCACCATACCTCTTTCTCAGGGCCTCTTTCTGCACTTCATGTATCCTGAGGCAACCTTCAACTGCAAGGTCAAGGGCCCTTTCGAATTCATCCTCAGAGAGGTTTCCATCGCTCTGGAGCAGTGTTATCTCCTTTGACCTGGCAAGTATGGCCACGGGGACGTCTGCCTGGCCCTCCTTATCCTCCTTCTCAGAGGGGTCAAGGACTACCTGGTCATCTATCTTACCCGCGGCGCAGGCAGCGACCATGTCCCTCATGGGTATGCCTGCATCTGCAAGGGCCACCGATGCTGCTGTTATACCCGCACACCTTGTACCTCCCTCTGCCTCAAGGACCTCTATGAAGACGTCTATAACTGATCTGGGGAATTTTTCAAGGAGCAGTGCGGGCCTGAGTGCCTCTGCAGTTATCTTAGAGATTTCAACGGACCTCCTGTCAGGGCCGGGTCTCTTCCTCTCATCAACAGAGAAGGGTGCCATGTTGTATCTGCACCTTATCACAGCCCTGTCGGGTCGCTGCAGTTTCCTTATCTGGGCTTCCCTTGGCCCATAGACTGCTACCAGTATTTTGTTACCACCAAATTCCATGTAAGATGAACCATCAGCCCTTTCAAGGATTCCTGCCTCGATTTTAATGGGTCTGAGTTCATCGAAGGCCCTTCCATCCTCCCTTACACCGGAAGGGGTTTTTGATTGATCCTGTGTGATGATATGAACCACCTCTACTCATCAGACTTACTATCCTCTTCTATCCCTTCAGAGGTCTCCTCCTCATCCCTTTCCTCAAGATCAGGGGATTCTTCCTCTTCCATTTTCTCTTCAGTGCTTTCAGGTTCAGGTGGAGCCTCCCCGGATTCATGATAAGTTTCTCCTTCATGTTCGGTGGGAGTTTCCTCCTCTGACACTGTGAGTTTATCAAGGAGTTCCCTTATCCTGTCTGTGAGCCCTGATGTATGGGCCTCACGGTCTATCATGAGTATAACCTTTTCAGCTATCCTCTCCATCTGGGGGTCTCCCTTGATCCAGACAACACCGTTCTGGCCCACGACGATGTCACAGCCGGTTTTCTCCTTTACCATGTTTATCATTGAGCCGCGTTTACCTATGAGCCTCGGCACCTTGGTGGGTGTTATGTAGACCAGTATGCCGTCCCTGAATTTCCCAAGACCTCTTCCCTTAAGGCCGAGTTTAACCTTCTTAACCTCATCAACGTCCACTACCCTTAAAAGAAGAACGTCGCCGATCTCAAAGACCTTTTCAAGCTCCCTCTTATCCTTACCAAAAACCTCTGATGCCGGCAACATGCCTGTGTAGGGGGAGTTTATGTCAAGGCCCCACATTGAGAACCTTATATCTGTTATTTCACCTATAATAACGTCGCCCCTCTTGGGGATGTATTTGCTCTGGAGGGGTATCACGTTTATCCTTTTATTCCTCACAGAAACGAGTCCAACAAGGGAGGAGCATATCCTGCTATCCTCCTTGAAGGTGCCCATACCAGGGTAGTAATCGTTTTCTGCCAGTATCTGACCTGGAACAACCAGGTCCTTATCCTTTACAAGTATCACATTATGCCTCCCTGTTTTTTGAAGGCAAAAAAGGAGAGGAAGGTTTTATTTGATGATCCTTGTTTCAAGGTTGCCCCCGGTCAGCTCACTGAGCTTCTGATAGAAACTGTCCTGAAGGCCGCCTGGTATCTCAACCACCGCTATCCATGAACCGTCGCTTTGCCACTTCTCATTCTTTATTTTCCCGAAACTGGATATTACACCGTAGGCTGAACCAGCCTTTTCACCGGGTATCTTTATGGCCACCTTGACCTTTTCAAATTTGATGGGTATCTTTGTCCTTATTGCCTTCAGGATTATGTTGACCTGCTCATCAACCGTTTTGAATGGATCAACATGAACCTTGGCTTCTTCCATCGCCCTTTCAATCCTCTTTGGAGGGTGAGGAAGCCCTGTCTGGGGGTTTATACCTTCACGGGCTATTTTACTGACTATCTTTTTGTGCTTATCCTCTATCATCTGCCTTCTCTGCTGTGCAGTGAGCTGTATCGTCCCCTTCTGAAGGATGATTGGTGTTACCTCCAGGGGGTCTGAGGTTTCAAAGACCTTCCTCATTGCCTCCTCAGATGCCTTATCACCCTTCCTGGCGTCCCTGAAGACCTCCTGGACTGCCAGGACATCCTCCACACTAACATCCGAGTCTTCCCTCCGGAATTCAGCTGCCAGGTCAGGGTCTACAAGGATCTCAAATCTTTCTCCATGGGATTCAAGACGGGCGATAACCGCATCTTCAAGGCTAACCATTTTTCTACTCCTCTTCCTCCTTCTCCTTCCTTATCAGGAGTTCCTCAACATGATCCTTGATCTCATCATCGTTGAGCCTGCGGTATCTGCCTTCCTCTGAATCTATAATTGCTATTTCAACACTCTCAGGTGTTGTTTTACCCTCTGTGGCCTCATAAACCGCGTCAAGAGCCAGTTCTATCGCCTGATTCAGGTCCATTCCTTCCTGGTATTTCTTCTCAAACTCTTCCATTGCAGCGGGTCTTCCAGCCCCTATGGCTGTGGCCTTGTACTCTATTAGCGCACCGCTAGGGTCTGTTTCGAAGAGTCTGCAGCCCTTACCATTGACGCCTCCAATTATCAGGGCTGTTCCAAAGGGCCTCACACCGCCGTGCTGGGTGTACATCTGTTTCATGTCACATATCTTCTTGGCGAGGCTCTCAACCCTTATTGGCTCGTTATAGGTTATCCTGTTTATCTGCGCCTCCAGTCTCGCCTTCTCAATTATTGCCCTTGCATCCGCCACAAGCCCTGATGTTGCAGCCCCTATGTGTTCATCGATCTGGAATATCTTTTCTATTGATTTTGGTTCAACCAGCTTGCTTGTGGGTCTCTTATCCACAACAAGAACTATTCCATCCTTTGATTTAACTCCAAGAGATGTTGTTCCTCTCTTAACCGCCTCTCTTGCGTATTCTACCTGGAATAGCCGGCCATCCGGGCTGAATACTGTAATGGCCCTATCATATCCTGCACTTTGAAGTGGTTGCATTTTTTTAACCTCTCTTTATTGATAAAATAATTCTGAGTTACTTGATTACATTCATCATGTGAAGGGTGAATAATCAGTATTTATCTTTATCCAAAGGTTTAATAAACTTTTGTGTTGCGGAGCGTATGGTCCCTGAGATGCCGAGCACATGGAAGGCCAGCCTCTTCCCGCCATGGTGGTGTGCAGAGGTAAGTGCAGCCATCACCTTCCCCTCGTATCCCCTCTGGCACTGGAGAACACCCAGGGTCATAACCGCGTCGGGAAAATCGAAACTCCAGAGCTTCATGAGCCACAGCCTGAAATTTGATGTTTCACATTCACCGTGGAGCCTCAGGCAGCTCTCCCAGATCACGGATATTATTTCATCCCTTCCAAGTTCCTTCTCACTGATAAGTTCGAAGGCAATGTACCTTCTGGGGTTTCTCAGTGTCGGCGGGAGTATCTTCATCTTCATCTGGAGCCTCCAGGGGATCCTTCTCTACCGTCAGAGTCCAGAAGTACCACGCCCTCTGCAATCATCATGGGACGCCTCCTGTTGTATTCCAGGATGGACCACGGGGTGGATGTAAGTGCAGCTATAGCCTCCTCCTCCCTGAGGCCAAAGCAGCCTGTGAAATTTATGATGTCCCGCGGTCTTCTGAGGTCGTATATTGTTGATGCTCCGCTTGTAAGTGCCAGTGGAAACCCGAACTTTCTGTGGAGCTTTATGATGTCCCTGAAGTACTCCAGAATCCTTGCCCTGACCTTGAGCCATGAGCCGATCACATCCCTCAGTCTGAGCTCAACAGCGACACTGTTACGTGCAGCCTCCCTTGCAAGGACGTGGTTTATACCTGCATCCCTCCTTGATGCGTAGGGGGCTGAAAGAACGTCAACACGGGAGTTTTCACAGGCTGCACGGTTTATCTTGAGGTCGCCTCCGGATACATGGATTATATCGACCCTGCCCCTGAACCTGTTCACGGCCCTCCTCATCTCGGAGGGGTTTCCTGCATCTATCATCACACCGGTGGCTACTTCAAGGTCCAGGTCACTGTTATTCCTGAGCTTCTCTGCAGTTTCCCTGAGTTCCCTGTATTTGGTGGAGGGGTAAATGAGGGCTGCGCCATCATATCCCAGTCTGGAGGCCTCAAGGAGGAGTCTGAGGTCCTTGTCATGGTCGCTGCCCTTAATGTGGAGGTCAAGGAACTTCATCTAATCATCAGAATATAATTATTCCAGGAAGCCTTTGATGTTTTCTGCTGCAACCTCCCTCCTTGCAGGGTAGGCTTCGACCTTGATCTTGAGGTGTATGGCATCACCATGCTCCACCGGCTGCCATTTCCCCTTCAGAGCCTCCTGTTTGTCAAGTCTCAGGAAGAGGTTGCCGTTATCATCAAACCTGTCCTTCAGTTCATCCATCCGACCCCTGAAGATCTCCCTGAAGGATTCCATGAATTCCCTGAGGGCTCTCCTCCTGGTTATCCTGCCCCTGAGCACGGTTATGGGGTTTCCATGGTAACCCTCGGCCTCCTCCCTTTCAGGCGCTGCACCTGGCAGTATGTTCCTGAGGGCCTCAAGGACCTTCTCCTCGTCCTCTGTTCCATAGACAATGAGTCTGTATGAAATGTTATGGATCATGACATGAACCCTTTCAGCAGACGGTAAGGATAAAAAAAATAATTATAAGGGGGGCCTATCTTACCTTTTCAGCCCCTTTACCCCTGTTTCGGAGGCCCCTGTTCTTTTTACCTTCACTTGTGAGGCCCCTGAATACTCTTCCCCTGTGCTGTTTTTCACAGATCCAGTTTATGTTGGGGTCGTTCTTTATTGCAGGGTGGTGCGGGTCTACAAGGATGACCTCGTAGAATTTGTGTTTTCCATCCTCCCATACCCAGTAGGAGTTGAGTACCTCCATGTTAGGGTACTTCCTGGCAACCCTTTCCTCTGCAATCCTTTTAATGCTCTTTGCAGGGGTTATCTTGTTGACACCCATCCTCTTAGGCCTTCTACCTGCCTTGAAACGGCTCTTCCTCCTGCCTCCACGCCTTACGCGTGTCCTGACAACGATGTATCCTGGTTTTGCCTTGTAACCGAGTGATCTTGCACGGTCTATTCTTGTTGGTCTTTCGATCCTCTTGATTACAGGATCCCTTCTCCACTGTGGGGCTCTCTCCCACATCAGTTCCCTTACATAGGACTTTTTAGGGTTTTTCCATGCGTCTCTAACATACTTGTACATTAATTACACCTCTATCTGTTCAGCTTTACGCCACATCCATGGGATCGTGATCCCGGAAAAATAGGTGATATTAGTTTTAGAGTAATCATTTAAAAAGGTTGCTGTCAGCTGCCAGAAATGATGGGTTTAAGAGGAAAAAATGAAGGGGCTGTTTCAGTCCTCAAGGACCTCGTAGAGTATCCTCATTGCCTTCACAAAGGGTGGGTTGCCTGATGTGAGGAGCACGACCCTCAGCACGTCCACTATCTCATCCCTTGTAACACCGAACTCGTTTATGGCGCTCTGTATCTGCTTTTTAACCGCACGGTCATCGGAGTTTGCAGCGGTTATACCCAGGGCTATCAGCTTCTGTGTCTTATAGTCCAGGGCCTTCCCTGTGTAGGCTGCCTCGTTGAGCTTAACAACAGCCTCATAGATGTCGGGGTAGTCCTTCTTAACATGGACCATTCCCTTTCCATAGAAAACGTCTTCCTTCATATAAATACCTCCACCTTTATGTATGTCATGGATGATTTATATAGCTAACTGGAGATTAGAAGGGATCCTCTGCAACCAGACAGATAAAAAACTTAAAAGGAAATATATGCCCCTGGACCGGGGTTCTGATCAATTCATGATGCCTTAAGGTTTTTTCTGAACAGATTTACCTGTCTTTTCTTCAGGTTTCTCCTGAACAAGCTTCTGGGCTTCAGGATCGGAGAGCATCTCTGCTATACCCGCAATTGATCCGAGGATTCCTGTGGCCTCTACAGGTAGAAGTATCTTCGTTGCCCTTCCATCGGCAACCTTTTCAAGTGCTTCAAGGTACTTCAGGGCTATTATGTCACTGGTAGGGTCCCCCTCATGCATGGCCCTGAATACTGAAAGTATGGCCTTTGCCTGACCCTCTGCTATGGCTATCTCCTGGTACTTGTTTGCATCTGCAACCTTCTTTATGGCCTCGGCCTTACCCTCTGCCTCAAGGATGGCTGCCTGCTTGTCACCCTCAGCCCTCTTTATCTCTGACTGCTTGTATCCCTCTGCCTCGAGGATGGCGGCCCTCTTCATCCTTTCTGCCTTCATCTGCTTTGACATGGCCTCAACGATGTCTCCTGGAGGCTCGATACGCTGTATCTCAACACGTACAACGCGGGTTCCCCATTTGTCTGTGGCTTCATCAAGGACCTCCCTTAGCTGTGTGTTGATCATCTCCCTTGATGTGAGGGTCTGGTCGAGTTCAAGGTCACCTATTATGTTCCTGAGGTTGGTCTGGGCGAGTTTTGTTATTGCCTGGTAGAAGTCAACCACGTTGTAGACTGCATTGAAGGGGTCCACGACCTCATAGAATATTACACAGTCAACAACAACCACCGTGTTGTCCTTTGTTATGACCTCCTGGGGAGGTACATCAACCACCTGCTCCCTCATGTCAACCTTCTTTATGGCCTCAATGAAGGGTATTATGACTACAAGTCCGCTTTCAACGGTCCTCTGGTATTTACCCAGCCTCTCAACAACACCCTTCTCATAGGGCCGGAGTATCTTTAAACTCTTAAAGGCGAGTACAAGAAGAACCAGTACTATTATGATTTCAAGTATCAATCACATTCCTCCATTATCCTTTCAACGACCAGTTTCACGCCTTCAATGGCAGCCACCCGGACCCTTTCACCCTCAGCTATCCTCTGACTGGATCGGGCCCTCCATGTTTCCCCATCAACCTTAACAAGTCCAGATGTATCCGGGGTGATCTCCAGGGTCACCGTTGCTTCCTTACCTATCAGGCGGTCTGATGCTGCCTTCTTTGATGGTTCACCTGTTATCCTTGCTGCAAAGGGCCTTGATACTCCGAGGAGTATGACTGACACCAAGATGAAGCCTGTGAACTGTACCGTCGTGTCAAATCCAAGGTAGTTGAGTACCGCTGCTGCTATGGCACCAAATGCAAACCATAACAGGAAGAATCCTGTTGTGAGCATCTCCCCTATCAGGCAGATGGCTGCTATTATAATCCATGAATCCGGCGACATTTTCCCACCACTGTTATAATAATCTGCAGATGCTTTATTATTACTTTTGTTTTTGTTCCCTGATAATAGATTGGTCCTTAACATAGATATACTGTTTTAATAAATTTTAATTTATATTTAATATTATTTATCTGTAAAAATGATATTTAGTAATAAATTAATCTCAAAATATATTTATATGATGGTGTTCATAGGTATATCCAGTGAATAAATGGAGGTGGAAATGTGAGGGAAGACGACCTCAAATTCCTGATCCTGGGCTACAGGGTCCATTCCGGCAAAACTCAGAGGGAACTTGCCGATGAACTCGGAGTACCCCCTGATATAGTGATAGCCATGGAAAACGGGACCTACAGGCACCCTACAAGGAAACTGATGGAGAAGATTGAGGATCTTACAGGCGAATATGAGGTGCAGAAGAGGCACTTCATAAACATTGGAAGGGGTTACAGGCTCAGGGAAATGCTTGGAACAGAATTCAAGTACTTTATTCAGGGTCTTGACAGGATGAAGTACGTGAGCAGGGACGAACTTGAAGGGATGGATGAACCAGAACGTTACGGTATCCTTGGAGCTGTTGAAATGGATGCATTCGAGGTTTTAAGGGCAGGTAAAATGTCCTGAACCCCATCTTTATTTTTAAAGTAACCTCATGACCCTCTTCATATCGTCCCGAACCCCATCTTCATTTTTAGAGTAACCCCATAGCCCTCTTTATATCATGATGAGTTCATAAAGTGTCCTCTTTCTCACCTATATACAGTTCAGACATGATGGAACCATGTTCATGAATACCGTGAATAATAATTTCAGAGAATTAAAGGAAGAGAAACTCCATGCAAACCATTAATACCCCTTAACATCATAATGGACTCCATAAGATTCATAACACTCATCCTCAAGAATCCCTTCAGAAACCGTGCAAGGACTCTCCTTGCAGTTACAGGGATCGCGATAGGGATTGCAACCATAGTAACCCTCGGTGTGATAACAGAGGGGCTCAAGACGTCAACCGAGAACACCCTCAAGGCTGGTGGAGCTGATTTTACCATTGTGGAGTCCAATGTCTCGGACATGTTCTTCAGTAAGATAGACCAGGAATACGTGGACCGGGTCAGGAACGTGAGCGGTGTTGAGGATGCCGTCGGGATCCTCATGGCGGTGCAGCCCCTTGACGACAACCCATACTTCGTGCTCATAGGAATTGAACCCTCAAAGATCAACATGAGCCAGATAAAGGTGACCTCAGGAAGGACCCTCACCGATCCTGACGCTGATGAGGTGATACTGGGTAAGGTTGCTGCAGAGAACCACAACAGGAGCGTTGGGGACACCATAAAGATAAAGAACCATGATTACACTGTTGTGGGTATATTCGAGTCCGGTGACATGCAGCAAGACGCCGGCGCCTTCATATCCCTCAAAAAGCTTCAGGAGATTGAAGAGAAGGAGGATAAGGTCACCATGATCTACGTGAAGATAGATAAAAATGCAGATGTGGATGATGTTACAGAAAGGATTGAGGAGAAATACGGTGACCTTACAACCATAGCATCCCTTGAGGACCTCCAGAGCGTTGACCAGGGGCTTCAGACAGTTGACACCGCCACCTGGGCCATATCCCTCCTTGCAATAATCATCGGAGGGATAGGTGTTATAAACACCATGATAATGTCCGTGTTCGAGAGGACCCGTGAGATAGGGGTGCTCAAGGCAGTTGGCTGGAAGGACAGACGCATACTGGCCATGATACTCGGTGAATCTGTAGTTATCACCGTCATCGCAGCCATTGCAGGATCCGTCCTTGGTGTTGCAGCGATACAGGTACTCCTTGAACTGGGGATGAAGGGGTTCATTGAACCCGTCTATACCCCTGAGATATTCATAAGGGCCTTCGGGGTTGCCTTCAGTGTGGGCATCCTTGGAGGACTTTACCCTGCATACAGGGCATCCAGGCTCGCCCCCACAGAGGCCCTCAGATACGAGTAGGTGATATCATGGAAAGGATCATCGAGATAAGGAGCCTCAGGAAGAGCTTTGACGGTGGGAGGATAAAAGCCCTTAACGGTGTTGACCTCGACGTTGACCATGGTGAGTTCGTCTCAATCATGGGTCCCTCAGGGTCAGGGAAATCAACACTCCTTAACATGATAGGCGCACTTGACGTGCCCGACTCAGGGACGGTGAAGGTTGCTGGAAGGGACCTTAAGGATGAAAGGGATCTAAGCCGTTTAAGGGCTGAGGAGATAGGATTTGTTTTCCAGCTCCACAACCTCATACCCAACCTGACGGCCCTTGAGAACGTTGAGATACCCATGTTTGCAGTTAAATGGGATGATATGGAGGGGAGGGCCATGGAACTCCTTGACTATGTTGGTCTTGCAGATAAGGCTGACAGGAAACCAACAGAGCTCTCGGGTGGTGAGAGGCAGAGGGTTGCCATTGCAAGGGCCCTTGCAAACGATCCATCAATAATCCTTGCAGATGAACCAACAGGCTCCCTTGACTCAAGGACAGGCAAGCGTATACTGGAGGGTCTAAGGGAGCTTCAGGAGGATGAGGGCGTGACCCTCATTGTGGTTACCCATGACCCTGATGTTGCCTCAATGGCCTCAAGGATAGTCAGGATACTGGATGGGGTTATAATCAGCGATGATGCCTAGTGCATGCTCCCTCATCATTGGGATTAAAGTCAAAGATAAGACCTACTGCATACTCCCCTACCATCTTTAAATTTTTTTGAATAAACCATGTCTGATAAACATTTTTCTGGAATATTCACTTTTTTGGTGGGTGTTCCCATGGAACGGCTGGATTTTCCAAAAACTTGATTAATAACCTCCAATATAATTATGCTACATGACTGAAAAACTGAAGGTTGCCTGGTGCATTACCGGGGCTGGGGAGAAACTGACAGAAACATACGCCATAATGAAGGACATAAAGAACCTCTACGGTGACAGGGTTGAGATAAACGTTTTCATCTCAAAGGCAGGGGATCAGGTTGTAAAGTACTATGGCCTCTACAGGGACCTTGAAACCAGCTTTGACAGGAAATGGGTTGAGATAAACGCAAACTCCCCCTTCCTTGCAGGGCAGGTGCAGCTGGGTAAGTACGACTTCGTGCTTGTGGCTCCATGCACATCCAACAGCACTGCCAAGATATCCCTGAGGATCGCGGATACCCTCATAACAAACGCCGTGATAATGGCCCAGAAGGCCTCCGTGCCCGTTTATATAATGCCATCAGACTACAGTGAGGGGGTTGTTGTAACAACACTGCCCAACGGTAAAAAGCTTGAGCTGAAGATAACAAGGGAGGATGTGGAACACGTTAAGAGGATCTCAAGGATGGACGACACCGAGGTTTTCAGTGACCCCCACCATATCTACAAGATCTTTGAGAAATGGACCTACCCCAAAGAAGAAAAATAGGATGTTCACTGTATCTCCTGGATGGTGACACCATAGGTGTATACCGTCATCCCTTCCTCCTTTTTCTGGCTGAAGGGTGCTGTGCCCTTGAAGTAAGCCTTTATCTCACCTGTGTCTGCAATGTTCATTGTGAGTGGCTCAATGTCTGTCATTGACTCGAAGAATGCCATGGCCCTCTCAATGTCCTCCTTATCAGGGCTTTCGAAGGTTATTGAGTAGGTTCCTTTCTGTTTCTCCTTCATCCTCACCCTGTTCTGGTTTATCTCAAAGGTCTGCTCTCCCCTGTTCCCGGTCTCCCTAACAAATACAACATTCTCTGACATTTTAACAACCCCGGATAATAATATTGGAGTTTCTGTTTAATATATCTTTAGACTTCATGAGCCGGCACATCTTTCCATGATTTACCGGAAACCGTGACCCGGCACGGACCTCAAAGGACACCGGCACATCCCACTGGACTAGAACTTGTAGCCTATAACCCTCAGGAACTCCTTTCTCTCCGCCTTGTCCTCCTCGCCCTCGATTCCTCCGGGGCTCTGGCCGTCCACAACACCTATAATACCCCTCCCCTGTTCGGTCTCTGCTATTATAACTTCAACGGGGTTTGCTGTTGCACAGTATATGTTCACGACCTCCGGGACGTCCTTTATGCGCTGCAGTACATTTATTGGGAAGGCGTTCCTGAGGAACACTATGAATGAGTGTCCCGCTGCGATTTCAAGCATGGTCTCTGATGCCAGTTCCTCAAGTTCCTCATCGTTCCCCTCATGCCTGACAAGGCAGTCCCCTGAGGCCTCTGCAAAGGCTATTCCGAATCTTGCCTGGGGCACCGTGTTCACGATTGCCTCGTATATGTCCTCCACCGTCTTGATGAAGTGGCTCTGTCCAAGTATTATGTTAACATCCTCTCTGGGTTCTATACCTATCTTCTTTATCTCCAAGTCAACCCCTCCTGTGAAGAATTATTTATTATCAGAGGCTTAAATTATTAATGCATCAGATCTTCAAAGGAATGGTAAACATGGAGCAAGAGTGTGAGAGATGTGATTTCTGCGGCAAACCCGCCATTGGAAGGTGCATGGTATGCGGTATGTGTTACTGCCTGGAGCATATGGGAGGGGATGGCTTCTGTCTGGATGATTTCTTTGGAACCGGACTTTTTGATTGAAGGCTCAGGTGAAGCTTAAGATATCATGAAAAGATCAGAGAACCCATAGATCCAGTTTAAACAAGCTTAACCTATTTAACAGAAGATGGATGGCCGGTAAAGTTCTGGGATGATGATAGATTATTTAGAAGGGGCGACTCACACATATAAATTACTGGAATTCAATTAACTATTACGGAACACTCCATGGGACGTGGGGAAATATATTTAAAGAAAAAGACATTTATCATTAATAATCATTATTATTTTTTTCCTGACACTGATGAGGTGTAACCATGAAAGAGAAAAGTAAGGAAATCGGTTCCCGCATAAAGGAGCTCAGAGAACTCTCCGAGATCAGCCCTGAGGAAATGGCTGATTACCTCAAAATCGACGTTGAAAGCTACATGAAATATGAGAGCGGTGAGGAGGACATACCCGCAAGCATACTCTTTGAGATAGCCCACAAACTTGGCGTTGACATGGGCCTTCTCCTCACAGGCGAGGAGACAAGGATGCACATCTTCACGGTTACAAGGAAGGGTAAAGGAGTGGAGGTTGAAAGGAGAAAACAGTACCGCTATGAAAACCTTGCAGAGAAATTCATACACAAAAAGGCAGAACCCTTCATAGTCACCGTTGAACCAAGGGATGGGAAGCCAAAAACAAACAGCCACCCCGGCCAGGAATTCAACTACGTGCTTGAGGGCCGTATAAGGTTCTACATACACGACAATGAGATAATACTCAACGAGGGAGACTCAATATTCTTTGACTCATCATATGAGCATGCAATGGAGGCCCTTGACGGTAAAAGGGCCAGATTCCTTGCAATAATCATGTAGAGGTGTATCAATGACTTCACTAATCAATGAATTCGTGAACCGCGTGGAATTCGACTCATATGAGGACTTCCATGAGAACTTCAGGATAAAGGTGCCTGAGAACTTCAACTTCGCCTATGATGTTGTGGACCGCTACGCTGAGATGGAACCTGAAAAGACCGCCATAGTCTGGTGCAACGACAGCGGCGATGAAAAAAGGATAACCTTCAGGGAACTCAGGGAGAAATCAGAGCGGACCGCGAACTTTTTCATAAGGGAGGGTATCAAGAAGGGAGACACCGTAATGCTAACCCTCAAGGCAAGGTACGACTTCTGGTACTGCCTCCTTGGACTCCACAGGATAGGCGCCATTGCCATACCCGCAACACACATGCTCAAGGAAAAGGACATAATCTACAGGATACATGAAGCCGATATAAAGATGGTTGTCTGCATAGCAGAGAATGGAGTCCCGGAGGTCTTCGATACAGCCATCAACGAACTTGGAGCCGACGTTAAAAGGGTCATCGTTGGTGAAACAGACAGGGATGGCTGGCTCAACCTGAGGTCTGAACTTGAAGTTGTCCCCTCCGAATTCAGGAAACCCGAGGGGGATGAGTATCCCGGCGGCAGCGACACCCTCCTTGTATACTTCTCATCAGGGACTACAGGGATGCCCAAGATGATAGAACACGACCACACATACCCCCTGGGGCATATAATAACAGCAAAGTACTGGCAGAACGTCCGCGAGGACGGCCTCCACTACACCGTTGCAGATACCGGATGGGCCAAGGCCATGTGGGGTCAGATCTACGGCCAGTGGATAGCCGGAAGCGCCGTGTTCGTCTATGACTATGACCGCTTCGACCCCGAGAAGATGCTTGAAAAGCTGGAAAAATATGATATCACAACATTCTGCGCCCCCCCGACCATCTACAGGTTCCTGATAAAGGAGGACCTCTCAAGGTACGACCTCTCAGGGATAGAGTACGCTGTAACAGCAGGCGAACCCCTCAACCCCGAGGTCTTTAACAGGTTCAGGGAACACACGGGCCTGAAGCTCATGGAGGGCTTCGGTCAGACAGAATGCGTTGTCTGCATCGCAAACTTCCCATGGATGGAACCTAAACCAGGGTCAATGGGAAAACCATCCCCGGGTTACAGGATAGAACTGGTTGACAGGGACTGCAGCCCGGTTGACGTGGGTGAGGAAGGAGAGATAGTTATAGACACCTCCAGTGGGAAACCCATAGGCCTCTTCAACGGGTACTACAGGAACCCCGAGAAGACATCGGAGGTCTGGCATGACGGCTACTACCATACAGGTGACACAGCCTGGATGGATGAGGACGGGTACATGTGGTTTGTTGGCAGGACCGACGATATAATCAAAAGCTCAGGTTACCGTATAGGGCCCTTCGAGGTTGAAAGCGCCATAATATCACACCCCTCTGTCCTTGAATGTGCGGTTACAGGTTACCCCGACCCCATAAGGGGACAGGTCGTCAAGGCAACAATCGTCCTTGCAAAGGGCTATGAACCCTCAGAGGAACTCAAAAAAGAGATACAGGACCATGTGAAGAGGGTGACGGCCCCCTACAAGTACCCCAGGATAGTTGAATTTGTGGATGAACTCCCCAAGACCATAAGCGGTAAGATAAGGCGGGTTGAGATAAGGGAGCATGACCTTGAAGGAGACGGTGGAAACCAATGAAGAAGGCTTACCCTCTTATAAACAAACTCGAATGCAAGGCCTGCGAGCGCTGCATAATCGCATGCCCACGGAACGTCCTTTACATGAGCAGTAAGATCAATGAACGCGGCTACCACTACGTTGAATACAGGGGCGATGGCTGCAACGGGTGCGGGAACTGCTACTACACCTGCCCCGAGATCAATGCAATCGAGGTCCATATAGAGAGGTGTGATGATAGCAACACAGATTGCTAATGGCAGCACAGTAGCATATAGAGAGGTGTGATAATGGCAACACAGATGGTTAAGGGCAACACCGCAGTCATCATAGGTGCCATGTACGCAGGCTGCGACTGCTACTTCGGATACCCCATAACACCCGCAAGCGAGATACTCCATGAAGCCTCAAGGTACTTCCCCATGGTCGGGCGTAAATTCGTCCAGGCAGAATCAGAGGAGGCCGCCATAAACATGGTCTACGGTGCCGCAGCAGCAGGCCACAGGGTCATGACAGCATCCTCCGGTCCCGGTATAAGCCTCAAACAGGAGGGAATATCATTCCTTGCAGGCGCGGAGCTTCCTGCAGTGATAGTTGATGTGATGCGTGCAGGTCCAGGTCTCGGTAACATCGGCCCTGAACAGGGAGACTACAACCAGCTGGTGAAGGGCGGGGGACACGGGAACTACAGGAACATAGTCCTGGCCCCAAACAGTGTACAGGAGATGTGTGACCTGACAATGGAAGCCTTTGAACTTGCAGACCGATACAGGAACCCGGCCGTGGTCCTGGCAGACGCTGTCCTGGGCCAGATGGCCGAACCCCTCCGTTTCCCGGAGAGGGCGGTTGAACATGAACCAGACACATCCTGGGCTGTCTGCGGTAACAGGGAGACCATGAAGAACCTGGTCACATCAATATTCCTTGACTTCGATGAACTCGAAGAGTTCAACTTCCGTCTGCAGAGGAAGTACAGTGAGATAGAGGAAAAGGAGGTCAGGTACGAGGAATACCTCCTGGATGATGCAGAGATAGTCCTTGTATCCTACGGTATAAGCAGCAGGGTCTCCCAGACCGCAGTTGACACTGCAAGGTCAGAGGGTATAAGGGCCGGGCTCCTGAGGCCCATCACGCTCTTCCCCTTCCCATCAGAAAGGATAGCTGAACTTGCAGAGAGAAACTGCAGCTTCATATCCGTTGAGATGAGCAGCGGTCAGATGAGGGAAGACATTAAAATGGCCTCCGGCTGCAGGGACGTTGAACTCGTGAACAGGATGGGCGGTAACATGATTGAACTGAAGGACGTTCTTGAGAAGATCAGAAAAGTTGCGGGGGATAGAAGATGAAGGACAGGGTCATCAGGAAACCGGACTCACTCCATGAAGTCTTTGAAAGGAAGGGTGGAAACGCCCCGACAGCAACCCACTACTGCGCAGGCTGCGGCCACGGCATACTTCACAAGCTCATAGGAGAGGCGATTGATGAACTGGGGATACAGGAACGCAGCATAATGATAAGCCCCGTAGGGTGCGCGGTCTTCGCCTACTACTACTTTGACTGTGGAAACGTCCAGGTAGCCCATGGACGCGCACCCGCCGTCGGGACAGGAATATCACGCGCAGAGGATGATGCTGTCGTCATACTCTACCAGGGCGACGGGGACCTTGCATCCATAGGACTCAATGAAACCATACAGGCCGCTAACCGCGGCGAGAAACTGGCCGTCTTCTTTGTCAACAACACGGTCTACGGGATGACCGGGGGCCAGATGGCACCCACAACCCTGGTCGGTGAGGTCACGGTAACATGCCCCGGTGGCCGGGACCCCCGTTATGCAGGTTACCCCCTCCACATGTGCGAACTCCTCGACAACCTCCAGGCACCGGTATTCATTGAAAGGGTGTCCCTTGCAGACATAAAGAGCATAAGGAAGGCTAAAAGGGCTGTTAAGCGCGCCCTCGAAATCCAGAGGGATGGTAAGGGCTACGCATTCGTTGAAGTGCTCGCGCCCTGCCCGACAAACCTGAGACAGGACGCCGAGGGGGCTGAAAGGTTCATAAAAGAGGAAATGGAAAAGGAATTCCCTGTTAAAAACTTCAGAGACCGTTCAAGGGAAACAGAACCCCTCCATAGGGCGGAGAGTGACTTCTCAAAGGAGAGGCTTGATGAGATATTCCAGATCCATGAGGACTCGGTGCCCGACCCCGTGGACGACCCTGAATTCCCTGAGGTCCGGGTTAAGATCGCCGGCTTCGGGGGTCAGGGAGTCCTCAGCATGGGCCTCACCCTTGCACAGGCAGCCTGCAGCCAGGGAAGACACGTATCATGGTACCCTGCCTATGGACCCGAACAGAGGGGAGGTACCTCAAGCTGCGGTGTCGTGATATCAGGTGAAAGGATAGGTTCACCTGCAGTCGACAGACCCGACGTCCTCATCGCCTTCAACCAGCCCTCCCTCGAGGAGTTCAGAGGGGAAGTCCGTGAGGGGGGAGTGATAATCTATGACTCCACAACGGTGGAATTCACCGGCCCTGAGAACGTCAGGGCCATAGGGGTGCCTGCCCTGATGATAGCGAAGGATGGTGGGACCGTAAGGGCCGCCAACACCGTCATGCTCGGGGTGCTGATGGCCATGGACCTCACAGGACTGGATGAAGACTCATTCAGGGACGCCATAAGATTCACATTCTCAGGAAAGGACAGAATCATAGATATGAACCTCAAAATCCTCGAAGCAGGAGCAGAATGGGCCAGGGAAAACATTGAAAGTGGGGGTGCTGATTGATGGGCTACCATGGAGAAGCGAAAAGATTCCTTGAATCGGCCTCAGTGGAGGTCGGAGACACCGTAAGGATAAAGAAACCAGATGTCACCTACGAGGGCATGGTACTGGACCGTGCAGATGATGCCGACGACAGGCACATAGTCCTGAAACTCAGGAGCGGATACAACATCGGAGTCGAGATCAGCGACGCCAGCATAGAACTCCTCGAAAGGGGTTCCGCGCCGAAGATCGAGCTCCCGCCCCTTGAGGTGACCGAAAACCCGGAACTCCCTGACATATCAATCATATCAACGGGTGGTACCGTTGCATCCATAATAGACTACCGTACCGGTGCCGTGCACCCCGCCTTCACCGCCGATGACCTCCTGAGGGCAAACCCCGAACTCCTGGACACCGCCAACATAAGGGGCAGGGCCGTCTTCAACATCCTCAGTGAAAACATGAAACCAGAGTACTGGGTTGAAACAGCAAGGGCCGTCTTCAGGGAGATCAGGGATGGTGCAGATGGAGTTGTGGTCGCCCATGGAACAGACACCATGCACTACACCTCAGCAGCCCTCAGCTTCATCCTCAAAACCCCGGTCCCGGTGGTCTTCACAGGGGCCCAGAGGAGCTCTGACAGGCCATCATCGGACGCCTCCCTCAACATACAGTGCTCTGTGAGGGCCGCTGCGTCAGATATTGCCGAAGTAACCCTCTGCATGCATGCAACCATGGATGACAGGACCTGCCACCTCCACAGGGGGGTCAGGGCAAGGAAGATGCACACATCAAGGAGGGACACCTTCAGGAGCATAAACTCACTCCCCCTTGCAGAGGTATCACCCCATGAGATCAGGGTAATCGATGGAAACTACCGTGAAAGGAGCTCGGAGGAACCCGAAATCATGGACAGGATTGAAGAAAGGGTGGCATTCATAAAGAGCTACCCCGGCATACAGCCCGAGATAATTGAATGGTACCTTGAAGACGGCTACAGGGGGATCGTAGTGGAGGGCACCGGCCTCGGCCACTGCCCCGACAGCCTGATACCCGTCCTTGAGGAGGCCCAGAGTAGGGGAGTCCCCGTTGCAATGACCTCCCAGTGCCTCAACGGGCGGGTTAACATGAACGTCTACAGTACAGGCCGCAGGCTTCTTGGTGCCGGTGTTATACCCTGCGGTGACATGCTCCCGGAGGTGGCCTACGTGAAGATGTGCTGGGTCCTCGGACAGACAGACGACCAGTATGAGGTAAGGGAAATGATGATGAAGAACATGGCAGGGGAACTCCAGGATAGATCCTCCATAGCCTACTTCAGGGGGTGATCATGTGGACTGGGAGAAAATCGGACTCAAGATGGGCCTTGAAATCCACCAGCAGCTTGACAGTAAATCCAAACTCTTCTGCCCCTGCCCCACAGAACTCATGGACACCGAACCGGACCATATAATAGAGAGGAACCTGAGGCCAACCCAGAGTGAACTTGGAAAATTTGACAGGGCAGCCTTCGAGGAGGCCATGAGGAAGCTCCACTTCCACTATGAAAACTACAATGATGGCACATGTCTCGTTGAGGCTGATGAGGAACCACCTCACCCCCTCAACAGGGAGGCCCTTGAAATCGCAGTCACCGTGGCCCTCCTCCTTAAAATGAGGGTTGTTGATGAGTTCCACACCATGAGGAAGCAGGTGATCGATGGGAGCAACACCGGGGGCTTCCAGAGGACAGGTCTTGTTGCAACAGACGGCCACCTCGAGACCCCTAGGGGACGTGTGAAGATAGAGAACCTCTGCCTCGAGGAGGACGCTGCAAGGAGGATCATGGAAACAGAGGACGGCGTGGTCTTCAGACTGGACCGCCTGGGGATACCCCTGGTTGAGATAACAACCGACCCCTCAATAAGGGACCCCAACCAGCTAAGGGACGTCGCCTACCAGATAGGACAGATCCTCAGAAGCACCAGGGTCAAGAGGGGCCTGGGGACCATAAGGCAGGACCTCAACATATCCATAAGGGACGGTGCAAGGGTGGAGGTGAAGGGTGTCCAGGACCTTGACCTCATACCTGAAATCGTTGAAAGGGAGGTTCAGAGGCAGCTGAAACTCGTCGAGATAAGCAGAAAACTCCAGGAAAGGAGTGCCGAGGTCCTGGATGAAATCCATGATGTTTCAGGAGTATTCAGGGACACCGAATCAAGGATAATATCCTCAGCAGAGTCTGTCCTTGCTGTTAAACTCAGGGGCTTTGATGGTATCATAGGAACCGAACTGCAGCCTGGAAGACGCCTCGGAACCGAGATGGCGGACTATGCCAAAAAGAGGGGTGTTAGCGGCATATTCCACACCGATGAACTCCCTGCCTACGGGATAGGCGAGGATGAAGTTAAGGAGCTCCGGAGAGAACTGAAAGCCTCCGATGATGACGCAGTGGTCCTGGTTGCCCATGACCGTGACAAGGCCGAGGAGGCCCTCAGGGAGGTTATAAGGCGTGCTGAGATTGCCATTAAGGGAGTCCCTGAGGAGACAAGGAAGGCCCTCTCCGATGGGAACACCCAGTACCTCAGGCCGCTTCCCACATCAAGCAGGATGTACCTTGAAACAGACATACCCCTATTCAGGATAGAACCGGAATTCGTTGAAAGGGTGAGGGATAACCTTCCCGAGCTGCCATCAGAGAAGAAGGAGCGTATAATGAGGGAATACGGGTTAAGTGATGACCTCGCATCCCAGCTCGTCAGACGAAACCTTGTGGAGGACTTCGAGTCCCTCTGCCGGTTCAGGGTTGACAGGACCGTCATCGCATCCCTGCTCGCCTACACCCTCAGGGAGCTCAGGAGGGAAGGGCATGACGTTGACTCCGTGGACCTGGAGGACGCCCTTAAACTCCTGGAGGACGGTAAGGTATCAAAGGACGCCCTCAGGGACATAATAGCCTCAATGGCAGATGAAGGAACCGCTGCAGAGGAGGCTGCAGGGAGGCTGAACCTGCTACTCCTCAGTCAGGAGGAGGTTGAGTCAGTTATAGATGAGATCATCGAGGCCAACCATGATATGATCTCCGAGAGGGGTATGGGTGCCATGGGGCCACTCATGGGGCAGGCCATGGGCCGGCTCCGTGGAAGGGCCGACGGGCAGATGGTTAACAGGATACTCCGGGAGAAGATCCAGGAGAGGCTCTGAACCATCCCCCCAATTTATTTTATACCCTAAAAGAGAGATACTGATATGGGTAAATTAACGGAAAGGATACTGGCAGACATACAGAAAACATGAAAGAGAGATACTGATATAAGGTGAATCCCATGACCCACTATGATATAATCGTTATTGGTGCTGGACCTGCAGGTCTTACCGCAGGGATATACGGTGGAAGGCAGGGCAGCAGTGTGCTGATGCTTGATAAGGGACCCGCAGGTGGACTTGGCCTTGAGGTCCACATGATGGAGAACTACCCTGGCTTTGAGATGATAGCCGGTATGAGCCTCGTTACCAAAATGAAAAAACAGGCAACGAAGGTCGCTGAGCTCAGGGAGATGGAGGAAGTCTACAGGGTGGACCGGGATGATGTCTTCAGTGTGGAGACATCAAGGGAGAAATACACTGCAGATGCAGTGATATTTGCAACTGGAAGCAAACACAGGCAGCTGGGGGTTCCTGGTGAGAACGACCTCCTCGGGAGGGGAGTCTCTTACTGTGCAACATGTGACGGCCCCCTTTACAAGGACAGGAAGGTGCTGATGGTCGGTGGGGGTAACAGCGCAGCCCAGGAAGCTGTTTTTCTAAAGAACATAGGCTGCGACGTCAGCATAGTCCACAGAAGGGATGAGTTAAGGGCTGACAGGTACCTGCAGGAAAAGCTGAAGGAAATAGAAATACCTGTAATCTGGAACTCCGTTGTAAAGGAGATAAGGGGCCATGACAGGGTTGAGGAGGTTGTAATCCACAACAGGGTCACCGGCGAGGATACTGTGCTGGAGGTTGACGGGATATTCATAGCGATAGGTGAGGAACCCATCAACCAGCTTGCAGTGGACATGGGGGTTAAGGTGGATGACGCCGGCTACATCATAACGGATAAATTCCAGAGGACCAGCATTCCACGGGTCTACGCCGCAGGCGACATAACCGGCGGCCTCAACCAGTGGATCACGGCCTGTGCAGAGGGTGCAGTTGCAGCAACCTATGCCTACAGGGAGATACAGAAGTACTGAACAGAGCCCCCTCAAACGCCCTCAGCACCTATCAGCACTAATCACGGTCCCTGAGAAAGAGGTAGATGATATATGCAATTATCAGGATGACTATAACAGGGAGGATCCATATAAGTACATAGAAAGCCACAACAGCAAGTACCACCGCCACCACGATGTAGATTATATCAGCAGACTCCATAATACTTAATTAGATGATTCATTATAAATAATTTTCAGGTTAAGAACTCTAAAACCATTAATTAGGAGAATATGCATGATACTCATCATCAATAACCATGGCCAGTACAATCACAGGATACACCGGACACTGAGATACCTGGGCATACCCTCGGAGCTTGTACCCAACACAACCCCCCTTGATGAGATCATTTCAAGGGATCCAGTGGGCCTGATACTGGGTGGGGGTCCGTCCCTTGAAAGGTCAGGTAACTGTGTGGAGTACATCCAGGAACTTGAAATCCCCATCCTGGGTATATGCCTTGGACACCAGCTCATTGCAAAGGCCTACGGGGGAGAGGTTGCAACGGCCGAGGCAGAGAGCTATGCCCGCATAGAAATCGAGATACTTGACGAGGATGACATCTTCAGGGGTCTCGGCCCGAGGATGAATGTATGGGCATCCCACAGGGATGAGGTCAGAAGGCTCCCCCTGGAATTCGATGTCCTTGCAAGGTCCAGTATATGTAATGTTGAGGCCATGAAGCACCATGAAAAGCCTGTATATGGTATACAGTTCCATCCCGAGGTCCACCATACAGAGAACGGCCACATGGTCTTTGAGAACTTCCATGAAGTCTGCAGCTCCCTTAAAGGTGAATGAACCCACTTACCTGCAGACACCTCATTTTTTATTGAATTCCGGATCATGGAAAAACATTCATAATATAAATATCACCAGATCCAATATTATATAAATCATTTTTATCGGTGATATTCATGCTGAATCCGTCTGATTTTATTGAGGAAGCGGTAGAAGAGATAAGGAAAACAGTTGGTAATGAAAAGGCTATAATAGCCCTGTCAGGAGGGGTTGACAGTTCGGTGGCCTCAGTACTTGCAGGTAAGGCCATTGGAGACAACCTGACAGCAGTATTCGTTGACCACGGACTGCTACGTGAAGGTGAGGCAGATTACGTGAAGAGGACCTTCAGTGAGCGCCTCAACTTCCGCTACATTGACGCCTCCGATGAGTTCCTCAGGGAGCTTGAAGGAGTCGCGGACCCCGAGGAGAAGCGTAAGATAATCGGGAGGGTGTTCATAGAGGTCTTTGAGAGGGTCGCCGAGGAGATAGGGGCAAAGTACCTTGTCCAGGGCACCATAGCCCCTGACTGGATTGAGAGTGAGGGTCAGATAAAGTCGCACCACAACGTTGCCCTCCCCCATGGACTGGTCCTTGAGATTGTGGAGCCCATAAGGGAGCTCTACAAGGATGAGGTCAGGGAGATAGGACTTGAACTTGGACTTCCAGAGGAGATGATCCGGAGGCAACCCTTCCCAGGTCCGGGACTTGCAGTGAGGATAGTGGGTGAGATAACCCGGGAGAAGATCGAGATATGCCGGAGGGCCAATGCCATCGTTGAGGAGGAGGTTGTAGGTAGCGGCCTCCATGAGAGCCTGTGGCAGTACTTCGCCGTCCTCACCGATACGATGGTCACAGGTGTTAAGGGGGATGTGAGGGACTTCGGATACCTTGTGGTTATAAGGATGGTTGAATCCCTTGACGCCATGACTGCAAGCGTCCCTGAACTCCCCTGGGACCTTATAAAAACAATCTCAAAACGTATAACCGCCGAGATACCGGAGGTAACCCATGTGGCGCTCTCTGTAAGTGATAAGCCACCGAGCACCATTGAATTTGCCTGAAGAGCTCGCGGCTCTTATATCTTAATCCATAATTTATTTTATTATGGCCGAAGTCCCGGTTTTACCTTGAAGGATGGTGGTTAAGTTTAACTGCCATCAACCCGCAGGCACTGCTTATTAAATTATATACTTTGAGGGCCTAAATTAATATATGCAAGAAAAAATCCCGATATTCTCTGCAGCCAGGAACAGGGTTGAGATGGTTGAAAGGATTGAACTCCCAGTGGATGAGTGGCGTGAGATCCTCGACCCTGAAGCCTTCCGTGTTGCAAGGTGCGGCGGCACAGAACCACCATTCACAGGTGAGTACCATGACTTCCATGGTGATGGTATCTACAGGTGCATATGCTGCGGCACGGACCTCTTTGACTCAGAGACCAAGTTTGATTCAGGGACCGGCTGGCCGAGTTTCTATGATGTGATATCCCCTCACAATGTTGAACTCAGGAAGGACCTCAGCCTGGGGATGGTGCGCTGCGAGGTCCTCTGTGCCAGGTGCGGTGCTCACCTCGGGCACGTCTTTGATGATGGACCTGAACCCACAGGGAAGAGGTACTGCATGAACTCCGCGGCCCTGAAGTTCATTCCAAGAAACCAGGTGCACTGAAAGGCCTGTAAAATGAAAAAAAATGAAATCCGTGATTTAAATGGGACCTGGAGAACACTTTGGAAGGTACTGGGTGGCTGGACTGGTATTCGCCATAATAACGGGGACCGTGAACACCCTGACATCAATAACCGGAAATTACAGTTCAGGACTCCGCCCTGAATGGTTCGCCGGCGTGGTTACAGGGGCCGTGGGGATACTGCTCTTTATCCTCGT
Organism: Methanothermobacter wolfeii; assembly: GCF_025397995.1. Classification (NCBI taxonomy): domain Archaea; kingdom Methanobacteriati; phylum Methanobacteriota; class Methanobacteria; order Methanobacteriales; family Methanobacteriaceae; genus Methanothermobacter; species Methanothermobacter wolfeii. The sequence goes on from NZ_CP104550.1 coordinate 1,021,576, forward strand.
ACCATGGATCTACGGCAGGCTCATAGAGGTAATCTACTTAAAACTTATAAAGGATTAGAACATTGCAGCCGCCTGATTCAGGAGCTCATTCGCCTCATTTATTTTCAGGCCAGAGTATACGAAGTGATCATCATCATGTTCATCATAGAACTTCATGAACTCCTCAACAGCCTCAACATAGGTCCCTGCAGCTTCAAGGATCTTTCTATGGATACCTTCAAGTCCAGGGTCAGGTGTTTCATTCATTATATCCACATAAACATCCCTCAGGATGCGTTCAACCTCAGCAAACTCATCCCTGACTTCCTCAGGATCCGTACCTCCCCTTATAAGAAGAAGGTTCCCCCTGAATCTGTTTACAGCGTAACCTATCCTCTGGACATTCCTCTCCATCCTCTTCGAATACAAGTGAAAGCACCCCTCATTATCATATTTCCATTGTGATATAGCAATTCATTATGCTTGATATCCTCATACAACCAAATAAAAGGATACTCCACAACAATACTTCCATTGATGCCGGGAAGGGATCATCCTCCTCTGAAAACCGGTTACTCTAAAAAAATATAAAAAAGGTTCATGGTTCAGTCCCGGGCCATGAACATGACTGCACCATTGATTATAAGCCATAAACCTATAAGGGTCCCCAGAACAAGCGGGTTGGCAAGGAAAGTCCCTGCAATTATGTATATGAGACCTATTACTATGGCTATAACCCCATTCCATCTGCTACCTGCGGATCCTGTGACAGCAGCACCTACACCCGCAACTATGATGAGAAGCCCCACAATCCAGACAAGGAATCCGATGAGCCAGCTGAACAGGGCAGGGTTGAATATGAAGCCAAGACCGATTATAAGGGCTATGAGGCCCAGGGCAAGCTCCAGTATACCTAAACCTGCACTTTCACCCATCTCAGCTATTCCGGCCAGCATGAGACCGATACCAACCATGAGTACTATGAATCCACTTATCAGACTGAATGGAACAATACCGAGCAGTGGGAAAGCCAGTATTATGAGACCCAGAAGCACCATTAACAGTGCAGCAGCATTCTTCTGCAAAACCTACACCCCCTTCAATTCAGATAGGAAAATCAACTCCAGTATACCACCAGAAGGATCCATCCCTCGTATCATCCACCACCCCCATGATATAATGATGTCCTATATTAATTATATAATCATGGTAATATTTATATTTTGTCAGAAAAGTATAAAATTCTTATATAGGGACCATGATAGAATATAAACATTTATTCTGAGTAAAGGGAGGATCATATGCTGATACTCGCAGGAGGATACTTTCATCTCCAGGGGACTAGAGTAAAGGGAGGATCATATGCTGATACTGACAACACCCACCATAGAGGGTAAAAAGATAACCCGATATCATGGCCTTGTAACCGGAGACGCCCTCATAGGTGCAAACCTCTACAAGGACATGTTCTCCGGGGTGAGGGACGTTGTGGGTGGGAGGACCTCCAGGTATGAGGAGGAACTTGCAGCCGCCAGGAGAATTGCAATGGAGAGCATGGCCAGGAAGGCTGAGGATATGGGTGCCACTGCGGTCATCGGGACCCGCGTGACCTATCATAACCTTGGGGGTACCATGGGGAACACTATACTCGTAACCATCACAGGGACGGCGGTTTCCCACAGGGACTGATGCAGGGGTGACTCCATGGCCAGTTTAGGGGTCTTGATTGAAAAGAGATGGGGGCTTGCAGCTGTTATCCTCGGATTTCTTGCAGGGTTCATCTCAGCCTACCTCTGCATCATCTGGGGCCTTGTTATCTTTGGATTCAACATCATGTACATCATATCCCCTCTTCTTGCAGGGTTCATCGAAACCATGATAGCCCGGGAAAAGTACGGGAGGAGTACCGGGGCGATAAGCGCACTTCTAATCTTCATCATCATCAACCTGTATGGATGGTTCATCCCTGCCACGCGCATTGACCCCACAAAGGAACCCGTTACACTGAGTCTGATCACATTAATCGCCATAGTACTGACTCTGCAGGCAGCATTCCCCACACTGGTAAATTACGTTCTCATTGTGACCTTCAAAGGCAGCGTATACAGGTTAATACAATTTTTAGGAAGACTCGGGTTGATTAAGGCTCCTGAAACAGGTCCCCATAGCGTTACTGAGGGTCTGGATGATCTTTGGATGGAAATGCCTCTGGTATCTGTTCCTGGTGTGAACGGGGACAAGATAAAGAGTTATCTGGGTCTTGTAGCCGGTGAAGCCGTGGCTGAAGAGGTGAGGTATGAGGGGAGGTTCGCAAACCTCATGAGGATCATTGAACCACCCTCCCAGAACAGGTTCAAACTGACGGAGGCGCGTAGAGATGCCATCTCTGTGATGCTTGATAGGGCTGCATCAAGGGCGCCAATGCCGTTGTTGAAGTGATAATAGACCATGTCTCTGTTGGTGGACTGCAGGGGAGTGCTGTTATAGTGACTGCCACAGGAACTGCAGTGGTAGTTCATGAAGATGTATAATTACAGAAGGATATCTTCGTAATAGAACGGTTACGAATCCGCACGGCCAGAATAAACACTTAAGTAGTACTGTTAGACTAAATATTATTTAAGATTTTCCTTGAGGGCCTGGAAGTCACCAGAACTGGACTATTTCTTCGGCTATGTAATTATTGCCAGTATCCTAGGACGGAGGGTCCTTAGGTGCTTATCTCCTATTATCTCCATCAACCTATAATCATGAGCTTTGTTTTCAGTGTAAGTCCTTTGCAACGGTATAACTTTCCTCACATAATTTGGCCCCTTAACACTCTCAAAATATTCAAGAAGACTCCTATATAGCGTAAATTACCAGCACACCCACTATATGCTCTTTCATCTTCAGATAGATAGAGTGCCGCAACTATCACATATTAGATAGGGCATTTTAGGACCACACCCCTACAAAAAATGATATTATAAAAAATCACATTAAATTTATAAGAAACAAAACATACTCGTCGCTGGAAATTTAACATCTATACTATTTTCTGTGGATAATAGCGAAGCAGAAAAAAAGAAAGAATAAACCCTATATGGCGTGTCAATGGAAATCAAACAGCTGAAAGAAGCCCTTGAAAACTTAAATGAGAAATATGAGAACCTGAAAGACAAAAGGGCTTATAATGAGGCCAATGTGAGGAAAGACTTCATAGATCCCTTCTTTGAGGCTCTCGGATGGAACGTCAGAGATTCAAAAGAATACGATAGTGAAACAGTTTAGTATTATTGATTGATGATGACCAAAAACCTCTGATCACTAAACTGTCCATAACTGCCTTGACTTTGTCAACAGCACCGTAGTCAACTCTGAGGACCTCAAAAAAAATAAATGTTCAAACTGCAAGTCTTTCCTGCAATTCTTCTGAGACTATTGTACCAAAAGAGAACATTAATCCCTTCGCCTTTTCAACATCCAATTCGAAATGATCACCTGCGTCATTAAGTGCATGTAAAGGATATATCGTTGTCATGATATTGTAGGTAAGAATGTATGGTTTTGCCTTAAACTTATAGGCAAGGGTCTTGAACTTCCAGACATGTCTTTTACGTATACTGAACTTCTTCCTGTAAGGCAATAACATTATGAATAGATATGTCGTTTCACCATCTCCAGCTATTGCAATATCCACTTCATCCTTTAAGATCCTCATTTCAAAATCATATTCCTTTAGCTCATTTTTAATTTCCAGCAGGGAAGCCATCTTTTTAGCATCTTCTATATCCATAATTTACCTCCCAAAAAAATAAATTGAAAGTTGTTTATTGTATGCTTGAACTGTTTTCGTCGAACGTTAAGGTTGTTAGCCTCACCACAGGTGCCTTCTGCCTTCCTTTCACACCACTGACGCTCACCCTCTGTGTCCTGACACCGGTGGAGTTGTAGGTGTTCTCATAGGCCACTGTCCTTGACCTGTAGTTAGTATTATAGGTGTACTGCTTGAAGAGGGCGCTTGTACCGATCTGGAAGTACCCAAGGTTGAGTTCTCTGGTCAGGCCCTTCTTGAGGTAGAAGTTGTAGGTCTTCCTGGTGATTTTGTCGTGATCATTGACTGTAACATATAGGAGTACTCTGATCGTCACTGCAGAGTTGTTCTTTATCTTGAGTTTGAGGGCCCTCTTGGGGACTGCTGCAGATATCATCGCTGTATCATCGTTGTTCACGGAGTTACTGTCATCAACCGCAGATGAGACTGCAGAGGCGTTCACTGTGAAGTTACCTGCAGACACAATCCTTGCAGTGATGTTGAGAAGCGCTGTTTCATTGTCTGCAAGATCACCGATGGACCAGTTGCCGTTACTGTAAGTACCCCTGTCCACCTGGACGTTCTGGACCTGTAGGTTCACGGGTAGCTGCAGGTTGACAATCACGTTCTGGGCATTCTCAGGGCCATTGTTCTTCACGCGGCAGATAACATTGATCACATCACCATGATAGGCCCTTGTCTTACTCGCTGAAACGTCGAGGTCAAGGTCAGTGCCCCTCACCGAGAGGGTGGCGCGGGCCATGTTGTTATAAACGTTGGCGTCGCCCTCATCGACCTCCCTTACTGAAACATAGTCTGAGAGTTCACCTGTCCTGTTGACAAGGCAATCAAGTGTGAGGGTCGCCTCTTCACCCGCTGCAAGGGTGTCAAAGACCCACTCCTTTGTCAGGTCATCGAAGTAGCCGGCATCATAGCTGAAACTCTGCACGACGAGTCCGCCTGAGAGGAAGTTACCTACCTTGACATTGTTCGCGTCATGGGGGCCATTGTTTTTAAGTTTAACCGTCAGTCTCACAGTTTCGCCGAGCCGTGGGGTCTGTTTATTGCTCGTGACGTTAAGCTGAAGGTCTGATATACCAAACACCTTGAAGCCTAACTCTGCATTGTTGTTTGCACTGTTATCATCCCCATCAGCTGTTACACTGGCGTTCACAGTAATGCTGCCAGTCCTGTTCAGCAGGCAAACGAATGTCAGGGACCTCTCCTCATAGGCAGGGATGTAACCAACCTCCCAGGTACCTGTCTCGAGGTCATAGTATCCCTGGCTCATGTAGTAGTCCTGGAGTACGAGGCCCTCAGGCAGTCGTACCGTTGCAGTCACATTCTGAACGTCCTGGTTACCAGCCTTAACTATGGCCTTGATTTTCATCGTCGAATTGTACGTCGGCTTTATTGCGCTCCCGTCGGTCATGTTCTTGTCAAGTTCAATGCCTACATCCGCTGCAGCCGATGAACCTGCAAGAACAAAGATGGCCATGAGAGCTGCAAGAACGAATTTAGCACTTCGCATGTTTCACCTCCTATGTTATTCACACTGGAAACTCGGGTGGGGCTTTAAAGCATGCCTTTGGGTACATTCTTATGTAACCATGTAGATGCTGATCAGTGGACAAGTTACATAAGAAAAAATAAATGGGGATGGAACCGCTGCACCTATATCCACATGAGGATGTCCCTCTTCACAAGGTTAATGAGGTTCCCGTATTCCCTCTCATAATCATCTATCATCATCTGAATAGCCCTCCGCGAGATGTCACTCCTGGACCTCTCCTCAATGAAGCTGAGTATATGCAGTTTACAGGCAGTGTTGAGGTCAAGGTAAACCCTCTGGAGGAATATCTTCTTGCCGTGATCATAATCCAGCTTCGATATGAACTTCACCACATCATCGATATCAGATCCCGACAGAACAATCACCCCGTACCGTTTTCTCCAGCACTCCCATTGCCCTGGCCCTCAGAGGACCTAACCTTACGCTCCGGCCCCGGCTTAGTGCAGTACCTGTGATAAACTGTTCTATCAGTCCCTGGGGAGTCGCTCACGTCAATGAAGTAGCTGCCGTTGGGGAAAGGGTGGACCCAGGTGTCCCTCTGTGGGTTGGTGATGGTGAGATGGAGGCTTGGGTTTGTGGAATTCGTTGAGTTGACTTTACCCTGGGCGTCCCTGTTCGCCCATGCTGAGATGGCTGAAGTGAATGTGCCGCTTGCTGCAACCGTCAGGACCGTTATGAGCGCCAGTAGCACAGCCGTTGCGACTATCCTCTTCTCCCTGGCCCTGCTGTCACTGTACCTCCACATCACACTGTACCTCCTCCTGCTCAGGGGCATCAGGAGAGGGCAGCCTGCAGGTGTGAGACAGTCAAGAAGGAGGTGTGAAACCATACCTGCCGTGAGGGCCGCCCCCACCGTCAGGTCGAGGAAGATATACATCAGGATGCAGGGGACAATAGAGAACACACTGTGGAGCTGCCTTTTATGTGTCTCGTAGACAGATTTCTCTGCAAAATCAGGGAGGATACTCGCTGTGATGGTGATGATAAAGAACCTGACCGTGAGTTCCGATCCAAGTATGTAGCCCAGTATTGCACCCAGAAACACTGCAAAGACTGCGTGTGTATACCACTTCACGTTATCCCTGCCATGTAAAGCCAGAGAAAATACCACCCACAGAAGAGGACGAAAACCACTGCGGGGCCGAATAGAAAGAGGTATGCAAAATCACTCACCGGAGATCCTCCTCACTTCTTAATCCAGAGAAGCGTCCTGGCTATTATGGTCCCGAACCATATCGATGCAAGCACTATATAAGCCATAAAGCCCGAAAGGCTCAGGGCTATCTTCAGGTAGACCATGAATGCGACTGAACCTGCGAAGATTACCATGGGGAGTGTTATGTCTATCACTTCATCCCCGGGGTCCTTTAGGATCACAAGTTTCTTCAGAAGCCTGCTCTGGTGCTTCTTTGTCCCGCCCCTGATGCTGCAGAGGATCTGCAGTGTTTCCATGATGTCCAGGAGGACCCTCACACTGCTCTTCGAGGCCTGCTGCAGGTCATTGAAGACCAGGAGGATATTCCTGTTCTTTGTCTTCTTTCTTATCTCCTGCACGATTTCGTTTGTGGTGTATTTCTTGTATATGGTGTTCCTCGATGCTGTGGAAAATTCCATGAGGATTTCTGTTGCCACCTCCTTCGCAGGGTTTACATTCTCGAGGTATATCTTCTCATGGCCTGTGTCAAGCTCCATGTACTCATTAACGTCGCGGTACTGGACTGCAACGCTTTTACCGTCATTCAATGCATCTATAATCCTGTCTTCAATCACTATCACCTCCCGGTGATGATAATATAATTACATCCCATATTAATATTTTATGAGGAGTTGCACTTGAAATTATTATTTATTTGCAGTGGTCAATGGTGGTAATGGCTTTGACACCCCCTGACACCCTGAATTACCAAAGCCCTTTAAACGAGTCAAGTATGGATAAGGGGGTGGATTTTTTGTTTTTCTGACAGAGACCCTCAGAGAGGGTGTTTGTGGATGGAAAAGGTTTCTAACTTATTCTTGGGGTGGTGTCATTTCAGGCAGCAGTATCAATATTATCAACTTATTTACACCCTCTTCCCGGTGATACCCATCACCCTTCAGTTTCACATCCTGTGCCGGGCCCTCTTGCTCCAGTGGTGCGAAGGGTCCTGCTGCAGGAGCACTAATCTTATTAACCATCTCTAAAATAATACTATCTGGTAGTAAGTTAATTTAAATTTATATTAAACAATTAAGTCGGAAACAAGGGGTGTTAACATGAGTAAAGTGACAAGGATAAGCATGTCTCTACCAAAAGAGCTTTTGAAGGAGTTTGATGAAGTTTTAAGGTATCGTGGCTACCAGTCAAGATCAAAGGGTGTAAGGGACGCCATTAAGGACTACATTGTAAGGTACCAGTGGATGAATGAAATGGAAGGAGAACGTACAGGTACGGTTTCAGTGATCTATGACTACCAAACAGGAGTAATAGACGAGATAGGTGACATACAGCACAAATACACTGAATACATAGATGCCGTGATGAGGGTTCCCCTGACAGGGGCCAGATTCCTTGAGGTCCTGGTGGTGAGGGGAGACATCATGAAGATCCAGGGACTCGCAGAGAAGATGATGGGACTCAAGGGTGTTGAACACGTCAGGTTGACCAGCATATCATCAGAGAATGACAGGGTAGGGAATCACTGAAAGCCTGCGAGTGGCTCTAACTTTGCCATGTTTCTTATGTAACCATTAACAAAATTTTATATGTAAAAAGTTACATAAGATTAATTGGTGGTGACATGTTAAAGACCTTCACAGCAATAATAGACCGTCAGGGGGATATTGAAAGGCTGCAGGAGATGAAGGAATACATAGATGCCAGGATCAGAGCCCTGGAATCCCAGCAACCTGAGGATGAACCTTCAGGAAAAAGGGAGGTCGTGGCCTCAGTAACCTACAGGCTCGAGAAGGTTAGGTGCGGGAAGAAAGGCTGCAAGAAATGCCCTCACGGCCCCTACTGGTATGCCTACTGGAAAGAAAACGGAAAAACAAAGTCGAAATACATTGGGAAAACACTCAAAATCAAAGAGTAAAGTATCTTCTTATTTCAATCCCATTTTTGTCTGATTTTAACTGACTCCCGCACCCGCCTTATGGCATTGTTGTATTGGGGGTGGTAAGGGGTGGGCGGGTGGGATGTACAATTTACTCCAGCGGCCCTAAAACTGTTTTTCAGGAGATGGAAATGAGGGGTCTGATACACATCAGCCGATATAGGATACACATCTGTGTATATAATCCTCCGGAGGCACCCCAAAATTTTGGGTGAAGCTGATATACATATATCGTAATACAGGGGATGATATACGGGGCATGGATATCCATCCCGGAGAAATGATGGGCCCGCTGGCGCTACTCTTTGGGCCGCCTGATATACATATCATATATATGTATATAGCGGATGTATATATCGCATATATTATATCACGCCGCCCTTAAGGGCACCCTCGCAGAGTTATATACAATAATCTATATTGAATTTATATTGAATTATACATACCCATACAATATAATAATACAAAGACAACTCCATGATTACACAGTCCTAGTGCAGTAGAGCCGCCAGAAAAAGGAGAATGGATATTTACACCATCCTGAGCATAGTAGACGGATTAAATACTGTACTGTGGATGAAATATCATGCTAGAAGATCAATAAAACTCCAGAAAAAGAGGCAATACTTAAAAGGACATTTAAATAAGATTTAATTAAAGAAAAAAGAACCTTTTCATTTTTTTATGTAATAAGAAGGTGGCATGTATGTTTTTGTTAAATATTCCTTAAGTTTGTTTTCTTCAAGTTCAAGGAAATCTCCTGGATTTTTACCCTTCAGGGAATGTTTTACTGTCTGTAATTTGAGGACACTTCTTTTTAGGATTCTGGCGAATTCTTTGTCCAGTTTGAGGATTTCCTCTAATAGGGTCACGTCCTCTGGGAGTGGTATGGATCCCCCAAAATCTTTTCTGAACCAATGCCCTACTGTATGTTTGTATTCTGGTGGTAAGGCTTGGGTAATGTCTTTAATTCTCAGGTCATTCTTTTTCATATAAATATTAAGGTATCTGGCTATGGTTGGTTGATCTAATCGATATAATCTCATCTTGGAGAACGAGTCGCCTATTATGGTTTTTCTTGCTCCTGGTGAAGCGCCCCAATTCATTCGTTCCATGCCTGCGAATTTACTTTTACTTTCCTTGCATCTTTTTTGATACTGTGGTTTTATGTTTTCTCCGACTTGATATTCTCCATTTTCAACTGATTCTAGGGATTCTATGATTTCTTTTGATTCTTTTAGGATGGGGAGGGAGTTTTTTCCGTATATCTCTTTTTGGCAGTTATAACAGATGTTATCCCCTAAGGGGTCATAGGTGTCTATAAGTTGTGTCCCACAGTGAGGACATGTAAATTGTAGTGATTCCATGATGAATTCATCTTTTCGGGGATTTAGGCATAATTCAAGAGAAATATTGTCGTCCTCCCAGGATACAGCGACTATTTTAGGGAAATTATCCTGGCTGTATGTTGATATTATGTCAACAACTTCTCCTTTCCTGGGTTTTTTAGAGAGGTTATCATTTACGATGAGGCCTATAAAGTCTTCTTGGTTCCATTTTTCTGGTAGTACGGTTTTTGGTTTCTTTCTAATCCTGTCTATATAAAATTTGTAGTTGACCCTTGTTGTGTCTTTTACCAGCATAAAGACAGGATACCATGAAGAGCCGTCTTCAATTATTATCATATTTCGAAGTATAAAGCCATGGTCTATTAATAATCCTGGTAAAACAAGGTCTGATAATTTCCAGTTTTTTACACCGAAAAAGTAGACAGCATCCTCTCTATGAAAATCCTGGAATTCTTCTGAAAGCATTCCCATTATTATACGGGAGAACTCTTCACTGTTTTTAGCGATGAATGTTTCACCATGAGTATCCTCGATGATTATAAGAGGTTTATCCTCTGAAAAGGCTAATTTATCATTAACTGGTTCCCATGTATATTCAGAAGATTTAAGCTCTTTAATTTCCTTGATACCAGTTCTTTCAGTGATAATATCTAAAAATTTTTTTCCCTTCTCGATTAGTATAACATTCAAATCTTTGGGATACAGCTGATACTTCATTTTTTTTACCACTGCCCCTGTGGTTCCTGTCCCTGCGAAAGGGTCTAAAATGTAATCACCATCTTTAAGGTTGCACCTTGAGAGTAAAGATGAAACCAGTTTCTCAGGAAAAACTGCTGTATGCTTCCATTTTGTTTGCTGCAGTGGTATTTTGAGGACTGGGTGTTTTTTTGTGTAAATGTTTTCATCGGATTTCCCGAAAACTAGGACGGGTTCATAAGTGTTTGTGAATCTGTCTTTAACTGATGAAGGCATATGGTTGGGTTTATACCATATAATTATATCTAAAAGCTTCCAACCATCTTTGATCATATGTGCTGCAAGCCTATAAGGGATCTGAAGAAGATGGGATTTACCATACCTATTCTTATACTTATCACCTATATTTAGGAAGAACACTCCATCATCCTTTAGCTTAGCCCTTAACTCCCTGAATATAACGATTAATCTCCCTATATACTCTTCCGGAGTCTTTTCTCTACCAATTTGTCCTTTAAACCCATAATCTCTTTGTCTCCAGTAGGGAGGAGAAGTTAATGCAACAGAAATACTATTATCCTCTAAACATCTTAATGCACTAAAAACATCCCCAAATAAAATCTTTCCTTTAACCATACTACCACTATAACCTTTTCTCTGTTAGCTCATATACGGTAATGGGATCAAAATATTTTTTTAAAACAGGTAAGTATTCTTTGTTGATGTGTAGGAACACGGCACGGGATGCCTTGTTATCTAATCCTTTGAAAACTGAGTTACCGCTTTTCTTGTAATGATATCTGAAGGAAGATCCCCAGCTCTTGCCACTCACTATTTCATCATCATAATGAGGCGCTAATTCTCCATTGGGAATAGAAATGGATAATATGGCAACGGGTTTTATTTCTCGTTCCTTTAACTTTTTTGCTATTCCAATAATCTTTTTCTCAAATTCTTCCAAGTCCTTTTCAACGTTTTCTGAGAATTCATGACGTAGTTTATCATGTATAAAATACCCTCTCACTATATTATCCAAAATAGGTTCTAATCTCTTTTTTTCATTAGATGGTTTATAATTCAAAAATTCTTCTAAAGAGCCTTCTATTGGAGTAAGAATGTCTTTTAAATTGATACTAATTAACTCTCTTATAGCAATATAATCTTCCCTTATCTCATCAATTATTTCTTTATAGTCGGGATAGATGAATAGAAGAGCATTCGTGATTGTAAGCTTATTATTATAAGTGGTGGGAATATTTGGGTATACCTTTATTTTTTTACAATCAGCCTTTATATTCTTACCTCTTATTTTGCAATCTAAAACTCCCGGATAACTTGATTGGTTAATTCCAAGAGGTACAGTGTCTTTAAAATCTGAAGGGTTTTCAAGATTAGCAGTTTTGATATCTATATGAATAATACTATTATCATTTTCATATGTTAAATCAGAAGAATAACCTAATGGTAAAAATTTATAACCAAGTGAATTCATTTTAGAATTTAAAATGAATGCTATATGTTTTTCTATAATCTCAGAGAATGGATTAAAAGATTTTGATTCTATGCTTGCCATGATTATAGGCAATGTTATATAATTAATAAACTTCATTGAATTCTTTAGATTTGTATTAAATAATTCCAAACTTTCTTTTATTATAAAGTTTAGCTTTTGTAGAAATTCAAATTCTTCTTTTTCAATTTCTTTTTGGTTTTCTGTGAATTTGGGATTTTTCATTTTTTGCACCTACTAAAACTGTAATGTAGACTTCATTTCATGTCAAAATTTTCGTAGCCTTTTGGATTTATCATCATGTCCATGAACCTGGATCCTAATCATCTTCTAGGTGTTTGAGGATTATTTGGAGAAATGATGGGCCCGCTGGCGCTACTCTTTGGGCCGCCTGATATACATATCATATATATGTATATAGCGGATGTATATATCGCATATATTATATCACGCCGCCCTTAAGGGCACCCTCGCAGAGTTATATACAATAACCTATATCGGATATACATATCATGACATAGTTCAAAACATGTAGAACAAGAGTGAGGATCTATCAAAAAACTTTTTCACTATTCTGGATTTATCATAAGGCCCATAACTTGATTCTAATCATCTTCCAGGTGTTTGAGGATTATTTTCCGTATGTAGGCGCTCATGCTTGTATTTGGCGGGACTCTGCTTTTAATGGCCTCAATTTCATCAGAGTAGAGTCTGACAACAAGAGGTTCCATGTTTATAAGTCCTCCTTTCGGTCTCCTGTTAACCATACTGATAACACCTCTGCATAACCTTTGCCACATGGAACTTATAAAAATTTATAATTTATCGCCAATTTCCCTCCGCCCCCATTCCTGCTGCAGAAAGCCAGAATAGGAGGACTGCAGAATGGATTCAGAGAACCAGGGACATGGAGGTTATGGGCTGTGAATAAAAAAATAAGTTGGGTTTAAAGGTCCATTTTCAGGAGCTCTTCAAGTTCAAGTCGTGTGATACCACATTTCTTGGCATGGAATTCAAGGGTATCGGCGCCGGTGAACCTATCGATCTCAGTCGGTTCGCAGTCGAATGTTTCAGCTATACTCCTTATGGTCCTGATTGACTCCATGACCATCTCATCAACCTGTACCTCGTCTGAGTACCTTGATTCGAGGAGCTGCAGGTATTCCTTTTTCCTTTCGATCCTCCTCTTCGTGGTTTTGAGTTCGTCCTCAAGTTCCATGATCCTCTCCCTGAGGGTCTCAATCTCAACAAGGATCTTCGTGTTCTCGTTGCTGATCTTCCTGGCAAAGTAGTCGATTGCATCGCCGTAGGTGTAGTTGCTGTTCTTTATGATCACCTTTGACTCTGGTTTACACCTCGCAGAAACCAGAACCTTCACCATCTGCATGTTCACTCCCTCAGAAGTGTTTCGGCGTCGTTCAGGAGTTTGACAAGCCTCTCGAATGCGTCTATCGCCTCCATTATATCCTCTTCACAGACATCGCTCATAATGTACACCTCCGAAATTATTACTATAATTAGTATTAATTTATTATATATAAATATTATCAAGGGTTGTGAAAAAAAGAAAAGGGAATCTGAAGAAAAGGGAATCTGTTAAGGTGGAAAAATCAGCCGCTGGTCCTCTTACTGAGAATCTCCTTGAACTCGGGATGGTCCCTGAATAGCTGGATCAGCTTTTCGGTCTTCCGGATCTCATCCTTCATCTGGTTATAGATCCGCTCAACCTCCCTCAGACGCCTGTAATCCCTGTCCTCAATCGTCCTGACCTCAACGCCATCAATGGAGAGGTAGGGGAGGGCCTTCATGTACCTCCTCTTGAGGTCCTCAGGGTCCATGTACCAGTAGGCCCTGTCCACATCAGATATCTTATGACCTGCAAGGAAGTCAGCAAGGATCTTGTCCCCGATCTTGTTTATGATGGTGGATATGAAGTACTTCCTCAGTGCATGGGCCCGCCAGAAACTGTAGGCACCATCCCTCTTCTTGAAACCAGCCTCGAGGCCTATGCGCCTGAAGTTTGTTACTATGATGTCCCTGTCAATGTCCTCTCCGTTCCTCTTAACAAAGAGGGCCCTCTCATAGTCCCTGACCCTGATCTTCTCATTGCGTCCGTACATCCTCTCCTTGAGGTAGTTTATGATCTCCCTGGTGGCCTCAGGGGGTATGAATGTCATGTAGCGGTAGTTCACCTTCTTCCTCACGATGTCCAGGGTGATGATCTCTTCCCTGAGTTCATCCTCGGCCTCGAAGAGGTCCTCCACCGTCTTCAGTTCACGGCCGATTGCATCGCCTGCAGCGTCCAGGAACTTCCTGATGGTGAGCCTCCTGGCCTCTGCCTGGGCCATCCCTGAGAGTGCCATAAGGTAGATAAGGGCCTTCTCCCTGGGGGGTGCCATGCTCACAAGTGCCCTGAGTTCCTTCCTGGTGATTAGCCTCCCGTAGTTCTGCTCCAGGCAGATATCACCTGAGGGCCGTCTGATCCTGGGGAGTTCTATGTCCATCGCATCATAGAATGATCTTATGGCATAGTAGTAGAGGTTGATGGTGGAGGGGGCCTTGTTCTCATCCTCAAGGGCCTTCCTGAACTTCAGGAGGTGCAGGTTTATTCTGCGGTTTCTCATCCTGATGCCAGATTCCTCCTCGGCCTCTGCCTCGGTTATGAGTTCTACAGGTGTCATGCCGGTGACCTCACAGTACTTCTTGAGGCACTGGAGGTAGGTCTTGAAGGTGGACTTCTCCAGGCCCTGGCGAAGTACCCAGGTCTCAAAGACTATCTGGTCCGAATCTCCGAACTTCATACGACATCCTCCAAAAATATTATTTAATACTCCCTCTTAAATATCTTATTACAAATAGTGTTTATTCGGACCATATGTTCGTAATAGAACGGTATAGCGAACTAAATTTCAATCCCATTTTGGTCTGATTTTAACCTATGAAAATTGGATCACAAGAATAGAAAAAACCCAGTTTCAATCCCATTTTGGTCTGATTTTAACAAATCGGAGCACACGCAGAACAACTCATACTCACAGACCGTTTCAATCCCATTTTGGTCTGATTTTAACCTTCGTGATCCTTACCTGGCGCCCGTTCAAGCTGCGTTTCAATCCCATTTTGGTCTGATTTTAACGAAACAAAAGAAAGACTTGACAGGGTATGGGAAGAAGGTTTCAATCCCATTTTGGTCTGATTTTAACTTTTTCGAAGAGGTGGCCGATAGGGTCATCCTATTCGAGTTTCAATCCCATTTTGGTCTGATTTTAACTCACCGAACTTGTACCTTCTCCTGCAGATCGGGCGTTTCAATCCCATTTTGGTCTGATTTTAACCTCAGGATCGGATTCTCAAGTTCAACGCGGAGCTTGGTTTCAATCCCATTTTGGTCTGATTTTAACCATGAGAACATGGTTCAGACAGCCCTGGAAGGAGACCGTTTCAATCCCATTTTGGTCTGATTTTAACCTCAGGATCGGATTCTCAAGTTCAACGCGGAGCTTGGTTTCAATCCCATTTTGGTCTGATTTTAACCATGAGAACATGGTTCAGACAGCCCTGGAAGGAGACCGTTTCAATCCCATTTTGGTCTGATTTTAACCTTGGAAAGACAGGCCAATTCTGGAGAGTCTAGTTTCAATCCCATTTTGGTCTGATTTTAACTGAAAACCATAGAGAGACTGGTGGATGGGGGTTTCGAGTTTCAATCCCATTTTGGTCTGATTTTAACCCATCCAGAGGAAGATGAATGCGGATGAATACCGTTTCAATCCCATTTTGGTCTGATTTTAACCCTCGAAATGTTCTTCGAGGTAGTGGGAAGTATTGATGTTTCAATCCCATTTTGGTCTGATTTTAACTGACATGATGAGGATGAATGTTCGTGGAGTGATGAGGTTTCAATCCCATTTTGGTCTGATTTTAACTCATTTTCTGAGAGCACGTGTTTTCTTGGTGGGTTTGTTTCAATCCCATTTTGGTCTGATTTTAACTGACACAAAATGAATGTGGTAGAGAAAATAATGGATGCGTTTCAATCCCATTTTGGTCTGATTTTAACTGAAAACCATAGAGAGACTGGTGGATGGGGGTTTCGAGTTTCAATCCCATTTTGGTCTGATTTTAACCCATCCAGAGGAAGATGAATGCGGATGAATACCGTTTCAATCCCATTTTGGTCTGATTTTAACCCTCGAAATGTTCTTCGAGGTAGTGGGAAGTATTGATGTTTCAATCCCATTTTGGTCTGATTTTAACGGATGAAATGGTCTTCAGGTTCTGGGCCCCAGGCGAGTTTCAATCCCATTTTGGTCTGATTTTAACGAATCAGTGACGGGGTATACAACGTAGTCTAGTTTCTTGGTTTCAATCCCATTTTGGTCTGATTTTAACGAGATATGTACAGGTGATCTTGATGGATAATGGGGGACGTGTTTCAATCCCATTTTGGTCTGATTTTAACCTCTTCTCCTACGGCGGCTACTTCAATGACCTTCGCGTTTCAATCCCATTTTGGTCTGATTTTAACACCACCCACACCCACACAGAAGTACAGGTGCAGGTGTTTCAATCCCATTTTGGTCTGATTTTAACCAGATGGAGGTGAGATAATGAGAAACGAGAAATTGTTTCAATCCCATTTTGGTCTGATTTTAACCTGACGTCATTATCTTCCTTCAGACCCACATGACCTAAGTTTCAATCCCATTTTGGTCTGATTTTAACATGAAGCCCTCAGGGGTATGCGGACGGATCTCGTTTCAATCCCATTTTGGTCTGATTTTAACACGGACTTCTGATACGGACCACGATACGGATCACGATAGTTTCAATCCCATTTTGGTCTGATTTTAACCTCAAGTTACGCGATGATGACAGTGAAATCCTTGAAGTTTCAATCCCATTTTGGTCTGATTTTAACCTTGATACAGACAGATATGGACAGATATTGACTTCAGATAGTTTCAATCCCATTTTGGTCTGATTTTAACGACGCCGAGGCAAAGGGAGACAGGAGCATCTGGCTTGTTTCAATCCCATTTTGGTCTGATTTTAACCTTCACAGGATGGTGGAGGAGACCGCCACATTCTAGTTTCAATCCCATTTTGGTCTGATTTTAACGGTTCCCCGCCATGGAGGAACCCGTAGAAGTTGAGCTGTTTCAATCCCATTTTGGTCTGATTTTAACCCTCCACGACCTCCAGAAAACCAAGGAGGTGGAAATTTCAATCCCATTTTGGTCTGATTTTAACGGAAACGAATAGAAACAACGTCTTTTCCGGAAGTAGGGGTATTTCAATCCCATTTTGGTCTGATTTTAACCCTCCAATGAGGCCTTTGAAACCTCATAAGCGGATTATTTCAATCCCATTTTGGTCTGATTTTAACTCATTTAAACTGATAAAAAAAATATGGTTATTGGCATTTCAATCCCATTTTGGTCTGATTTTAACGTAAACACTACATGATAGCATATAATTATGCACCCTTATTTCAATCCCATTTTGGTCTGATTTTAACCAGAACCTGTAGTGGAGTTCACCTGCATGAACCCAGATTTCAATCCCATTTTGGTCTGATTTTAACTCTCGAATTCGATTCCTGCCTCTGATTCTATCCTTCTGATTTCAATCCCATTTTGGTCTGATTTTAACTCTACGCACCTGATGGTTTCCAGAAGGTGGTGACAACATTTCAATCCCATTTTGGTCTGATTTTAACCCACCATAGCCAGCATCATCCTCAGAATAACCCACCATTTCAATCCCATTTTGGTCTGATTTTAACCAGAAACAGTCCTAGAAGAGACACTTGAAATTCTAATTTCAATCCCATTTTGGTCTGATTTTAACCAGCGAGCCAATCAAGAGCCTCACCGCCCTTCCTAGATTTCAATCCCATTTTGGTCTGATTTTAACAGGGTTATTTACATACAGTAGATGATATCCTCTCAGATTTCAATCCCATTTTGGTCTGATTTTAACGAAGTGATATGAATGAAGAGAACAGAAATAATAGAGATTTCAATCCCATTTTGGTCTGATTTTAACGCGGTGGAGTGTATGATCCACGCCTCTCCTGAATCAGATTTCAATCCCATTTTGGTCTGATTTTAACTAGGTGAAAGAATGAGAGAGAAAACGGTTGAAGAACATTTCAATCCCATTTTGGTCTGATTTTAACCGAACACCCCAGGGAGTCAGTGGAGGCCTTCATTGAATTTCAATCCCATTTTGGTCTGATTTTAACCAGTACCTTTTCCTGTTCAGCAGGCTGCGTAAGACCTATTTCAATCCCATTTTGGTCTGATTTTAACAGAACCCCAATGCCCAGTACCTTGTGTTCCGTTTTATTTCAATCCCATTTTGGTCTGATTTTAACTCTGCGCAAGGAATACTAGAGGTGCATATAGTGCATGATTTCAATCCCATTTTGGTCTGATTTTAACAGGTCTTTGAGGACCTCTACGGGGATCCATATGAGAATTTCAATCCCATTTTGGTCTGATTTTAACAGGGCGGATTTTTTCTCTGTTTGACCCTTAACGCTATGAAATTTCTCCTTTCAGATATATAAATTTGTCGACCCCCAATAATGCACTCCATTTATAAAGGAAGACGACTCAACAAAACATCTCCAAATAAAAAAATAAGACACAAAAATAATCTAAAACAATTTTAAAACAATTATGACAAGATAAATAATCTCTGGTGCCTGTTCAAACTTTTACAGTTAAAAAGGAGTTAAAATAACTTATTGTTATTAAAATTTTCCTGTGAATTTTCATGGGATAGACGACTGAACCAGAGACCTTAAAATAACCAATAAACAGTCAATAACACCTTAAAATAAAAATAAAAGAATTAAAACGTGCAAGGGGATATTTAAATCAATTATGCATTTTTAATAGCTCAGATTATCATCAAAGTCATCCAGTAACCCCTGAAGGTCAATCAGATAATCTGAATCCGCATCATCCAGAGCCCTGAGCATTCATAGGCTTCCCTGGGGGTTATCAGGACTTACATGACCATCAGTTAATGGTGAACTCCCTTAAACTCAGGACAGATAAAAGGAGGGAAGCGCATCATAAAAGATATAACCCCTCAGCTGAAACCTTCATATGATGATAAAATCAAAGTACGCATTCCTCCAGAGGCTAACAAGGGACCTTAAGATGAAATCAACCAGTGTGGGTGAGGAACTGGAGGGTGCAACACCTCCATCGGTGTTCATAGGAAGCTGGAACTACCCGAAGGTATACGCCGGACCCATGATAGCCCCTCTCCAGGGGGAAGTGGAGATATTCGACTCCCCTGAACGATGGATACCTGAAGAGAAGACCCAGGAGGAGATCATAGACTACCGACTCAACCTTGTAAGGGGAAAACAGCTTGTGGGGGTAAGGGACCTTGACACTAAACTCGTCGAGAAGCTCCAGGAGATATCCCTCTCATCAGGGGCTATTGAAAGCGAAGCAAGATTCAGGAAAAAACCCAGGGGACTATTCTTCAGTGAGGAACAGACCCCCCACGGTCCAAGCGCAGTCATAGAAAACTTCGAGATAGATAACGTCCGCTGGGACCGTGAGCTTGAAAGGGCCTACTATGACACCGACCTGAAGGCCTCGGAAGCCATAATAGAACTCCACAGCAGGGAGGTACCATTTTCAGCCGTCCAGAAGGCCCTCTCGGTGGGTGCCCTCGGTGATGGCAGGAGAAGGAGGCTGGTCCCCACAAGGTGGTCCATAACCGCCTGTGACAGCACACTGGCAGACCACTTCATGAAAAGGGTGGTCGAATATGAAGTCCTGGATGCATATCACCTCTACGAGTTTGAAAGCCTCCAGAACCATTACCTGGTACTCCTGACACCATCAGAATGGCAGTACGAGTGGATGGAGGCCTTCATGAAGTCTGATAAACATGCAATGATCTTCTCGGACCATGAAACAGGACCCGGTAAGAGGGAGTACTCAAGGGTGGGTGGCTGCTACTACAGTGCAAAGATGGCTGTCCTTGAGGCCCTTGACAGGATCGGGAGACAGGCAGGCGCATTCATACTCAGGGAGGCATACCCTGGATACGTGCCGCTGGGTGTCTTCAACGTCAGGGAGAACGTCAAGAATGCCATGAAGGAGGAGCCGCTCATATTCAATGACCTTAAAGACGCCCTTAAGGTCATGGACAGTAAACTGCGACTTGGACTTGAAAGCTTCATGAAGAGGAGCAGCCTCCTTAAGGACCTGGGGGCTTCAAGGCAGACCACGCTGGACTCATTCTTCAGCTGACCCCGACGGGACCCCCATGATTCAAAGGAAAATTAGACCTCACTTCATGTATTAAGGATCCAGAAATTTGATAAAGAATGTGATGAACATGAAACTTAGATTCAGAAGACCATCCCCTGAAACAAGGAGGGCTGTCTGCAGGGCAGCGCTCTACGATGATATACCCAACCCTGAAGAGAGGATAAAGGAGATCACCGGACATGAGGCTGCCCTCCTGGTGAACAGTGGCAGCGCAAC
Organism: Methanothermobacter wolfeii; assembly: GCF_025397995.1. Taxonomy (NCBI): domain Archaea; kingdom Methanobacteriati; phylum Methanobacteriota; class Methanobacteria; order Methanobacteriales; family Methanobacteriaceae; genus Methanothermobacter; species Methanothermobacter wolfeii. The sequence goes on from NZ_CP104550.1 coordinate 1,042,099, forward strand.
CATACTCCTTGTTGCATCACGCCTCGAGGGTTCCATACTTATACCGGACCAGGGTGGGTGGCGTGGCTTCAGGAGGATTCCGCCGATACCTGGAAGGAAAACCATCCCCCTTAAGACAGAAAGGGGTCTGATCAGCCCCGAGACCCTTGAATCGGCCCTTGAAGAGACAGGGGCCTCGGCACTCCTTGTAACAAGCTTCGCAGGTTACACCGCTGAACAGCCCATCAAGGAACTGGGGGAGGTGTGCAGGTCCCATGGCGCCATCCTCGTGGAGGATGCCTCAGGCAGCGTCTCGGACCCTGAGGGGAGGCTGTGCAACGGGAGGTACAGTGACATCATCCTTGCATCAACGGGTTCCCCGAAGACCGTCAATGCTGGTGGCGGCGGATTCGTATCAACATCCATCCCCGGCTTCCTTGAGAGGGACGCCCTTGTCTCATGCCTCAGGGCAGACCCCTATGTGAGGGCTGCCGTCGCCCTTGAACTTGAAAGTGCCGGGGTCAACCTCAGGGAGACCCTGAGGGCGTGCAGTTACCTTAAGAAGAACCTTGAAGGGGCCCTGCACCCTGAAAGGAGGGGTGTGAATGTTATCATCCCCTCGGAGGATCCGAGGAGGGATGCCAGGGTGCTAAGGGGCCTTGTGAATGCTGATGGCAGAAGCATATTCACTGCCTGCCCCCTCTATGACAGGGTTCTTGAGGATGCGGTTGCGGTTGAGGTTAAAAACCTTGATGTCAGGTGCCTTACAGATGAAAACCTTGAAGGGCTTGTTGAGATAATCAGGGGCGTCATCCCGGAACCATCATAACATCCCATACAGCTACTCAGCATGACCCAGATGAATAAATAATCAGCATGAAAATCCATATTGAAAATCATGAAAAGTAATCTTAGACTATCTCATGGATACTGAACCCGTAGCATGAGAATCCACATAAGACCATGGAAAGAGGACCTATGAATCAATAATCAGCATGGTTGTCCTCTCGATGAGGGCGTCCTCAACTCCAAGAAGATCCGCCTCAGTGCCAAGGCCGTAGAGCCTCCTGAGGTACTCTTCATCGGGTTCAAGGACACCGTCATCCCTCTGGAATCTTGAATCAAGGAACTCCAATCCCTCATCGCAGTCAATGAGGACCGCGCAGATCTCCATTTCACCTTCACGTATACCGAGGAGTTCAAGGGCCCTGCTTATCTGCCTCATCCCGGCTATCCTGAGGCAGACCTCAATACCGGTGTCAGAGGATATGTTGTTACCCCTCTCAAAGGCCCTTACTGCATGGAGGGCTCCATGTAGGGCGTGGTCCCTCCCTGCCACTGCCCTGGCATCAAGGAGCTGGATGGTGCCCCTGAACTTCCTCAGTTCAGATAGTATGCCTTCAACACTCCCTATTCTCCCCCTGTAACCTGCAACTTCTATCTTCACCCTCAATCACCATGAATGGTCTCAGTCCTCATAGGCAAGGAGACGGTTAACCCCGCTGAGGAATGCCTCCACACTTGCCATGATGATGTCTGGCTGTGTGCTCCTGGCACTTATTATCCTGTCCCCGCGTCTAAGTTTTATGATAACATCGATGAGGGCGTCGGTACCCCCTGTTATGGCATCCACGTGGTACTCTTCAAGGGTTATATCTGCAAAGTCAGCGAGGCTCTTCTTTATGGCCACTATGGCGGCGTCCACAGGTCCAACACCTGTGCCTGCCTCAAGGACCTCATTACCATCAACCTTCAGTTTAACGGATGCAGTCGGCGTAACCCTGTTACCCGAGACTATGGTGACCTCCTCAAGGTCAACCACCTTGTCCTCCATCAGGCCGAGCACGTCCTCGGTTATTGCCTGGAGGTCCACGTCGGTGACGCATTTACCCATATCCCCCAGGGCCTTCACCCTCCTGAATATCTCCATGAGCTTTTCATCGCTCACCTTGAGGCCGAGCTCATGGAGGCGTTTCCTCAGGGCATGTTTGCCTATGTGTTTGCCCATGACGAACCTTCTCCTGTGCCCTACCAGTTCGGGTGTTATGGGCTCATAGGTTTCGGCCTTTTTAAGCACTCCATCGGCGTGTATCCCTGATTCATGTGCGAAGGCGTTCTCCCCGACTATTGCCTTGTTTGGCTGGAGGTAGACCCCTGTCATCCTTGCAACCATCCTTGATGTTTCATAGAGCATCTCTATGTTGATGTTTGTTTTCACATTATAGAGTGAGTAGAGGGCCACCACCACCTCCTCGAGGGCTGCGTTCCCTGCCCTTTCACCTATACCGTTTATGGTTACATGGACCTCTGAGGCGCCGGCCCTCAGCCCTGCAAGGGAGTTTGCAACCGCCAGTCCGAAGTCGTTGTGGCAGTGGATGCTGAGGGGTGCTCCGAGTCCTGAGAGTTCACCGTAGAATTCATAGGAGCGTTCGGGTGTCAGCATGCCGACGGTGTCGCAGGCACATATCCTATCTGCCCCTGCCTGGATCCCCTCGGTGAATATCCTCCTGAGGAATTCCATCCTGCTCCTTGTTGAGTCCTCTGCAGAGAGCTCCACAGTGAGGCCATGTTCTGCAGCGTACTCCGTGCACTGCACTGCCTGTTCAAGGACCTCCTCCTCGGTCTTCCTGAGCTTGTGCTGGAGGTGCAGGTCAGAGGTTGGTACCACCAGGTGCACGCTGTCAACGTCGCATGAGATGGCCGCGTCTATGTCATCCTGGACAGCCCTTGCGAAGCTGCATATCTCTGCATTAAGGCCCTCGGAGGTGATCATCCTGATGCCCTCCCTTTCACCCTCTGATGTGATGGCTGAGCCTGCCTCGATGATGTCCACGCCCAGTGAGTCGAGCTTAAGTGCTATTCTAAGTTTCTCCTCGGGGGTCAGGGATACCCCCGGTGTCTGCTCTCCATCCCTCAGTGTGGTGTCAAGTACTCTAACCTGCAATTGCATCCCCTTTCAAGTTTTCATAAATGTTTCCATGGGATCTCTTAGTTTCTAAGTCTATATAAATGTAGATATCATCCATTCACAGCTTCCCGGGCAGGGTAACTGTGTGTTCAGATCTTCTCAATAACCCTTATAACCCGTGTGAGGCTCCTGTGCATCCTTATACTGTATTTTTCCCTTACATGGAACCTTTCATCCATGAGGGCCTCAAGGTCTATGTAGTGGGGGGCCGCCATGCATATGGTCCCATCATCCTTTAGAAGTGGGTGTGCCGAGTCAAGGAACTCCCTGTAGAGTTTTTCGCTCTCCTCGCCTGCTGTTGAAGCGGATATGCCGTAGGGAGGGTCTGTTACTATGGCATTTACAGGTTCCTGGAGTTTCAGGTCCCTTGCATCGGACCTTATAACCTCGAAGTCTGTTATCCCGTAGTGTCTGAGGTTCTGCTCTGTCCCCTCAACCATCTTCCAGTCTATATCCGCCCCGATGACGTAGATTCCCATGAGCCCTGCCTCTATGAGGATGCCTCCGGTGCCGCAGAAGGGGTCGAGCACCCTGTCACCGGCCCTGACACCTGAGAGGTTAACCATGCACCTTGCAAGCTTGGGGCTCATGGAGCCGGGGTAGAAGAATGGCCTCAGATGGGGTTTTGCCTGGTTGAAGTGGTCCTTGGTGATCTCTGCAAGTCTCCTTGTTATCAGGAACCTTTCACCTGCAAGCACTGGCCTTATGAGTGTCCATGGATCCTCAAGGTCAACGGCTGCACCGGTATCCTCCTTAATGATGGCTCCGAGTCTTCTTTCAAGTTCCTGCGAATCGATTTCCCCGTCAAGTTTCCTTATTCTCACCGCGAAGCTGCCCTCGATGATGTCCTTCCATTCAATTGATCTGAAGGCGTCCTCAATATCATCGACCCCTGAGGATGTGAGGAGCTGGCATACCTCATGTGCATATGCAAGTCTCTCCTTAAGGATCCTGTGGGCCGGGGAGGGTGCATCTATAATTGCGTGGCCCTTCCCTGCCTCCTTTATGCTGAAGCTGATCTTTTCTGCCTCAAGGACTGCCCTGAGTTCTGCCAGGGGGAGGCTGGGGTGTTCCTGTGAGAGTATCACTAGTATTTCCATATGCCGGCCACCCTTTTAAGAAGGAATGATGGAATGATCCTGAAGAGGAGCCCCCTCCTTATGAACTCCTTTATGAGGGGTGTCTGTATGTCCATGTCACCGTACCTTGATATTATATCCTCTGCACCGTACTCCTTCATCTTCCTGAATATGTGGTCCAGGTCATCATCTGAGAGCATGGCGAAGGTCTTCTGGACCCTTAACTGGTTCTTTATCTCCTCACTGTAGATTCTCCTGCACCCCTCCCTGTAGGTTTCAAGTAGCTTTATGTCATCCTCAAGGGCCATCTGGATGGCGTCTGCAGCGGCAAGGGCCGCCCTTGAACTGAGGACTATGCCGCCGCCGGTTGTGGGTTTAACCTGTCCTGCGGCGTCACCTATGACTAGGAGCCTGTCCCTTAGGGTTTCCATTTTATTATCATGGAGGGGTATGAAGCCATGGTACCGTTCAAGGACCTGGAAGTCCGAACTGATACCTGAGAGGAAATCCCTGAGGATGTCTCCTGCATCCCTGAGGGGTCCGAAAAGCCCCACCCTTGCGGTTCTCTCATCCAGGGGTATCCTCCAGATGAAACCCGGTGAGAGTCTGGAGTCCACCTTCAGGTTAACGAAGTCAGTGTCCATTTCATGGTCATTGAACCTTACAAGGCACTGCAGTGCATGGTACTTCCCTCTGGCTACCCTGGACCCCCTGGCATCCACTATTACGCCTGCACTGAACTCCTGGCCTTTCACGTATACCGTTCCTGTTTTCTCCTTGAAGCCCCTGACAGATGTTTTGAGTTTGATCTCTGCCCCTGCTTCACGGGCCAGGTCTGCAAGGTACTGGTCGTATGCTGTCCTGTCAATGACGTGTGCCTCCGGCCTGTCCTTTGAAACCTTAAGGGTTACCCCGGAGGGTGAATGGAGGAACGCACCCCTTACACTGTTTATTATGACTTCATCGGGGAGCATGTTAACCTCCCTTATCCTGTGTGAGACCAGGCCCGCGCACTGGAGGGGCACCCCTATTATTTTCTTCTTTTCAAGGATGCATACCCTGAATCCCCTCTCTACCAGGTGCCTTGCAAGGGTTGATCCGGCCGGTCCTGCCCCCATTATGATAACATCATAGTCCCTCATTCTTCACCATCCTCTTCCCTTAACCTTTTAAATTTCCTTGAATGTCTCTCCATAACGGAACCCATGTTACCTGCGTACTCCTCTTCCTGTTCCTCTTCCTCATCGGACTCCCAGAAGGATGGGTCTGAGAACCCTGGTTTATCCGGAGTCTCATCTGAGAGCTCCCTTATTATCTCGGCTGCATGGTCCGCTGCCCCTCCTCCGGTGGATCTGTTGATATAATTCTCTATCCTTGAGGGTGATGGTGCATCCTGAAGGACTATGTGCGTCCCCTCATGGCCCCCGTAGACCTCAACGTCAGCGGAGTTAAGCAGCCTCTCGGTGAGGCCCTGTGAAAATACGACGTCAACTATTTTATCGTGATGGATGTAAAACCTTTTCTTCCTGATGACGCCTGATTCAACAATAACCCTCTGGTCCGTCACCAGGTATCTCCTGTTCCTCCAAGAGAGCACGTCCCACATTATACTGATAAGTAATATGAACAGCAGTGATAGGAGGATGATCACCGCAGTGCTGGCGAAGTTGAACCCGTATCTTTCAAGGAATACCCTTGAGAGGCTCCCTGCGAATTCAACCGTCCTCTGGAAGTAGTAGACTATTATGAGTGAGAGTATCACCTTAATAAGCGTTGATCTGGAGTTTAGAATGAACCTTGGATGTGCCTCGTAGAGGATCCTTTCACCAGGATAGAATCTGTCTCTGCCAAACATATTAATCACAGTGAAGCCAAGATATTCTGTAAAACAGTTAGCTGACTAAGATTAGGTATGTGGTTCATCTTTTTATATTTACTGGTATGGGCGGATGCTGGGGTCTTGAAATTATGCTGGTGTACCCCGACTCTTTGATGATGAAACAGCCTCAATTAATATGCTGGTTGATATGATGATCAGTGAGAAGATAAATATTGATGAGACAAGGATAAAACTTGTAACAGACGTTACTGACCATGGTCTTGCCGGGTTTATTCTGGGGGAGAGGATGCTCCTCAAGGAATACATAAGGAGGGATCCGGAATTTCTAACCTCCCTTGAGCCGGTGCATGTTGAGGAGGGCCCCCTTATTGTGAGGATGATGTCCCGGGCTGCGAGGAAGGCTGAGGTCGGCCCGATGGCTGCAGTTGCAGGGACCATATCACAGCTCTCACTGATGCACACCATGAAGCTCGGCTCAAGATGCACGATAGTTGATAACGGAGGCGACATAGCCCTTATAAATGACCGTAAGGTTACCGTGGGTCTCTATGCGGGTTCTTCATCCCTTTCAGGTGAGGTGGGCTTCCTTATAAAGCCCGGAAAGGCGCGGGGGATCTGCACCTCATCGGGAACAGTGGGTCACTCGATAAGTTTCGGGAGGGCGGATTCTGTGACGGTTTTTGCATCTGAAGCCAGCGTAGCAGATGCCCTGGCCACATCAATAGCGAACAGTGCAGGGGGTCCTGATGAGAGGTCTGCTGTTGAGTCTGCCCTTGAAAGGGCTGATGACTTCCGTGAGCACTTCCGGGGGGTTATGGTTGTGGTTGGGGAGCATGCAGGGACTGCTGGAAGGATCCCTAAACTAGTTAAAACCAGGAAGAAAGCCGTCCTTGGAAGCCTCTGGGAGGAAGTCTGAATTCCTGAAAACAAGCTCATAATTAGAGACTCGGAACGAATCTGCGAATGAAATCAGATTAACTTCAGAATTTAACTTGATCAAAAAGAATATCAAAAAAAGGATGTTCCATGTCAGAATTTATCAGGAAAAAAGGTGTTTTATGATTACAGCCTCAGATCGCCCATCAATCATCACTTTTCAGAGCTCATAGGGTTCATCACAGGCCATAATCGGTGATTAACCGAACATTACTCCGGTTTCCTGTTTGTATTCCTCTTCCTTCTCAACACCCATTATCTTGTCAACGGCGTCCATGAAGTCGGCCATTGTGACCTCATCGCGCTCCTCCCTTATTGCAAACATACCTGCCTCGGTACATATCGCCTTGAGGTCAGCGCCTGATGCTCCGTCAGTGATCCTTGAAAGGAGTTCTATGTCGACCTCCTCTGCAAGGGCCATCCCAGATGTGTGTATCTTGAGGATCTCCCTCCTGGCATCCTCATTTGGAAGCGGGACCTCTATGAACCTATCAAACCTTCCAGGTCTCAGGAGGGCAGGGTCAAGGATGTCAGGTCTGTTGGTTGCAGCGACAATACCGACGTTACCCCTTGACTCAAACCCGTCAAGCTCTGCAAGGAGCTGCATGAGGGTCCTCTGAACCTCCCTGTCGCCACTTGTTGAACTCTTAAGCCTCTTAGCTGCCACTGCATCAATCTCATCTATGAATATGATGCTCGGAGCCTTCTCCTTTGCAAGTTCAAAGACTCCCCTGACGAGTCTTGCACCTTCACCGATGTATTTCCTCACGAATTCAGATGCAACTATCTTTATGAATGTGGCGTTGGTTTCATGTGCAACCGCCTTTGCAAGGAGTGTTTTACCCGTACCCGGCGGGCCGTAGAGAAGCACGCCTTTAGGTGGCTCTATACCTATCTTCTCGAAGAGTTCTGGTTTTTTAAGTGGAAGCTCCACCGTCTCCTTGACTTCCCTGACCTGCTCTTCAAGGCCGCCTATCTGATCGTAGGAGACTTCTGGTTTTTCTTCAACTTCCATGCCAGTTACAACAGGGTCCTTCTCTGATGGCAGCACATCAACTATGCTGAAGGTCTGCTGGTTTAATGCAACCCTTGCACCTGGCTCGAGCTGTTTTCTGTCAATGAATCTTGAATAATTTATTACAAAGTGGGGGCCGGTACTGCTCTTTACTGCGACCCTGTGATCATCAAGTACTTCTGTGATTGTGGCTATGACCAGTGGTGGTGTCCTGAACCTTTCTATCTCACCACGCAGGGATTTAACTTCCCTGTCAAGCCTTGTCTTCTCATTTTCAATTAAAAGTTTATCCTTCTCAAGTTTTCTGATTTTCCACATCAGATTCCTTTTTGTCTTGGAATTTTCCTCTTTAAGCATTCTAATTTCTTTTTTGAGGTCTTCAATCTTTTTCATTACATTCTGGGAGTTATTTTCCATGATTTTAGAACACTCCTATTTAAATTTTGTTGTATACTATCTTGTCCCTAGTAATATTTAAATATTGGGGTGGAATAAATCTAGAATAAAATAAAAAGGGATCTTCATGAGATGCGAGATTTGCGGTAAAAGAATTGTTGGAAAACCTATAAAGACAAAAATCGATAGCTCAGTTATGGATGTCTGCAAGGAATGCTCAAGGTTCGGTAAAGTCCAGAGAGAACCACGTAAACCCAGAAAGAGTCCTGTGAAAAGAAGACCCGCACGTTCAAGAGGACCTGAACCCATCTATGAAGTTGTTGAGGATTATGGGAAGATCATAAGGGCAGAGCGTGAGTCAAGGGGATGGTCAAGGGAGGATCTCGCAGAAAGGATAAATGAAAAGGTATCCGTTATAAACAGGATCGAATCCGAGAGGATGGAACCTGATATTAAACTCGCAAAGAAACTTGAAAGGCTCCTTAATATCCAGTTACTTGAGAAGTTCGAAGGGGATGAAACCGATAAAATTGAGGCTGGAGGCTTCAGGGGAGCCACCATAGGTGATATTGCCAGGATAAAGAGGAGCTGATAACCCCCCTCATTTTATCCCCTACAAGATGAACTCGTCCTCAGGGAACAACACTATCAAAAAACAACTTATTCTACCCCTTATGGGAATAATACCCCCTCATAACCCTGAGGTTTCTGAATATATCCCTGAGCTCACCGTACTCATCGTACTCACTGCTTACAACGATCAGATGCGCCGGGGGATGTATCCTCCTGACGGCCATTATACTCTCTGTATCATCCTCCTCAACCTCCACAACTGCAGCGGCAGAGGCCCTGCTCCTTAACGGACCTCCAAGTATGGAGGATGCCAGCCTGTCAGCCAGCTCCCTCCGCATCAGGCGGGGTTTTCCGATGACCTTGAGTCCGCCATGACGTTCAAGGTCAGCTATGGCGTTGAGGATCTTCTCATTGCTGTCAGCCCTTATGATTATAAGAGACATCCCTAGCTCCTCCTGAATGAACTTATAAGGCTGCTCCTGAAGAGCACAAGGAGCACCATGATGAAACCGAGGGCTGTCTGTATGTTCCCCAGCGCCTCAAGGAGAGACGAGCTTACAGGAAGCTCCATGGGCGGTGAGGTCCTTTCACCGGGAAGTGGCGTGTAGTAAACCCCCACGGCCCTTGAGCTGGGCTTCACATTGATGTCCTTTGGTTCAACATAATTCACCCCCACAAGGAACCCGTTTTTTATGGCCCTGTTTATCGAGCGTGCTATTGCCTCTGAGCTGTAACCGTTCTTCCTCACCGATGCCCTTACAATCTCCTGTGTCGTCTGCACCACTCCCGCCTCGTCGGTTCCATAAACAGAAACCGAGACTGATCCATTGGTTACCGTTATGGCGTTCTTGAGGGCCTCATATGCGTATATTACCTTGAGTTTGCTTCCATCCACCGGACATACCTGATAGTTTTCGGCTGCAGGGTACCCCACACTCCAGCCGCACTCATCACAGACCTTCACATAGGGTTCATCCATGGGGTAACCTGTCTCATTGAGGTTTTCGGGTGTGAACATGTCCCCTGTTGATACACCGGAGGCCAGGTTAACCGCACCACCACCATACTTCTCACCCGCATCCTTGGCAACCTCCTCAAAGACCTTACCGACAATGTAGGTGGCGGAGTAACCATCCCTTATCATCTTACCGATGTTAATGGCTGTCTCCTGCCTTACACGGGTGGCCGTACCGTACTTGGGGTTGCCATGGGTGTTCCTGAGGTGTATGATGGCACCCTTCTTTCCAGGCGGCAGCACTGCAAGGCCCCCTGAGTAGGGTGTGACGGTTATGGTGCCATCATCCTCCACAATCACGACGTAGGCATCGAAGGAACCACCGACTGCCGCCCCTATGCCCGGACCTCCGCACATGACCCTTATACCGGGATAACTGTTGGCTGCGGATGCTGCCTCTGCTGCTGTTGCACCATTCTCAAGTCGATTTATAACATCCATGATGGCCATGAGCCTTGGAGTGGAGGCACCCTCACCCCCTGAGAGAACAGCGAATCTCTTCTCCTTTGACATGAGGAAGGTTGACTGGAACATGTTCTGGGCAAAGGACATACTCCCTGCAGCCGCGCCATTGGGGTCGGCGCCTGTAGGATCGGTTATAACTATGACGTTCATCGTTGCAGACACCGGCCCTATGAGCAGGTTGAATATGATTAGAAGCAGCAGTAACTTGCTAAATTTCTGCATTAACCACTACCTCCGGTTCTGTTGGTAATCTTTACTGTTGCAAAGTCTTCAATAACATTAACCGTTACTATGCCTGTTTTCGTATCCACCTTAACATCTGCAGCGGCTATCGGGGTCACGCGCGTACCGGGTATGGTTGTTTTCTTGACAAACTTTTCAGCATTCTCAATGGCTTCACTGAGAGGGATCTTTCTCTTTGAAGTTACAAGCACATCTCCCTTGATGTAGCTTCCAGGCCTGAGTCCTGATTCATATATATTGGCCTTTATTGATGATAGAGGGACTATATCATTACCCTTAACGATTATGCCTGCTATGGGCACGCCGTTCACATCCTCTGTTGATGATGCATAGGCAAGGTAGGTCATCACACGACCCGATAGGATGAGGATGAATGCCAGCAGGAGTATCACAAGGGTATCCCTTCTGATCTTTATGAACATCGGCTTCACCTTTGTTTTATGGTTCCTTGTATTATGTTTGAGCTCTGGAGACTAGTTATTTAGGAACATTCATTATAAACTTATGGTGGCAGACTCTTATAGGAACTTTAGTTATGTCTGCAAGTATGAACATTCATTATAAACTTATGGTGGGATCGACCTGAATCATGAATAAAAAATGATTCATGGGAGATGGATTCAGATCATGAATTTCCCATTATTTCCTTCAGAACCTTGGATGCCGGGTCCATACCCTGGGCTCCAAGGAGAAGTACCGTGTCAGACGGTGATGCTGCATCAAGAACCGTTTTGAGGGATTCCCT